>CAUQSL010000001.1:0-199962 GCA_963520775.1 uncultured Peptostreptococcus sp.
CACAGCTGGCTTGGAAGGCCAGAACTCTACCATTGAGCTACACCCGCATATAAAATTATGACTCATAGGGGATTCGAACCCCTGTTGCCGCCGTGAGAGGGCGGAGTCTTAACCACTTGACCAATGAGCCGTATTACGACCTCGCCTAGTCAAGGCTTATTTCAATCACTACTGTTTTGAACAAGTATTATAATATCAAAGTTGCCCCTAAAAGTCAAGGGATTTTTTAAGAAAAATTTACATCATTATAGTTTTTTTAATAAGCTACCCATTACATGTCACATATTTACCCGTAAATTTTTGTGACTACTGTATTATACTTATAGGCTTTCTTTTATATTTTCCTACAAACCCATTATCAAGTGTGCTTCGTTTATTACAGATAGATTATTAAATCTTGCTTTAACAATTTCTCATATGTATACTTGTTATTAAGTCTTGCTTTGACCGTCTACAATATATACTTGTTGTTAAATCTTGCTTTGACAGTCTACAATATATACTTGTTATTAAATCTTGCTTTGACAGTCTGCAATGTATACTTGTTATTGAATCTTGCTTTGACGGTCTCTAATTTATAGAAAGTTATTTAAAATTTCTAAACTTATTATACGATACATCTATCTAATTATAAAGATTGTCTTAAGAATATATTATTTTTCTGTTAAAGTACTTCTACTATTTGTCTTTTTTGTTATAATTTTTATGTGACAAGGAGGTATTAATATGAAAAAGGTATTAATAGTGACCGCTTCCACAGGAGGAGGCCACAATAGGGCTGCTAAAGCCATTGTTGAAGAGCTTGAAAAAAGGGCCTATAGGGGTCATAATATAGAATGTACAATTATTGATAGTTTTAAGTTGGTTGGTTCTGCTATAGATAAGTTAATATCTGAGGGTTACGAAATGTCGGCAAAGTATACTCCATCAGCATATGGTCGTATCTATAGACTGTCAGACAAGAAATTTTTTGCTGTTAACGAATTTAAGAGTAATCCCTTAGCTCTTATACTGGCTAGGAAGTTCAAAAAACTGATTTTGGATGAAGAGCCAGACTTAATAATAGGGACACACGCATTTCCCCTAGTAGCCCTTAGTAGATTAAAAAGAGGGGCAAGAGGCGATGAATTGGACAGTGAATTTTCTGAATTTGTAAGTAAAACGAACGAAGAAAAATATAACTTCCCTCCCCTTATATCAGTATTGACTGACTATACTGCCCATCAGTCCTACTTACAAAACGAAATCGACTATTATATATGTGGTGATGAATACGTGAAGGAACTGCTTATAGAAGATGGTATTGAAGAATCTAGAATCATGCCCTTTGGCATACCTGTAGAAAAAAGATTTATGGAGAGCCGACCTAGAAATCTTGTTTTAGAAGAACTAGGGCTAGACCCAAATAAGAAAACTATTCTTCTTATGGGTGGAAGCTTTGGTGCCGGTAATATAAAAGGAAGCCTTGATGATCTATGTAGGATTGACAGAGATTTTCAAATTCTTGTTATTACTGGTAGAAACAAACATCTTCGAGAGTCCTTATTAAGAAGAATTAAAACCTATGATGGCAATATAAGTATTAAGGTCATTGGTTTTACAAATAACATGAATGATATTCTTCCATCTGTAGATATCTTAATCACCAAGCCAGGCGGTCTGACTACTACGGAGGCCCTTTTAAAGGATGTCCCTATGGTCATACCATACTTTATACCTGGTCAGGAGGGTGAAAATCTAGATTTCTTGACCAACTGTGGTGTAGCCATCAGGACTACTAAGAAATTCTCCATTAAGTCTGTTGTAAAAGTCTTGCTTGACAACCCTGAAAGACTTGAAAGGATGAAGGACAATATTAGGCTGATTAAAAAACTAAACTCTGCTGAAAATATAGCACAACTAGCCCTAGATATCTTTGATAGGTCAAATGTTGACTACCAGTCTATACACTTGAAGGAGAACCTATTGACTAAGATAGAAAACAGTATGATGATCAGTAAAAGCATTATCCTTAAGGCCTGGTCTACATATCCCTTATAAATATAAAATAGCGTTGAAAGAGAATTAATTTTCCCTATCAACGCTATTATTTTTACTAAATCTAAAAACTTCCATATATACTCTTATACACCTAGTAGATTTAAAATTGATGATAGCCTACTAGTTGTTGAGAAACCTACTGCAGATAAGTATAGCAGACAAAACCAGTATTATCCCACGCACCACATAATTTATAATCTTATAGTATGGATTGTCTTGAGAAACCAACTTGTTTACGGCTATTATTAATATACTATACACTAAAATCACAAGCTTAATATCTGGCATTGTATCTACATCCTAAAGTTTAACTACTTTTTATTGTGAGGCTCATAGTAGTCCTCTTCATAATCATATTGAAAGTTTCTGGCATTATTCCTAAATACACTGGTATCATTGACCCTCTTGTATCTGGAAGTCCTGCCCGATTTCTTTGCCCTAGTCTGGTTGTGTCTCTTCTTGACTACCAGTCCCAGGGCCTTGTTTTCATCATATTCATTAGCCATATCGCCCGTCCTCTTCTTAAGGTTTAAGCTATGTTGGTCTATGCAGGCCAGTGCTATCTCCAACTCCTGGTCTAGGTCCATCATATCTCTCTTCTTCCCTCTAGGGCCTTGGATATAGTTACATCATCCGCATACTCAAGGTCACCACCTACTGGTAGACCGTGGGCTATCCTAGTAACCTTGATTCCCATTGGCTTTACTAGCCTTGAAATATACATGGCTGTAGCCTCACCTTCTATAGTAGGGTTTGTTGCCATTATTATTTCTTTGACGCTTCCATCTCCCAATCTTGAAATTAATTCCTTGATATTCAGCATATCAGGTCCAATTCCATCCATAGGAGATATAACCCCATTTAAAATATGGTAACGACCGCTATAATCCTTGGTCCTCTCCATAGCTGCCACATCCCTTGGATCCTCTACTACACAAATTGTCGATTGGTCCCTATGACTATTGGCACATATGGAACAGACCTCTGTGTCAGAAATATTACAGCAAACACTGCAATACTTTATTTCATTTTTTACGTCTACCAGGGCCTTGGATAGGCCTGTCACGTCCTTTATATCCATATTTATCACGTGAAAGGCCAACCTCTGGGCTGTCTTCCTTCCTATTCCTGGTAACTTTGAAAATTCATTTATAAGCCTATCAATCGGCTCGCTATAATTCTCCATAATCTCTTATCACTTTCTATATCCTAACTAGCAAACTAGAAAGGTAGGTTCATACCACCTGTTAGCTTACCCATTTGAGACTTCTGTAATTCATCTATCTCTCTCATGGCCTGGTTTACAGCACTCATAACTAGGTCTTCTAGCATTTCTACATCATCTGGATCAACTACTTCAGGCTTGATATTTATTGCCACAACTTCCTTCTTACCGTTTACCTTTACAACTACTGCTCCACCACCAACAGAAGATTCTAATTCCTTAGCCTCTAGTTCTTCTTGGGCCTTTTGCATATCAGCCTGCATCTTTTGTGCCTGTTTTAATAAATTGTTCATATTCATTCCACCTGGCATTCCTCCGCCAAATCCACCTTTTTTAGCCATTGATTTTTCCTCCTAAATTTCTATCATTTATTTTTTTATTTATACTATAATATCAATATTGCCTACTAAATCCATATCTACTTATTTGTCCTTTATTTCCAAGGTATCCCCTAGCACATCTTGTAGCAATAATTCTTCAGGACTTTTCTCTTCTTCGCTAATGTATTCCTTATCAAACTCTATTTTACTAGCATCGGAAACTTTAATGAATTCAATCTCAATTTTGATTCCACATACTTTAGATAAGGCCTCTTTAATATAAGATTTATTGGCAGGCTCTTCCAACCTTTCTATAGCAAATTCAAACTTGTCATCCATGATAATATATAGTTTATCATTTTTGTATGTTAGACCTTGCTTTTGAATCAAAAAGGCTCTAAGAGGCATCTTCTTATCCTCTTTCATCTTATCTAAGAACTTATCCCACTTTTCATTGATCAAAACTAGATTTTCATCATCTATTATATCAAAATTATCTAAACTATCTATACCAGAATTTATTAACTTGTCCTGCTTTTCCTGTCCTAATATTTGATTACTTGACTGAGATAAATTGACTTGGCCTACCATATCAGGTGATATAGTGGCATTTATACTTATCATACCATCTTCAACCAACTTTTCAAGCTTTTCTAGTCTCTTGGCTAGGGCCTTATCTGACTGGTCCATGGCTGGTGATGACAACTTCATTATATATATTTCTAAGGTCATTCTCTGATTACTAGATAACCTAAGTTTATCAATAAGTTCAGATAATATTGTTAGAATCCTTATAATTTCTTCTGTCTCTACCTTATCTGCCAAATCCCTGCAAGAATCAACTTGGTCTTTGCTTAGGTCTACTAACGATCCAGCCTGTCCAAAAATCTTAATCATCATCAAGGTCCTGAAAAAATCTGTAATATCTTCTACTAAAAGTCTTAAATCCTTACCCCACATAAAGTAATCATCTATCATTTCCATAGACTTGCACACATCCGACTCTATGATTGACTTGGCTATTTTAAATAACTGGTCTGGGTCTGTACCACCTAACAAGTCTATCACTTGATTTCCAGTAAGAGTAGAGCCTCCAAAGGACAGACACTTGTCTAATATACTAAGAGAATCTCTGACAGACCCTTGTCCATTTCTAGCTATTATCCTAAGTGCATCTTCATCAATACTTATATCTTCTTTTTGACATATTAGTCTCATCCTATCCATAAGTTCTTCTACGGATACCCTCTTAAAATCAAACCTTTGACACCTTGATAGGATTGTTGCAGGAATCTTATTTGGCTCCGTAGTTGCCAGTATAAAGATTACATATGAAGGTGGTTCCTCCAAGGTCTTTAAAAGAGCATTAAAGGCCCCCTGTGATAGCATATGAACCTCGTCTATTATATATACCTTATACTTAGAATTCGCTGGAGTGTACTTTACAGTATCTCTTAATTCCCTTATATCATCTACACTATTGTTAGAAGCAGCATCTATCTCTATTACATCCAAGTTTGATGAGTCGAGTATGGACACACAGGTTGGACACTCATTGCAAGGGTGGTCTTTACTATCAACTTGACAGTTAACGGCCCTGGAAAGTATCTTGGCAGTCGTGGTCTTACCAGTTCCCCTAGTCCCACAAAACAAGTATGCGTGACTCATAGAGTTATCTTTTATTTGATTTTTAAGAGTCTTGACTATATGTTCCTGACCTATTATATCATCAAATACTAGTGGTCTATATTCCCTGTACAAGGCCTTGTGCATAATATACCTCCAAAAAAATAACAACCCCTTTAATGGGATTGTAAGTTTATATGTTTAAACTGCACACCATCCTTTGACAAGTGCCTACAGCCGTTACTTGTGTAGTTGGCTCCTTACAGGCATCCCCAAGTCACATGAAAGTAACCACTTACCGCTGCTTTCTTCCGAACCTGACGGGGTTTATGGGCTTGCATTGCTTGGGACCCATACATCAACACTACTTGCACAAGACTGCACCACAGACAACATGCCTCTGGATGGAATTCAACCTCGCTAAAGCGGATTGCGAGTTACAGGGCACCGCTAACTCCCCGTCTAGTACAGCAAAATTATAACCAAAATTAATTTAATTATTGATTAACATACCTACATTTAAATCTTCGTTAACCATTAAGATGAAACTTACTTTTGTAAATTTTAATCGCCTGACATCAATTAGTCGATATATAACTAATGATAACATATACAAGATGAATATTCAATATTTTATTTTTATGTTAGTATTAACCTCTTATTCAATTAAATTAATTAAAAAAATGCAATTTATACACTCATATCCACCACTATTAATATTCATCTTACTTCATATACAAAGTCTGGATCTAATTTAAAAATAAACCTTTTATTACCCTCATAGAATCCGAAATAACTATTCTCCTTTCCTGAATCATATCCGTCACCAAATAAGTAGGCGTAATCTCCAAGCATTACACCCTTCTCCTTTAAAATATCTATTTCTTGTCCTGTTAATTCATAGCAAAACTCCCCTGTATTGCTTATAGGGGATTCTTTGGCTACTTGACCTACCTTCAAGACTAATTTAGACTTGATACCCTCTACCCCTCTCATTTTGACATATAAAATGCCCACTATATCAAAATCCTCATCGTATTCACTTGGATTTAAAAGTGCAAACTTGTTTTTATTATCTTCAACAAATTTCTTCATGATCTTGCCCTTATATAAACTTGCTTCACTTACCAAGCATTTGTACTTTGAAATTTGGGTAACTGAATTATTTTTTACTAATACATCTTCAACCAAGTACTTGTTTTTGTATTCCTTATTGACGCTATACACCCTATGCCCATATGCTAATATGACCACCACAGCCATGATTATTAGAAAATATTTTTTTAATCTTTTCATAGCGATTACCCATCTACCCTTTTTAATTTACCATCGTTCATTTCAAACACCTTATCCAGAATATTTTCAAATATATTTTGTTTGTGGGTGGCAATTATTATTGTCTTACCTTTAGATTTTTCCTCCTCCAAAAGCTTGATAAACGCATAAATACTTTTTTCATCTAATCCGTTCAAAGGTTCGTCAAAAATCATCAAGTCTTGATTTTCCATCACAGCCTGAATCAGAGCCAATTTCTTTTTCATTCCAAGAGAATATTTTTTGAACTTCATATCCTTATACTTATAAATATCAAATATTTTCATATATTTTAATATGTCTTCCTCGCCTATTTTTTTATTTATATTGGCCAGGTAAGCAAGGTTTTCAAAACCAGAAATATTCGATTGCATACCATTTTGTTCTATACAAATCCCAATATCTACAGGAAATTTTTCGTTAAATATCATCTTTTTGCCATCTATCAAAATTTCTCCACTCGTCGGAAATATCAATCCGGAAAGTGCACGCAACAACATTGTTTTTCCAGAACCATTGCTACCAACTATCAGAGAAAAGCTACCTTTTTCCAGTGTCAAATTAACATTATCCAAGACAGTCATTCCTTTTATTATCTTAGTATAGTTATTCACTTCTATGTAATTCATCAATAAAACTCCCTTCTACCAAGAACCACCCTATTAATCAGAACTAAAATTATAAGTATTACTAGACATGCTAGGCAATATATGAGTACTTTTGATTTTACAAATTCTTGAGAAAATATTCCAGAAAATACTTCTGAATTTATGGACATGGATATAAGAAATGGAAGGCCAATGCAGTAATTGTCGTTAATCCTGCATGTTATCAGTATGCTGATTAGCATATTTATCATTGAAATAAATAATAATAAATATATCATGGATAAGAGGCCTCTCCCTAAATCCACAGTTCCCATACATATAAACAATATGCAATTTATTACTGCCACAAACAAAAGTGAATATACGAGAGTATATGAAATATGTTTAGAATAATATCTTCCTATATTTCTATTTCTAACATACTTGTACATATTACCTGAATCAATAGTCCTCTTTTGCATGTAATGACTAATTAGTATATTTAAAAAGAGCAGACTGGCTATAAAAATATTCTCCCTAACTCTTAAGAAAAAACTCCCATCATAATCTAAATAATATATGTCATTTACACTCCTATTAAAACTATAGCTACTCATACTGTATAAGACAATCATCAATAATAGTAAGGAAGCTATAAAAATAGAAAAATCAAATTTTATTCGCATTTTACCCCCCACTATAGTATCTCCTTTTCAAATACAAGTTTCTTGAGTATACTTTCCAATAAAAATATCAAAAAAATACACATTATTATGCTAATACTTGTCGTTTGAAAAACAGGCAAGCTCTCGATATTATTTATAAGTGTCCCTGTGCGTATAATCACATACAAAAAGTTAGCTCCTATTACTCCACCTGCCGATATTATTTTATTTTTAAAAATATTGTTTAAACAAAAATATACTAAACCAGACAAATATGACGAAAATATAATAGTAAATACACTAGGTAAAATGAGTTCTACTATATCAAGAAAAGTTATATCAATCAAAACCAACCTCGTAAACAATATAATGACCACAAGGTTGATTAACAAAAATATCAATGTCAACCATCTTAATTTTTTTATCATATCTTCATAGATGTTTTCTCTCGATACCCTAGATATCAGTTCAGTGTTTATAATACCGAGTCTTTTACCAGCATAGAGTATATATATTAGAAAGATAAGAGAAAACATTATACTCTTATCTCTAATTTGATATAAGGTATTTACAAGTAAATCTTTCAAGCTTGTGTTTGCATCTTGCAGTGAAAATGCATAGTCTGATTTGTAATAGTACCATAGTATGAGACTCACCATAACCACATGTATAATCGCCGTTAGTAAAAGTTCCTTCTTCTTAAAATAGATCATCTTTTATTACTCTCCTATTATACAAAAAAGTCATGACCACCAAGGGGCACAAAATAAAAGCTATGATCCCAGGAATACTCTCTAAACTTGAGTTGAAGTAATTCATTATATGAAATAGCTTTATATCATAAAAAAATGTACCACAAAATTCTATAAACACTGTTATCAGAAATGGTATCATTAGCCCAATATTTTTGTTGCTATTTATATACACTTTGGACACCATTGTAATTGCACTTATCATACAACCATAAATAAAAAATGGAATCATGGATAATAATATATAAATAGTAGGACTAGAATTGACAAAGGCAGTAAATAGATTTGTCTTTTTTACGAGTGCAAATAAATCACTCGGTATATACGGCACATTCGTCATCAAAAATACCATTACTATTAAAATAGGAAGTATAGAAACTATACCTCCCATTATCAAGGAAGAAATATACATCTTTTGAAAGTATTTTTTTCTTCCACCCTCTCTATTTATTAGGCACTCATAAAGACCACTATTCATATCCTCATAAAATGCCTTCGAAGCCACTATCGAGATAAATAAGGGATTAAAAATATAGTATAAGAATGACATTTCTGACTTATAGGTATCTGGACCTGTAAGTACAAAGGCACATATTCCAAAATTTTTGTAACTTCCAGTCTTAGATAGGAATTCTATTCCCAATACAATACTAAATACGAGCAACAAAATGAAATTTTTATTACATATGCTTCGCTTAATCACGCTTCTTATCATATTTTCAACCTCCCTATATTGAGTCTGGAAACCATAATCCCTTTGCATATGAACTAGATTTTTTTTTCATAAAACAACTCCTTTCTAAATATGATATTTCTTATCTTTAATTAT
Source organism: uncultured Peptostreptococcus sp. (assembly GCA_963520775.1). Classification (GTDB taxonomy): domain Bacteria; phylum Bacillota; class Clostridia; order Peptostreptococcales; family Peptostreptococcaceae; genus Peptostreptococcus. The sequence continues at coordinate 9,359 of CAUQSL010000001.1, forward strand.
ATATTTATTCATACTAAATATCAATATATTTATCCCAAAATTTTTTATATTATTTTCAACCTTGTCAAGACCTATATAACAAGAAGACCCTCTTATAATTTTTCTTCGTTATCAATACATTTATTATACTTGTAATAAAAACCTTATTTGTCACTATACTTGTTCTTGCAATGTTATAATTCACCTTATGCAAGTGAAGAAAATCTGTTTTACATAGTTCAACATCAATCTATTTCCAGTTTTTGTTAACTATTAAATATCAAACTCTGATTGCATATCGTCAATAAATATATAGAATATCTTATTTCAGTTAAATAAAAAAGATACTAAAAAATCTAGGTTGTATAATATTTAGCGTTGGTGAGAGAAAAAATTCTCTCCTAACGCTAATTATTATACAACCTATAAAATACTGAAGAGATACTGGAAAATATCACTTACAAAGAATAGGAGTTTTAGAAATTTTAAGGCAAGGATAATGCTTATGGAAAGGTATAAAATACAAAAGGGCAACATCCACAGCTATAAGTTTGCTATGGATGCTGCCGCATAATTTAATAGATTTTGTTGATTTAAATTATCACCAACGTTATTTGACATAGAGCCAATATTTTTTAATACTTGTTGATGTCTACATTATAGCATAAAACAAGGGGCTTAATTGTCTCCTGTTTTATATTCTGAGAAGTTTATTTTATTTCTTTCAAAAATGTAAATTCTCCACCTTTCTCTCTAATCTTCAATAAAAATTTTCTGGTAAAATCTAAATTATATTTATCCTTATTCAAATAGGATATTCCTTCTAAAATAGAATCATTAATTGAAATTATTTTTATTAATTTTTCATGAATATCTTCTATACTAGGTATAGTGCCTTTTGATATAAATTCTTTTTGATAGCCTACCAGCAACTCAACAAAAATCTTTCTATATGACTTAAAATCCAATGCTTTATCTAAAACGATAAAATTTATATCGTAAATCATATCTTCATGATTATTTTTAATTATTTCTAACAATAGATTTCTTATACAACTCAAGTCCAGTTCAGAATTTAGTTCTTCTACATTATCGTCATTTAAATACATAATACTACCTCAATCTAATCTCCTTTGTTAATTTAAAATTAAGAATATTCTTTGCTTCAAATTAACATAAATTAACTGTTATGTCAATATGAAAATTATTATTTTTTTGCATTTTAATCATTTTCCTAAATTGCAATAATAAGTTGAACATTGATAACTAAAAATCCATATCACGAAGCTGTCTGTCGATATATAAGGTCAAGCTCACCTTCGAAGACTTCATCCGGTGTACGATAATTTAGTATTTTACGTGGCAAGCTGTTACACAATACTTCTATATCGGCAATATAGTCTACATCAAAGTCACTGATACGCTTAACATTTCCTCTATACAAGGAGACAGTACCTCTGCGTATCTCATTACGAACGGTGTTTGGAGCACAGCCGATTTCTTTGGCGATTTTGTTGGCTGACCATCCATCTTTCAAGCGGATCTGAATCAAAACTCGTTCATCATAAAAAAGATGTTTACATTTTTCGTGTTTAGTTGTGTTAGAATATACATGATCCATAGTGATAATAACATAGTTATCACTGATGATTCTATAGCAATTAGTGGTAAAAAGTATAAAAATGAAAAAGAATTAGAAGAATTATTAATTACAGCTGAACAAATAGACACTGAAAATAGAAAAATATTATCTAAATAGATTCTATAACTGTGATAATAGAAAGAGGTGAATTATATAAAAAAATCAAGATTTGCAAATAGACTTTGGAAAAAAAATCTAGAGGTAAATAATATGAGGAATGACTTAAATATAGATGAAATTTTCATACCATATTCCTTTGAAGAATGGAATATGAAACATATGGACACAAAAAAATATACATAATAAATCTTTTATTGAATACATTAGATTTTAAAAGAAAAAACGATACAAGATTTTCGATTGTATGGTTTAATTTATCAACTGTGTCTGACTCATCTATATTAATTTTCAATAATCAAATTGAAACAAAAAAATTTATCAATAAAAAAACAGATAATAAAAAAGCAGATAAAGATGGTTTTTATTTTTTCTTGCAAGCAATCAAGTATGATGATTTGCCCAACAATATAAAAAAAATAATAAAAATGAGTAATATAACTGATATAAAAGATAAGTATTCTGTAGAATATTGTATCGGTATTTCAGATAATATAAAAATTAATGATTGCTATGTGGAAGAATATTATTTGATATTAAGATGAATTGACGAAGCATATATTAATAATAAAATACAACTCAATATCTGATTTACTAGCAAGTATTGACAAGTATGAATAAAAGTATGTTATAATTGTATTAGCTAAGATATAAGCAGTATGACTGCACAAATAAAAGCCTACGGTGTCCCACACCATAGGCTTTTTTATTGGGCTAATTGCCTTTAAAATACGGTTGTATAATATTTTCATGTTTATTTAATTCATATTTAATGGCGGAGAGAGAGGGATTTGAACCCTCGGTGCAGTTTCCCACACACCCGCTTTCCAGGCGAGCCCCTTAAGCCACTCGGACACCTCTCCATATTATCTCTACCTAGATAATAATACCATATATGATCAAATTTTATAAGACTATATTTAATTATAATCGATAAATTCTTGTAAATTTTCCATTCTTCTATTAATAATACCACCTACTGATAGGTGTCCAACCCCATAACGGGCTAGACTAGGATTAGTAAGACCATATTGACTAAAGGCCTTGGCCCATATCTCCGCCTCTTCGTGATTAGGTCTTCTTACTTGTATCCTTATATCGTCATCCATTGGTTGTGATGAATAGAAAGTATAGTTTCTAGAATTTTTTTCACAAAATTCTTTTACACCATCATGACAGGCAAAGTGGTCCTTATTTCCCCCACTCTTATCATATTCATTCTTTGCTAGAGTTTTGTAAGAAAAATTTTCACCATGTTTCTTTTCAAATTTTTCTATAGATTTAATAACTGTGTCTTTATCAATTTTCAAATTAATGTTGTTAGTAAAGAATATATTTTCTCTTTTAACCCCCATGGTATCAAGGGCTCTTAACATCTCCATATTCCTTAGATAGACAAAGTCTTTTCTACTAATGGTGCTTCTTCCACTTTTTGTAAATTCATGGTTTAAAAAATCATAAACCTTGCTCATACTTCCATCAGTCATTAGTATTAAGTATACCTTTCTTCCATCCCTTACATCTCTTATGATATCTAGACCCATATCTATAGTCTCATCATCTTGATGTGGATTTATATATACTACATCTGTTAGGTATTTTTTAACCAGGCCTCCTACCGCTATAACTTTATTAAAATGGTAATCATGAACTTCTTCACTAGTCTTTCTTACCAATACTATATTAGCCTTCATAGCACTTGCTAATGGTGAGGCAGCTACCGTATCAGCAAAAGTTATACCTGATGAAACTAGAGCATTTTTACTTCCCTTGAAATAGTTGTCTTGTATTATTCTAGATGTTTTATACCTGTCTTGACCACTGATTCTCCTGGAGTTGGCTATCTTTTCCATAGACGCCTTAGTTATTGAGTTCTCACCACCAATTACTATTACATCTTCTGCTCCATAGCTATTAATTAACTTGGCTGTATTGTCATCGATATCCTTATTTACCAGCAACATAGGTATCCTATTTGTGTAAGAATAGGTTGATATAGAAAGGCTGTCTGCAAAAACCTCGCTACTAGCTAATATCAAGGTCTTCTTTTTATCACTAACATTTTTATTTGCGAATTCTACACACTTATAAGATAGGTCAAATGGACTATCTCCACTTATACTCGTAACCTTATAACCACTTGTAGACAGATCTTCTCCTAATTTTGGATTTATTTTAGACCCTATTATGTATACATTTTTTACCTTCAGCCTAATCATCTCTTCCTTGTTGTCTTTATCTAACCCCTTTTTACTATTTAGTAATATGGGGCATTGTAGGTGTGCTGATACTTGTATTGCAGACATACTATCTACATAATTAGACCCATCAACTATTATAATATTTTCCGAATCAGTATAGGCCATCTTTGATATAAGCCTGGACGTATCCATCCTGTCACTGCCCTTTAAACTTATATAATCCTTAGTAGTATCCTCTAAAAATTTATCTACTAAGTTTTGCCCCTGTGCATTAGCAATATTTCTGCTCACATATATTGTACTAATACATATTAGACATGCTAGAAATATACTCTTACTTAAAGTTTTCAAAATTTATATACCTCCTAAATTAAAGATCCTATGAAAAGTTTTTTATTAGTCTATTAACTTTTATATAACTAAAATAATAACACATAATTGTAAATTTGTTAATGTTTTATTACAAAACCCTTCATTTTCCCCTTTATTTAATAGTTGATATTTACATTAAGTTATTCTTTTATTTTCAAGTCTTCTTTCCCTAAAAAAAGATGTCAATAACTTACTAGCTTCCTCTTCTAATAGTCCAAATTTATAGTCAATCTTCCTATCCATATAGACTTCTTCCTTAAACTTATTATGTTTTTCGACTAGGTGGTTCTTCTTATGACTGGCAGCTATATGAATAGTGTTTATTCTAGAGTTTTCTATTGCTCCTGCGCACATAAGACAGGGTTCCATAGTAACATACATCTGACAATCATATAGTCTCCACCTACCTAATTTTTTTGCCGCATCTTGTATAGCTGCTATTTCCGCATGCCTAGTTGGATCCTTAGTCAACTCAACTTGGTTAAATCCCCTACCTACAATAACTCCCTTATGAACCACAACTGCCCCTATAGGTGTCTCCTTTAGGCAGTATGCTTTTTTTGCCTCTAGTATAGCCTGACTCATAAAGTAAAATTCTTCTGTATTTCTAGCTGCTTCATTGCTTATTTCTTGCTCTTCTCCTCTTTCGAATTTTCTTTCCTTATCTTTTAAACATAGCTTAGGACAAATTACACTTTTAGGACTAGACCCGTGTTCATCAAAGGTTCTTTCACCTATTCCTGCCATTATAGTAGACATCATAGCCACCCCATGTGCCCCTTTATCAATAACCATGTCTACTTTTTCAGGTCCTATTCCTCCAATAGCATATATTGGTATGCTAGATTTTTTGCACATATCATTTAAAAAGTCTAGGCCCCTTCCTTCTAGCCCCTCTTTACAGGCTGTTGGAAATATATGGCCTGCGAATATATGGCTTGCTCCTAAATCTTTTGCAACAACTAGTTCTTCTATGGAGTGGGTAGAAACACCTATCCTTTCAAAAAAATCTCTAAAAATCCTATACTCTTCTTTATTTTTAGCTAGGTTTATCAAGTCACCTATAGGCATATGTATATATTTTATGTCCAAGACCTTAGCTAAATCCCAATACTTATGAGCATATAGGTTTATACCATATGTCTTACATATCTCATACACATCGCTTAATAGCTTATAGTAGGCATACTTATCTAAGTCTTTTTCCCTAAGTACAAGCCCTTCTATGACAAAGTCCCCTAAATATTGACCTTTTTTGTATTCATCAAAAATTTTCCTTAATCTATTTAAAAGTCCTTCTTTGCATAGTTTCCTATTGCTTATAATCATTAACTTCTTCCTAGCTTTTTCCATCTTTACTCCCTTATCTTATTCCTTCTTGAGTTAGGTTAATATAGTCACTCATAACTGGTTGTAGACCCTTTGCCTTTATTGCGTCAAACACTTCTTCAACATTTCTAGTATCTGCTATTTCAAATTGTTCATCGCCCTTTTTTTCCTCTGCCTCTTCGCAATGACTACCTATGCCCGTACTCACACCAGCCGATATCTTTGTCGCAGCTATATTTATAATATTATCCCTAAACTTTGCCATCTCCCTAGTAGATACTGTAATATTGGCAAATGGTAGGAAGATTCTATAGGCGCATATTATTTGTAGTAGCTGGGTCTCATGTACATCCTTAGGATTTATTTTATCATTATTTATTATAGGTCTCAACCTTGGACATGATATGCTGATCTCTGCATGTGGGTATTTTTGTTGTAATAAGTAGGCATGATAACCTGTGGCAAAGGCATCCTTCCTAAAATCATCTAGACCTAGTAGTGCTGCAAAACCTACCCCTCTCATTCCTCCCTTTAAGGCCCTTTCTTGAGCATTTAACCTATATGGAAAAATCCTCTTATGCCCGGCCAAATGTAGGCTTTCATACTTATCTGAATTGTAGGTCTCTTGAAATACCGTCACATAGTCAGCCCCACATGAATTTAAGTAGGCGTATTCATCAGAATTCATAGGGTATACCTCTATACCTACTACACTAAAATATCTACTGGCTAATTTACAGGCCTCTCCTATATATTTAATATCAGAATGTTTTTTACTCTCGCCTGTTAATATCAAAATCTCTTGAAGTCCTGTTTTTGCGATAGCCTGTAATTCTTTTTCTACCTGATCAAGAGCCAACTTAGATCTCTTTATTTTATTGTGGGAATTAAAGCCACAGTATATACAATAATTTTCACAATAGTTAGCTATATATAAGGGAGTGAACATATATATAGAATTTCCAAAGTGGGCTCTAGTATCCTTTTGTGCCCTTTGTGCAATTTCTTCTAAAAATTCTAGGGCAACTGGTGATAAAAGTGCTTGAAAATCTCTTGGTGACAGTATCTCCTTTGATAAGGCTAGTCTTACGTCATTAGCTGTAAATGTGCTATAATCATAGGCTTCCATTTGATTTATAACCCTATCCATAATATCAGAATCTAGTTTTTCCATTCCATCCATATACTGCATATGATTTATTCTCTTCATTACGACACCTCCTAATCCTGCAAAAATCCTGTTAGGGGTGATGATGCAACTCCTCCCTTTTCTATTACCCTACCCAATTTGGACAAGTAAGCTAGTCTACCTGCCTCTATGGCTTGTTTAAAGGCCTTAGCCATCATAGGTATATTGCCTGCTGTTGCTATTGCAGTATTTGCCATGATAGCAGCTGCACCCATTTCCATAGCCTCACAGGCCTGTGATGGTCTACCAATACCTGCGTCAACTATTATTGGAATGTCTATTTCATCTATTAGTATTTGTATAAAATCCTTACTAGACAAGCCCTTGTTTGAGCCTATTGGTGACCCAAGTGGCATAATACAAGCTGCACCAGCATTTTTCAAATCCCTTGCTACATTTAAGTCTGGATACATATAAGGCATAACTATAAACCCTTCTTTCGCTAGTAGCTCCGTAGCCTTTATAGTTTCTTGATTGTCTGGAAGCAGGTATTTTGAGTCCCTGATCACCTCTATCTTTACAAAATCTCCACAACCACACTCTCTTGATAACCTTGCTATCCTAACAGCTTCTTGTGCATTTCTAGCTCCAGATGTATTGGGGAGTAAAGTCACATCCTTTGGTATATAGTCTAGTATATTTTCTACCTGACCACCCACTGCCCTTCTCAAGGCTAGAGTTATCATCTCTGCACCCGCATATTTAATGGCACTATCTATTAGGTCTAGGGAATATTTACCTGATCCTAAGATAAACCTAGAGTTAAACTCTCTACCACCAATTATTAACTTATCGTCCATATTTCTTACCTCCATAAAATATTATTAATTCTCCTACTAACAACTTATTATTCGAGTCCCATGATTAATCTTATAATTATATTAGCCTGATGACCAGCACATATACTAACCCTAGGAGCCATCATCCCATCAGTTTTTTCAAAATCTGATCTTTCATCTCCACATAGGTACAATCTTTTAAATTTTTTCTCAGTCCTTATCATATTAGCGTCACCTATACCAGCCATACCAGAAGCTGCAACTACCATCTTCTCATCATATTTAGACAATATTTCAGATACTAGCATAGACTTACTTGTAGGATCATCTAGAGCCTCACATACAATATTTTGCCCTGCTACTATCTCATCTATATTGTTGATATCTATCTTTGTGTCTATTGTCTCTATATCTATAAAAGGATTTATCAACCTTATTATTTCAACCAGAGCCTGAGTTTTTTTCATACCTATATGATTTAGACTATAATACTGGCGATTTAAGTTGGAAGGCTCTACACAATCAAAATCAACTAACAGTAGTTTTCCTATTCCAGACCTTGCTAAATATACAGCTATATTTGAGCCTAGGCCGCCCAAACCCAACACACATACACTTGCCTTTTTTAATAACTCCCTTTTACAATTTATATTTCTTTTAAATAAGTCTTGATATTCTAGTCTTTTACCATCAATAATTACATAAGTAGACCCCTTGTGTATCGTTTTATTTATCTTAGAAATATTAACCACCTCCTACAAAACATACTATTTCTACTTCATCTGACTCATTAATTATGTAGTCTCCATAGCTATCCCTTTTGATAATTAATCCATTTACTTCAATAGCAATTCTGTTTATATCGTATTTTTGGCTATCTAAGTACTCTAGCAGACTAGTATCCTGAAGGCATTTTTTTTCACCATTTATAACAGCCATATTTCAACACCACCTTTCGTAAACATACAGATTTCTCAAAAAAAAACGCACGAAGGAAACCTACACCCGCGGTGGTGTACCCCTTCGTGCGATATTAATCAACACTCTAACGTAATTTTACTATCTTTTTTACAAAATTGCAATAGGAAATCGATATTTTAAATATTTTATTCCCAATAATCTAACTCTTCAGGGTCTAAGCCTATAGCCTGTGCATGGAATACTGGCTCCTTACCAGCCTTTCTCTGTGCTTCATAATCCTTAAGAGCCTTAATAGCTACTCCTCCTAAGATTACACAGCAAGGGATGTTTATAAGAGCCATCAAGCCCATTGTAATATCAGCAAGGGCCCAAGCTGCATCCATTGATATAATAGCTCCAAAAAATACCACCAATGATGCTATCACATAGAATATTTTCATAAATCCATCGCTAGGTTTCTTATTACCATTTAAGTATGATAAACCAGTTTCACAATAATAAAGATTACCTATTAGTGTAGTAAATGCAAACATAATCATTGCTATTGTTATAAATAGAGGCCCAAATGAACCAAATATAGGTTTTAATGACTCCTGTACCATTGGAGCACCTGCAAGATCAGCCTTTATACCTACACCACTTATTAATATCATAAAAGCAGTAGCTGAACATATTAAGATAGTGTCTATATATACAGACAAGAACTGTACCAATCCCTGCTTAACTGGATGAGATACTTCTGCTGATGCTGCTGCATTAGGAGCAGAACCAACGCCGGCCTCATTTGAGTAAAGTCCACGCTTGATACCATATACTAGACAAGATCCTGCTAGACCACCTGCAAATGACCTACCACTAAATGCATCTGTAAATACCATCTTTAATACGTCTGGTAACATCCCTATATTTAAAACTAGTACTACAATTGAAACTAATACATAAATTACACCCATAAATGGAACTAAAATCTCTGTTACACGGATCATACGCTTAGCACCACCAACGATAGACACGAAAACTGCAAGGGCAATAACTGCACCTATAATCTTTGGTGTTATGCTTGGGTTATAGAAGCTGTAAACTGAGAAAGTAGACTGTAAGTTGTAAGAGCATAAAAGGTTAAATCCGAAACCATATGTCACCACCAGGCAAACTACGAATATAGTTGCAAGTCTCTTGCTCTTTAGGGCTGTCTCTATATAATAAGCTGGACCACCGTAGCAACCACCCTTTTCATCCCTACGCTTGTAGATCTGAGCTAATGTAGATTCTACAAAGGCTGTAGCTGAACCAACTATAGCTAGAACCCACATCCAAAAAGCTGCACCAGGACCACCAAGTACTATAGCAGTAGATACACCAACTATATTACCTGTACCTACACGAGATGCAGTAGAAACCATCAAGGCCTGGAAAGAAGATACCTGCCCCTTTTTACTTGGCTTTTCCTTTACGGCTCTAATAGATTCTGGAAACAATCTAAGCTGGACAAAATTTGTCCTAAAGCTAAAATAAATACCTGCCACTGCTAGTACTATTATCAAAATCGGATAGTACATAACGTCATCAATTTTTGTTAATAATTCTAAAATAAGTCATTCCTCCCCTTTTTCAGAATAATATACCACAATAGCTAACATTTATTTAGGTGTTATTATTAGGTATCACAACTCTGAAATTTAACATATTTATTACTAATTTATTCTACATCAATATTATCCTATAAATAGAGTTAAATTGCAAGTACAAAAATAAATATTTCAAAAAAATCATTTGCCTACTCAAAAATACTTTCAAAATGCATAATTTTAAGTATTTTTTGTCATAAATAAAGTGTTCTTCATTTATCAAGGTATTATTTTGAAAGTTACGCATAAAAAAATTCATAAATTAGGAGTATTCCAGATATAAATGAAATAAAAATTTCAATTGTGTCAATATGATAAAATTATACTGAAAATAAAGTAAAAAAAGAGGAGTATCATCTCTCCTTCAGAACCTAGACAAAGTATCTTCAGTCATTCATGATTTAAGAGACTTTTTTCAAAATTATTTTTTCATAAATTGCAATAGTAAGTTGAACTTGATTCTTTTTTTCTTCCCATTTTAAAAGCCCTCCTATGATAATTGTTTTACCATAGAAGGACTTATTTTAATTTACAGGTTTTTTTGCATACTCTCTCATATTTAATATATTCTACTGATTTAAACTACCACCAATCTTATTTGACAAGAGATTATACTCCTTGTCTAGATTCATCGTTGTGCAAGTAGTATAGTAGGGTCCCAACTATTTTATTACGTCACACTTCATATACTTTCTAAGAGCTTCCGGAACCACTACGCTACCATCAGCCTGCTGGTAGTTTTCAAGTATAGCGGCAAGAGTTCTACCAACTGCCAGACCTGATCCATTTAGAGTATGAACAAACTCAGTTTTGGCATTTCTATCTCTCTTAAATCTGATATTGGCTCTTCTTGCCTGGAAGTCTTCAAAGTTTGAACAAGAAGATATTTCTACATACCTGTTGTAACTTGGCATCCAAACTTCTAGGTCATACTTCTTAGCAGCAGTAAAGCCTAGGTCTCCTGTACATATCTTAACTACCCTGTATGGTAGGCCTAATAACTGTAGCATCTTTTCAGCATCGTTAGTCAAAGTTTCTAATTCCTGATAAGAATCTTCTGGCTTAACAAACTTAACTAACTCTACCTTGTTGAACTGGTGTTGTCTAACTAGACCCCTAGTATCCCTACCAGCTGATCCGGCTTCAGACCTGAAGCATGGAGTGTAGGCACAATGTTTAATTGGAAGTTTTTCAACATCCACTATTTCGTTATTATATAGGTTAGTAACTGGTACTTCTGCAGTTGGTACCAAGAAGTATTCCAAACCTTCTAGCTTGAACATATCCTCTTCAAACTTAGGTAACTGGCCAGTACCTATAAAGCTGTTTCTATTGGCGATGAAAGGAGGTATTACCTCTGTATAACCGCTATTTTCAGTATGCTGGTCAAGGAAGAAGCCTATTAAAGACCTTTCTAGCTTAGATCCCAATCCCTTAAGTACTGTAAATCTTGAACCAGTAATCTTTCCACCTCTTTCGAAGTCAAGTATATCAAGGTCTGTTCCTATATCCCAGTGGGCCTTGTGTTCGAAATCAAACTTAGTCGGCTCTCCCCACCTTCTTATTTCTACATTGTCCTCATCACTTTCACCCTGTGGTACATCTGGATGTGGCACATTAGGTATTCTCATTAACCTATATACTAACTTTTCTTCTACTTCCCTAAGTTCAACATCAAACTCCTTTATCTTGTCAGATAAGACCTTAAGTTCAGCCTTTATCTCATCAGTATTTTCACCATTTTTCATCATTACTGGTATCTTCTTAGAGTCGACATTTGACTTATTCTTTAGGACTTCAACTTCCTTTAGGATAGCCTTTCTCTTGTCATCCAAGTCTAATACTTCATCAAGGTCCTTAGGATCAAATTCTCCTTCACCCCTTCTACCCATTAAAAGCTTGATTTCATCAAGATTCTCTCTAATTCTCTTTACGTCTAACATATCCTTACCTCTCTTTTTATAATATATTTTTTGTTTTTTGAATACTGGTACCCAACTAAAAAGTATGATTTCAAATATATGATGTATAATAGGTCCTGTATTTTAATAATAAAAAAAGACTCCCATCCCAATAAGGGACGAAAGTCATTATTCCGCGTTACCACCCTAGTTGACTATATTAATAGCCCACCTCTAACCCTTATCGCAGGTTCTACGTCTAGTACTATTTCAAACTAGAAGCTCCGGAGTAGATTCTGAAAAGTTTGACACGGGTTCACACCGACCACCCATTCTCTGAAGACAGAACTTCACTTACTAGGCTCCATCATAGCCGTTTAATTTATATGTACTTATTATATACCTATTAAATATATTTTTCAAGACTAATTTACCATAGTTTCGTATTTTCATATCCTCTAGATAAACTAAGGCTTTACTTTAACAGGAATCCCTTAAGAGTTGCCTTATCCTGATTATTTTCTACTTATACTTAAAACATACCCTCTCTTTAAATCATACTAACTTTTAATATACCAGGCTCTTCTAAACTTGGTTTCTTATCAGGTCCTCTAAACTTTCTCTCTTTATAACCAACCTATCCTCACCGTCTCCAACAAATACTACAGCTGGTTTTTGCATAAGATTGTAGTTAGACGCCATTGAGTAATGATAAGCTCCTGTACAAGCTACTACTAAAATATCACCAATTTTAGGTTCTGCTATTTTTACATCCTTGGCTATTAGGTCTCCTGACTCACAACACTTACCTGCTACTGTTACTAGGCTAAGATTCTCATCATTCATCCTATTAGCAAGTGCAACCTCATACTTGGCTCCGTAAAGGGCAGTCCTTATGTGGTCGCTCATGCCTCCATCAATAGAAACATAGGTCCTAATTCCTGGGATTTCCTTTATAGTACCCACCCTATATAGGGTATAACCAGCTTCACCAACTATTGACCTACCTGGCTCTAACCACAGTTGTGGTATCTCTAGACCTAGGTCCTTGGCCGATACCTTTAAGCAGGTAATTATTTCTTCAAGGGCGTCCTCTATTGGATAAGATACATCTTCCTCTGTGTATCTAATTCCAAAACCTCCACCTATATTTAGAATTTTGGCTTCAAAGTCGAGGTCATCTTTAAGGGCCTTTAGCCAAGCTAAAACCTTCTTAATAGCAGCCTGACTTCCTTGTGTGCCAAATATCTGTGATCCAATATGAAAGTGTAGTCCTATCAAGTCAATATTTTCTGCCCCTAATAAAGCATTTACACCCTCTTTGGCCTGGCCATTATCTATGTTTAGACCAAATTTAGAGTCTGTGTTTCCTGTAGTTATAAATTCATGGGTATGGGCCTCTACTCCTGGAGTAACCCTTAGAAGGGCCTTTGACTTCTTGCCCATTTCGCCTGCTATTGTGTTTAACCTTTCAACCTCTGAAAGACTGTCTACAACAAAGCAACCTATATTACTTTCCAGAGCATACCTTATTTCCTGTTCTGTCTTATTGTTACCATGTAGGTGTATTTTATGGGAGTCAAAATCCACTGAAAGACTATTGTATAACTCTCCGATAGATACCACATCTAACCCCATATCCTCTTCCTTCATTATCCTTACCAATTCCTTACATATAAAGGCCTTGCTTGCATATGAAATATGGTAGTCAAGTCCAGACTTTGAGAGAACTTTGTGAAATCTCCTACACTGGTTTCTTATTAACTCTTCGTCATAAATAATTAAGGGACTTCCATACTTTTCTACTAGGCTAGATGTATCTAATCCACCTATTTCAAGATGACCCCTTGAATTAATTCTTCCGCTTCCATGTAATTGCATCCTTGTCCCCCTTCTAAATACTATATCTATTTATATTTATATTTATATTTATATTTATATTTATATCTATTTATATTTATACATCTATTTATATGTCTTTTTGTCATTATATTCCAACCGTCTTATCTTACGGGTCTTTTTATATTACTTCCTATTTTTAGTTTATACTTTTTTACTAATTTCTCACATATATTACATTTTTGGTCTAGTCTATACTTGTCTTATCCATCTATTTCTAAATAGTCTACATCAAGACTAGTATGGTTTAGCATAGATATTTGTTCTGAATTACTGGCTACTCCCTTAAATGTATATTCGTGAACCGGTATATCATGTCCATAAAAATAAACCTCATCTCCTATACCAACACTATCATCCACAATAACTACTGTATGGCTCATCATTAGTGAAACTAAGGGATATCTCTTTTTATTAATTTCTAGATCTTGCCCCCTGATCCTTGACCTTAATAGGCCATCACCATAACCCATATTTATAACAGCTAGGTCTGTAGGTTCTTTGGCCACAAAGGAACCACAATAACCTATACTTTGTCCCGCTTCAAGGTGGATTATAGACAAGACTCTTGCAGATAGGGTAATTGCATGGTCTATTTTTTTATGACAAGCCTTGTAAGGTAGACATCCATATAGGTATATTCCCAGCCTGACATGACTATGGTCCTCTAACAAGCCATCTCTAGAGAAGGATGCACTATTTTGAGCATGGATAAACCTAAAGTTATGAACTCTTTTTGCAGCATTTAAAACATCTGTCCAAATTTCCCTTTCTCTTTCATATGTCTTGTCTTGATCGAACTCATCAGCCCAGGAAAAATGTGTCCATATACCTTCTATATCAATATTGTTATCCCTTGCTAGAGTCAAAATTTCTAGTACTTCCTCCTTGGACCTAGAGCCTGACCTTCTCATACTACCTGCCCATTCAAGGTGCCATGATATACCCTTCATATCTTCAAGATTATTTTTTACAAAATCTAGGTTTGCTATAGCTGTAGAAATCCTATACTCTCTTAAAAGATCAAATTCCTTGGCTGGATTTAGGGATATGATGGTAATATCATCATAAATTTTTCTCATTTTTACACATTCTTTTATGGAAGTAGTTGCAAAGGCCCTAACTCCAGCCTTGTATAAGGTTTTTACAACCCTTTCTAGACCGAAGTTATAGGCATTATTCTTTACTACTGCTATTAGACCTCCATTTGTTTCACCTAGGACCCTGCTTGCATTATTATATACAGCCCTTAGGTCTATTTGTAATTTTGCATTTTTCATTTTAATCACAACCTACCTAATTAGAATAAGACTTTACTATCTCAACAAGAAAATCTACCCCATAGACCAAGGCCTCTTCCCTCATTTGTAATGTTGGCGTATGAAGACCGCTTGTATATCCAAGTTCCTCATTTCTGATGCCTACAAAGGTATAGTTTACTGGTCCAAGTTCTGAAAAGAAGGAGAAATCTTCACCTAGTAAATAGGGTTCTTCCTTTAATTCAAACATCGCTCCTGACTTTGTAGCCGCATCTTCTACTAATTCCAACAAACAGGCATCATTTAATAAGGCTGGGTAGCCCTCCTTAAAGTCTAGGTCTACCTTACACCTACTAGCCAGACCTATACCAGAACAAATATCTTCCATTCTATTTCTTATAATTTCAAAGTCTTTACTATCATAGGTCCTAATGGTTCCCTCCATATATCCATTTTCAGGAACTGCATTCATAACCTCTCCAACAGACATCTTACCTACATGAACTATATTCGTATGCTTACAGTCCAAATCATAGACAGTAATTGCCTCTATTTGTTGATATATATTTGTACAGGCCTTTAAGGCATTTATTCCATTTTCTCTCAAGCCAACATGGGCAGTCTTTCCCTTTACGCCTATTGTGAACTCATTACAGCTAGCCATTATAGGACCTTGTCTTGTTACAAGTTTTCCCTCTTCAAAGTCTGGGTTTACATGAAGGGCATAAGAGGCCTTGATATTGTATTTTTTAAAATCATATTCCTTTATTAATAGATTGGCCCCACCAAATGACTCCTCTGATGGCTGAAATACAGCTAGTATATTCACTCTTAGACCACCTGACCTTTTCAGTTCCAATACTTCCTTGATTGCACCTAGGAGCATACTTGCATGAGCATCGTGACCACAGGCATGCATGACACCATCATTTTGGGACTTGAAGTCTACATCATTAATTTCACTTATAGGTAAAGCGTCTATATCTGCCCTCAATATTATTGTATCCCTACTATTTCCATCTATATATACCATAGTAGCCGTATCCAGACATGTATCATACTCCAAGCCCAACTTATCAAGCTCAGACCTTATATAAGCAGCTGTCTTAAATTCTTTTTGGGATAGCTCTGGATTTTTGTGTAGGTACCTCCTCCACCTTATTATATCCTCTAAACTTGTTACATTCATCAACTCACCTACCAACTCTTAAAAATCGACATTAACTATATTCCTTATTATATAACTAACTATAAATTTAAACTCTTGCTTGTTTTTTTCATATTATAAATAGTTTAATGTCTGATTACCTTTAGTTCAATACTTCTTGTAGCTTTCTTTACTCTAAATTTCTTAGGGCATCTACTATACTAATTTTCTCACCTTCAATATCGCTTGTCTGCTTTATTATTTTGGCAGGTACACCTGCAACTACAGCACCTGGAGGAACATCTTCCGTAACAATAGCACCTGCTGCAACAACTGCATTCTTTCCTATCCTAACACCCTCAAGAACTACTGCATTAGCCCCTATAAGGACATTATCCTCTACTACTACGGGATTTGCATTTGCTGGTTCTATTACACCTGCCAATACTGCCCCTGCTCCTACATGGACATTCTTACCGGTAGTCGCCCTACCACCAAGAACTGCCCCCATATCTATCATTGTACCTTCACCAACTACAGCACCAATATTTATTATCGCTCCCATCATTACTACTGCATTGTCCTTTATAACTGCGTGTTCACGAATAAAGGCACCCGGCTCTATTCTTGCATTTATGTTTGTCAAATCTAATAAAGGGATAGCACTATTTCTTCTATCATTTTCTAGTACATAGTCTGAGATTTTATCTTTATTATTATCAAGTATATCCTCCCATGTATTAATATCTGTGAATAATACTTTAGAAAACTCACTACCAAAAGCCTTTACACTTTCTGGTAGATCTATACTAGATAGGTCTCCCTTTACATACACCTTTACTGGTGTTGCCTTCTTAGATGTAGCTATATAATTAATTATCTCTTCTGATGTCAAAAAATCTTTTGTCATAAAACCCTCTCTTTCATATATATCTTAATCTATAACTAGTTGTTTACTTTACTTACCTTATTTGAATTTCTATACTTGTCTTATCTTAAGTTAATCTTTCTGACCTTACTATACCTAGGAGTCTATCTTATTTATATCTCCTAGAAACTATCCCCACCTCTTTCGGTTTTATTAATCCTATAGGTTTTCAAAAGTATAGAAGCCATTTTCCCTATTTTGTAGGCCTTGGGCTGCCTTTAATGCCCCGTCTGCAAAGATCCTCTTTGACTGGGCCCTGTGTGTAATCTCTATAACCTCATCTTCACCAGCAAATAAAACCTCGTGTTCACCCACTATGGTTCCTCCTCTTAGGCTGGCCATTCCGACCTCTTTTTTATCCCTCTGGTGTTCAGTCTGGCTCCTGTCATATGCAGGGAAATAGTCGCTATCCACTGACTGAATTGCCTCTAGCAGCTTTATTGCCGTACCACTAGGTGCATCTATTTTCTTATTGTGGTGACGCTCTAGAATTTCTATATCAAATCCATCTGACAATAGTGGCGTCAAGAACTTTAAGGCCTTTGTAAATACATGGATCCCATAGCTCATATTTGCACTAAAGAAGACAGGGCAGTATCTTGCAGCCTCATCCATTAGGTCCTGTAATTTTTCCCTGGCACCAGTTGTAGCCACAACGATTGGGGTTCTATGGTGACTAGCCCCCCTCAGTAGTTCACTGGTATTATTAGGGTGGGAGAAGTCTATAATGGCATCTGCCTCTGGTAAATCATTTATATCCTTATATACTGGATATGGTGAGTTTTCAAGGTCCTGTATTGAAAATATGCCAAGTATTTCGTGGCCCCTTTCAAGGGCTAGATTTTCAACCACTCGACCCATCACACCATAACCGCCAAGTATTAATTTCATTTTAAACCTCCAAACTTAGGCACTCTCTATATAGTCCTAGTGCATTTTCTCTTACAGCATCTGTTGTAGGAATCAAAGGCAGTCTAAAATTTTCTTCCCCGTAGCCCATTTCCTTTAATACAGCTTTGACTGGTGTTGGGCTGACATCTGAGAATAAGGCGTCTATAAATGGGTTTAAAGCAAGCTGTAGGTCCCTGGCTTCATTTATCCTACCTTCCTTGTATTGGCTATATACTTTTAAAAATTCTACTGGTAGGCAGTTAGATACAACACTTATTACCCCGTCTCCACCATGCACTAGAAAGTCAAAGAAACTTCCATCATCTCCACTGTAAAGGTTAAAGTCCCTATTGTCTCCAAGATAACCCCTTACCCTATCAAGATAGCCTATATCACCTGTAGCATCCTTTAGGGCAACTATGTTTTCATGTTTAGCTAATTCTATTACTGTCTCGGGATTTATGGTCATACCTGTCCTGCCTGGAACATTATACAAAATAATTGGTATATCAACACTATCTGCTATTGCAAAATAGTGGGCTACTAAGCCCCTCTGGCTTGTCTTATTATAGTAAGGAGTTACAATTAGGGCTGCATCTGCTCCATTTTCTTTGGCCAATCTTGTATGCTCTATGGCTGTAAGGGTATTGTTTGATCCTGTTCCTAATATTATAGCACAATCCCTGTCTCCCCTGATATTTATTGCTCTTCTTAGTAGGTCAATCTTTTCATCTATAGTAAGTGTTGCACCTTCACCTGTTGTTCCCGCTACAATTATTCCATTTATACCTGAGCTTATTTGGAATTCTACCAGTCTTTCATAAGCTGCATAATCTATACTTCCATCACCATTCATACTTGTTGCTATCGCTGTTGCTACTCCATTAAAAATTGCTGCCATTTTTATTATCTCTCCTTACAATACTTATATTTTATATATATCTCTTTACACTGTCTAAAATTCACATCTACCAATATTTTAAATTTCTTTATGCCTTACATTTATTTTTTATTTTGGTATATTTTTTATTTACATACATTTGTGCCCTGTATATTTTTCTTATTATATGCTAGCTTATCTACTTATTATATACTAGCTTGTCTATTTGTTTCTTTCTAATAATTCTGCTATTTGAACTGCATTGCTTGCAGCTCCCTTTCTGATATTATCTGCTACACACCATATATGAAAACTATTAGGCTGTGATATATCCCTTCTTATCCTACCCACTAAAACTTCATCACGACCTGTAGCCTCTATAGGCATAGGATAAAGATTATTTTGTGGGTCATCGACTACTATTACACCTGGTGCTTTACTTAATATACTTCTAACGTCTTCAACCTCTGCCGGTCTTTCAAAAGTGATATTTATTTCAACTGAGTGAGAATTTAGGACAGGAACCCTAGCACATGTTGCTGTGATAGAAACATCATCACCTAGGTTCAATATCTTCTTTGTTTCCTCTATCATCTTCATTTCTTCTTTTGTATATCCGTTATCTAGAAAGATATCTATATGTGGTAGTACATTGTTGTAGATTGGGTGAGGATATTTTTTAGGAGCCTGCCCCTCTTGACCATTTTTAAGGTCATCTATACCACCCTTACCTGATCCTGATACAGCCTGATAAGTAGTATATGCTATTCTCTTTACCCCATATCTATCTATCAAAGGCTTTAGTGGTACCACTGACTGAATAGTCGAACAATTTGGGTTTGCAATTATCTTCCTTTCTAACTTTGGATAATTACACTCTGGGACTATGAGGTCTATATCTTCCTCCATTCTCCATGCACTTGAATTGTCGATTACTATTACCCCTTGTTTTTCAGCTATGGGTGCAAACTTGAGTGAAGTTGATCCCCCAGCTGAGAAGATCGCATAGTCGATATCCTTATCAAATGAATGTTCATTTAATTCCTCGACTACCACGTCCTTGCCCCTAAACTGCAAAACCTTTCCTGCCGACCTTGCTGATGCCATTAAATATATATTATCTACCCTTAGGTCACTTTCTCCTAATCTCTCTATCATCTTATTGCCTACTACGCCTGTCGCTCCAACTATCGCAAAATTTGCCATAACTACATCTCCCTTTCAAATAATCACCCTACTGGTATATTAGCCTAAATCTCCCTAAATATTAAATTCCTTACACAGTGATACTACTGCCTTTTCAGATATTCCCTTGTCTATTGCATATGATATTGATATTTCTGATGTTGTTACCTGATAGAAGTTTATATCATTTGAAGATAAAACCCTAAAGGCTCTTGCTGCAACACCACTTACATCTCTCATTCCTGAGCCGACTATACTTACCTTGGCACAATCTGTGCGGATTGAGTAGTCTATATTAGAAAATTTATCATTTAAGCTGTCCAAAATCTGATTTAAAAAGTTCCTATCTGTATCCTTGCAAGTGAATGATATATTAATATATTTTCCAACAACAACCTGACTTATCATATCTATATTTACACTGAATTTATCAAGTTGATTAAACAATTCTTCTACAAAGTTTATCTTCATATCACCACAAGTTAATGTGACATGCAATATTTCCTTATCTAGGGCTACTCCTGTAACAACCTTCTTTTCCAATAAATCTGTATTTGCCATAATCCATGTTCCTTTCGTCTCTGATAATGTTTTTGCTAAGTATAGATCTACACCATAGTTTTTTGCTATTTCGACACAACGTGTTTCAAGTACACCTGCACCTAATGCTGATAATTCCAGCATTTCTTCATAGCTTACCTGGCTTAACTGTTTTGCATCTTTGTATACCCTAGGGTCTGTTCCAAATACGCCAGTTACATCCGTATAAATTTCACAAGAAACACCCAAGGCTGCTGCTAGGGCAACGGCTGATGTATCAGAACCACCCCTACCTAGGGTTGTTATTTCTTGATTTTCATTAAATCCCTGAAATCCTGCCACAACCAATATATCAAACTTATCTAGCTGTCCCCATAAAAAATTATCATCTATGCCTGCGATTTTACTTTTTGTATGTTGACCAAAAGTTCTAATACCGGCCTGCATACCTGTTAGGGATCTTGCCTTTACTCCTATTTCGTTTAGACTTATAGCCATTAATGAAATTGTATTTTGTTCACCTACAGCTAGTAGTGTATCTAACTCTCTTACATCTGGATTGTCTGTTATCTTTTCAACTTGTTTTAAAAGTTCATCTGTTGTCTTTCCCATTGCAGAAACCACAACAACTAATTTTTCATCATTCTCTACCCTCATCTTTAGGTAGTTAGAAATATTTTTTATTTTTTCTATACTTCCTACTGAAGTCCCCCCAAATTTTAGTACAGAAACCTTACCCATAAAAACCCCCTTCATTAGGCTACTATATGTAACCCAATCATAATAAATTATTTATACTAATCAATAGGAAATACTTGCCTATAATTTCTTATTAATAAAAAAAGCAAATATGGATAGCCCATACCTGCCTAATATTGAAATATTAAATATATATTTTATGATATCTCTCTTTTATCTAAAATATACTCTCTATTTAGTCGATGTATTATGGCTAGCTCTCCATTAAAAAAGACAAACGTAGGTAGCCTACATTTGTCTATACTTTCCATAACACGACAACTTTTGGCTAGCCCCCCATTATAATCCTATAATGACAGAACAAGAATTATTAATTCTTATTCCAACAATACCTACAAAGCAATATAGGTACCATTTCGGCAACATCCCCTTTCAAAACAAACTGCTTGCTTGCATTATCTATTTTTACTCTTGTCAGTCGCTCCTCTATCCTATTTATTAAGTTACTAGTTATTATATAGTAAATAATAGTATTTGTAAAGACCTTATTTTTACCTATCTTTATATCTTATAGCAATAAGGACTTTTACTTAATATCTACATATTATTATTATTGACTTTTGTTTTCTTATATAGACTGATTATACAGGCAAACCTATTAAATACCTTATATTTTGTTTACTTAAAGCCTGTAAGCATCTTTATCTAATCTTGGTTAAAGCTCTATATCTAATAAAATTGGGGCGTGGTCCTGTCTTTCTCCAGAGTCTACCATTTCTGATAATTTTACCTTGTCAGCTATATCCTGGCTAACTATCCAATAATCAATTCTCCAGCCTGTATTATTTAACTTACTAGTCTTAACCCTTTGGGCCCACCATGAGTATGCATCCCTTATATCTCCATTGATATGCCTAAAACTATCTACAAAACCTCTAGCAAGTAGGTTGGTAAAACCTAGTCTTTCTTCATCAGTGAATCCTGGTGACCTGTGATTAGACGCTGGATTGGCCAGGTCTATTTCTTTGTGGGCAACATTGTAATCTCCACAAGCAAGAACAGGCTTGTGCTTGGCTAGACCTTCTAAATAATCTGCATACTTTTTATCCCATACCTGCCTATCTTCCAATCTCTTTAGGCCATCACCAGCATTTGGTGTGTATACCTGCGTAACATAGCAAGAGTCTAGCTCTAGTGTAATTATCCTACCTTCAAAATCCATTGTATCTGGAGCACCTATCTCAGGATATGTAGTCTTTACATCTATACCCTTCCTATATAAAAACATCGTACCAGCATATCCCTTTCTGGCAGGCTCTACAGACGATCTCCAAGCAAAATCACGGTCCGGAAAAATTTCCGCCAAAGCCTCTATGTGTTTCTTTGTTGGTCCTTTAGCAGACAACTTCGTTTCTTGTAGAGCTATAATATCTGCATCCATACTTGCTAGTTTTTTTAATACATCTCTGGATAGTAGGGCCCTAGCAGAATCACTAGTTAGGGCTGCGTTTAGGGAATCTATGTTCCAAGAAATTAATTTCATAATTACCTCCTAATTTAAATGAAGTACTCTTTTTTAGTACTTGTAGTTTTTACCTAAACTAAAATTCTAGTCTTATTATTAATTTTTTTAACTTTCTTTAAAAAAAATTAGCTTTCTTAAAAAAATTCAGTTTTCTCAAGAAAGCTAAATCCCTACTATTATACCCAATAATAAGTGAACAATGCTAAATACCAAAAAAAAATTATTCTAACCCTTACTAAGACTCTATTACCCTTGAGTCTTTTACCCTAATAATCCTATCGCATACACCCATTGTAGACTCTCTATGAGATACCATAACTATAGTCTTGCCCTGGCTACCTTCGACAAGGGACTTTAGTATTATCGCTTCATTATATGAATCTAAGTTAGATGTAGGTTCGTCTAATAGCAAAAGTTGACTATCTGTCAAGAAACACCTTGCAAGTCCTATTCTTTGCCTCTCTCCACCAGAGAAATTATCTCCTAGGTCTGATACTCTAGTATCTAATCCATTTTCAAGCTTCCTTATATCTTCATCTATAGATGCCTTTCTTAGGGCTTCATATATCTCTTCATCACTGGCATCTGCCTTGGCTATCCTTAGGTTGTCCCTTATACTACCTGCAAAAAGAATAGTCGTCTGGGTCATATAGTCTATATTTGAATAAAGTGACTGGGTATTTATATCCTTGATATTGATGCCGTTTATAGATATAGACCCCTCTTGTGGGTCCCAAAACCTCATCAATAGCTTTAGAAGTGTGGACTTGCCACTACCACTCCTTCCCATGATACCTAGGGTCTCGCCCTTTTTTATCTTGAAACTGATATCATTCAATATATTCCTATCCTCATATGCAAAGGTCAAATCCTTAAAATCCACATCATCAAAGACTACATCCTTGCCATCTACAACTACTTTGACAATAGGCTCTTCTTCTAATAAGTTCAAAATCCTATCCCCACAAGCAAAAGTCTGAGTCAAAGTCCCACCCAAATTAGCAAGGGCTATATATGGGGCAAATGTACTTATCTGAGTCAAAACAGCTATAAAGGCCTGGGCATGAGTAATTGTACCCGACATTACCAGCCTAGCACACAATAGGAGCTGTAGGACAGAGAATATAATTATAATCGTGTCTGTATTAGCCTGTAGGGCTGATATTTGACTCTTCAGATCATTCTGCCTGTCTAGTATCTGCCTAGTACTCTCATCTATTTCCCTTAGGGCATGGTCTCCCTTATCATACTGGATTATTTCCCTAATACCCCTTAACTGGTCTAAGAACTTTCCATTTAGGTTACCTATATTACGCCTGATTTTTACACTTACTTCCTTACCTCTTTCAGATGCTATAATCGGAACTATTACACCAACTACTAGCTGGGCAAGTAGGGCTACTAGGGCTACTAGTATATGTATCTTTGCAAAAAATACAAACAAGACTATAGTTACCAATGAAGCTATCATAACTGGTGATATAGTATGGGCATAGAATATCTCCAACAGTTCAATATCCCCCATTATTATAGAGATTAACTGACCTTGATTTTCTCCCTCCAACTTAGCTGGAGCTAACCTTCTCATTGCCGAAAATACCTTGTGCCTCATCTCTGCCAATATCCTAAAGGCTATATAGTGGTTGCAGAACTGTTCTATGTAATGAAGTACTCCTCGCAATACAGCACACACTACTAAGGCTATTATATACCAAGAAAATTGGTGACCACCAAGTGGCAAATCAACAAAACCTGGAATATCAATTTCTCTTGCAAGTACACTTAAAACTGCATACCCTCCCAGGATGCCAATACCAAAAGACAACAAAAAACCTATAACTCCTAATAAAATAGCCAGAGTCATTTGTAATTTTAATGGAGCTATCAATCCTATTAATTGAGATATTATCTCTGGCGAACTTCTCCTCTTAGTCATTGATACCACCCCTTTCATTATCCTTGGATATACTAGTTGACCTATATGACTCTAGTTCCTCTTGTTGGCTAAATAGACTCTCATACTGTCCCTTTGCCGTCATAAGTTCACTATGCCTTCCTTCTTCAACTAATTGACCCTTTTTAATTACATATATCTTATCTGCCTTTACTATAGATGCTAACCTATGTGATATATATATTACAGTCTTCTTCTTTGAAATTTCTTCTATTATATCTATTATTACCTGCTCAGACTCTATATCTATATTGGATGTAGCCTCATCAAATATATAAACCTCTGCATCATGTAACAAGGCCCTGGCTAAACTCAAACGCTGAGCTTGACCACCAGACAGATTCTTACCTTGGGCTAGTATTGGTGTATCTAATCCCTCCATATTAGAGAACAAGTCCCATAGGTTTACAATCTTTAAAACATCTATATAGTCCTGGTCACTCGCCTGGCTATTACCAAGGTATAGGTTGGACCTAACAGTCCCCTGAAAAATATGTCCATCATGAGTAACCCTTATCACATTCTTGCTAATTTCGCCCTTAGCAAGGTCCCTAGATTCATAACTACCATAGTATATGGCCTGGTCTGGGTGTCTATACTCTCCTGCTAGTAGGCAGGCAAGAGTTGACTTTCCACACCCTGACGGTCCTACTAGGGCTGTCAGACTACCTGGTTCGAAAGTCATATTAATGTCTTTTAAAGCATGCGTCCCATCAGGATAGTAGTAATTCATAGCCCTTACATTTATAGGCGAATTCTTTTCAAAAGTATGGCTTCCATTTTCTATATTTGTATCTTCATTCAAGAAGTCTAGCATCTTTTCACTAGCTGTAACACCTGTCATAGCCACGTGAAATAGGGATGTCAAGGTCCTCATTGGAACAAAAAAGTCTGCTATCAATAAAAGTACCAGTATAATCTGGTAGATGTCTATATGAAGGGCAACAAATTCATTTAGGGCAACTACAATACCCGCTACAGCTCCACCATAGGCTATCCAGTCAATTATCATGATAGAGTTTAGCTGCATGGATAGGACCCTCATAGTTTCCTTCCTAAAGCCTTCTGACATTTCGTCCAGCTCCTTGCCCCTGGCCTCATCAGCCCTAAATACCTTAAGGGTAGTCAATCCCTGTAGACTATCCAAGAATAGGTTGCCTACATCCGCATACTTTGACCAATACTTCTTTTGAACATTCTTTACTATTTTTAAAATCAATAGTAGGAATAGGGGAATTATCGGTGCCAATACTAATAAGACTATCGCTATCTTGAAGTTTATAGGAGCTATAACCAAAAATAGGACAAAGGTAGATATAAAGCTGTAGTAAAACTGAGTCAGGTAAGACCCATAGTAGTTTTCTAGCTGCTCTACACCCTCTACCCCCAGGTGGACTATCTCTTGAGTAGTCATCTTTTCCTGGTAAAGAGACCCAAGGCTTAGTACCTTGCTGTAAATAGCCTTTCTCAGATTTTGCTTTACCTCATATACAACCAGGTTGTTCTTCCTGGTAACTGTCCTGATACAAATCTGCCTTACCAGCAGAGATAGGGCTATTAATGGATATGATAGCTTGGGATCAAATACATAAACCCCAGTTATAAAGTTAGCCAATACTGATGCAAACATAAAAGAGAAGGTGATATTTGCCACCAACCTTATGCAGTTTATCAGTACAGCTTCTATAATGTATCTCTTTGTGTTTCCACAAAATTGAAATAAGTCCTTTTCAACCATTGTTTTACCTCCATTTTTTACTAAAACATCGCTTCTCTCCTTATAATATAATAATTATTTTCAATTTACAATACTTTACATAAATTCACAAATATAGTTAATAAACATCTAAAAATATCTAATATCTCTAGCATGAAACCGATATAAGAATATACCCATATACAATTTTATATAATTAAGTCCATAAACTTCTTGCCTTAATAATAAGTTTTGACTATAAAAATAAAAATGTTAAATTTGCACACTGTCTTATTTTATATATAGTGGATATCCTACTCTAAAAGTCACTTATTATCCCATTTAAGTTACTTTAATACATAAAAAGACGACCATATGAGGTCGCCTTAGAAATTCTTATTCTATTTTTTAATATGCCTTAGCAAATATTACCATATGGTCTGCCTTTTCACCTGTATAGAAGCACTTGTCTCCTAGATCTTCCTGGACAAATGGTATTACTCTTATTGTAGCACCTGTCAATTCCTTGATCTTAGCTTCGTTTTCAGCATTGTCCTTCCACATTACCTTGGCAAAGCCCTTCTTATTTTCTATGATATCAACAAATTCATCCATATTATAGGCTGGATATATTCTTTCATCCCTATACTTTTTGGCCTTTTCAAATAGGTTCTTCTGGATGTCATCCAATAGTGTAGATACCTGGTCAGCTACTGTATCCAATGATATTTCAGACTTAGTTAATTCATCTCTTCTGAAGGCTAGGGCCTGGTTCTTTTCGATATCCTTTGGTCCTATTTCCAATCTCACTGGTATACCCTTCATTTCTGCATCATTAAACTTATAGCCTGGGCTGTAGTTGCTTCTATCGTCAACCTCTACTGTAATTCCCTTAGCCTTTAGGTCAGCTGCTACCTTGTCTACTACTTCCATCACTCCACCCTTGTTGGCGGCTATAGGTATGATTATTACCTGAGCTGGGGCCATCTTTGGTGGTAGTACTAAACCTCTGTTGTCAGAGTGTACCATGATTAGACCACCTATTAGTCTAGTTGAGATACCCCATGAAGTATGGTATGGATGAGCTAGATTACCTTCCCTATCTGAGAAAGTTATATCAAAGGCCTTAGTGAAATGCTGGCCTAGGAAGTGAGATGTACCAGACTGTAGAGCCTTACCATCATGCATCATAGCCTCTATAGTGTATGTATCAGATGCACCTGCAAATTTTTCACTTTCAGACTTCTTACCATCTATTACTGGTATTGCCATTAGGTCTTCTGCTACCTTCTTGTATATAGCTAACTGCTGTAGTGTTTCCTCTACCGCTTCTTCTTCTGTCTCATGGATTGTATGACCTTCCTGCCATAAGAATTCTGAAGTTCTTAGGAATGGTCTAGTTGACTTTTCCCACCTAACTACTGAGTTCCACTGGTTATATAAGAAAGGTAGCTGTCTATATGAGTTCAACCACTTGGCGTACATTGTACATATGATAGTTTCTGATGTTGGTCTTACTGCTAGTCTTTCTTCTAGAACCTTGTTACCACCCTGAGTTACCCAGGCAACTTCTGGTGCAAAACCTTCTACGTGTTCCGCTTCCTTGTTTAATAGACTTTCTGGTATCAATAGAGGGAAGTATACATTCTTGTGACCTGTTTCCTTGAATAGGCCATCTGCATAGTCCCTTATCTTTTCCCATAAAGCAAATCCATATGGCTTAATTACCATAAAACCCTTTATTGGGGCATAGTCTACTAGGTCTGTCTTTGTTATTACATCTGTGTACCACTGGGCGAAGTCATCTTCCATCTGCGTGATGGCTTCTACAAATTGATTTTCTTTCTTTGCCATTTTCTTTTTCCTCCTAAAATGTTAAATTCACCTTTTTAACAGCCTTGAAGAACATAAAAAAGCCCTTCATCTCCTATAAAAAGAGACGAAAGGCTGTTAGTTTCCGCGGTACCACTCTTATTAGTCAGGATATTCTGACTCCCTCGATAGAATATAACGGTTCAAACCGTGGAGATTGTTACCTCTCCAAGCTAAAAGGCTGGTTCATTAGTTTCAACTTAGGACATCCCACCAAATAGTCCCTCTCTGGTAAGTCTCTACAAACTACTATCCCTTTATCATGGCTTTTATAACTGGTATGGCAATATAATACACCCTGAAATTATTCTTGTCAACAGTTTTATATTTTTTGCTAGTATTAATCCTTGAACAATTAAAAATCAATAATATGTTTTTCTAGTCGCCCATAGTGAATAATTTACTTGTATGATTGCCTATGTAGGTATACTTTAGTTTCCAACCCTAGCAAATATCATCCTACCTGCTGGTGTCTGTAAGATAGATGTTACTACTACCTTTTTTGTTTCACCTATATACTTTCTACCATTTTCTACTACTATCATGGTTCCATCATCTAGGTAGGCTACCCCCTGTTGGCTCTCCTTACCCTCTTTTACAATACTTATTAGCATTTCTTCACCAGGTATGGCTATAGGCTTGACTGCATTAGCTAGTTCATTTATATTCAATACATCAACACCTTGAACCTGGGCAACCTTATTTAAGTTATAATCATTTGTTACCACCTTACCCTTAAGTACAGATGCCAATTTCAAAAGCTTTATATCTACTTCTGCTATATCATCAAAGTCTTGGTCTGTAACCTCTACCTCTATATTTCCCTCTTCTTGGATTATATTTAAGATGTCTAGACCCCTTCTACCCCTGACCCTCTTCATGTCGTCAGCTGAGTCCGCTATATGCCTTAATTCATCCAAAACAAACTGTGGAATTACCAACTTTCCTTCAATAAAGCCTGTCTTACAGATATCTGCTATTCTACCATCTATTATTACAGATGTATCCAATACCTTTGGTGGTATATTCTTCTTTTGTTTTTTTGCCTTATCATCCTTATCCCTTTTTTCTGGATTTGGTCTTAATTTTAATAGGGCCTTGATTTCATTTTTACTCCTAGTACCTATCCTAATCCCTATTAAACCAAATAAGATATAGGATATAATTGCTAGTACTGGTCCAACTATATATATCTTCTCTAGCAGTCCACTGATTAGGGATGCTAGCAAGAAACCGATTAAAAGCCCTACCGACCCCAAGATAATATCTATCTGCGAGTAGGCAGACATTTCCTTATCAAAGATTTTGCCTAATTTTTTTAGTCGTCTATTTATAGTTGGTTCACTGATGAAAAATATAATTGCAACTAATAGACCTGCTCCTACACCGGCTATGTATCCATAGGTTTGGTTGCCAAACTCTAACTGCTTTAATGGTTTCATCAATGAAATATATAGGGTAGTGGTTAGGGCAAAACCAACTAAGGCCACTATAAGTCTTCTTAATTTATTAATCATAATCTTCCTCCTGTTTACAGGGTAATAATATTAGATCTGTCTATCTAAAACTGCCAATCTCTTCATTTTTATAAGTCCATTTTTAATATAAGTCGCCCTTATTTCACCAATTCCATCTACTTCATCAAGTTCATCTATACTAGCTTCTAGTATATCTTGAAAGCTTCCGAAATGTTCTATAAGGTTATCTATAATTCCTTCTGGCAATTTATGAATTTTATTCAGTATCCTATAACCCTTGCTTGTAGTAGGTTTATCCAAGTTTTCATTATATCCTGAAAAGCCCATAATTTTTGCTATTTTACTTAAATCGACTAGTTCTTCATCTGAAAGATTGCTTAACTTCTTTTTAAAATTCTTTTTGTTTAAGTCTTCCAGTACATAATCCTTTATTATCAATTCCTGATCGTCTTTTGTTTTACCAATTAACTGTTCATACTGACTCCTTATTAGCATACCTTCATCTCCCAAGGCTAGTAGGTATCTTTCCATAGCACCTGTAACTCTTAGTACCATTTCAACCTTTGACATAGCAAATACCACATCATATATGGTTACCATATTAGTAAATTCTAGGGTATTGAGATTTAGTATAGCTTGTTCTTGAGATGCTTTGGCTTTTTCTAGGGTCTGAAAAGCCTGGTTAGCCTTTGAAAATAGGGTTGGAGTATCTTGAACCACATACTTTTTCCTATCCTTGTATATAGTTATTATAGACCTTCTCTGTGATATGGCTATAACTATAGACTTGGTTTGTCTCGCTATCCTTTCAGCCGTCCTGTGCCTAGTTCCTGACTCTGTAGTCGATACATTTGGATCTGGCATTAGCTGGGTGTTAGCAAACAATATTTTATCTAT
Source organism: uncultured Peptostreptococcus sp. (assembly GCA_963520775.1). Classification (GTDB taxonomy): domain Bacteria; phylum Bacillota; class Clostridia; order Peptostreptococcales; family Peptostreptococcaceae; genus Peptostreptococcus. Next base: position 40,267 of record CAUQSL010000001.1, read on the forward strand.
ATTTTTATCAAGTACTATAGCTCCATCCATCTTGGCTAATTCATATAGAGATGACGGAGTATAGTCTGCATTTAACTCAAAACCTCCATCTACTAGGGATAGGATCTGGTCATTCTCAGCTACCACTATCAAGCCACCTGTTTTAGCCATCAATACATTATCTAGGCCTGTCCTAAGTGGTGACCCTGGCGATATCATCCTTAATATTTCGTCCAGTTCGTCATTGGTAAAAATATCAAAATTTTCCATCCTAACCTCCCAAAACTTCTCTTATAGCCTGTCTTAGATTATATACAGGCACCAATTCAATCCTATAATCATCCTTAAATTCATCGAGATAGTTACCCTTTGGTATTACCATCTTTTTGAAGCCTAATTTTTCACACTCCGTTATTCTTTTTTCGATAAAACTCACTGTCCTTATCTCACCAGTAAGACCTATTTCCCCTGTTACTACAACACTAGCATCTACTGGTATATTCCTAAAACTTGAAGCTATAGCTAAGGCTATCCCTAAATCCATGGAAGGCTCATTTATCCTTAGACCACCTATTATATTGACAAATACATCCTGACTCTGAACCTGCATCCCTATTACTTTTTCTAAGACTGCCAGTATCAGAGCAACCCTATTATTATCTACCCCTGTTGTTGTCCTTCTTGGATAACCAAAGTTTGTTGGTGCTACTAAAGCCTGTAATTCCAATAACATAGATCTCGTGCCTTCTAAGGTAGATACTATTAATGAACCTGACACATCATTTGGCTTTTCTGCTATTAGAACCTTGGATGGATTTTCTAGCTCTACCAACCCGTCTGACTTCATTTCAAACACACCTAGCTCATTGGTTGATCCAAACCTATTTTTTACGGCCCTTAAGAGCCTATAAGTATTGTATCTTTCTCCTTCAAAATACAAGACTGTATCTACCATATGTTCTAGTAACTTTGGACCTGCTAAAGCCCCCTCCTTGGTTACATGACCTACGATGACAGTTGATATTGAATTGGATTTCGATATTTTCATAAACTTTGAGGTTCCTTCTTTTATTTGACTGATGGTACCTGGTGCTGAGTTTATCTCCGGTGATATCATAGTCTGTATGGAGTCCACTATTACCATATCCGGCTTTACTTCTGCTATTTGCAGCTCAATAGCTGCAAGGTTATTTTCTGTATATATATATAAATTATCAGATGAAATCCTTAACCTCCTCGCCCTCATCTTTATCTGACTTTCACTCTCTTCCCCTGATATATAAAGGATCTTCTTACCTCTTAGTGCCACATTGTTGGAGACTTGTAAAAGTAAGGTAGACTTACCAATCCCTGGATCTCCACCTACCAAAATCAATGATCCCGGTATCACGCCGCCCCCCAAAACCCTATCTAGCTCTGGTATATCGGTAGAAAACCTTTCTTCCCTATTTATAGTTATATCATTTATATTAACTGGCTTGCTTGTGGATCTTGAGGCCTGCTTAGCTAGAGATTGTTGTCTCGGACTTAACTTTTCCTCAACTTCCTCTACAAAAGTATTCCATTGTAAACATTCAGGACACTTACCCAACCACTTAGGATTTTCATAACCACAATTTTGACATACGTACTTAGATTTAACCTTTGCCATAGAGTTTAACAACACCTCCTTAAATCAACCTTAAAGTATAGATTCTATCATTTTATTATATCATATTTTTCTTATTACATATATCCTCAGTATTTTTTATTTTGATCATATCTTTTCATTTTGATCTCATTTTTTATTCATATAACCTAACCTATATTGACCTTATAATATATAATAGGCTATTTTTCTTGAATAGACCTTTAAAATATGCTATATTCAGTTAATAAAAGTTACTTATAGGATTTTTTCAAGGAGGTTTAAAATGTACAACAATGGAAAAAGATACTTAAGAAAATCTAGAACAGATAAAAAGATATCAGGTGTATGCGGTGGCTTGGCCAACTACCTAGATGTTGATTCTACCATGGTAAGGTTGGCTTGGGCTATATGTGTTGTCTTTGGTGGAGCAGGCATTTTATTATATATACTTGCAGCTATAATTATACCTTATGAATCAGACTATTATAACCAGTACTAGAATTTTATCCTAGATGACTGTTAAGACTGGATTTTTTGGACAATAATATACCCTTTCTTATAAAAACGGACGCTCTTAGCGTCTTTTTTTATAAAAGTTTACTATATGTAAATAGTCTTGGCCTAATATAAATTGTAAGAAAACGTTTTTTTGTGATTTATATTATATTTATTATATTGTATATTCTATAATATACTTTTTTGATATATTATATTCTGTAATATGCCTTTTTGATATATAATGATGGATATAAAAGTTATATTGCTCTAAAATATAAGAAATTAAAAATTTCAACCTATGAAAGAACTGATATAAATAAAGACTTGAGCCTACTAAAAGGGAATTCAAGCTGTAAATTTGGAGGATAATTATGAAAAAAACTAAGATAAATATAGTGTCAGGCTTTTTAGGGTCTGGTAAGACAACTTTCATCAAAAAACTAATAAAGGAGGCTAATGATTTTTCCAAGACTGTCATAATAGAAAATGAATTTGGAGAGGTAAGTATAGACGGGGCCATCCTTGAAAGAGAAGGCCTGTCTGTTAGAGAAATAAATGCTGGTTGTATATGTTGTTCTGTAGCAGGAGACTTTGCATCAACTATGAAAGATATAAAAAACAAGTTTGATCCAGATGTGATATTGATTGAACCCTCTGGTGTAGGCAAGCTATCTGACATAAAGGCAACTTGTCTTAAGTATCCTGACCTATTTGAAATTAACAAATCTATCACTATTGTTGACGCAAATAAATACAATATGTATAAGGTTAATTTTGGTGAATTTTATATAGACCAGATAAAAAATTCTGATGTCCTTGTATTTAGTAGGTATAGACAGGCTAAAGAAACCGGCATTGATATAGCATCAATCATTGAAGATATATATAGGGAAAATGAAACAGTTGAGGTTGTGGATTCTGATTGGGATGACTTTAGGGCCATTGACCTATTAGAACCTGAAGAATTTACAAGCCCAGAAAATAGATTAAAGACTAGTAAAAGTATGTTGAATTTATTTAATTCACATAATCATACTACTTCTAACGCTTGTTGTGAGGAAGATTCTTCCTGTAACCACCATGACCATTCTTCCCGTCATCACCACAAGCATTCAAATGAAGACTTTTCTAGCCTTACACTTAGTGTGAAAAAATGCCTTACTAGAGAGGAACTTCATACCATTTTAGAAAAATTTGACAGCGGTTTATATGGGAATATAATTAGGGCAAAAGGAACTTTGCCTAGCCATAATAGTAGCCTTAAATTTGACTATGTTCCTAAAGAAATTGTTATTCGTGACCTTGACCAAGAAAGCGACTACAAGGTCGTAATTATAGGTCAAAATTTAAACTCAGATAGCATCTCAAAAGTATTTTAAATTTTCAGTCTTTAAAAAGGATTTTTAGCCTACTATGTAGAATTTATAAAACAATTAATGTTGTTTTATGCAACAAATAAATAAGAAAGTAGGTGTTTGTATGAAAATCTATAATAGTGAAAAGATAAGAAATATTGCCGTCTTAGGACATGGCGGCTGCGGTAAGACTAATTTATTAGAAACTATCGCCCATGCCGCAAATGTCAACAAAATCCCCAAGCTAAGCAATAATGTACAGATGACTTACAGTATGAGTCTAATGCCAATCGAGTATGAAGGTTTTAAATTCAATTTTTTAGATACTCCTGGTTACACAGACTTTACTGGAGATGTGGTGACAGCCCTAGCAGCAAGTGATGCTGCCATAATCGTAATAGATGCCACTGACCCTATGCAAGTAGGAACAGAAAAAGCCCTTGAATTAACAGAGGGAATACCAAAATTCATGTTTATCAATAAGATTGATAATGAAAAGGCTAGGTATAAAGACGTAATAGAAATGCTGAATGAAAAGTTTGAAAACAAGATAGTTCCTATGATTTCTCCTGAATTTAAGGACGGAAAATTCGTAAAACTACATAATGTGTTTGAAAACTATGATGACCTTGACGAAGAATTTAAAATTCAAGGTAAACAGTCCTACGATGCCCTTATGGAATTAGTCGCCGAAACAAATGATAATTACCTAGAAAAATTCTTTGAAGGAGAAGACTTGTCTAGTGAAGAAATAAGAAATGGTATAACAATTGGTGTAAAAAGAGGTGATATAGTACCTGTAATATCAGGTTCTACAATTAATAATGTTGGTACTGCTGAAATCCTAGCCTCTCTTGAAAACTACATAGACCCTACATATACAGACCAAGACGCTCCTTTCAAGGGTACTGTATTCAAAACCTTTATAGATCCTTTCATAGGAAAAATATCATACATTTACATAACTCAAGGTTCTATATCTAAGGACAAGGAAGTTTATAATTTAAAAAATGCTGATAAGGAAAAAATATCCAACATATACACAATACGTGGTGGAGAATTAATAGAGTTAGAAAGGGCTTGTGCCGGTGATATCATTGTTGTTACAAAAGTTGCTGGCCTATCTACTGGTGACACAATTTCTCTTAGTAAAGATGCTAGTATTAACCTAGAAATCAACTTCCCTAAACCACAAATATATTTTGCCATAGCACCTAAGAATAAAAATGATGAAGACAAGATGGCCAATGTCCTAACAAGATTAGTTGGAGAAGATCCTACTCTTCACTATTATAGAAATAACGAAACTCACCAGGCTCTAATTGGAGGTCAGGGCGAGCTACACATAAAAACACTTGTCAATAAGATGAAAGATAAGTTTGGTATAGAGGTTGTTTTATATGACCTTGAGGTTCCTTATAGAGAAACTATCAAAGGGTCCTCAGATGTTGAAGGTAAACACAAAAAACAATCTGGCGGTCATGGACAGTATGGCCATGTAAAGATTCGCTTCTCTAGAAGTGAGTCTGAATTTGAATTTTCAGAAGAATTATTCGGTGGATCAGTACCTAAGTCCTATGTGCCAGCAGTAGAAAAAGGACTGAAAGACTCTATGTTAAAGGGTGTATTAGCCGGCTACCCAGTAACAAATATCAAGGCTGTCCTATACGATGGTTCCTACCATGATGTGGATTCTTCTGAAATGGCCTTCAAAATGGCTGCAGCAATTGCCTTTAAAAAGGGTATGGAAGAGGCTAAACCGGTCCTTCTTGAACCTATTATGAAATTAACTATTACTATACCAGAAGAGTATATGGGTGATGTTATGGGTGATATGAATAAAAGAAGGGGTAAGATTTTAGGTATGGAATCAAATGGCAAGGGTAAACAAGTTCTTGAAGCCCTAGCTCCTCAGGCTGAAACTTTTAAATATGCCCTAGATCTTAAATCTATGACTCAGGGTAGGGGCTATTTTGAAATGGAATTTGATAGCTATGCAGAAGTTCCTTCTAATTCAGCAGAAAAGATAATTTCATCAAGAAAGTCTTAATTTATATTAATACAGTAATAGATAATGCAGTAGTAGATAATACAGTAATAAATGATAAAGTAATAGATAAAATTTATATATTCTTTAGTCTTAATTATTCTTAATAAGGCGGGGAGGCGGATCAAAACCAGCCCCCTGCCTTTTTGAATTTACATTATAAGCTCTAAATGATATAATATATTAAATAAGCACTAAGAATTGGAGGTGATATTATATTGTTTAAAGCTATAGATAGAAAAATAATTATGAATATATGTATGTTGGCCTTGTGCCTTTTATTTATATTTTTGGCTAGTATAGATGAATCTTTTGCTTTTTTATCATTTATGTCAATTATACCTATAGTCTTAATTGGCATGGAGGCAAATATCCTGTTTTCAACTTCAGCAGCTATAGTACTTTGCGCCCTATCTTTTTTGATGGGAGATTTACAGTTTGCCTTCTTATCGTCTTTTGTATACATTCTTCCTAGTTTTGTGAGTGGAATATGTATGGCAAACGAAACACATATAAGTGTAGATAAGCTCAAGTTTAGGCTAAAATTCAAAAAAGGAGATGTTCTTTATAAGTTTGCGTCTCTAAAGACATTTCTCTTATCAATAGCCTTTTTTGCAATTGGTAGCCTGTTATACACAGCAATACTCAAATATAACCTAGGTCTTGATCTGGTAAAAAATTTGCACATGGATATTGCCACTATACTAGACCTATATAAGAAAAACTTAAGTGCACAGGAGTATACTACTATAAAAGAGTCCGGTCTTATAGATTTTCTAAGCGATTCTAGTAGCCTTTATCTGCTTATTACCTATATAAAGTCTATTATTATGGCCTTAGTAGCCTACTACCTATGTATCAGTCTTTCTAGATTCTTATATAAAGAAAAAATACACAATATAAAAATAGATAGTATATACTTACCTGGTAGGCCTGTTTTAGTACTTTTAGTAACAATAATAGTCCTTTATGCTATAGACCTATCATTACCAAACCTGGACTTAATCAGCGTGATAAATAACTTTATATTGATCATGAATCTCTTATTTTTCTTAGAGGGAGCTTCTTTGATAGTATTCCTCATCAAGAATTGGAAGTTTGTAAAAAGAGAAGCTAATATGCTAATTATATTTGTTGTTGTCGTATTTATGGGTATATTGCCAGGTATAGCTATACTGGGTATGCTTGATAACATGCTAAACTATAGAAATAGGTGGTATTCTGATAAAGAAATTGGAGGTGACAGGTATGGAAAATAAAAATAAGATTTCAGATCTATTCTCCTACATTGCCTACCTATGCTTTGGGCTTATTTTAGTCATGTCTGCCTATATAAGCTACAAAAATATAGCCTTGGGTCTAGCATCCTTTATTGCCCTTTTTATACTCGTTCTTGTATATATAAACAAGAAAAAAAATGATAGGAAGAGGTGGCGTAATAGGGTTCAAAATGCTTCTTTTAACTTCAGCAACTTGACAAAAAAATCCCTCCTAAACCTACCTATACCCCTATGCATATTGGAAATGAATGGAACTGTATCATGGGCAAATAAGATGTTTGATCAAATGGTTGGACTTGATGAGGACTCCACTTCTATAGGTAGCAATATAGAAGATTTTGTTGGAGAAATCACACTTAGGAAGGTCTTAGATGAATCAAAAATTATTGAAGATGAGTTTTTATATAATGATAGATCCTATACTATTAGGTACTCCTTTGCTAAAACGGATAACGAAATATCTGGACCTGAATTTAAAATTGTTATATACTGGCTAGACCATACAGTTCTTGATGGTTTAAAACTGGATATAGACTACAACAAACCTGCCATCATGGTTATAGAAATAGATGGCTATGAGGATGTAATAAAAAGTACCCCTGAAGACAACCAATCTTTAATAAGGGTTGATATTGAAAAAATAGTATCAAAACTAGAAAATGCTACAGAGGGGCAACTTGAAAAGCTAGCCAATGATAAATACGTCCTTTTCACTAGTAAGGGAGCCATCAAAAAACTTGAAAAGAACAAGTTCCCTATCTTAGATGAAGCAAGGGATATATCCCGCAATAATAGCCTTCCAGTAAGTCTTAGCATAGGTGTAGGCTATGATGGAAAAACAATAGAAGAAACTGGTAAATTTGCCTACGGTGCCATTGATATGGTCTTGGGTAGGGGTGGAGACCAGGTGGCTATAAAAAACAAGGATGGCTATACCTTCTTTGGTGGCAAATCCAAGGGTTTTGAAAGAAAAACAAAAGTAAAATCTCGACTGATAGGACACGCCTTTAGAGAGATTGTAAGCCAAAGTGATGATATACTAATAATGGGCCACAACTACCCTGATATGGATGCTATGGGGGCAGCTGTTGGTATATATGATATATGCAAGTCTTATGGTAAAAAGTCCCATATAGTCCTAAATGAAGTTAATGAGGCTGTCGAAATCTTTACAAATAAGATCAGGGAAGATAAATATTTTGAGGATATCTTTATCAATCATGAAAGGGCCATAGACCTATGCAAAAAGAAAACCCTTGTGGTAGTAGTTGACACCCATAGACCTAGTTATACGGAGTGTCAAAAACTCCTGAGTTTATCTAATAGAATAGTAGTTATTGACCACCATAGAAGAGGTGTTGAGTACATTAACGAGACAATTTTACTCTTCCATGAAATATACGTATCTTCTACATGTGAAATGGTAACAGAGCTAATACAATACACCGATTCTGATATCAATATACACAAGTTAACAGCTGAGGGACTTTTAGGTGGAATTTATCTAGACACCAAAAATTTTGAATTTAAGACAGGTGTAAGAACATTTGAAGCTGCCTCATTCCTTAGAAATTTGGGAGCAGAAACACTATCAGTAAAGAAGTTCTTTAACTCTTATGCCCAAGACTTCTTAGTCAAGGCTGAAATTATACAAAGAACGGAAATATTAAAGGATAGAATTTGTATTTCCTATGCCAAAGCTGATATAGACAATATTAATATAATTATAGCAAAAGCAGCAGATGAACTCTTAAATATTAAGAATATAGAGGCATCCTTTGTCCTAGGTATAAAGGGCGATACTGTCTTTGTCAGCGCTAGATCTTTGGGCGATATTAATGTCCATATACTTATGGAAAAAATAGGTGGTGGTGGACACATAGATATAGCTGGAGCCCAAATAAAAAATATGAGTCTATCAGATTCATACAATATGATTAAGAATATAATAGAAAAATACTTAGAGGAGGAAGATAAATAGATGAAAGTAATTTTATTAAAAGATGTAAAAGGAACTGGTAAAAAAGATGAAATAAAAGAAGTAAGCGATGGATACGCTAGAAACTTCTTGCTAAAAAAGGGACTTGCCCTAGAAGCCAATCAATCAAATGTCAAGGAGTTAGATGAAAAGGCTAAGTCTAAGGAAAGAAAGGCCTTGATAGAATATGAAGAGGCTGTACTTCTTGGAAAACAAATGGAAAATATAAGTATAGAAATAATGGTTAAATCAGGAGATGCTGGCAGAATATTTGGTTCTATAACTTCTAAGGAAATAGCTGAACAGTTAAAAAAGCAAAAAAATCTTGATATAGACAAGAGAAAAATCCTTATGGATGAGCCTATAAAAACTTTAGGGTCAACATTTGTTGAAATAAAACTTCATCAAAAAGTTACAACTAAAATCAGGGTAGACGTAAAGGAAAAATAGGAATAAATGAATAATAATCTAAATTTAGCGAGGTTTACCCTCGCTAAATTTAGATGGAACAAACAACCTTAGATAGAATAAATAACCTTAATATAAAGGAGGCTTGTAATTATGTCAGAACTAATGAAGACCCCACCCCATAATCTAGAGTCAGAACAGTGTGTAATAGGGTCTATAATCCTAGATGAACAAACTATTATACCCGTAGCAGAAATACTAGTTAGAGAAGACTTCTACATAGATGCACACAAGGTGATATATGACGCTATGTTAGAACTTAATAATGAAAGAAATCCTATTGATCTTGTAACCCTAGCAAACAGACTAAAAGAAAAAGGCTTTTTAGACCAAATAGGTGGGGTAACCTATCTTACTTCTATAACTAATATGATTCCTACTACATCAAATATAAAGGTATATGCTGAAATAGTAAGGAAAAACTCAATCTTGAGAAAATTGATAAAAGCATCAAATGATATTATAGACTTAGGCTATAATTCAGGTGATAGCCTTGATGATATTCTAAACTCTGCTGAGAAAAAGATATTCGATATATCACAAGACCGTATGGGGTCTGATTTTGAACCTATTAGCCAAGTATTAACCAGTGTTACTGCCATGATAGAAGATGTATATAGTAATGGCTCTGATATAACTGGTTTAGACACAGGTTTTATAGACCTAAATAATAAACTTGGTGGCTTTCATAAAAGTGACCTTATATTAATAGCTGCTAGGCCAGGTATGGGTAAAACTGCCTTCGCCTTAAACCTAGTCGCAAATGCAGCGATAAGATCTAAGGCAAGTGTAGCTGTCTTCAGTCTAGAAATGTCTAAAGAACAGCTAGTGCAAAGACTCTTATCATCACAATCAAATGTTTCCTTAGATAGTATTAGTAAGGGCAAGATAGCTGATGATGAGTGGAAAAAATTAACAGATGCAATGACAGTCTTATCATCGTCAAAAATATATATTGATGATACACCCGGTATAAAAATTTCTGAAATTAGGTCTAAATGTAGGAAATTAAAATTAGAAAAAGGTCTTGATATGATTATGATAGACTACTTACAGCTAATGGAAGCTGATGGTCGCTCTGATAATAGGCAACAAGAAGTATCAAAGATATCCAGGTCGCTAAAGATTTTAGCAAAAGAGATGAACTGTCCTGTAGTAGCCCTATCCCAGTTATCTAGAAACACAGAAAGTGGTAAGGACCATACACCTAAACTATCAGACCTAAGAGACTCTGGAGCTATCGAACAGGATGCCGATATAGTAATGTTTATTTATAGAGATGAGTACTATACAAAGATGGAAACAAAGAAAAAAGACCTTGCTGAAATTATTATTGCCAAAAATAGACATGGCGAACTATCTAATATTGAGTTAGTTTGGATAGGAAAAATACAAAAATTTTCCAATAAGTTAAAAGTCATCAAGTAAAACTACAAATCCACTAAAACTACATATAGATTTTGTGAAAAAATAATATATTCCTACATTGAATATATTATTTTTTTATCCACTTTTTTGACTATTAATGGGTATATCTTATGAACTAGGTTAATAATATAGGTCCAAAAATATAAAAAAATAGACTTATTCACAGAAAATATGTTCTTTTCAACAGATTTTTGTGGATAAGTCCTAATTTTTATGTTAATAGCTTGATTTTATGGTATTTTTTCTTGTCGTAAATCCACAAAGTTATCAACATTTTTTGTGGATAAAAGTTGATAAAGTTTGGGATTATTTTCTCATAAATCTGAGGTCACTTCCATAAAAATCATAAATATGAAAATTACCTACTATTCTAGAAAGAGTTCTATCTGTATACAAATTTCCTATCTGCGCTATATCTAGATTTGTAGAAATAATTACTTTTTTTCTTGAGTTTAATCTTGAGTTCAAAATATTAAATAATTCTGCACTTGTAAAACTATTTATTAATTCTGTTCCCAGGTCATCTATGATTAAAAGGTCGCACATAAATAGGTTCTTATAATTTTCTTCATCCCTATCTGTATAGTAGTCTGTCTTAAACTTATATCTTTCAATTATATCCATAAGATTAAAGGCTGTCTGGTATATTACCGTATAACCCTTGTCCATAATCTGCTTGGCTATACAACTACATATAAAGGTCTTACCTTGACCTGTTGCACCCCTAAATAGGAGATTATTATCTGCCTTTATTCTTGCCTGTATATCAAAATTATTTATATATTCTTGTACACTATGAAATATATTCTTTATATTTTCTCTTGGACTTACATCATACCCTTCTTCTAGTTGGTCGGAAAATATACTAAAATCAAAGTTATCAAAATTGTCCTCACTCAATATCTGCTTTAGGTTTGACATTTCATAAGAATCATTTAGTATCCTTTGTTTTAAACACTTGCACTGGTCTCCATCATCTAAAAAACCTGTATCCTTGCATATATTACAGTCATATTCCAGACTCATATAGCTAGGACTTATGTTATTTTCAACCATTATATTTGTTTTTTGCCTGATAAGGTCTTTTTGTTTAGCCTCAAGTTCTTTTATAGTCTTGTTATTCGCTTGTGTAAGTATTGACTTTGTCATTTCTATACCCAAGTCTTGAATCTTCTTATTTAACTGTTCAAGTTGGGGATAATTTTTGTATAAGCTACTTATCCTATCTTCAAGTTGGGCTGCATGAAGGTCTCTCTTATCCTGATATTCCTTCATTATACTTCTCATTTTTTCACTATTCATTTAATCACCTGTTCTTATTTAACTCTCTTACCAACTTATTTATCTCATCATCACTATACTTGTCTGATATACTCTGGGTAAAATTATGAAACTTTGTCGTATTACTTGTCTTAGTTTGGATCTTTTTTGAAGTTTTAACCTTACTCTTTTTAGCCTTAGCAAAGTCTTCTTCATCTTTTTCTAGGTCTTGTACTGTAAATATACCCTTACTATTCCACGACCTAATTATAGAATCAAAGTACTTTATGTTTGGATTTGCTGTATTTATAGACTTGTCACATGCCCTCAAAACAAGTTCTAGAGGCATCTTATATTCATAAAACCACCTATCTATAGCTTCCTTTTCACTTGATGTTGCTGACCTATTAAAACCTAGAGCATTGAAAACAGCCCTATAATTATCAAGTTTTTCCTTCCTCAAGTTATCATAGGCATTCAAGTCTTCAAGACTAGTTATTGACTGGTCAAACCAAGACCTTAAAATTCCTATAACATAATTGACTGACTTTATCTTTCCATGGTCTGCTACTGACCTTTCAAAGGCCTCTACCACCATCTGTGGATACATCTTGTACTTATCTATAGCATCTAGTAGGTCTATTTTTTCATTTGGAGTCAGTAGCCTTCCAGCTATTTCTTCAATCCTATTGTACATGGATAGGTACTCTATAGATGTGGCTTCTTTTATTGTTGATTCTATGTCTGCTTGTGGTTTATCATTTTTCTTATCACCTATTAGGCTATTTATATAGTCCAGCTTAATATCCAAAAACTCTATTGCCATCTTGCCATCTATATTATGTATTTTCACTGCCCCCATATTTTCCCAAAATTCCCAGGCTTCTAGGACTTCTTCTTCTGATATACCAAGAGTTGATCCTATTATATCGTTTGTTAAATCGCCACCACTTATACCCTTATAAAAATATGCTTCTCTATATGCTAGGAGGTATATCTTTACCTGGTTACCGCTAGCTATTGGCATAAACATATCGAAAAATATACTTGGTATACTTATATCACTATATGTTTCATCTTCACTTGTCTTAAAAAACATATAACTTCCTCCTTTCATTATTTATGATAAGGTTGACCACTATTTATTCTAAAGGCCCTATACACCTGTTCTAGTAGGATTAGTCTCATCAATTGGTGTGGAAAGGTCATTTTAGAAAATGATAGTTTCATATCAGCCCTTGAGAGTACTTCCTCACTTAAACCTAATGAGCCTCCTATTACAAAGTAAAGTTGACTTTTTCCCATTATGCTTAACCGTTCTAAATTGTCTGCCAAGTCTTCTGATGATATAGACCTTCCTTGTATATCAAGGGCTATTATATAGGCTCCATCCTTGATCTTAGATAAGATAGAAAAACCCTCCTTATTCTTGATCATCATTATTTCCTTATTACTCAGGTTTTCTGGTGCCTTTTCATCACTAACTTCTATAATTTCTAACTTGCAGTACTTAGATAGCCTCTTAGAAAATTCATCTATACCTAACTTTATATATTTTTCCTTTATTTTTCCTACAGACACAATACTAATCTTTATCATATTACCACCTTATACTCAAGGCTAGACCTACCCTTGTACATTATATACATTGGATATGTCATCCCTCATCAAAACATCTAACTGAACATCCCTACCAATTTTAATGTTATTGTCGGTTAATATATGGTTGGAAGTCTCATAAGCCAAGGCGGGAAAGTTATTTTCCCTGCTTAAATGGGCAAGAAGTATCTCTTCTGTACCATTTTTTATAAGGTCAACTGCAAACCTAGCAGCGTCTTCATTTGATAAGTGGCCTGTATTTGACATCACCCTCTTCTTGAGAGTATAGGTATAAGACCCCATAAGTAACATTTCCTTATCATAATTAGACTCTAAGACTACTAGCTTAGATCCAAATATATTAGCCTTCATATCATCTGATATATGGCCAGTATCCGTTGCTATAGATAACTTTTCATCCCTTTCATTAAATATGCTAAATGCTACTGGATCAACTGCATCATGATTTATTGGAAATGGCTTGATACACATATCACCTAGGTCATAGCACTTATTATTTTCAAATATCATTATATTTGATTCTTTAATTTTACCAATCCTAGACTCAAGTGCCAACCAAGTTCTATAGTTTAAGTATATGGGTAGGTCATACTTCCTTGATATTATACCTAGCCCCTTTATATGATCAGAGTGTTCATGTGTTACAAAAATACCCCTTAACTTATTTGCATCTACATCTATATCCTCAAGCCCCTTGGAAATTCTTTTTCCACTCAGGCCTGCATCAATTAAAATATTTGTATCCTTATAGCCTACATAGTGACAGTTACCACTGCTACCACTACCTATAGAACAATATTTTAGCATAAAAACCCCCTTTTTCTGTATGTAATTTACAATACCATTATAAAACAAAAGGCTAACTTTATCCACATAACATTTTATGCAGGTCATGGAGACGGAAGTCATTATTTTCAAGTGATAAAAATATAACCTAGAATTATATTATAATTTTTAATAGAAGAAAGGGCTAGAGAAAAACTCTAGCCCTTTCATATTTTGTTTTTATTAGTCCATCACTGAGAAATCTTCTTTTGTAACACCACAGTCTGGACATTCCCAATCATCTGGAATATCTTCAAATGCAGTACCTGGAGCGATACCTGAATCTGGATCACCTAACTCTGGATCATAAACATATCCACATACATCACATACATACTTCTTCATTTTAAAAATCCTCCTAAATATTTAATTAATTGATTTATTTGTTATCATTTGATGTTAGTATTATACCCACCAAATAATATAAATAACAGTTTCTAAATAAAAAATTAATCATTTTCTATATTTTTTATACAATTAGGACAAATTCCCACAAATTCAAGATTGTGACCAACAATTTCATAACCTGTTTTAGTGCTTAGATCTTCTATTATATCTTCTATAGGACAAGTCTCTATATAGGTTGAATTTCCACATAATTTACATGTTAAAATATGGTGATGATGGTCCTTACAAAGCTCGTATATATTACTCCCATCTAACAATATCTGCCTATTTATAATCTTTGCATCTACTAAGGCTCCTAAGGCCCTATATACTGTAGACAGATTTATTTGCATAGACTTTCTTAGATATAAGTATACCTCTTCAACTGTCATTGGTTTATCCGAATGCCTCAAACAGTTTATCAATTCCATTCTTTTCTTTGTAGTCTTTAAATTCGCAGCCTTTAACAGGGCATCATTTTCTTTCCTATGATTATCTCTAGAACAAGAACAAGTCGTAGTCATAGAAGCCTCCTTTCAAATACTATTTTTTTAATTATACCATACTAAGCTTATAAAGTAATTAGTTTGTCATTAAGCTTGTAAAGTGATTAGCTTGCCTATCAATAATTCCTCATGACAATTAAATAATATACAAAATTAAATATACGATTGACAAACTATTTTTTTAGGGCTATACTAAAGATAGATTTTGAAAACGCAATGCTTTTGCGTTTACTTCCTATTAATAGTATAGCTACTTTAATAGGTTTTTATTATAATTTTATTATTTGAAATAAGGGGGATTTTATGAAAAAATTAGGACTTAAACTATCTGCAGTCCTACTAGCTACTTCTTTTGCCCTAGCAGGGTGTGCTGGTGACAAGACTGCGAATACAACAGAAAAAAAGGACGGGGGAAAACTAAAAGTATATGCAAGTTTTTATCCTATGTATGACTTTGCAAAAAAAATCGGTGGAGATAAGGTTGAAGTTACTAACCTAGTTCCTGCTGGTACTGAACCACATGATTGGGAGCCTTCAGCAAAAGACTTGGCTAAGATATCAGAATCTGACATATTAGTATATAGTGGTGCTGGTATGGAGTCTTGGGTAGACAAGGTTGACCAAGCTACAAAAAATAGTAAATTAGTAAAAGTTGAGGCTTCAAAAGGAATTGACTTAATTAAGTCTGAACACCACCACGACCATGAAGACGCTGATGATAAGGACCATGAAGAACATGAGCATGGAGAATATGATCCTCACGTGTGGTTATCTCCACAAAATGCCAAAACTGAAATGAAAAATATAAAAGACGCTCTTGTAAAGGCAGATGCTGCTAACAAGGACTACTATGAAAAGAACTTTGAAATATATTCTAAAAAAATAGATGAATTAGATAAAAAATTCTCAACTAGCCTAAAAGATACAAAGAGCAAAAATATAGTAGTATCACATGAAGCTTTTGGCTACCTATGCAAGGCCTATGGTATTAATCAAGTTGGTATAGAAGGTCTATCACCAGATTCTGAACCAGATGCAGCTAGAATGGCTGAAGTTACAAAGTTTGCTAAGGAAAACAAGGTGAAATATATATTCTTTGAAGAACTAGTTAGTCCAAAGGTATCTGAGACTATAGCTAAAGAAGTTGGAGCTAAGACTGCTGTACTTAATCCTTTGGAAGGCTTATCTGACGAACAAATAAAAGCTGGTGAAGACTACTTCACAATTATGGAATCTAACTTAAAAGTATTGTTAGAAGCATTGAATGCCTAATTAAAATACTGTATAATTATATATGAAAATATACGAGAGGCGTTATTTTTTAATAATGCCTCTTTAGTTTAAAAATGTATTATGTTTAATTAGATTTAATTAGAGTTAACTGGGTTTAATTAGAGTTAACTAGTTTTAATTTTACTTAAATGTGTTTAATTAGAGTTGACTAGTTTTAATTTTACTTAAATGTGTTTAATTTTAGTTAACTAGGGTTCGTTAGAGTTAACTAGGTTTAATTTTAATTAACTAGGTTTAATTTTAATTAACTAGGTTTAATTTTAATTAACTAAGTTTAATTACAGTTAATTAGAATTGATTTTAATTAATTATAGTTAATCAAGTTTCATTAGAGTTTACTAACTTAGTTGACTCTTGTAAAAATTATAAGAAGTTTGTTGGTAAAAAACCAACTTATATGGGGTAGTTATCGTGGATAAAATTATAGAAATAAAAAATATGTCCTTCAGATATGATAAGGATTATATATTAAAAGATCTCAATCTTGATATTTTTAAGGGAGACTTCGTTGGTATAGTGGGATCAAATGGAGCTGGTAAAACAACTCTCTTAAAACTGATTTTAGGTCAACTTAGGCCAAATTCTGGAAAAGTTTTGGTATCTGGTTGTCCTGCTTGGTCACTTAAAAAAAATGGTAATATTGGCTATGTAGCCCAGGTTGGTATGTCCAGGGGCATGGACTTTCCTGCTACACTTGGGGAAATAGTCATGCTAAATATGTATAAGGAAATAGGTCTATTCAAATTTCCTAAAAAGGAACACTTCCAGGCTGTCAAAAAAGCCCTTGATACTGTCGGTATGCTAGAACATATAAATAGGAGTTTTTCTAGCCTATCCGGTGGTCAACAGCAAAGGGTAATAATAGCCAAGGCCATAGTAAATCATCCTGATATACTGATTCTAGATGAACCCACAAATGGAATAGACCACCAATCAGAAGAAATCCTATACCAACTACTAGATAAACTAAATAAAGAATATAAAATTACTATCTTAATGATATCCCACGACCTAAAAAAGATAAAAGAACACTCCAATAAACTTATAGAACTAGATTCTTTTGAAGGGGGGGACCTGTAGTGTTAGAATATGAATTTATGAGAAGGGCATTTCTTGTAGGTATACTCCTTGCAACAATAATCCCCTGTATAGGAACTATAATCGTCTTAAAGAGACTATCGATGATGGGAGATGCCCTATCACATACATCTCTTGCCGGTGTAGCAGCAGGTCTATTAATCGGAGCAAACCCTATAGTCGGAGCAATAATAGTGACTCTAATAGCCGGTTTTGGTATAGACTTTATTAGGAAGAAATTCCCTAAGTACTCAGAAATATCAATCGCCATCACCATGTCGGCTGGTATAGGTCTGGCAGGTGTCCTATCAGGTTTTACAGATAGCTCGACTGGTTTTAGTAGCTTTTTATTTGGTAGTATTGTAGCTATCACAGACTTTGAACTCTACCTAGTTGTAATACTATCTGTATTGGTGATGCTTACCTTTATTCTATTATACAAGGAATTAAGATATATAGCCTTTGATGAAGAAGGAGCTAGACTTATCGGTGTACCTGTCAAGGCGGTCAACTTTATATTTACTATTTTGACAGCCCTAACTATATCAATAGCGTCTAGGACTGTTGGTACCCTTATAGTATCATCTATCATGGTAATACCTGTTGCCTGTGCTATGAAATTGACTTCTAGCTATAAGATGACAATCCTCTTGTCTATAGTATTCGCCCTAGTTTTTACTGTGATAGGACTTAGCCTATCCTTCTATGTAGGTCTAAAACCTGGAGGAACCATAGTCCTAGCTGGAATTATTAACCTTGTACTATTGATGATACTAAAAAAAGATTAATAGATAAGCCATAGATAATACTAAAAAAGATTAACAAATAAGCCATAATTGATCCTCTATTTTATAATTATGGCATAATTATAAAAAATCGTTGAGAAAATCTACTTCTCAACGATTTTTACTATTTTTCTAGCTTGGTACATTAACAAGCCATTATTCTTATCTTTATAACTTGATATTATCCTGATCTTTCCAACTTAATATACTAGAAACTATTATTTTGCTTTTTCTAACTTGATACAGTAATAAACATAGGTAATATTCATTGTTGCCATTATAGCTAATAGGGTAAATACCAAGCCTAGGTTGATATCTATAAATACAGATAAGAATAGGATACCTATTGTTAGGCCAAAAATCAGCTTAGACGTTATTTCATAAGCCTTAAAGCCTGCCTCGTGCATAGTAGACTTTTCCCTCTCATCAAAGCTAGCAATCAAGTCCTTCTTAAAGTTCATATCATATACATCACCACGTTTTTCTGGATATGCCTTTTTCATATCTTCAACTATTCTATTCTGTAATACTGCAGAAACTACTACAACAAGTATAAGAATAGCAAGTGTTGCCAAAGTCTGCCACCTGTGTGGATTTAATAAAACAACTTTTCCTACTGGTATCAAAAGTATAAAGCTAGTCATCATAGCAAGTCCAGTTCCTCCCATAGCTATAGACATAAAATCTTCATCATACACTTCATCCTCTCTGGCTACAGATTCCATAAATCTCTTTTTACCTATACTTGCTAATACAAGACTTATAAATAGAATACTTAAATTAGTAACAGCATATATCTCAAAAGCATATGACTCTACAAACTTATCTATACTAAGTATACCATTGTGTATAAGGTCATGATTACCACTAGTTACAAATCCAATTATACCGCCTATAATAGCTCCAACACACATATATATTATTAACCATACAAAACTCTTTTTCTTTTTTTCCTTATTATTCACCTTATTATCAAACTTAAACATAACTTTCATCCTCCTCATATATAAATATATCTTCAACACTTACATCTAATAATTTTGCTAACTTTAGGCATAGGGTAATTGATGGGTTATAGTCACCCCTCTCAATCAAACTGATGGTTTGCCTAGACACACCAACCAATTTACCCAATTCTTGTTGATTAATCCCCTTCTGAGACCTATATTCTTTCAACTTGTTCAATAGTGGCATGACCTTCCTCCTTTTCTAATGACCTGCTTGTAATCAATAGCCTGCAAAATATGTTCCTCTTATAGTTACTCTTTGTTTTTTAATATTTGACAAATATCTTTGTCATTATTATAGAATATGACAAGTATACTTGTCAATACTTTTTGACAACTTTTTTTGTCATTTTTTTACTTCCTTGGTATTTCTTTTTTTAGACCTTGAGTTGTCAAGTCAAATGCAACTCTACTGAATGATAAACCTCGTATAGAATTTTCCAATTTAAGTATTTCTCGCTCTTTTAGTGTAAAATGAGTATAATGGTTCGTGGCTCCTCCTGATTTTTAGATGTCTTTGCAAACACTATTTTATCAGAAATATATGAATCTTTTTTAGTTGCACTTAGATTATAAATTCAAGGCAAGAAATTTAGCGTTGGTGATAATTTAAATCATTAAAATCTATTTATTTATACACGAGATTTGATCTGTGTCCATCTTTTTTTACAAAGAATTTAGCCTTGGAAGAGAATTTTCTATCACCAACGCTAAATATTATACGACCGAACTTTTTCTCTCATCAACGCTAAATATTATACAACCTTTTTTTAATAGTTTCTCATCGCTAAAGCTAAACGGAACCCCCAGTCTAACTGGGGGTTTTCATTTCTACAAAAAAACCACTGGAAATCCAGTGGTTTGTGTTATGTTTACTATATAGATTTTTACTATTACTCAGCTGTATATGGTAAAAGTGCTACATTCCTAGCAAGCTTTATTGCCTTAGTAATCTCTCTCTGGTGCTTAGCACAAGTACCAGTGATTCTTCTAGGAAGAATTTTACCTCTTTCAGTAACGTACTTTTCTAATTTCTGTACGTTCTTGTAATCTATCTTTGTACTCTTGTCAGCACAGAACTGACAAACTCTTTTCTTCTTACGTCTTTTCTT
Organism: uncultured Peptostreptococcus sp.; assembly: GCA_963520775.1. Taxonomy (GTDB): domain Bacteria; phylum Bacillota; class Clostridia; order Peptostreptococcales; family Peptostreptococcaceae; genus Peptostreptococcus. Next base: position 60,802 of record CAUQSL010000001.1, read on the forward strand.
GTTTATCATGACTTTCACCTCTCCTCTTAATTAAAATGGAACGTCGTCGTCATCAACAGCAGAGAATTCAGTAGGACTTACTACTCCACTTGGCTCAAATTTTGGAGCTTCAAACTGATCTCCTTCATTTGACATATTCCTGTTCATAGAAGAACTCTTACTTTCTAGTGCTTGTATATTACGACCAGCGACCTTTGTGAAGCTTCTCTTTTCTCCATTAGGTGTATCATACCTATCTACTCTAATAGATCCCTGAACACCTACAAGTCTTCCTTTTGTTATGTAGTTAGCACAAAATTCAGCAGGCTTACCCATTATCTCTACAGGTATAAAGTCTGTAGTGGTAGACCCATCCCTATTCTTGTAATCCCTATCAATAGCCAATGTGAATGTGGCTACTGGCGTACCAGTCCCTGGAATATATTTTAATTCAGGATCCTTAGTTAATCTTCCAACTAAAACAACATTATTCATATTAACACCTCTATTAATTTTCTTCCTGTGCAACTATGACATGTCTTATAACATCTTCACTTATCTTTAATCTTCTGTCTAATTCCTTTGGAAATTCAACATTAGCCTTGAAATTTACTAGTGTATAAACACCATCTCTAAATTTCTCGATCGGATAAGCTAACTTTCTACTTCCCCAAACATCTACGTCACCAACTTCACCATTAGCTTCAGTTATGATATTTTTGATTGAGTTTAGTACTGCCTCTCTTGCCTCATCATCAAGTGTTGGCTTTACAATATAAAGTACTTCATAAGCTTTCATTCTTTTCACCTCCCTTTGGACTATACGGCTCCGAGAACTTTCGGAGCAGAGACGAGAATGCTTAAATTCTCATACCTAAATATTTTATACTATTTATAGACATTAGTCAATAGATTTACACTATTTAGTTGTATATTGATTTTTTTATTTTTTTTGATAAATATTTTTATCATTTTGAAGCAGAACTTTATAGCTTCATCATGGAGAGGTTGTCATGATCCTATATACTTATAGACACTTATTCATATAAAAATAACCTTTTAAAAATAAATTATCAAAAAAATAGCACCGAATTTTATTCGGTGCTGTAGATATTGTAAATTAAATTTTGTTACTTTTTATTATAGTGCTGCTATTGCTTCGTGAAGAGCCTTGCCTAATCTCTTAACACCTTCAAGAATCTTATCTTCTGGCATACAAGAATAGTTCATTCTGAAGTGGTTAGCATTTCCACCGTTTGGATAGAATGGTTCTCCTGGAACGTAAGCAACGTTGTTTGGAAGAACTACATCCTTCATCAATTGTGCTGCATCTATACCTTCTGGAAGAGTTACCCAAGTGAATAGACCACCATCAGTTCTTGTGAATTTTACTCCTTCTGGGAAGTACTTATCCATAGCATCTAACATTATAGTTCTTCTCTTACCATATACTTCTTTTATCTTTTCAACGTGTGCATCTAAATCGTACATTTCAATGAACTTAGCCATCTCCATCTGAGAAATAGTTGACGCCTGTAAGTCAGCTGACTGCTTAGATATATTGAACTTTTCAAGAATTTCTGGAGCAGCAGAAACCCAACCTAATCTAAATCCTGGAGCGAATATCTTTGAGAATGTACCAAAGAATAAAACTAGTCCCTTTGTATCATATGACTTTAATGATGGGAATATTTCTCCTTCAAATCTTAATTCGCCATATGGGTTGTCTTCAGCTACTGGAACTTCATACTTATTTATGATTTCCATAAACTGCTTTCTTCTTTCTATTGGCCAAGTTCTGCCAGATGGGTTCTGGAAGTCTGGTATAACATAGATAAACTTAACATCTGGATTTGCTGCAAGAGCCTTTTCTAATTCAGACATTATCATACCGTCTTCATCAGTTGGTATTTCTATAAATTCAGGTCCATAAGCCTTAAATGCATTAAGTGCTCCTAGGTAAGATGGACTTTCAACTATTATCTTATCACCTTCATCTAAGAATACTCTTCCCATGAAGTCTAGACACTGCTGAGAACCATTAGTTACAAGTATGCTATCTGCTGTAACATTAGTATAAAGCTTTCTATTCATTCTTTCAGCTATAGCTTCTCTTAGTGGTGGGTAACCATCTGTTGCAGAATACTGCATAGCTGCCCTTCCTTGTTCTTCAAGAACTGCTAAAGCAACCTTTTTCATTTCTTCAACTGGGAATAACTCTGGAGCTGGTAATCCACCTGCGAATGAAATAACTTCTGGGTTAGAAGCTAACTTAAGAATTTCACGTATTGCTGATCCTTCTGCCTTTTCTAATCTTCTTGCAAATTTTACTGCCATTTTAAAAGCACCTCCATTTAAATAAAAACAAAATATATTTTAATTCAAATATTAATTTGAATTAATTTACAAACTATGGGCTAGCACTAATTACTATGCAAGCCATACATTATTTATAAAAATTTCTTTATTCTCTTTTCTGCAGTTTCTCTATCTAACATTATAATTCTTCCACAAGAATTACACTTAAATTTAACATCTGCACCAGTTCTTATAATTTTAAATTCTTTACTCCCACAAGCATGTTGCTTTTTCAACTCAACAAGACTGCCTACCTTAATATCTAGTGGCATATCTAGTGTCCTCCTTACTATCTGATTAAATATCTTGAGGGCTACATACTCCTCAAAACGTTTGCTTGGATATGAAAAATAAATACTAAAATATATTTTTCTTTTTTATATTTTTTACGAATTTTTATAGCTATAATTTCTTATTTCTTATTTCTTATTTCTTATACGTATATAATATCATAATATTTACATTATTTGAATATTAATCTAAAATATTCTATGGAATTTTTATATATAATTATTACTTGTTTACAAATAATGTTATAATATAGGTAATATAATGTCTTTATCTTGACCATAAGGATTTTTTTTAACAAATAATATATAATTTAGTAATATATAATAAATATCTAGTATATACATATTTAAAATGCTTGTTTCATTAAAATTCATTATATTTATTAGCCTTTAAGGCTAGATAGTATAAAAAAGGAGATTTAAATTATGATGATAAACAAAAAAATAAAATTGGCAATTTTATCAACAAGTCTAGTCTTAGCTTGTGTATTTTCAACTGCCTGCCAAGACAAGTCTAATGTATCAAAAAAATCACCAGACCAAGCTAGCCAAGATTCTGCTAACAAAGAAGATTCTACTATGACCAGTCAAGACGATATGTCTAAGTCAGATTCAAAAACAGATACGGACAATTTAAATTCTAGTGATAAAAAAAATAATCAAAAACAAAATAATATTATTTATTATACCTTTGATATAAATACTGAAAAATTGACTGAAAATACAAAATCCGTAGATGTCATTAGTGTTGGAAACATAGTAAAAGCTATGATAGATAGTAAAATTTTACCTGAAGGTACTGAAGTTAAATCTGCTAAGGTTACAGATATAGGTGGAACTAGGACAATTATAGTAGATATGAATGAAAAATTTATAAACTTTAACCAAGGTTCTACATCAGAGTCATTAACCTTGAGAGCTTTTGCTAACAGCCTTATAAAAACATTTAAAGTAAAGCAGGTTAAATTAAGTGTAGATGGTGAAAATTATTCTGGTGGACATATAGCCTTAAAAGATGGTGAGTATTTAAAATATAAGTAGCTTAATAAGATAATTTTTATTAATTTACATTGTAAATTTGTATAATACAAGTATTTATTGATAATTCTTATAAAGACTTATTAAAAAAATAAAAACATTTGGAAGGATAAGACTATGAAATACGATGAACAAATATATAGACCTCCCAAGGAGTATAAGTCCCTCTTGCTACAGGTTACTAGTGGGTGTACCCACAATAAGTGTAAATTCTGTGGTATGTATAGGTATACAAATTTTAAGATGGAAAGTCTAGACCAAATAGAAACAGATGTGATAGAGGCCAGTCAACACCCTTTTTATAGGTCAACTAAGAGAGTTTTTCTCCTAAATGGAAATCCCTTTGTCCTAAAGACTGATAGGCTTTTAAGTATTGCAAAAATTATACATAAACACCTAAAAAATGTTGAAGTAATAACTTGCTATGCATCTATAAGGGATATAGAAAATAAAACTGATGATGAGCTTAAAATCTTAAAAGAGGCTGGTATAAATGACCTATACATAGGTATAGAAAGCGGTAACCAGGAGGCCCTCAAGTTCATTAACAAAGGAAATTCTGTTGACGAGGCTATTAGGGAAATGAAGAGGCTAGACAAGTTTGACTATAACTACTATGCTATGATCCTTACAGGACTTATGGGGCGTGGTATAGACAAGGCTATAGAAAACGGAAAGAAAACTGGAGAAATGCTCAGTCAAGTAAATGCAAGGGGTATATTCCCAATGTCGGTAACATTAGTACCTGGAACTGAACTTTGGGACCTATACAAGAGTGGTCAATATCAAGAAGCCAGTGAATACGACAGGTTGGTAGAACTTAGGGAGATAATTTACAACCTATTACCTAAAAAAACTGCTCTTATATCTTCTGCCCACAACTCTAATACAATGTATATAAAGGGAATAGTTCCTCCAGATAGGGAAAAATTATTAAAGCAGATAGACAATATACTACAAGATGCTTCACCTGAGGAAATGCAAGAGTGGATAGATAGAAGATCTATACTTCTTTAGTATAGGTAATTTTTATATAAAATTAAAATAAGTTTTAGCACCAAAGTAGAAAGTATTACAAAGACGACTGGAAAATAAATTTTCTAGCCGTCTTTTTTTATCAATTATTATTTAATAAACAAGGATATATTTATTTTAAACATTAATTTATTTGCTAGCTACAAGCTTATGACCTATATATCCACATGCTATACCCAAGATAATCCCTGCCAATACATCACTAGGGTAGTGTACATAAAGGTATAACCTTGAAAAACCTATTAATATACCTAATATTAAACTTGGTACAAATAACTTACTCTTCCTAAAAAACAAGACACTTGCAGCCACAAAGGATGCTGATGTATGGCCAGATGGGAAGCTAAAATCACTGGGCTTATTTATCAGAAGTTTTATAGATGTATTTACATCAAAGGGCCTTATCCTTCCAACCATTGGCTTAAGAATTATATTGCATATAATTCCATTTAATACCAAGGCTATTATTATTACAAGGCCTATATTCCTTGTTTTTTTAGGTATAATAAGACCTATAGACAGGACAATCCATATCAGACCTGCATCACCCATATAGCTTATGATAGGCATAATATAGTCCATAAAACCCGTTCTCATACTGCCTTGTATAAAATCCAAAATTGCCATATCAAAATTCATTATAATAAACCTATATTAATGAATCATTTTCTAGTACAAAAGGTTTGGCTGTAGGCTGGTCATATTCAACATCATACTTTTCCATCAGGTACTTTTTCAATTCTTCCTTATTTTTAAACTTATTCAATCTATACGGCTCTTGGAAGGCTACTTTTTCAATAAAATATACACCGTCATTTGCCTTGAGCATTATACCTACATGACCTATAAATAGACTATCCTTTCCCTTTTCTATCTGACTATGGAATACTACAGATACCATACTAAGTTTATCATTTTTAGAGAATTTTACCCCCCTAGATTCCCATTCCTTTTTAAATATCTGATAGTGCTTTTTTACGTCCTTTGTATCAATAGTTTTTACTTCATTAAATATATTCTTGAACATATTCTTCTCATTATCTGTCTTTACAGCAGAATTATCTGTTGTTAAAGAAAGTAAATCTATGCCTAAGTTTTCTGTATCATCACCTGTATTATCCTTATTTGCCTTAATATAGTCGCCAAATAAACCATATGAGGTTATTCTACAATTATAACCCTCAAAGTCACTATTTTTCTTTTTCCACTGGTCCTGCATATCGTACGGGTCATACTTAGTATCCTGAACACCAGCTTCTTCAAACTTTCCTGCCAAAGACTTACTATCGACACTAGAATTAAACTGGTCAAGGTGGTTAAAGAATACCTTCTGCCTATCCTTTGATACACCTGCCTGGTCAAAAAGTTTAGCTAGAAGATCCCTACTAGATTTATCATTAATATTAGTATAGCTTACCTTCATTCCTTTTGTGTTTGAAGAGTTAGACTTGGATGTACTTACAGACTCTTCTTGCTTACTTGTAGATTTATTATCCTTTTTAGTATCTATTCCACAACCTGTAGCTATAAATAGGCACAAAGACATTATGCATATCGTCTTTAAATTTCTTTTCATAAAAATATCTCCTTATATTTATTATTTAAACCACTACAAACACAAGTTAGCGTATTATGCTTGTATCAGTATATATTACATTATTTTTCTGAATTATATCTATACTGATCTATATTAGATAGGTTTTCTGATTTATACCTATACTGGTATATTAAATTATTTTTTGATTTATACCTATACTGGCCTATATTAGATAGGTTTTCTTATTCATACTAATACTGGCATTTTTCAGATTTATTTAAAACAAAAGGAGTTGCTCTAAGGTAATAAAATACCACCTTATAACAACTCTTTTTGCTATTTGTATTTATTTAAATTTATTTTTCTAAGGCCTGATCAATATCAGCAATTAGGTCATTAACATCTTCTATACCTACAGAAAGTCTAACAAGGTCTGGAGATACTCCTGCCGCTGCTAGTTCTGTATCATTCATCTGTCTATGAGTAGTAGATGCTGGGTGTAGTACGCAAGTCCTTGTATCAGCTACGTGAGTAACGATTGAAGCTAATTTCAATGAATCCATAAACTTAACTGCAGCCTCCCTGCCACCTTCAACACCGAATGAAATTACACCACAAGTTCCATTAGGTAGATACTTCTGTGCTAGCTCATACTGGCTGTCATTTTCTAATCCTGAGAAAGATACCCAAGATACCTTTGGATGCTTTTCTAAGTGCTTAGCAATAGCTAGGGCATTAGCAAAGTGTCTTTCCATTCTTAGGTGTAGAGTTTCAAGTCCGACACTAAGATAGAATGAATTTTGAGGTGAAGGTATAGAACCTAGGTCACGCATCAAATTAGTAGTCATCTTTGTAATATAGGCCCCCTTACCAAAACTTTCAGTATATACTGTACCATGATAAGTTTCATCTGGAGTAGTCAAACCTGGATATTTTTCACTGTACTTTGTCCAATCAAAGTTACCTGAATCTACAACTACACCACCAACAGAGTTTGCTGATCCATTCATATACTTAGTAGTTGAGTGTGTTACAATATCTGCTCCCCACTCAAAAGGCTTACAGAAGATAGGTGTTGGGAAAGTATTATCTACTATTAGAGGTACACCCTGTTTGTGAGCAACTTTTGCAAACTTTTCTATATCCAATACATTAAGTGATGGATTAGATAATGTTTCACCAAAAACTAGCTTTGTATTTGGCTTAAACTTTGACTCTAACTCTTCTTCTGAAATACCTGGCTCAACAAAAGTAGATTCTATACCTAAACTCTTCAAAGTATTGGCAATTAGGTTGTATGTTCCACCATAAATAGCAGAGCATGATATAACGTGATCTCCTGCATTAGCTATATTAATTATAGCGAATAGGTTGGCAGCTTGACCTGATGAAGTTAAAATAGCTGCTACACCACCTTCAAGCTGGCATATTTTTCTTGCTACTGCATCATTTGTTGGATTGGCAAGTCTTGTATAGAAATAACCAGCTTCCTTTAGGTCAAATAAGTCTCCCATCTGTTGAGATGTTTCATATTTAAAAGTTGTAGATTGTACTATTGGAACTACTCTTGATTCACCTTTTTTTGGTTCATAACCACCCTGTACGCATATTGTGTTTGTTTTAAATGTTGTCATAATTATCACTCCTTTAAAATTATTTGTTATATACTTATATACTAGTTTTTGTTAACTCTATTATTAGTTTTTATTTTAGTTTTTGTTAACTTTATTTATTAGTTTTATATCTATATTAACTTTATTTTTACTATCTTAGTATTATTTATACTACTTCATACAGTTTATTACCGTATTCTTGTTTATTATGCTTCACTTATTTTTTTGATATATATTATTATTCAAACTGTGTTAAAGGGTCTTTTCCTCTTATAGCTCCAATTATAAAACCTAGTGTTGCTGGTAGTAACCAGGCAAAACCAAGACCACTTAATGGTAATAGGGCTACAAATGTTTTTATGATAGCTATATCAGCAACCGAAAGTATCGCTTCTAAGATACTGACAGCTAGGGTAAATACTAGGGCATATCTGAAGCTCTGCTTGTTAGGTATATGTTTACGGAAAATACCTAAAATCATCAGAACTATTAAACTTGGGTAAACCCCCTTATAAATCGGTGTTGCGAAATAAATTATTTTTTCAACACCCAGTACAGCTATTGTAGCACCAAGTACTGCAAAAACTAAGGCAGCTAGTTTGTGTGGTATCTTTCCATTTGAAAAGTCATGGAAGAAGTTGGCTATTGATGTAATCTGACCTATAGCTGTTGTTACACATGCTAGGACCACTGCTATTGAAAGGAATAACATTCCATTTTTACCAAGAACTCTTTGAGCTATATTCAGAAGTAATTGGCTTCTTTCTATATCTTTTGGATAATAGCTGCTTACTGAAGCACCTAAATATATTAGACCTACATATATTACAGCTAGTAATACCAATGCTATTACACCACAATAGGCTGTTAATCTATTTCTCTCTCCACTAGACTTGTAACCTCTATGGATAATATCACCTATAAACACAGTTCCTATAAGGTAACTCACTATCAAGTCTCCAGTCTGGTACCCCTCTAAAAATGAATGTGTGAATACACCACTTTGTTGTGGAGCTATAGGAGTCCCTATTGGAGTAAGCACTCCCTTTATTATAATCCCTAGTAAAACAACCACTAATACTGGTGTTAGGAACTTACCAACCTTATTGATCATCTTATTTACATCTAATGAGAAATAAAGGGCTATAGCAAAATATCCTATAATAAACACTATTATTGGTACACCTGGAAAAAGAGCCTTAAAACCTAATTCATAGGCAACTGCCCCTGTACGAGGTACAGATATATTTCCTGCAAATAACATTATAAATAATAGCAAAAATTTAGCAAAATTCTTATGAATATCCTCTGTCATGGCCTCTAGAGACCCACCATTTTTTGAAATTACATACAGTCCAACAACTGGCATTAATACTGCTGAAATACAAAATCCAATTGCAGCTAAAGACCATTTACCACCTGAAATAAAGCCCAACAAGGGAGGAAAGATCAGGTTCCCTGCTCCAAAATAGGAGCCAAACAGGGCTAGCCCTACTATAAATATATCTTTCTTTTGTTTTTTCATTATATTCTCCTTATTATTTTTATTAATATTGATGATAGAGAATGAGAAGTAAAGAGTGAATTAAGTAATCAGTTGCGCACCTGATTATGAGCCTTTAAACTAAAGCCTAGTTTTTACTAAAAATAATAATAAAAAAGCTCCCATCCTATAAAGGACGAGAGCATAACTCACGTGTTACCACCTTAATTCATCTTTTTATCACTAAAAAGACCTCATAGAGTACTATCATACTCGCAATGCTATAACGGGCATACCCGTCGCAACCTAGACCCAAATAAATAGGTATCGATGCGATGACTCCAAGGCCATGTTCAAAAGCTTCTCTCTCATTTCTCTCACCAACCGAAATGTCTCTGTATTGATTGAATAACTTTTTACTCTTCTCTTCAACGTCTTAATATACATTATAAAAAATATTGAAATTTTTGTCAATACAAAAAACAAAAAAATTTATATAAATTTTCTAACTTTTCTATATTTATTTCTATAAATCTTATAATTTAATAACCATATTATCAATTAATCTAGTTTTTCCAATATAGACAGCCATCGCTATCAGGGTATTATTATTTATAGTTTCTACCTGGTCAAATGTATCAAAATCTATTATTTCTACATAATCTATTTTGGCAAGTCTTTCTTTTTCTATCACATTTTTTATTATTTTTAAGACTTCCTCTTTAGATAAGTTACCAGAATCAATAGCCTTTTTACCCTCAAGTATACTCCTTCTAAGAACTGTAGCCGCAGCCCTTTCTTCCTCATTAAGGTAGGTATTTCTTGAACTCTTAGCCAGACCATCATCTTCTCTGATTATAGGACAACCAATAATTTCAATATCAAAATTAAGGTCCTTTATCATTCTTTTAACTATAGCCAACTGCTGTATATCCTTTTCTCCAAAATATGCCCTATCTGGCTTTATTAGGGTAAATAACTTAGTTAAAACTGTGCATACCCCCCTAAAATGACCTGGTCTACTGACACCACATAGGATATTTGTCATCTTATCACTTGGAACTACAAAAGTATTAAACCCTTCTGGATACATTTGGTTTGGATCTGGGTGAAATATATAGTCAGCTCCTATTTCCTCGCATAATTTGGCATCTGCCTCTAAAGTCCTTGGATATGTTTCATAATCTTCATCTGGACCAAACTGTATAGGATTTACAAAAATACTAACAATAACCTTATCATTATTTTCAACTGCCTTTTTTATAAGACTCTTATGTCCCTCGTGTAGACAACCCATAGTAGGAACCAAGCCTAAACTATTGCCATCTTTTCTTATATTTCTTGCTAGCTCAATTACTTCACTTATACTTCTAATAATCTTCATTTTCTAAACCTCTCAACTATAATCCAAGGCTTATTTTATAGTCTGGACTAATTTTATTATGACTTTTTTATATAAATTCTGATATATATAAAAATGTATAACTACTTGTTTTATATAACTACTTGTTTTATATAACTACTTGTTTTATATAACTACTTGTTTTATATAATTGTTTGTTTTATATAATTGTTTGTTTTATATAATCGTTTGTTTTATATAATTGTTTGTTTTTTTATATAGCTACTCCATTTTGTATAGCTACTCCTTTTTAAATGACTAATTGCTCTATATCACTGTTTGCTTTTATACAGCTACTAATAAAGTTTATCTATTATATCTTCTGATATATTAAAACAATGCTTTTCTTCAGGAAATATCCCATCTGCTACTTCACTTATATAGGCCTTTATACCCTCAGTCATAACATCTCCAATATTAGCAAATTTCTTAACAAATTTTGGTGTAAAATCCTTATATAAACCTAACATATCCTGATAAACTAAGACTTGACCATCACAATCAGGACCTGCACCTATCCCTATTGTTGGTATATCAAGCATAGAGCTTATTTTTTTTGCAAGAGTAGCTGGAACACATTCTAGTACAAGAGCAAAGGCTCCTGCCTCCTGTACTGCAAGGGCATCCTCTATCAAGGCCTTGGCAGATTCTAAGCTCTTACCCTGGACCTTAAAACCACCAAGGGCATTTACAGCCTGTGGTGTAAGACCTAGATGGGCACAAACTGGTATCTTGGCATCTGTTATTGCTTTAATTATATCACAAACTTCCTTGCCGCCCTCTAATTTAACACAATTAGCACGCCCCTCACTCATAAGTCTACCAGCATTTATTACAGCATCCCTAATTCCTGTGTTATATGATAAAAAGGGCATATCGCCAATCACTAGGGCATTTTTTGTTCCTCTAGCAACTGCAGCTGTGTGGTGGATCATGTCCTCCATAGTTACACTTAGGGTGTCTTCATAGCCTAGCATTACCATACCCAATGAATCACCAACCAAAATTGAGTTTACACCCGCTTCATCTACCAGCTTGGCAGTCGAATAGTCATATGCCGTCAGCATAGTCAATTTTTGACCCTTTTCTTTAGCTTCCTTAAAAGTTAAAACAGTATTTTTCATATTTCTCCCATTTTCCTAATCTTCAACTTGAGGATTAGAACCTTTCAACAATAAATTTTCCATCCTATTATAATCCCTATCCTTATTTTTTTCCTTAGCAATGTCTACAAGTTCCAAACTCAAAAGCCTATACATACTATCAATATTTTTGTACTTATCTTTTTCTAGAGCTTTTAAGTGGTTTTCAACTGTACCTAGATCATTTCTCTCCACAGGTCCTGTTAAAGCATCCTGTGAACCTAATGTAAACAGCTTATCCACATTTCCCATAGCCAAAGACTTAAGGGCAGCTAGTGCCTCCTCCTGGCTAAAATTATATTCACCTAATAACTTAATAGATATATTTCCCATAGCTATTATTAGGTTACTAATAAAGACTGACGAAATATGGTACTTAGTTTTTTCCCTACTCGATAGGACCTTGTACTTATTTTTTTTTGATTTTAGGACACTTGAAAAAAATTCTACAGCCTTATCCTGGCCCTCTATAGTAAAGAAGGCTTGGTACAAGTCTTTATATGAATTTTCCTTACTTGAAATTGCTAAGATAGGGTGGATTGAGCATACACTTGCTCCTTTTGAAGATGCATCGAAGAAAATTTCTGATGATAGTGAGCCACTACAATGGCAAACTATCTTATTTTGAATACTAAATTTTGATATTATTTCCCAGACCTTTCTAATTTCATCATCTGGACTACTTATAATTATTACATTACTTTTTTTTACCAACTCTTCAATATTAGAAAAGTTCTTTGAATCTGTAAGACTTGCTGCATAAATAGAACTATCCTTAGTCCTACTATAATATCCTTGTATTTTTATATAGTCTATATCTGATATATAAATACCAAGAGATACACCTACTTTACCAGCACCTACAAATCCTATATTATACATAAGTTATCACCTCCAAAGAGTGTAATACTATAAAAACAATTAAATTATTCAAAATGTGTAGTTTACTTCGAATACCACCATACAATAAAATTTATCATAATATCAATTAAAAATCAAGGAAAATGCTACTTTTTGTCGGTTGTATAATATTTTTCTTTGCCGAATCTATTTGTTCTTTTTTTCTTCTTCTCATTTAAAAAGCACTCAAATGATAATTAATGTGACCTTAAAAGTATCTTTACAGTCTGGATTCCATTTTTTATTATGTCATAATTTTCATTAACTATACCCTTAGGGCAGCAAGCTGGCCTATATGAAAGCTTTCCCCTTAGGACTGTATATTCTATCCCCTTGATATTTTCTTTTTTGTTCCCTAAAATTACTAAATTGTTATCGTTAATCCCCAAGATTTCTGTTATACTAGCATTAGAACACATATCATTTCTCCTTTTTTTATTTTGTGCGATTTAAATTATACATGAGATTTGATGTGTGTTCCTATTTTTTTTACAAAAATTTAGCGTTGGGAGATAACTTTTTCTCTCACCAACGCTAAATATTATACAACATACATTTACCACAGAAGGACTTATTTTTGTTTATAGCGTTTTTTTCATACTCTTTCAACTATAGTTTTACATCTAATAAAATTTTATATACACATTCTGTTTTTGAATAAAGTTTTTTTAAATCATTTATAAAGCTCTTTCCTTAAACCAAATTCTGTTTTTAATATTAAATATATTAAAAGATATACTAAAGATGGAATGTCAAATTTAATAAAAAATATTGATATTATACTGTCCAAATCAGTTTGTACGCTAAGGAATAATATATTTACAATCCCCATTATCAAAAATAAATTAGCAATATAACAAATAAATTTATGTTTATTATATCTATCTTTGAAATAAATATTATTTACTATAAAGAAGGTTAGGAATAAAATTGATAAAAACACCAAATCAATTAAAATATTTTCTATTTTAATAAATAGATTATCAATATTATACGCACTATTTAAAAGCTCATACAGATTTGTAAAATCCCGTATAAGACCAAAAATAAATGATATAAGCAATTGTAAAATAAATAAATCTATAAAAAAATGAAAATAAGTATCTCTCTTCATTATACAAACCTACTTCCCACTATAATGAACACATTCTTTTCCATGAGTTATACAACGTCTCGCCCCTATGCATGCGAATCTATAACATAGAGACCTACATGGGCCTTTCCTATCTAAACAAATATTAAAAACGCAAGCGGAATTTGGAGTATAGCTTGAATCTGAGTTATATTTTATCCATTTCATATTTTGTACCTCCTTTTAAATATGACATTTTAACTACCAGCTTGTATGAAACAAGTTAGTGAAGAACATGGTTTTGGATTGACTTTAATATAACAAAAAACTGGATTATTCATTCTACAGCCACTTTTTTACATCTACAATATGTACCACAACCAGGTACTGATTTTAAATCTAATGCATCAATTGGTTTTTTTACCCAATTCATACCAACACCCCCTTTCTACACAAATTTACCTAATAGATCTTTATAACTATTTTTATTTGTGTTGCATATTTTTTTATTTTTTCTTATAACAGAATGTGGACATCCATTTAAACATATAGGAAAAATATTACAATTCAAACACTCCTGATCTGAAAAAGGATCATAAGAAAGCCACTTATATAACTCATTAGTACTTTCTACCCCTTCGCGAACATTACCAACAGCATAGCTTTTTCTTCCAATGTCATTCCAACAATTGTATATATCTCCTAAAGGATCAATCAAAAAAGAATGCATAGAAACCGCACCACAAAGATATGGACTTCTTTCTTCAAAAAAAGAAACTCTACTTATTTCATCTAAATTCTTTTCTAAAAAATCCTTTTGTTTTTCACTGAAAAAGTCAACTTTATTGTTTATATATAAATTCCCACTGTCCTTTTGTGTTTCATTTATATTGTCTACTGGTGCTAAATATATGTGTATCTTATCAAAAATATTTTTTTCCTTTAAATATTCCATTAAATCATCCACATAATTTATATTCGTCATGTCTACATTTACTCTTAAACTAATCTTCATATATTCACATGCATTCGTTATATTTTCTATTATTGTATCAAATGTTTTACCTCCATTGTATAGAAATCTTCTCGAATCATGTATTTCTTGAGTTCCATCTACTGTAATTTGTATGTCATTTATCCCCAAATCTTTAACCTTCTGAAGTGTACTACCTCTTAAGAGATATCCATTTGTAACCATAGAATGTTTAATATTTACATTATCTTTATTAATCCCTCTTGTAATCTTTTCTATAATATCAATACTAAGCAAAGGCTCTCCACCATACCAACAAATATCAATCATTCTTGATTCTTTAGAATTAATAAATTCAATTGTGTCATTGATAACTTCGTCTATCATAGTGTGATATTTTATACCTTTTTCATAACAATAAGGACATCTAAAATTGCAGGATGTTGTAGGAGCAATTGTAAGAGAAAGATTTCCTTCAAAATACCTAGAGTAATATGATTCAAACCTTAGTTTATTAATTTGCTCCATATGCTCTTCCTCAATATATGCCCCCTTCAAAAATTCTCTTATCAAATCTTGCTCTTTCATGTCAAAAGAACTTATATTTGAATTATCTGCTTTCATTAAAAGCTTATACTCATAATCATTAAGAGAAGCTATTGCACCAGAAAAAGTATTGTAAATAATAAAAATATTACCCTTTTTTTTAATAATATTATATTTTGATAAGTACATAAAATCCTCCTTTAATTGTTTGAATATATTACTTATAATTATAACGTAGTTTTTTTTTAAATACAAGTATTTTAAATAATAAAAAAATATTTTATAATTGTATTATAGTATATTAATTTTTTATATAAGTTTAAACGGAGGAATGTTTTTATGAAAAATATAATTAATTCAATTAAACTACTATCTAATATATCTAAGTTATATTTATTTTTAGTTGCACTGTCTTCTATACTAAATAGTTTAGTACAAATCATACTTTTGTACTCGATAAAAATAATAATAGATAGTATACAAATAGGAAATATTGATTTTTTATATAAAATAATAATATTATTATTTATAATCTCACTAATATTACCTTTTTCAAATGCTTATTTTTCAAATAAAACTTTACCTATATTAAATAATAAAATTGATGAAGTTTTAAAAAAGATTGTGTATAAAAAATATTTAAAAATAAATCTTGACTATTTTCTCAACACAAAAAACTATAATTTATATTTTTATACTCTTGAAAATATAAACATTATAAAAGAAATTAGTACATCTTTATCTAATCTTTTAAATAATATTTTAAGTGTTATTGGTATATCTAGTTTATTCATAACTTATAATATTAAACTAGTTATTATTGTTGTTATAGGTTCATTTATGACATTTATAGCATCAATTACAAAAGAAAAAATTATATTTAATTTAGAAATTATTAATGTTGATGAGCTAAGAATATTAGATTATATAAACAGATTATTTTATTTACTTGATTACTCAAAAGAAACAAGAAATAATTATACTGAAAAAATTTTTTATAAATATAAAAATGCTTATAAGAGCATTAAAAAAAATATTCTTATCTTTTCCAATAAACTAATACTTATTGATTTTCTTGTAGGGTTTTTAAAAATAAATACTTTTATCTTAATTATATTTATTGTTGGAACAGAAGTTATAGAAAAAAAAATAACAGTAGGAACATTTTCTATGATTATGGCAGGTTGCTTAGAAATGCATTCATTATTAGAAAACTTATTGATGAGTATTCCAAACATATATTCTATGTCTATGAAAACTGGCAAAATAAAAGAATTTTTCAATGTAAAAAATTCTTTTATTGTACAAAATTTTTCTGAAAAGATAACTAAAATTAGAACAAAAAATTTATATTTCAGTTATGACCAAGATAACAATAACTATATATTGAAAAACATAAATATTACAATAGATGAACATGATAATAAAATCGCAATCCTTGGAGAAAATGGTAGTGGAAAAAGTACATTACTTAGTATAATCTCGGGTTTATATAGTCCCTCAAAAGGTAATATATTTTATAATGACCTAGATAATATTAATTATTCCATTGATTTTAAAAAACACTTTTATGTTATTTTTCAGGATTACAAATTTTTTTCAATGTCTATAAAAGATAATTTGATATTAAAAACACCTAAAGATAAATTAATTGAAGACAGTTATATAGATAAAAAAATATTTGATGCCTTAAAAATGGTTGGATTACTTGATAAAATTTTACAATTACAAAATGGTATTAATACAGTTTTAACAAAAGAGTTTGATGATTCAGGAGAAAATTTATCTCAAGGTGAATTACAAAGGCTTGCTATAGCAAAAGCCTATTTATCTGATAGTGAAATTCTAATATTAGATGAGCCTTTTAGTTTCGGAGACTATGAATACAAAAAAGAAATATTTAATATTTTAAATACTTTATCAAAAGATAAAAAAATAATTGTTGTAACTCACGATCAAGATAATATTGAATTTTATGATAAAGTTTTCAAAATAACCAACGGATACATTTCTCAACTATAGATATTGGTAACAAACCATATAAATAGCTTGAACTTGAGTGTATGTAATTTTTATCATATCCTAAATGCTCATTCATTTCAGCATCTAACATATTTTGTAGTGTTTCACCTAATAAATCTTTTAGAGCTTCTTGAATGTCTTTAGCGGTTTTTATTAAGTTCACTTACGATATTTTTCATAGCTGGATCCATTGGTTCTCTTTTTCTTATTCTCATAACAAAAGTCCTCCTATGATAATTTTACCACAGAAGGACTTACAATCTTACAGACTTTTTTTTTACATAGATTCTTTATATTAACTTTTATTGTCTTTATATACTATCTCTTATATTCAATTACAACTCTTCTATAAGGGTCTGATCCTTCACTGTAAGTTATTACAAACTTATCATTTTGAAGGGCTGAATGAATTATTCGTCTTTCATAAGGATTCATATAGTCCAGCTTCTTAGTTCTTCTTGTTTTTGCAACTTCTCTAGCAGCCTTATAGCAGTATCTCTTTAGAGATTCCTCCCTCTTACTCCTATAATCTTCAATATCAACAAAGACTCTCGTATGTGAATCTTTATTATATTTATTAAGAGCCAAACCTGTCAAAAATTGTATAGCATCAAGAGTATCACCCCTTCTACCAATTAGGCAACTTGCATCTTCTCCGCTTATCCTAACCTTTATTAGATGATCTTCAACACTTGCATTCACACTAGCATCTACATCTGCATTTTTCAATAATTCTTCAATAAATGCCTTGGCTATCCTTACCTCATCTTCTTCACTTATCTTTGCTTTATATTCTTCAGTCTTTTCATCAACAAGACCTATTTTAAAATCGACCTTATTATCATCGACACTACTTTCATCTTTTACTGAAATTTTGTTATTTTCATCTTTTACAGACTCTTTAATATGGTCTTCAAATTCTTTTTGTAGAGCATATTCTAAGTTATAAACACCATTTTTTGCACCTATACCCAAAAAACCCTTACTTGGTTTTTCTATAACTGTAACTTGGATGCTATCTTTATCTACCTTAGTAGACTTTAGTAGTTGCTCAACAGCTTCCTGTGAGCTTTTTGCATAAAACACCTTTGATTCCACTATTAAGTACCCCCTACTTTAATTTTTACTTATCTTTAAAACTAGCCTTACCAGCTTCCTTATCAGCCTTCTCTTGAGCTAGCTTGTCCTTTAATGGTCTTGTAATAACATAGTATTGGAATACAGAGAATATATTACTAACTCCCCAGTATAGTGTTAGGGCAGCCGGAAAAATAAATCCCCAATATAGTGACATACCAGCCAATAACCAAGACATCATCTTCATAGGTCCTTCTTGCTGATCTTTCGGAGTCATTACTTTTTGCATCAAGTAGGCACTCACACCAGAAAATATAGCTAGGGCATAATCTGGCTTAGATAGAGCTTTTATCCATAAAAAGTTGCCATTTGCTGCCATCATAGCAGCCTTATTAGCAAATACACCATATGTCACTGGCTCTTTAAACACATAAAATAGTCCCAATAGGATTGGCATCTGTATTAGTATTGGTAAACAACCTGACATAGGATTGATACCAGATTCCTTATACAACTTAGATATTTCTTCATTTTGTTTTTCAGGCTTATTCTTATACTTAGCCTGTATTTCTTTAACTTTTGGATTGATCTCTGACATAGCAAAAGTAGACTTAGTCTGCTTTACTGTCAAAGGCATCAAAACCATCTTTACTATTACTGTAAAGATTACAATAGATAAACCATAGTTACCTATTATTCCATATATAGCCTTTAAGGCCATACCAAATAAACTTGCAATCTGTCCCATTATTACCTCCTGGTAAATTATACCTCAACTTTTGAGATAGACCTCCTACTTCAAAGGGTCGTAACCGCCTGGGTGAAAAGGGTGACACTTACTTACTCTTCTAAGAGTCAACCACAATCCCTTTAGGAAGCCATACTTTTCAAATGCCTGGATAGAATACTGAGAGCATGTCGGATAAAACCTACATGTAGGTCCCTTGAGAGGAGATATAAAGGCTCTATAAAATTTAACCAAACTTATACAAATTTCAGCCAAGATACTAGAATTTTTTTTATTACCCATAAAAAAACTCATATATACATCACCTCTTTTTTAACAACTCTTTTTTCTATCTTTCTTCATTTTTTCTATCTTTTTTCATTATATTGGCCCTTTTACATATATACTTTAAAGACTTTTCAAGGTCCCTATACTCCTTATCAGCAGCATTAATTCTTGCTATAAAGACTAGGTCATAGCCAGTTGCCACCCTTGAGTCTATATTTAATCTATAAGCCTCCTTGATACATCTCCTAATCCTATTTCTTTCATGGGCCTTGCCCACCTTTTTAGATATAGATATACCAATCCTTGTATTATCTGACCTATTTTTCATTGTATATATAACTAGATTTCTATCGGCCAAGGATTTACCCTTTTGGTAAATTTTCCTAAAATCTGAATCTTTCTTGATTCCATAGGTGTTATTAAATTTCATCAATAACCTCCACTTTTACAAAAAAAACCACCATGACAGTGGTTTTTTATATTATAAAATTAGAACTAACTAACAAATTAGTGAGTTAATCTGTTTCTACCCTTAGCTCTTCTTCTTTTTAAAACATTTCTTCCGTTAGAAGTTTTCATTCTTTTTCTGAATCCATGTTCTCTTTTTCTCTGTCTCTTCTTTGGTTGATAAGTTCTCTTCATACCCAGAACACTCCTTTCACTTAATCTTAATTGTAAACATAACAATATAATTATAATGATTATGTCATTAAAAGTCAATTATTTTTCATAAATTCAATAAATAAATTTGTAGTGTTACAATTGGTATAAGACAAAAAAACACAAAAACAACCTATCCTACAATCAATTTCAAACAAGAATATAAATATTATCTATAATCCTACTTTCAAAATCCCAGTTTCAAGAATATAACATTTTAAAATCTACTTTCAATAGAAATTTAAAAATAATATTTTATCAACAATATACAGAAAAAATAACTTTGATTTATCAACATATATAACTAGATATTGAAAACTTATAAACTTATCCACATTTTGTTAATAACTTTGTGGACAATTTTTTAATTTATAGGTATATAATGTATGTACATTCAAATTTATGGTGTTTTTATCTTGTTGATAAGTATATTATTTTTATTAACATTATACACACTTAACTATGTATAAGTTTGTATAAACCTATTTATATTCTGCAATTATACCATACTTATCAACAATATATACACAATTATTAAACAAAAAGGAGGGTATCCGCTAAATGGACGTGAAGAATCTATGGACTTCAGCACAACAAATGCTAAAAGGTGATTTCTCAAAGGCAACATTCACCTTATATTTCAATGAAAATACTGTCCCCATAGCTATTAATAATAACATTTTATACCTAAGTGGAGATAATCGTTCTAAAGAATTTTTTGAAAAACAACAAAAGGACAAAATTTTACAGGTATTTGAAGAATTAGCAGCAAACATAAAAGATATAATTGTTTTAACTAATGACAACCAACCTCTTGATCTAGATGCTAGTATAGATGATGAAAAAGTCAATCCACCTAAAAATAGTAGTGAGGATATTATGGACCTAGCTACAAGTCTAGCAAATTCAAACTTGAACCCAAGGTATACATTTAATACTTTTGTGGTGGGATCTAGTAATGCTATGGCTGTTGCCTCTTGTCAAAGAGTTGCAGAATATGATGGTACAGCTAATGATAACCCCCTATTTTTATATGGTGGTGTCGGTCTTGGAAAAACCCACCTAATGCATGCTATTGGCCATAGGGTGTTGGAGAGAGATCCTTCAAAAAAAATACTCTATGTATCATCTGAAACCTTTACCAATGAAATGGTTACAGCTATTAGGGAGAAAAAAAATAGTGAGTTTAGGGAAAAATATAGGAATGTGGATATATTTATGATAGACGATGTCCAATTCGTCGCTGGTAAAAACTCTGTCCAAGAAGAATTATTCCATACCTTTAATGCTATACATTCAGCTGGCAAAAAGATAATCTTATCTAGTGATAAGCCACCAAAGGATATACCTGAATTAGAAGAGAGACTTCGTTCTAGGTTTGTTTGGGGCTTAATTACTGATATTCAGGCTCCAGACTACGGTACTAGGATGGCCATCTTGCAAAATAAGGCTGAAAATGATAAGTTGGCTATAGACTCAGATGTATTTGAATATATAGCAGACAATGTAAAATCTAATATAAGAGAGTTAGAAGGAGCTTTAAATAAGGTAATACTATACTCTAACCTTTCAGCAAAGCCAATGAATTTGACAACAGCTAAAGAGGCTCTTAAGGATGTCCTTGTATCATACACAAGTAAAGATGTAAACATACTAAGAATAAAAGAAATGGTTGCTGATTCCTACAATATCAGTGTGGAAGACCTTATTTCAAAGAAGAGAACTAAAAATATAGCCTTTCCTAGACAGGTTGCCATGTATATATCAAGATGTCTTCTAGACCTATCCCTTCCTGCCATAGGTGAAGAATTTGGTGGAAGAGACCATACTACTGTAATGCATGCAGTAAACAAGATTAATGATGATATGCAAAAAAGTGAGGAAATTAAGATAAAAATAGAAAAAATAATATCAGATTTGGATAGCTAGTTATACACATTATTCTTGTTAAAAAGATGTGTATAATTACAATAGGATTTTAACTACAAATATATCCACATTTTATTAATAATTTGTTGATATATTTTATAACAGGTTTATACACAAGTTACTTTGTGTATATAACTAACTTTTAATAAGTTATCACAAAATCCACAGGCCCTACTACTATTACTACTAATATTATATATAATATTTATATATTTAGGGATTTGTGCTAGCTATTTACTTATTAACAAAAGCATATTATCAAGACTATAAATTAAAACATATAAAGGAGGTTCTTATTTTGAAGATTTTATGTAATCAAAAAAAATTATCTAATGCTATTACAAATGCTCAAAGAGCTATTAATACAAAAACAAATATTGAAATACTAAGGGGTATCCTTATAAGTGCAGATAAAAATACCTTAAAGGTTAGAGGCTATGATAATGAAATAAGTATAGAAACTGAAATAGAGGCGCAAATTGAAAGTTCAGGAGCTATAGTAATAAACTCTAAATTAATAGGTGAAATAGTGAGAAAATTACCTGATACATACATAAGTATAGAAACAGATGATAATTTTAATGTATTCATTTCATGTATGTCTTCTAGGTTTAAAATAAAGGGAATTAGTGCTAGTGATTTTCCAGAAATAGAAAGCATTGAAAGTGGGAATATGCTAAGTATTAGTCAGGCAGATATGAAGAGTATGATTAGAAATACGGTTTTTGCAGCAGCGATAGACAACTCTAACCCAACTTTTAATGGTGAATTAATAGAAATAGATAAGGATAAAATAAATATGGCTGCCCTAGATGGTTATAGGCTAGCTACTATCACCAATCTCTTTAACTCAGGTATAGAGAAAAATCTTAGTGCCATAGTACCTAGAAATACACTTAACCACCTAAATTCATTGCTAGCTGATGAAGGTGACCTATATATAGCAATAAGCTCTAGAGATATAATATTCAAGTTTGCCAACACAAAAATTATAGGTAGGTTGATAGATGGAGAATATGCTGATTACAAGAGTCTTTTGCCTAAGGATTATGTAACAAAAGTTTTGGTAGAAACTAAAAAACTACAAGAGGCTGTTGAAAGAGCATCCCTATTATTCACTTCAGATAAAAATAATACTATAAAAATGTCTGTTACAGACAAGCTTTTAGTAATTACATCTAACAATGAAAACGGCAATGCTTATGAAGAAATAAGTGTAGAGTTTGAAGGTGATATATTAGATATAGCCTTTAATTCAAGGTACTTTTTAGATGGTATAAAGTACCTAAACAGCGAGTATGTTTCTGTTGAATTTTTAGGACCTATAAACCCATGTGTTATAAAACCAGTAGACGATATAGAATATACATACCTAATTTTACCAGTTAGGGTTAGTAATTAGTAAATTTATCTAAGATACTTATTTAATAAAAATAAAAAATACCAATGTAAATAAAGTTTATATTGGTATTTTTTATTTTCTATCTTATCAAATACCGGATTATTTGTGTTATAATAGAATAGATAGACTATGTTGAAAATCAGGAAAGGAGCTCAAATGAAAATAGTTAATATAGATTCTGATTATATTAAATTAGATCAATTTTTAAAACTTGCAGATATAGTAATGTCTGGTGGTGAGGCCAAATTACTTATAATGAGTG
This sequence comes from uncultured Peptostreptococcus sp., assembly GCA_963520775.1. Classification (GTDB taxonomy): domain Bacteria; phylum Bacillota; class Clostridia; order Peptostreptococcales; family Peptostreptococcaceae; genus Peptostreptococcus. Next base: position 84,537 of record CAUQSL010000001.1, read on the forward strand.
AAGAAATCAAGGTAAATGGTCAGCTAGCCAGTCAAAGGGGTAAAAAATTGAGAGATGGAGATATTGTAGAGTATATGAATAAAGAGTTCCGAGTATCAAAGTAGGTGTTTATTTGTATATTAATAGTTTAAAACTAGTAAATTATAGAAATTACGATAATCTTCTAGTTGATTTTAATAAAAAGGTAAACCTAATAATAGGTATGAATGGTCAAGGTAAGACTAATATAGTAGAAGCAATAGGTTTTATGTCCATAGGCAGGTCTTTTAGGACTAATAAGGACAAGGAATTAATTAAATTTTCTGCTGATAACCTATACTGCTCTTGTAAGTTTACCAAAAATAATATAGATAAAAAAATAGAGATATTTGTTTCAAAAGAAAAAAAAGGTATTAAGGTAAATGGAGTATCTATAAAATCAATACAAGAACTGCTGGGGAATTTGAATGTTGTTATTTTTTCTCCGGAAGATTTGAGGTTAGTAAAGGATGGCCCTAGAGAAAGAAGGACTTTTATAGATAAGGAAATAAGCCAAATAATGCCTAGGTATTATAGTTTATTAACTAGTTACAATAAGATTCTTCTACAAAGAAATAAGGTTTTGAAGTCTTATAGTGTAGATGAAAACTTATTAGATGTTTATGATGAAACTATGTCTGATTATGCTAGTGAGATATATATTATAAGGAATAGGTTTATTGAAAAATTATCTCTTATATCTAGAAATATTCATAAAAGTTTAACTATGAATAAGGAAAATTTGACTATAAAGTATAAGAATCAACTGGAAATAGATAATTTTAAGGATCCTACCTATATTAGGTCGAATTTTATAGATAAATTAAGAGAGGCTAGACAGGGTGATATACTGACAAGATCCACTAGGTTTGGTCCTCACAAGGACGATATAAAGATTTTTATAAATGATATAGATGTTAGGATGTACGGTTCTCAAGGCCAGCAAAGAACGGCGTCCATATCATTAAAATTGTCTGAGATAGAACTTATAAAGCAGGAAGTTGGGGATTATCCAATTTTAATACTAGATGATGTTTTTAGTGAATTAGACCAAAGTAGGCAAAAATTACTGGTTGAAAAGTTAGATAGGGTTCAGATGTTTGTTACATCAGCTGACCCTTTTCACAAAAATATATTAGGTGTGAGTGATTATAGTATATTTAGTATAGAAAATGGTAGAATTATCGGAGTAGAGAATGGAGGAGTATAAATGGTAAAACGTGAATATGGTGCAGACCAAATACAAGTTTTAGAGGGTCTTGAAGCTGTAAGAAAAAGACCTGGTATGTATATAGGTTCAACAGGACCTAGAGGTTTACACCACTTGGTATATGAGGTTGTAGATAATAGTATTGATGAAGCTTTAGCAGGAAATTGTTCTGAAATATATATATCTATAAATGAAGATGGAAGTATTACTGTAAAAGATGATGGTAGGGGTATACCAGTTGAAGTTCATCCAAAAACTGGCTTATCTACCCTAGAAACTGTATTAACAGTTCTTCATGCAGGAGGTAAGTTTGGTGGTGGAGGCTACAAGGTTTCAGGTGGTCTTCATGGTGTTGGTGTATCTGTAGTAAATGCCCTTAGTGACTGGCTGGTAGCTGAAGTGTCAAGAGATGGCAAAGTGTATAGGCAGGAGTATAAAAGAGGTGTTCCTACAGGTAAATTAGAAGTTGTTAGTGAAAATAGTAAAAAAAGTGGAACATCTATTAGTTTTATGCCAGATGCAAGCATATTTGACGAAATAGAGTTTAAATATGAAACCCTAGAATATAGGTTTAGAGAGCTATCTTTCCTAAATAAGGTAATAAAGATAGAATTTGAGGATAAGAGGGATGGACAGGAAAAAACAAAGAGCTTTCAGTATACAGGTGGTTTAGTAGAATATATAAAATACTTGAATAGGACTAAAACCCCAATACACGATCAAATAATATATGTAGACAAGATGGCAAATGACTGTACTATAGAATTTGCCCTTCAGTATACAGATGCATACACAGAAAATATATATTCTTTTGCAAATAATATAAATACTCATGAGGGTGGTGTCCACCTTTCAGGTTTTAAGGTTGCCTTGACCAAGTGTGTTAATGACTATGCTAGAAGAAATAATATACTTAAAGAAAAAGACTCAAACTTGTCTGGTGAAGATATTAGGGAAGGTCTAACAGCTATAGTATCTGTTAAGTTACCAGATCCTCAATTTGAAGGTCAGACAAAGACAAAACTAGGTAATACCTTTATGAGAAGTCTAGTTGATTCTATAACTAATGAAGAAATAGGAGCCTTTTTAGAAGAAAATCCATCCGTTGCAAAATTAATCATAGAAAAATGCTTAAGGGCCCAAAGGGTAAGAGAAGCTGCCAAAAAAGCAAGAGATCTTACGAGAAGAAAAAATGCTTTGGAATTCACATCATTACCAGGTAAGTTAGCAGATTGTTCAGAAAAATCTCCTGAAAAAAGTGAAATATTCTTAGTCGAGGGTGATTCTGCGGGTGGATCTGCTAAGAGTGGTAGGGATAGAAATACTCAGGCAATTCTACCTCTTAGGGGTAAAATATTAAATGTTGAAAAATCAAGATTAGATAAAATACTATCCTCTGAAGAAATAAAAAATATGATAACAGCTTTTGGTTGTGGTATAGGTGACGATTTTAACCCTGAAAAGTTAAGATACCATAAAATAGTAATAATGACCGATGCCGATGTAGATGGTGCCCATATAAGAACACTACTTCTAACGTTCTTCTTTAGGTATATGAGGCCACTGATAGAGGGGGGCTATGTATATGCTGCCCAGCCACCACTATTTAAGGTTAAAAAGGGAAAAAATGAATACTATGCTTTCTCAGATGTTGAATTAAGTAAGTTATTAGATGAAGTTGGTAGACAGGGATCAGATGTATCTAGATACAAGGGTCTTGGTGAAATGAATGCCGAGCAGTTGTGGGAAACTACAATGGACCCAGAATCTAGAACCCTACTACAGGTAACTATAGATGATGCTATAATGGCTGATGAAATATTCTCTATGCTAATGGGTGACAAGGTTGCACCAAGAAGAGACTTCATAGAAGCCAATGCTAAATATGTAACTAATTTGGATATATAGGGGGTGAAGGATTTAAATGGAGAATAAAAGCAAAATAATTCCTATAGAGATATCTCAGGAAATGAAAAAATCATATATAGATTATTCTATGAGTGTAATAGTTGGTAGGGCCCTTCCAGATGTTAGGGATGGTTTAAAACCTGTCCATAGAAGAATTTTATATTCAATGATAGAACAGGGGATAACACCAGAAAAACCATACAGGAAGTCAGCCCGTATAGTCGGTGATGTACTAGGTAAGTACCATCCACACGGAGACTCATCAGTATATATGGCTATGGTAAAGATGGCCCAGGACTTTGCAACAAGAGGTCTACTAGTAGATGGTCAGGGTAACTTTGGTAATGTGGATGGAGATAGTCCTGCAGCCATGCGTTATACAGAAGCCAGAATGTCTAGGTTGGCTACAGAACTATTAAGAGATATAGACAAGGAAACTGTAGATTTCGGTCCAAATTTTGACGAATCACTTCAAGAGCCACTGGTATTACCTGCCAGGTATCCAAACCTACTAGTAAATGGTTCTAATGGTATAGCTGTTGGTATGGCCACATCTATACCTCCACACAACCTAGGAGAAGTAATTGATGCAACAGTACACTATATAGATAATAGGGACTGTAATACAGAAGACCTAATGAAATATATAAAAGGGCCAGACTTTCCAACAGGAGCCATGATAATTGGAACTGAAGGTATAAAAGAAGCATATAGGACTGGTAGGGGTAAAGTTAGGGTAAGATCTAGGGCAGAAATAGAAGAACTTCCAAAAGGAAAACAACAGATAGTAATAACAGAAATACCATTCCAAGTAAACAAGTCTAGATTAGTTGAAAGAATAGCTGAACTTGTCAGGGATAAAAAAGTTGAAGGTATATCAGACCTAAGAGATGAAAGTAATAGGCATGGTATAAGGGTTGTAATAGAGTTAAAGAGGGATGTAAATGCAAATATTATTTTGAATAATTTATACAAGCATTCACAGTTAGAGGAAACTTTCTCTATTATAAACCTAGCTATAGTTGACAAGACTCCAAAAGTTCTTAATTTAAAAGAATACCTAGAAACTTATATTGACCACCAAAAAGATGTAATAACAAGAAGAACAGAATTTGAACTTAAGAAAGCCCAGGCAAGGGCACATATTTTAGAAGGTTTAAGAATAGCCTTAGACAATATAGATAGGGTAATATCAATAATTAGAGGTTCAGAAAATGGTCAAATAGCCAAAGAAAAATTAATAGCAGAATTTGATCTTTCTGATATACAAGCTCAGGCAATTCTTGACATGAGGTTACAGAGGTTAACAGGTCTAGAAAGAGATAAGATAGATAATGAATACAAGGAGTTAATGGATAAAATTGACTATTTAGAATCTATATTAGCCAATGAAGAAAAATTGTTTGGTGTAATCAAGGATGAAATGTTGCTTATTAAGGACAAGTATGCAGATCCAAGAAGGACAGAAATAAGACCAGCAGAAGGTGAAATAGATATAAAAGACCTTTATGAAGAAGAGGAAGTAGCTATAACACTAACACACCTAGGTTATATTAAGAGGCTACCGGCAGATACTTATAAGAGTCAAAAAAGAGGTGGAAGAGGTATTTCAGCACTAACGACAAGGGAAGAAGACTTTGTTACAGACCTAATATCAACCACTACCCACTCTTTAATGTTATTCTTCACTAATAGGGGTAGGGTTTATAAGCTAAATGCCTACGAAATACCTGAAGGAAAGAGAACCTCTAAGGGAACTGCTATAGTTAATCTTTTACAACTTAACCCTGGTGAAAAGATAGCTAGAACAATATCATTCAATACAGATAGTAAGGAAAATGAAGAATTAAAATACTTATTATTTGCTACAAAGAGTGGTGTTGTAAAGAAAACCCCTATTTCAGACTTTAATAATATAAATAAGTCAGGCCTAATAGCTATAAATTTAAAAGATGGAGATGAGCTTATAGGTGTAAATAGGACAAAGGGTGATGAAGATGTTATATTAGTAACTGAAAATGGTATGTCTATAAGATTTAATGAAAAAGATGTAAGATCTATGGGCAGGACTGCAACAGGTGTAAAGGGTATTACCCTATCAAGTGGTGACCATCTAGTTTCTATGGACTTAATAAGTAGTGGTAGTGACCTATTAGTGGTTAGTGAAAAAGGCTTTGGCAAGAGAACTGAAATTGAAGAGTATAGACCACAAATTAGGGCAGGTAAGGGGATAAAGACCTATAACATAAACCTAAAAACAGGTAAATTAGTAGGAGCCACTATTGTCAACGAAGATGATGAAGTTATGATGATTAATTCTGATGGAGTATTAATTAGGATAAGAGTTAATGAAATATCTATATTTGGAAGAGTAACTAGTGGTGTTAAATTGATGAAGACTGATGAAGAAGTAGAAGTTGTTTCAATAGCAAAATTGAAGGGTGAAGAAGAGTAAATTCAAACAAATAATAGTAAATTTAAACAAAGAAGAATAAATTTAATTAAAAATTTAGCATTTTAAGGAGAAATTTATGTCGTTAAATATAAAATCAAATTATGAAAATAACTCAAATGAGTGGGTATTTTCATTAAATGGAGAATTAGATTTATCAACAGCTAATAAACTCAAAGATAACCTATATAAGTCTGTAGAAGAAAAATTATCAGATGTTGTAATTGATATGACTAATCTTGAATATATAGATTCAACAGGTATAGGTGTTTTGGTTGGATTGATGAAAAAACTAAGAACCCAGGGCAAGGATATAAAAATATCTAACGCTAAGGATAATGTAAAAAGAATTTTTAAAATAACTGGTATAGACCAGATCATAAGTATGGAGGGATAAATTTGGCGTACGAATTAATTAGTATGAATATGTCTGTCAATCCAGACTTTGTGTCTGTAATCAGACTAACATTATCAGGAGTAGCCAGTAAGATGGGATTTTCTCTTGATGACATAGAGGATATGAAAGTTTGTGTATCAGAGGCTTGTACTAATGCTATTAAGCATAGTAGAAAAGAAGAATTTCAATTAAAGTTATATATATACCCAGATAGACTAACTATAGAAGTATCGGATGATGGGATAGGTTACGATGTTGATTCCTTACAGGAACCTGACCTTAAAAATCCAAAAACAAATGGATTGGGTATATTTATAATAAAAAGTTTAATGGATGAGGTTGATATAAGGTCTTGTGATAAGTGTGGAACTATAATTACTATGACAAAATTGGTTGGAGTTGAGGTGTAGATGGATTTGATCACAGAAAAAAGCTATGAAGAAATGGATATAAAAGAGCTTTTCAAAATTTTTTCTGATGATAGGACTAATGCTACTATTAGAAACATACTTATAGAAAAACACCTATACTTGGCAAAAATATTGTCAAGGAAGTACATGAATAAGGGTGTAGACTATGACGATTTATATCAAGTGGCATCTTTAGCCCTTATCTATGCAATTGATAGATATGATATTTCTAAAGGATTTGAATTTTCAAGTTTTGCAACACCAACAATAGTTGGTGAGATTAAAAAATACTTTAGAGATAAGGTATGGACACTTAGGGTTCCAAGAAGGATTCAGGAATTAAGTAAAAAAATCAGTAATGCTAAGATTTACTTAGAACAAGAATTAAGAAGGAGTCCAACACCTTCGGAAATTGCTAGATATTTAGAAACAACAGATGAAGAAGTTTTAGAGGCTATGGAAGCATCTTATGGATATCAACCAGTATCACTTGATACACCTAGTAATGATGATACTGAGGATAAGGATATGACACTAGGAGATAGGGTAGGTATAGAAGAAAAAAACTTTAAGTATATAGAAGAAATGGATTTTATTAATCATTTTATGGAAACTTTAAATGAATTAGAGGTTCAAATTATACAAGGTCGATTCTTTGACAATAAGACCCAGTCTGTGTTAGCTGAAGAAATAGGTATATCACAGATGACGGTATCCAGATTAGAAAAAAAGATAATAGAAAAACTGAAAAAAGAATACAATAAGGTAATTTAGACTAAGTTAGATATGTTTATAGGCAAGTTTGCCGGGTTAATAGCCAAAAAAAGTGAAATTATAAGTCCTTCTATGGTAAAATTAGATATCATAGGAGGATTTTTTTTTGTAGCAAATCTGAATAGTATTAATTAAATAATATTATAATAGATATATATAAAAGAGAATCTATAATTATAGATAGATATATAAGAGAACCTATAATTATAGATATATAAGAGAACTCATAATTATAGATAAAAATATAAGTATAAGACCGATAATAGAGGGTGGAGGTTGAGTAAATGTCAAGATTAAGAAAATTAATGGAAGAGAGGGGGCTAGATATTGGCCTACTAGGAGCAGCACTTAATATCAGTGATAGTGAGATGGAAGAAATAGTGGATAAGGATGATTTAAGCCCTTTAGATGAAGTAATAGGTGAGTTGGCTAGGGTATTTGATATGGACATAGATGATTTAATATAAATTACTTAGGTTAATTTATGCTACCTATGGTATATTAAAATAAGAAGATAGCATAAGGAACAGACTAAAATTAATTTTTCTAAAAATAAGTTGAAAAATAAGAAAGTTTTATTGGTAAGTTTTTTAGAATAGGTGGCTACAAGTCTATGCTAAAAAATATAAAATTAATTTGGATTAAGATTAAGATTGAGAAATAAGGTAAAAATCCAATATAAAAAAACAAATAGGAGGTAAATTATTGGAAGAAACAATAGAAAAACAAACTACGATTTTTAGCAAATATATAGATCTTTTTATAGATAAGCTACCAGCCATTGTATTTGCTATTATAATTATAGTAATAGGTATAATAATAGCCAAACTGGTAAAGAGGTTTTTGAATAGGATCCTTACAAAGTACAAGTCAAGTATTGGTATGGTAACTTTTATGATTAATTTTGTACAAGTAACTATAATAATTATAGCCCTTATGCAAGCTCTAGCTATATTAGGTGTAAATACAACTTCATTTGTAGCTGTATTAGGTGCAGCTGGTTTCAGTATAGGATTAGCCTTTAAGGAAGTTTTATCAAATTTAGGTTCATGTTTAATAATATTATTTTTCAAACCATTTGATGTAGGTGATTTTATAAATTGTCAGGACAATGAAGGAACCGTTATGGAAATACAAATGTTTTCTACAAGTCTAAAGACAAATGATAATAAACTTATATTCATGCCAAACTTTCAGTTGACATCAAACCCTGTAATAAACTACACTGCCCAAAATAAGAGAAGGATAGACTTTGTATTTAATGTGGAATATGATACAAATATAAAGGTCTTATATGAAATATCAAATAGGTTGTTTGATGAAGAAAATAGAATTTTATCATCTCCAAAACCCCTAATAGGTGTAGATTCTATGAATAATAATATAATTAAATTTATAGCCAAGCCATGGGTAAAAACAGAAGATTATTGGGATGTCTACTACAAACTTATGGAAGAATTTAAGCATGAATTTGACCAGGCAGGTATTAAATTTTCTAGGATAAACCTAGTTCATCCAACAAATCAATAAAAAATAAAATAGATACTACCCTTGGATTAATATTGTACTGACCCCAAAAGTTAGAACTAAAACTCTAACTTTTGGAAGGTCATTTTTTTTTATGGTAAAATATTCTTTTGAAATTAATATAAAAATAGTTTCTAAATACTTATCAAGGAATAAAAGTTCAAGCTATTTAGCAAGAAAATATGGTATTACTAAAAAGAATGAGATATAAAGTGGGTAGCTATCTATAAAAGATTTTGCGATGATGGTTTTATGCGTTCAAGAAAAATAAAAATTATTTTTTTAATTCAATCTGAATGACTAGCAAATGAAGTCTCATACAAAGAGCTGTCCTTATCTCAGTTAATTAACAATATTTTAATTTAGTATATGTTTTTTATGTCATTTTAAGAGTATTTTTTGACAATTTTAATAAAAAAAAATAACAATAGATTAAAATATGATATATAAATAAAAAATAAAAAATATAGATGATATAAAAATATAAAAAACACTTAATTTGATAGATTTCCTAACAACCATCAATTTAGATAGATTGATTTTATGTGTAAATAAAGAGGAATTACCACACAATACAAGCGATGAAATCAAAATGCTTAGTGCAGAAAATATTAGTATTTTAGATGGTGTAAATTCACTATCAGAAGACGTAAAACACCATAAAATAAATATTACGCGTCTTATAAATACTTGTATAATATATATATTTTAGTTATAATATTAATATATTAATACAAAAAAAATCAAAAGGATGAATTTTTAATGAAATATGATAAGAAAAAATAAGGTTGGGTATTTTAGAAAAGGAAATACCAATAAAGATATGCAGATAAATACATATCCATTCCATTATATCTGGAAAGACTATACTAGAAGGCACGGAGTTGACTGCGATGTTGCACTAGTGTTAAAAGATTTGCATATGGCAGTGATAAGTATTAGAAGAGTTAATATAATAGGTGGTTTTTACAACCTATTATGTTTTATGAACGGTTAGTTGCTAGGAGATGATTTTATGAATATGTGTATTTTAGGGTTGAAGTATATAAAAAGTCATGTAAAAAGAGTTGTATATTTGAGTATAATTATAGTATTTTCATTGGTAAGTTTAGTTTCAATATCTATTGCTACTAAAAGTCAAATGATAAATTCAAAGAAATTTATCGATGAAAATTCAGCACTCTATGGAGCTGTAGCAAATAATATAGATAAAACAACACTAGATAATATAAAAAATAGTAAACGTGTAGATAAGGTATATCAAACAAAAAATATAGGAGAATTCATTGAGAACAATGGTAAGATATTACTTTTAGAAGAGTATAACGAAAAGGTGAATGAAATTAGCAAACTCAAGCTGATTTTGGGGAGATTACCATTTAATGACGAGGAAGCCATATTGTTAGATGGGACTGGAAATCATAAAATCGGAGACTATATCGATGGAGTTGTAAAAGTAAATTATGAAGAAAATGGAATCAACAAAATTAGATATATTTTAAAAAAGATCAAAATAACTGGCATTGTATATAATAAGATTAAGTCAACTGAGATGAGGGGGATGGATCAATTATACATTAAAATGGGAGATGGTTTTAAAAATATAATTCCAGACAAATTTAACGCATATATTAGTTTTAAGACTGGATTTAAGGATCCAGAGGGTGAATCTTATGGATTAAATACAGAATTAAACTTATCTCAAAATCTAGTCACATATAATAAAATATTAACAAACACGGAAAATACATATAAGCAATTTTTTATTGCTTCACCAGAAATAAAAAATTTAATTTTAGCAGGTATACTATTTCCGTTAGTTTTCTTGTTTATTGCATCTAGAGATGTATTTGCAGATGCTGCCCTTCTTAGGGTTGTAGGCTCAAGTAAGAAAAAAGTATTTTTTATCTTTGGTTTAGAAAATGTACTAATTATATTAATTAGTAATATTATTAGCTTTATTTTATCATATTATGCATCGTTAATTTATATGAAAAAAGTAAACTTCACCTTGTTTTCAGACGATCTATTTAGACTAATGGATAAAAGCATACATATGGATTATAGAACCTACATAATTTCCTTTGTTATTTCGATTATACCTTTTGCAATTGTTTTCTTATATGAATTTTATGTGATAAATAATTTAAGTGTAGTCGATTTAACCAACTATAATCATAGAAGAAAAAAAATCAATAGAATCTTACTAAGACCAACTACAAAAATACATAAGAAACTATTATTAATAAATATACAAAAAAATGCTATATATTTGATGGTACCGGTTATTATGTTGAGCTTATCACTGTCTAGATATGTAATTAATATTAATAAAGATTATTTTGATAAGAATGTTGATTCTTCAGTAAATTTTCTTATGGGAAGAGAATATAACCTTACAAATCTAAGTAATGTTTATAGACCAAAATCCAACTTGAATGATAGAAATATAGGTAGGATTAGAGATGATAATAGAATTAAAAATATCGTTACTAAATCTAGTAAAGGGGCCTATTTTATCAGTGATGGAAAGATGTTCAATGAATACTTTTTAAACGATAGAGATTTAAATGGTAAAGAAATAGAAACAGTTATCACAGGAGTAGATGATGACTTCCTAATAAAAAATGGATTTATAAGAAATGATAAATTCAAATCGACTTCAGAATACCCAGTAGCCTATCTTAGACCGGAGGTCTATAATAAATTAGAAATGAAGATGATACCAACTATGAAAAATATAAAAGTTGGGGATGTAATAAAGATCAAAGTTGCCCAATACTCTAATGGAAGAGAAGCCTACAAAACGAAAAAAATTATTGTTGGTGGATTTATTGATGATTTAAAATGGTCAAGAAAAGTAGTTTCACAGTTGCTACTTCCTGAAATAATCACTGATACAGATAATTTTAAGAAATTAGTAGGATATGGAGGTGCTGATGAAATAAATTTCAATTATAATGGCAATAGTAAAAATCTAAGAGCACATATGGATAAAGTGTTAGGAAAGAATAACTACAAAATTATATCCGAAACAGAATTTAAGCAGATTGATCAATATGAGCATAGATTATTAATGAAAAATATTATTGTAAATAGTATTTATATTTCAGTGCTGTCAATAATAACAATATATACAAGCTTAAATATGATTTTTGAACAAAGAAAAAGAGAAAATACTATAATGAGACATATTGGTCTATCAAAAAAGAGTATGATATTTATGTATATAAAGGAGAGTGTATTCTGGGCGATAGTATCAGGGGCAATAATGTTTGGAATAGTATTGTATAAATCAATTCATGACTACTTAGTTAATATAAAATATCTCGGTGACGGATATAAAATGATATTTAGCTTTCAAACTATATCATTAGCAACACTATACGTAAGTATATTGTTTGTGTTGGTTTTTATAGTGGTTTTAAAAAAGAGGATTGAAGAGTAAAACATTATGTATTAAAATAAACAATATGCAGTTAGATAAATTATTAATATATGATTTAGGAGAGGTGTAATGTTATTAGTTGCTATTATAGATACTGGCGTTGATTTTTTTGATGAAGAAGTTAAAAGAATGAAAGAGGAATAAACTATGAAAAAATTATTAGCAAATAACATAAAAAAATATTATGGCAAAGAAGATTGTATAGTAAAGGCGGTTGACGATATTTCTTTAGAAATTGAATGTGGAAAGTTTACTTCAATTGTGGGTACATCGGGTAGTGGGGATAATGCTATAATGATGACAGTACAATAAATCCAAGAAAAATCAAGGGTTAAAGGCTTCCACAAAACTTTTAAACTTTGATGATGGATAGACTGTCATCATTTTTTATACTCAAAATTTGTATAAAAGTATAGCATAAAATGAAATCTCTGTATGGAGAAGAAGGAGGCATACTATGGCAGAAATTATCACTGTTGCCAACCGAAAAGGCGGAGTTGGAAAAACAACCACAACATTAAACCTTGCGTATTCATTAAAAGAACTCGGCAAAAAAGTATTCGTCATTGACCTTGATCCGCAAGATAATCTCACAAGATGCTTTGGCATAGAAAATACCAATGAACTTGCAGACACGATAGGACATCTATTAATGGCAGAATTAGAGGAAGAAAACTACTTGGCGAAGGGATATATCCTATCCTATGATGGCATAGACTTTATTCCATCAAGCATTTATCTGTCCGTTACAGAAACGCAGATGAAAGCAGAAACCGGAAGTGAACGAATCCTATCAAGCATCCTTGAACCTATACGAGAGCAGTATGACTACATCCTGATAGACACTTCTCCATCGCTGAATATCTTGACCATCAATGCCCTTTGTGCATCGGATAGTGTGCTTATTACAGCAGATACACAGTTGTTTTCAATCGTCGGAATCAGTGAACTTTTAAAAACCATTCAAAAAATTAAAAAGAGGGTCAATGCAAGTCTAACGATAAAAGGTATTTTGCTTACCATGTGCGATAACAGGACAAATCTTTCAAAACTTCTTACTCAGCAGGTGGAAGAAATGTATCAAGGAAAGGTAGAGGTATTTCAAACCAAAATCCCCAAAACAGTCAAGGTGGGCGAATCCATATACAGTGGTCAAAGTATAAAAAAATATGCAAAAGGCAGCAGCGTAGATATTGCATATGACAATTTGGCAAAGGAGATCTGCTATGAGTAAAAAATTTGTGAAAAGAGAAATAACCGATGCGGTCGATATTTTACTTGATGGTGTAGGTGTCTTGGAACAGGGGGATATACAGGATATAGAAATTGAGTTGTTGGAAGCTTACCACGAACATCCATTTACCCTATACACAGGCAAGAGATTGGAGGATATGGTAGATAGTATAAGAGAAAACGGAATACTTAATCCAATTATCGTACTCAAAAAAGAAGATGGAGCTTATGAAATACTCTCCGGACATAACAGAGTGAATGCAGCCAGACTTGCCAATCTAAAAACCGTTCCCTGTATCGTCAAAGAACATCTTTCCGAAGAAGAAGCCTATACCTATGTGATAGAAACCAATCTGATGCAACGATCCTTTTCCGACCTGCTACCAACCGAAAAAGCTCTTGCCCTTAAAGTGCGATATGAAAAAATAGCAAGTCAGGGCAAGAGGAATGATTTGCAAAAAGAGATAAATCATTTAGATCGGGGTATTATAGAAAAGGAAAGCAAAGCGGAAGATAAAACAGACAGCAGAAAATCACTCGGAAAAGAATATCATCTTTCGGGGGCATCTATTGCAAGATATTTAAGATTAAATGAATTGTCTGATTCTTGGAAACAAGATGTTGATAACGAAAAAATAGGACTGACAATGGCAGTAGATTTATCCTATCTTCCAAAAGAGATACAGGATTATCTGTATCAGCAGTGTGAAGAATTGGAATTAACCTTAAAATCAAGCGATACTAAAGCACTTCATTTGATGAACAGACAAGAAGAACTGAATAAGGAGATGATTACAACATACTTGCTGAACTTGAAAAAACCGAAGATGAAAGAGTATCAGAATATCAAGTTATCTCAGAGTATTTATCAAAAATTCTTTCAAGATAAAGCGAAAGAAGAAGCAGAAGGGATTATAGAAAAAGCACTGGAAATTTACTTTAAAGAGTATCTCCGTTAGCAGAAAGACAAAATTACAAATTTAAGGTATAATATAAGGTGCTAAAAAGGTGAAAAAAAGAGCTTATTTAACAGGATAATATATAAAAGAGGTAGATGTAATGGATGAAATAAAACTATATGAAAATAAAGAAATACGCTCCGTTTGGGATGAAGAAAAAGAAGAATGGTATTTTTCAGTAGTCGATGTAGTTGGAGTTTTGTCAGAAAGTAAAAATCCAACAGATTATCTCAAGAAGATGAGAAAACGTGATGAACAGTTAGCTTTCTACATAGGGACAAATTGTCCCCAGGTAGAAATGAAATCATCAAGTGGCAAAAAAAGAAAAATATTGGCGGGAAACATGAAAGATATTTTCCGTATTATTCAGTCCATTCCATCCCCAAAGGCAGAGCCTTTCAAATTATGGCTTGCGGAAGTAGGAAAAGAGCGAATTGATGAAATTGTTGATCCGGAACTTACTATTGACAGAGCCTTAGAAACATATTTGAAGAAGGGCTATTCAAGAGAGTGGATAAATCAAAGATTACAAGCTATTCAAGTAAGAAAGGAACTTACGGATGCTTGGGAGGATCATGGGATTGAAAAAGGAATTGAATATGCAATCCTTACCGATGAAATCACTAAAGCATGGTCCGGAATGACAACAAGAGGATACAAAAATCTAAAGGGACTGAAAAAGGAGAATTTAAGGGATAATATGACTACCCTTGAAGTAGTTCTCAATATGCTTGCAGAAGCCACGACAACAGAACTTACCAAAACGACCAATCCTAAAGGATTAGAAGAAAATAGAAAAGTTGCAAAAAGAGGAGACAGTATAGCGGGCAATGCAAGAAAGGAAATTGAGAAAGAAACCGGAAAACCGGTTATCACTTCCAAAAATGCAGTAGATATGTCAAAACTTATAGAAGATGTTGTAAAAGACCCTATAATAGAAAATACAAATTCTGAAGATAAAAAAGAGTAAAGATAACAACTAAAATTAAGAAATTTTCAAAGAGATAGCAAAGAAGTTATCTCTTTTTTCGTTGCTAAAACAAATAAAAATACAGGAAGGAGGAAGTTATGAATATTAAATTTAGCTATTATTACGGAAAAGAAGCAGATCAATACTCCTTCTTTAAAATACCTAAAATTTTATATACAGACAGCATTTTTAAAACATTAAGTAGCGATGCAAAAGTTCTGTATGCTATTTTGCTCGATAGAATGAGCTTATCTATGAAAAATGGGTGGTTAGATGAAGAAAATAAAGTATTCATCATATTTACCATAGATGAAATAGAAGAAACTATGAATATAGGCAGAAACAAGGCAATCAATATTATGAAAGAAATACAAGATTTCGGACTGATAGAAAAGAAAAGAAGAGGGCTTGGAAAACCGAATATTATCTATGTAAAGAACTTTCTTGTAGAAACAGAACACAGGGAGAAAGAGAAAAAGCAGGAGACAGAGGGGAATATAGACCATATAGAGAATTATTCAGATACTAAACTTCAAGAGGTTTCAAATGTAAACTTACAGAAGTTTGAAAAACAAACTTCAAGAAATTTAGAAAACAAACCTCAAGAAGTTTCAAAAACAAACTGTAATAAGACTAATATAAATAAAACTAAAGAGAGTGAACCTGATATTAGTAAGACCACTTCCATAGATAAAACAGGATGTAAGAGAAAATTGAAAAAAGAGGAAGGAGGTCAAGTAGAAAAAATAATCAAGCAAAATATTTCATATTTAGATTTTATGGATAGAGATAGCCCTACAAAAGAAACTATAGATTTTATCGTAGAAATTATGGTAGAGGCAGTTGAAAATAAAAGAGATTTGAAAATAAATCAGACGTGGATAAGTTATGAAAAAATTAGGGGAAGGTTATTGGAAATCAAAAAAGAGCATATAGAGTATGTCTTATCAGTTCTAAAAGAAAATACATCTAAGATTACACATTTTAGAGCATATCTACTATCTATTATCTACAATGCTCCTATAAACATTATTTATTACAATAAACAATCAACAAACACAGGAAATTTAGGAAATTATGCTGATGATGAAAGAATATGGCAAGATTTTTTAAAAGGAAAATAATTGAAAGGTTTAAAAAATAAAATTTAGTGAAAGAGAGGATCAAGAATGGAAACCACAGGAGGAATTTTTGATAAGGTATTTGAAAATATGGAAAAGAATATTCTAAATGAGGAAAATGGAGATTATGTAAATAATGAAGATGGACTTATCTATTGTGGAAAATGCCATACAGCCAAGCAACAGATGGCAAATGTCGGTGGTGTCTTAAGAAAAATACCTAAAAATTGTGATTGTAGAAGCAAAGAGATGGAAAAAGAACGAAAAGAAATGGAAGAATTTGAACATAGTATGCGTATAAATAGACTCAAAAGTATGGCATTTGATGATGATCTTATGTATAAACAAACTTTTGAACAAGAAGATGGGAGTTTGGAACATAAACAGGCAGGTTTAAATTATGTAAAGCATTTTGAGGATATGGAAAAAGAAAATATAGGACTTATATTGACAGGTGCGGTAGGAACCGGAAAAACATATTTGGCATCCTCTATTGCAAATGCCTTGATAGAAAAAGGAATCTCAGTTAGAATGACAAACTTCGGAGTGATATTAAACGATATGATGAATCTACAGATAGATAAAAATATGTATATCAAAAATCTAAACAGTAATAGACTTTTGATTATAGATGATTTTGGAATACAAAGAGATACATCTTTTGCCATGGAACATATCTTTAACATCATAGACAGCAGATATAGGGCAAATAAGCCTATTATTGTTACAACAAATTTATCAATCTCTCATCTGATGAACACAACAGATTTAAAAGAAAAGAGAATCTATTCCAGACTTCTCGAAATGGCAACACCTATTATCTTCAATGGGGAAAATCATAGAATAAAAACCATGAGGGAAAAGGCAATGACAGCTAATTTAATTTTGATGGAAAGTAGGTGATATATTGATCAATGAAGAAGTTACAAGGCAAGTAATTGCAGTAAAGAAAAAAGCACTTCATCTAACGGCAAGAGAAGTTGTGAAACTTATGAAAATGATACTTAATAAGGCTGAAAAAGAGAAAAATGGCTTAAAGGATTTCATCGGCAAGCAAAAGCCAACTACAGTAAAAGATTTAGTAAAAAAGGGGAAGGTTGAAACCTTAGAGTTAAATGATGTGGACTTAAAGAACCTAAAAAGAGATTTAAATAAAAATGGCGTGAAATTCAGTATCAAAAAAGATCTCACTACGGGAAACAATATAATTTTCTTTCAGGCAAAAGATGAAAAGGTAATGGAACAGGCATTTAAAGAAGCGGTTGCAAAATTTGCAGGGAAAGATAAAAAGAAAGAATCTGTAATAGATAAGTTAAATCATTTTAGAGAAAAAGTTAAAAATACACATCAAAAAGATAAGATAAAAGAAAAACATAAGGAGCAGAGTTTGTAGGAAGGAGTGGTAAAGACGAAGATTGTAAAAGAAATACTAAAAGATATAAAAAATATATTTCACATAAGAGATAAGAAAAAGTTTGTAATTAAAAACTTACCTTATCTCTTTTTCTTTTATCTGGCGAATATATTTTCAAAGCATATAAACAGTTATGTAGGTGGTGATTATGTAGATAAGATGATAGTAGCTTTATCTGATATAGGAACACTGTCTTATCTGCCATCATTTCATATAGATGACTTATTTGCAGGTATTTGTTTTTCAGCAGTTATTTGGCTTATTGTTTATCAAAAAAAGAAAAATGCAAAAAAATTTCGCCAAGGAGTAGAATATGGCTCAGCAAGATGGGGAAGTTCTAAAGACATTGAGCCATATTTGGATGAAAAATTTGAAAACAATATACTTTTAACTAATACGGAAAGCCTTACAATGAACTCAAGACCTAAAAATCCTAAATTTGCTCGTAATAAAAATGTGCTTGTAGTAGGAGGATCCGGGAGTGGAAAGACCCGATTTTTCTTAAAGCCCAATTTGATGCAAATGCACTCATCCTATGTTGTAACCGATCCGAAAGGTACTGTTCTCGTTGAGTGCGGAAAGATGCTAGAGAAAAACGGATATAATATTAAAGTGCTAAACACCATAAATTTCAAAAAGTCCATGCACTACAATCCCTTTGCCTATCTAAGGAGTGAAAAGGACATACTAAAACTTGTACAGACGATTATGGCAAATACAAAAGGCGAAGGAGAAAAATCTACGGAAGATTTTTGGTGTAAAGCGGAACGCTTGTATTATACAGCTTTAATAGGCTATCTATACTATGAAGC
The DNA here is from genome assembly GCA_963520775.1 of uncultured Peptostreptococcus sp. Classification (GTDB taxonomy): domain Bacteria; phylum Bacillota; class Clostridia; order Peptostreptococcales; family Peptostreptococcaceae; genus Peptostreptococcus. Next base: position 103,190 of record CAUQSL010000001.1, read on the forward strand.
ACCGGAGGAAGAACAAAATTTTGAAAGTCTACTTGCCTTTATTGATGCCAGCGAAGTGAGAGAAGAAGATGAAAACTTTAAAAATGCAGTAGACTATATCTTTGATGCACTGGAAAAAGAAAAGCCGAATCATTTTGCTGTCAAGCAATATAGAAAATATAAGCTTGCAGCCGGAAAAACTGCGAAAAGTATATTGATTAGCTGTGGTGCAAGACTTGCGGCATTTGATATAGAGGAACTTAGAAACCTTATGGAATATGATGAAATGGGACTTGATACCATAGGGGATAAAAAGACCGCCCTCTTTATTATCATATCCGATACTGATGACACCTTTAACTTTGTAGTAGCAATGATGTATACCCAGCTTTTTAACCTTCTATGTGATAAGGCAGATGATGTATATGGTGGAAGATTACCTGTTCATGTGAGATGTCTACTTGATGAATTTAGCAATATCGGACAAATACCGAAGTTCGAAAAACTCATTGCAACCATTCGTTCCAGAGAAATATCGGCAAGTATTATCCTTCAAGCAAAAAGTCAATTAAAAGCAATCTATAAAGACCATGCCGACACGATTCTAGGCAATTGTGATAGCGAGCTATTTTTAGGCGGAAAAGAAGGAACGACTATCAAGGAGCTGTCCGAAAACTTGGGAAAAGAAACCATAGACCTTTACAACACATCGGAAACAAGATCAAATCAAAAATCGTTTGGACTAAACTATCAAAAGCTTGGAAAAGAACTCATGAGCAGAGATGAACTGAAAGTGATGGACGGGGGAAAGTGTATCTTGGAAATAAGAGGAGCAAGACCTTTTTTCAGTGATAAGTTTGATATAACCAAGCATAAGAACTACAAACAGCTTTCCGATTACAACGAAAAAAATGCCTTTGATATAGAAAAATATTTAAAGAGAAAAGACAAAGTTAATCTAAAAGAAAATATGCAAGTAACTTTAGTGGAAATTGATGATGAGGGATAACTTTTGTTCAAAATGAGCAGAAGTATCTATCGGATTAAATTTTGGAAAGGAATATTTAAGAATGACTGAGCTTGAAAGAACAGAAATACGAATTGAAAAAGAACAAAAGAAATTGCAACAGATAAAAAATAGGATCAGATTATTAAATCAAAGATTGAAATACCTAAAGAAGAAAGAAGAAATTCGCAAAATGTATATCGGTTAAAAGTAAGAACTCAAGATAAATACAAATCTTGGGCTTTTTTATGTTAAGAACAAAGGAGAAATGATTCAATGAAGGCAAAAGGAAGAAGTCCACCGACTTTAGTTCAAAATGAGCAAAAGATATAAAAATACAAAGTTCATATACATTATGAAAATAGAAAAGAGGTGATGTAAGTTAAAAGAAATAACACTTGGAAGTTTATTTGATGGAATCGGAGTATTTCCTTTAGCGGCAAGAAATGTAGGAATAAAAACTCTGTGGGCAAGCGAAATTGATAAAAATGCAATAGCTATATCAAAAAGGCATTTTCCTGATGTAGAGCATTTAGGGGATATAACAAAATTAAAGGCAAGAGATATAAAACCGGTGGATATCATCACATTCGGTTCTCCCTGTCAAAACTTCTCAAAAGCAGGAGATTTGACAGGACTTAGTGGAGAAAAGTCATCTCTTTTTTATCAAGCGATACGATTGATTAAAGAAATGAGGTGTGAAACAAATGGGATGTATCCAACTTTCGCTATTTGGGAGAACGTCATGGGAGCTTTTGTATCGGGAGATAGGTTGGATTTTAGAACCGTCCTCGAATCCTTTAGTAGCACCCAAATTCCAATGCCTAAGTCTAAATGGGCAAATGCAGGAGTGGTGCGAGGGAGAAAATCTGAGCTTTCTTGGAGAGTCTTGGATGCCCAATATTTCGGAGAGGCTAAGCTCTTACAAAGAAGAAAGAGAATATTTATTGTCTGCGATTTTGGAGGATTCCGTTCCCACAAAATACTATATAAGCCCGAAAACTTGCTCAAAAATCCTAAGATTATCGGAAATATCGAAGATAAGGATACCAAGTCCAATCGAAGGGATTCTGATAAAGCAGGGCGGGAAATACCAAACATCAGACCCTTTCAAGATAGAAAAATGCGAGGAGGATCAAAAAGAAGAAATAAAACTCTTTTTAGAAACAGCTTCGGAAAGCCAAATGAACCTTTTCCAACCCTATTAGCATCCAATCCTACAATGTTTGCGTATTGGGAGGACGGAAAAGAAGAGGAGGGATTTATTCGATATTTAACGCCGATAGAATGTGAAAGACTGATGGGGCTGCCGGATAACTACACAAAGTATGGAGTAGACGGAAATATCATACTTGACAGTGCAAGGTATAAGGCATTGGGAAATGCGATAGCACTGCCTTGCGTAGAGTATATTATGGCAGGAATAAAAGAAGAATTTCTAACTTCTGCTCAAAATGAACAGAAGTTGGAATGAGAAAAAGATAAAATTTAATATGAAAAAATATGGATAAGACCATGACAAAATAGAAAAGTCGTGGTCTTTTTTAATTCGATCAGATGAAATGAAAATGGAGGGAAAATATGCAAAAAGAAATGATAAATATCAACGGAAACTTAATAGGTAATGTAGAAATCAAAACCATTCAGGGAAAAGATGGGGAAGTAACCGTTGCAAACTTTACACTTTTTAGAAAGATGGGAAAAGAGGGAGAAAAAAAGAAGGAATATATCAACTGTAATGTCTATGGTGAAAAGGTGGAACTTACAAAGGATTTTCAAAAAGGAGATTTTATCCATGTCTATGGATATTACAAGGAAGTTCAAAAAGAGGATAAAACTTACAGAAACTTTATCGTAAAGCATGTCAACAAAATTGATAAAGATAAAGAAGTAGAAAATAAAAAAGAACAGGAAAATGAGGAGGAATAAAGTATGGATTTTTTTGTACAGGCAGTAAATGTGCTTAAAATTTTGGTTATGGCAATCGGTGCAGGACTTGGTGCATGGGGAGTTATCAACTTACTTGAAGGATACGGATCGGACAATCCCGGAGCCAAATCACAAGGCATAAAACAATTGATGAGCGGTGGAGGAATTGTTTTAATAGGGCTGAAACTTATTCCGTTACTTGCTAATGTATTAAAGTAAGATGTTTGATTTATTTGGAAAGATAAATGAGTTTTTCAAGGAGATTATGATTGATATTATTAAAGATAATCTTTCTGCAATGCTTGTGGATATTAACAATAAAGTGGGAACCGTTGCAGGAGAAGTGGGAAAGACTCCGAGTTCTTGGAACTCGGAGGTCTTTACCTTCATCAAATCAATCAATACCAATGTTGTTTTGCCCATAGCAGCGATAATTTTAACCGCAATACTTTGTATAGAGCTGATTCAAGTGGTCATGAGAAAAAATTCTATGCAGGATACGGATACCTTTGAATTTTTCAAGTACATCATCAAAATGTGGATTGCTGTATGGCTTGTATCCCATGCTTTCGATTTTTCGATGGCAGTATTTGATGTTGCACAGTCTATGATATCAAAGGCGGCAGGTGTTGTGGGGACAAGTGCAAACATCACACCGGGTAATTTTGATGCTATGGTCGATGCCCTCAAAACAAAGGAACTTGGAACACTCATCGGGATTGCACTTGAGACGGGGTTAGTCAAACTTTCTTTAATGATTTTATCCATTTTAATCACGGTAATCCTATATGGAAGAATGATTGAGATATATATCTATTGCTCTGTTGCGGCAATTCCTTTTTCTACCATGGGAAATAAAGAATGGTCAAGTATTGGGACAAACTATATTAAAAGTCTATTTGCCCTTGGACTTCAGGGACTTTTCATTCTAATCTTTTTTGGAATTTATGCAGTTTTAGTTAAAACTGTAAATTTTACGGATATTCATACAAGTATTTTGCAAGTGCTTGCATATGGACTGATTCTTGGAGTCATGATGATGAAATCCGGAAGTATCGCAAAGGCAATTTTAAACAGTCATTAAAAGACTTTAGTTCAAAATGAGCAGAAGTTGATGAAATAATCAAAACAAAAAAATATAAGAATAAGGAGGCAGTTATGAAAAACATCAATAGGAAAACGAGAATATTTCTAGGAGTTGCAACAGTAATCTCACTTGCTTCGGCAGTAGCAGGAATGATAAAAGTGAGAAGTAAATATAAAAAGCAGGATAGATTTTGCGAATTTGAAGAAAATGATATGGAAACAGAAGATGATATCCAGTTTTGGGAAGAAGAGTATCTCAAAGAGGAAGAAAAGAGTGAAGAAGAAAAACAGCAGGAATTTAGAGAACTGTCGGTTACTGTACTGGATGCCCTTTTCAAAGAAGTCCTTTTCATTAGTGAAAAGGTAAAGAATGTGGAGGAAGAAGTAAAAAAACAAAGCGAATATAAAGAACTATTAGAAGAACTGGAGAGAGGGAAAGACGAAATCATCTCACTTTGGGAGCATTTGGAAGAACTTTCCAATATGAGAGAAGAACATATTATAGAAAAAGATAGGGGATAAGCGATGGCATATGTAAAAGTACCAAAGGATTTGACGAAAGTAAAAACCAAGGTGGCTCTGAATATGACAAAAAGACAGCTTATAGGTTTTAGTATAGCGGGGCTTATCGGTTTTCCTGTATATATGCTTTGTAAAAATTTTCTTAGTACAGATATTTCCATGATTATAATGAGTATAGTAGTTCTACCTGTTCTTTTTGTAACGCTTTATGAAAAGGACAATCTGCCTTTTGAAAAACATTTAGCATATATCTTGAAGTTTCATAAAAGTAAAAAGATCAGGTTATATAAAGCGAGGAGCATTTATCATACAGAGAGAACAAAAAAGCAAAATATAGGAAATAAAAATAAGGTAAACGGAAGGAGGAAAAAAGTTGAATAAAGACAAAAGAAAAAAACAGGAACAACGAATACAAAGAGAAGAGATGGAGCTTAGGAAAAATAAAAAAGAGTTATCCGAGCTTAAAAAAACAGGAAAGAAAAAAATAAAGTCTAAAACAAAAGGGAAATCATCAAAGAAAAACGGGTGGTTCCCTTTTTTTATGAAAGAGGAGAAAAAGGAAACTGTACAAGATACCATTCCCTATAAGCGAATGTTAAAAGATGGAATTTGTCAGATTGAAAAGAACAAATTTAATAAAACCATTCGATTTTTGGATATCAACTATCGCTTAATGGAAGAAATTGACCAAGAGGGAATATTTTCGGAATTTTCTTCTTTTCTAAATTTCTTTGACTCATCTGTAGAAGTGGAGTTCAGTTATATCAACAGTATTGGAGAAAATGAGGAAATCAATAAACTGATTGATATTAAGGAAAATATAGATGATTTTAACGAAATTAGAAATGAATACAGACAGATGCTATTAAATCAAAGTAGCAAGGGGAATAACGGACTATCCAAGAGTATGTATCTTACCTTTACCATAGAGGCGGAAGATTTAAAGCAGGCAAAAAGCAGATTAGAGCGAATGGAAATGGATGTCTTAAATAACTTTAAGCAGATGGGCGTAAAAGCCTATGTACTTGACGGGGAGGAAAGGTTAAAGGTTATCCATGATATTTTAAATCCGAATGACCGATTTGTATTTTCTTTCGAGGATTTAAAATACAGTGGACTTACGACCAAGGAATATATTGTACCTCCGTCTTTTAACTTTTCCAAACCGACCTATTTTAAGACTGGAGAAGTTTTTTCAGAAGTAAACTTTTTACAGCTTTTAGCTTCAGATATTAAAGATGAGATGTTATCGGAGTTTTTGGCGTTGGAAGAAAATATGATTGTTACCTTTCATATCAAAGCCATCGATCAGATGGAAGCTATTAAACATGTAAAAAGAAAAATAACGGATTTGGATAAGATGAAGCTTGAGGAAAACAAAAAAGCTATTCGTGCGGGCTATGATATGGATATATTGCCAAGCGACCTTGTAACTTATGGTGCAGAGGCAAAGAACTTGCTATCAGAACTACAAAACCACGATGAAAAGATGTTCCTCATCACCATTTTATTTATGAACACGAGTAAAAGTAAGGGGAAACTCGATAATACGGTATTTACTTTAAAGTCCATTGCAAATAGACATAATTGCAGTTTGAAAAACCTAAATTATAGACAAGAACAAGGGCTTGTTGCAAGCCTTCCACTTGGGATAAATGAAGTGGAGATAGAACGAGGACTTACTACAAGTGCAGCAGCTATCTTTATACCATTTACAACAGAAGAACTCTTTATAAAGGGAGAAAGCCTATATTACGGACTAAATGCACTAAGCAGAAATATTATTATGGCGGACAGGAAGAAATTAAAGAACCCAAATGGTCTAATCTTAGGAACACCGGGTTCTGGAAAGTCCTTTGCAGCCAAAAGAGAGATTACTAATGCGTTTTTGATTACAGATGATGATATTATCATTGCAGATCCGGAAGCGGAATATTCTCCGCTTGTAGAGGCACTAAAAGGACAAGTTATCAGAATTTCTCCGATTTCAAAAGACTATGTCAATCCACTGGACATCAATATTGACTATGCGGATGAAGATAATCCTTTGTCTTTAAAATCCGACTTTATTTTGTCCCTATTTGAATTGGTGGTTGGAGAAAAGAAATTAAGTGCAGAAGAAATCTCTGTTATAGACCGTTGTTTACCAATTTTATATAAAACCTACTTTGAAAATCCTGAGCCGGAAAATATGCCAATTTTAGAGGATTTATATAATCTTCTTCAAAAACAGGAAGAAACAGTAGGAAAAAAGCTTGCAGTAGAAATGGAAATCTATGTAAAAGGAAGTCTTAATGTATTTAATCACAGAACGAATGTAGATACAAATAACAGAGTGGTTTGTTATGACATTAAGGAGCTGGGAAAACAGCTTAAAAAGATAGGAATGTTAGTTGTGCAGGATCAAGTTTGGAATAGAGTTACAATTAACAGAGCAAGTAAAAAAGCAACCAGATATTATGTTGATGAATTTCATCTTTTGTTGAAAGAACCGCAAACAGCCAATTATTCGATTGAGATTTGGAAAAGATTTCGTAAGTGGGGAGGTATGCCGACTGGGCTTACTCAAAATATTAAGGACCTTCTTGCAAGTCCGGAGATTGAAAATATTTTTGATAACACCGACTTTATCTTGATGCTTAACCAGGCAGGAACGGATCGAGATATTTTAGCGAAAAAACTGAATATCTCCAAACATCAACTTTCCTATGTAACCAATTCGGGAGAAGGAGAAGGACTTATCTTTTATGGAAATACAATTGTTCCTTTTGTAGATAAGTTCCCTAAGAATACAAAACTGTATTCATTGATTACTACAAAACCAAGTGAAACAGGAAGAAATGGGAAATAGGGGGTAAGCGATATGCGAAATAAAGTAGAAGATACAAGTTTTTTAGATAGCTATATCAATACGATTCTTTGTGGAGATGGACTTGAAATGCTAAAGAATTTTCCGGATGAAAGCATAAGCTGTTGTATTACTTCTCCTCCGTATTACGGACTTAGAGATTATAAAAGCGATGGTCAAATAGGAAGAGAAAAGACAGTAGAAGAGTATCTTGACAGGTTGGTACAGGTTTTTAGACAAGTAAAGAGAGTTCTTAAAAAAGACGGTACTTGCTTTATTGTGATTGGAGATTCTTATGCCGGTTCGGGCGGTGGAAAGGGACAGTATACGGATCCGAAATATCCAAAAGGAAGAAATGGACAAAACCCTTCAATTACACAAAAAGTGTTAGGATATAAGTCAAAAGATTTAATGGGTATCCCGTGGAGGTTAGCTTTGCGACTTCAAGATGATGGTTGGTATCTTCGTTCCGATATTATCTGGCATAAGGAAAATGCTATGCCGGAGGCTTGCAGGGATAGACCTACCCGTTCTTATGAACATGTGTTTTTGCTTTCCAAATCACCAAGATACTATTATGATTTTGATGCTATGGCAGAGCCGATGAAAGAAGTCAGTAAGAAAAGATATGTAAGAGGAAGAAGTGAGGATAACAAATATCTGAAGGAAGATGCGGGGATAAGCGTACAGAAGATAAATAAGGCGAGAAAATATGGGCAGTACAAGGGAGATAATATTCCGCAGTTTCGTAATAAACGAGATATTTGGACTATCAATACCGTATCTTTTAGAGGAAATCATTATGCGGCCTTTCCGCCAAAGTTAGCTGAAATCTGTATGATTGCGGGTTGCCCGAAAGACGGGATAATCCTTGATCCTTTTATTGGAAGTGGAACTGTCGGATTTGTAGCACTTATGCAAGATAGAAAATATATTGGAATTGAATTAAATGAGGAGTATTGTAAGCTTGCAAGGAAAAGAATCAGTGAGGAGGTGAAAAAATTTAATGAAGAACAAAAACAAGAGGTACAAGAAGAATAGAGAAAAATCGTTACATCAAGAAATACAGTCCTTACAACCTCAAACTCAAGATAAATCTGAAACAGAATATTTTAAAAATCAGAATGAAACCTTACTGAAAGAGGAAATGTCAGCTGAGAAACTGCCTTTATCTGAAAAGAAGCAATCAAATAATTCGTATAGAGGATATAGGAACAATAACTCAGATAAAAATACATCTTCTTATAGCCTGTCGGATACGGGAAATATAAATCAAAATGGGGCTTCCTTTCAAGCCGAAAACCGTAGAAAAAAGATGCAAAAGCAGATTAATAAATTTCAAAAGGAAGAAAAGGAAGTCTATGATCCATTATCGAAAGATATGGATAACGATGGAGTAATAGACAGGTATGATGTGGATTCTAGGGACAGTAAAGTATCCTATCGAACTCTTGCTGATGATGAAAAGTATGATAATAGGCAAAGTGATAAGGAAAAAAATTATGATGACTATGTAAAAAATCCAAAATCCAAGAATAAGAGATACAAACATTATGTAAAAGATACCTTATCCAAAGAAAGTCCGAAATCGGAAAATAAGAAATATTTTAAGAGCAACTTTGATGATAAGGAGTTCACAAGAACTAAGGATACAAAAAAGAATTCATTTCAGGATGTAAATGATAAAAGAAAAACTACTGATAAAAACCCATCACAAAAAAGAAAAGGAAAATTTGAAAATAAGGAAAAGAAAATATCTAAGTTACGCCAAAAAAAGCAAAAACAAGAGCAGAAACTAAAAAATAAGGGAATTGACGGAAAAAGTCAAAGTGCTAAAAGTGCAGTAATAGCAACGGGGATGGTAAATCGGTATTTGGAAAGCGGAAAAGAGTATAATGCAGGAGTTGATGCTGCATATAAGGTTAGCGATCAAGTCGAAAATATTTCAAGGAAAATCTATCATCATGGAAAAAAGAAAAACTTAAAAAGGCAAAAAAAGATAACAAAATTAGGCAAAAGCATTGAAAACCAAGAAAAGAAACTCTTTTTTAAAAAGAATATGGAAGAGATGAAAAAAAGTGCGGATTACCAAAATACCTCAAGGCTCAGACAATTCTTTAAGAGAAGGCAATATAAAAAGCAGATTCAAAAGAAGTATAAAGATAGTGTGAAAAACAGAATAAAAAAATCCTTTATAGAGGGCAGTAAAAGATTTGGCGAATTTGTAAAATCCAGAGGGAAAAAGATAGTATTTCTATCGCTTTTAGCGTTAGGAATATTTTTTATACTCTTTCAGGCGGGAAGTATGATGATGAATATGGGAACGGGGATGGTAGGTAATACTGTTTCAACCACCTACTTATCATCAGAAGATGTACTCAAAGAAACCAATCAGGAGTTTTCATCTTTAGAACAGGCTTTGCAAGAAGAAATGGACAGTGTGGAGGAAAATCATACGGGTTATGATGAATATATTGTAAAAGGCAAAGAAAAAATTGGTCATAATGTCCATGAACTCTTGTCTTATATCACAGCCCGCTATGGAATTGTAAAGAATATCTCTGAGATAGAAAGTGAACTTCAAAGTCTGTTTCAAAACATGTATACCTTAACCTATAAGGAAGAGATCGAAATCAGATATAAAACCGTTACATCCAGTTATACGGATGCTGACGGCAATGAACATACTGAAAGTCATGAAGAGCCGTATGAGTATAAGAAACTCATTGTAACCTTAGAAAAAAGAGAAATGGACACTATTATCAGAGAGGTATTTCAGTCTTATCCTGATAATTTATCCCATTATGAAATTTTACTTGCAAGTAAAGGAAATATGGAGTTGATCTTTGGAAATGGTAGTGGTGATTTTTCCGAGATTATAAACAATCCTGATTTTTCCAATCCGGGACTTGAATTTAATGAGGAAAGTGTAAAGAGAATTGTTCATGAGGCGGAAAAACATATTGGAAAAAGATATGTGTTTGGAGCGAACGGACCGAGCAACTTTGACTGTTCTTCTTTTGTTTGCTGGACCTATACCCATTCCGGGATAAAGAATATGCCGAGAACGACAGCATGGGGCATATATAAAGATTACTGTAATCCCGTTTCACCAAGCGAAGCAAAGGCGGGAGATATTATCTTTTTCAAAGGAACATACAATTCAGGCTCGCCAATAAGTCATGTCGGTATCTATGTCGGAGGAGGTTATATGATTCATGCCGGAGATCTAATCCAGTATGCAAGGATAGATACACCGTATTGGAGAGATCATTTTTACGGCTTCGGACGACCAAAATAGGAGGTGGAAATTTGAATAAGAAATACAGAAAAAATATAGAAAAGCAAAAAGATATTCAGGGAAAAATAGAAGAACTCAAGTTAAAGCAGGAGATGTTAAAAGAAGAACAGGTGGAAATGGAAAATATTGAAGTCTTAAAAGAATACCGAAGTATTGATATTTCCATAGATGAGTTTTTAGAAATGATGAGAAATTATAAAAAAGAGGAAAAAGAAGAAAAAAGGAAGTTACAGGAAATGACATATACAAAAAATCATAATAATATGGAGGGAAATCATGAAAACCAAATGGAAGAAGAATAAAAAAATGGCGATGACATTGTCCGGAGTAATCTTTTTACTAATAGCTCTACTTGGAACAATGCTTTTTAATCGCCAAATTGTTTTTGCACAAGGAAGTTTAATATCGACACTGATCAGTCCCACAGAAGTTTTAACTCAAACTAAAGTGGAAGTTAAGATAAAATATATCTTTAAGGATGAAAGTGTATATAAGGAAGAAATAATTGAAGCAGAAACCGGGCAAGTTCTTGACAGTGGAGATTTGCCAATGTTAGAGGATAATATGAAATTTATTGACGAATTTTTGCTCTATAAAGTAAAGGGAGACGGTACAGATGAGATTATCCGTAAAGTGGAAAAAATTACAGTTAAGGATAAAGAAACTCAGACAGATGATGAAATAAAAGAACAGGTAAACGAGGAAAAACCTACTACGGACACCACAAAGATTGATAAAGAAACACAAACGGAAAATGCTACAAAAGACAATTCCACTCAGACGGATATTACTAAAAATGACTTGAATAAAATGGACAGAGAGTATCAGGAATTAAAAGACAAGATTGATAGGTTTAATAAGGAGCTTAAAGATAAAGATAGGTTAAGTGATAAGCAAAAGGATAAAATCAAAGACCTTGAAGATGAGATTGAAAGATTGGAGAATAAATTAAAAAAGGATAAAGAGAAAGTCAATTCATCTAAAGAAAATTCAGAGCTTAGAAAATCAGTGGAGGATTTGGAAAAAGAAGTTAAGGAATTAAAGGGAAGATTGGATGAATTAAACAAAAAGAAGGCTAATGCAATTACAAATGAGTCTATTTCACCCATTAATTCATCGGAAGGGATTTTAAAAAGTATTACCCCAAGTGCCTTTGCAAGTACAAAAGAGCAGGAGAAATTACCACAAAGTTCAAATATAAAATCTTCTGCACCAAGCATGGCAAATACAGAAAAGAAAAATACGGAGGAAAAAGAAAAGGAAGTTCGTTATCCGAATAAGCTTACTGCAAAACAAGTACCGAATAATAATCAAAATTCAGGTTCGGACAGCTTAGGAGAACAAATAAATACCAATAAAGGAGTGGCTTCCGCTCCGTCAAAGGCAAGGGCAAGTGTAGTGGAAAATAAGGATAATGCAAATAAGGATTATCCGATTCATCATGAAGATAGCAGCGATAACAAGGAAACAGATAAGTATTTTGCAGATGCAAGACAATTTATTACCTTCCAGACAAAATCCGGCAAGACATTTCATTTAATCATCAATCACGATGAGCAAAGTGAAAATGTATTGCTTTTAACTGAAGTATCTGAAGATGATCTTCTGAATATGGTAGAGAAAAAGGAAAAGCCAAAAGAAGAAGTCAAAAAAATAGAAGAAACTGTACCGGAAAGTGAAGTAAAAAAAGAAGAGCCGAAAAAGGAAGAAAATAAAGGTGGAGGCGCGTATATTTTTTTAGGAATCATCGTTCTTGCAGTAGTTGGAGCAGGATATTACTTTAAAATCTACAAGAAAAAGCAGGAAGATGATGATTATGAGGAAGATGAAGAAGAATATGACGAATTTGAAGATGAGTATGAAAAAGAGGACGATGAAGAAGATTTGGAAGAAAAAGAACAGCATAACATAGATGATATGGCAATCGACTCTTATGAGGAAGAAGATGAGGAATAAAGTTATAAAAAGAGAAATGTAAATCTTGATGTTGTAATTGTGCTTACTATTTGATATAATGTAAGCACAGTTGCAACAGGAGATGGATACTATGGATTATATAAAAAAAATAAAAGAAAAATTGAATAAAACGGGTGGGGTTATTACAAGTAAGGAACTTAAAAATTCTAACATTCCTACAATATATCTCACACGAATGGTGGAAAAAGGTGAACTGATTCGTGCGGATAGAGGAATCTATATAGATTCAAACGGAGATTATGACGAGTATTATTTTTTTCATAATAGATGTAAGATTGCTGTTTTTTCTTATGTATCCGCTCTTTATCTTCAGGGGTTTACAGACATAATCCCGAATGAAATGGAAGTTACAGTATATAAAGGGTACAATCCACATCGCATAAGCGGAAGTGTAAGAATTCACTATGTAACAAAAGAAATTTATGATTTGGGTATGACAGAATGCCAAACAATATTTGGGAATACAGTAAAAGTTTATGACTTGGAGAGAACAATTTGCGATTTTATTAAAAATAGAAATGAAATAGAAACTGAACTGTTTTCCAAAACGATTAACAAGTATGTCCGTTATGAAAATAAGGATTTGAATAAACTATATGAGTATTCTAAAAAAATGAAGATATATGAAAAAGTAAAAGAAATTTTGGAGGTCGTTTATGAATAAAGATAAGCTAAGAGCGATATGTCAAAAACTTTCAAAAGAAACAGGACTTAGCTTTAATGCAATACAAACACACTATTTTTTAGAAAGCATTTTAGAGAAAATAGCAAGTAGTGACGAGAGTGAAAACTTTATTTTTAAAGGTGGTTTTTTACTCGCAAATGTAATTGGAATAAGGCAGAGAAACACAGTAGATATTGATTTTTTGATAAGAAGATTTTCACTTACTGAAGAAAACATCAAGCAAAGATTTGAAAAAATTCTTCAAAGCGGAAACGATAATGGAATTACTTATGAGATTCAAAAAATTGAAGAAATCCGTAAAGAAGATGAATATGGAGGATTTAGAATTACAGTTCTTTGCAGACTTGAAAATATCAGGCAGATTATTCCACTCGATATAGCAACAGGCGATCCAATTACACCAAGTGAAATATCCTATGAATATAAAAGTATTTTTAGTGATAAGTTTTTTGAAATTTGTGCATATAATATAGAAACAATGCTTGCTGAGAAGATTCAGACAGTATATAAAAGAGGGGCATTTAACAGCAGAAGTAAGGATTTTTATGATATTTACATTCTATATCATTTGAAGAAAGAGGAAATAGACTTTGAGCATTTAAAGGAAGCTTGTAAAAATACATTTAAGCATAGAAGCACAGGTTTTAATGTAGATAGTATTCTTGATGTATTAGTCGACTTAAAAATGGAAAAAGATCTCAAAACAAGGTGGAGTAGCTATCAAAAAAGATTTAGTTATGCAGGAGAAATAAATTTTGATGCTGTAATAGATATTATGATAGAATTAGTGAAAAACATAAGATAAATTTGATGGGAAGATGAAAATACAGAAAGTGCTTTTTTTACGATTTTGAAAAATCTAAACTATGATGCAAAAAATGTCGGTCAAAATGTCGGTCAAAAATTAAAACCTGATGATAGACGAAAACATATTATTGAAATTATTGAGGGAAATTCAAAAATTACTGCCCTTGATTTATCAAAAATACTCTATGTTTCAGAACGAACAATAGAGAGAGATTTGAAGAAATTGACTGATGAAAAAGTAATTGAATATACCGGTAGTGCGAAAGATGGCTATGGGAGAGTAAAGAAATAAAGAATAATAAGTAAATGGAAATTTTCTTAAATATGATGTAGCATTTAAGAGAAAACTGTGAGCGAGAGAAAAATCTTTCGCTCTTTTTTTATGAAAAAAGGAGGAATTTATGCGAACATTGGTAATAAGTGAAAAACCGAGTGTGGCAATAAGCATATCAAAGGTGCTTGGAGCAACGAAAAAGAAAGATGGATATTATGAGGGGAATGGATATATAGTTTCTTGGTGTATTGGACATTTGATTCAGATGTCCAATCCTGAAAGATATGATGAAAGGTATGCAAAGTGGAATATATCGGATTTACCTATTATTCCAAAGGAATATAAGTATGAGACAGCAAAGGCAACCAAAAAGCAGTTTACTATTCTAAAAAAACTGATGAATGATAAGGATGTGGAATTTGTAATCAATGCTTGCGATGCAGGACGTGAGGGGGAAAGTATTTTTAGATTGGTATATCTTCAGGCAAATTGTAAAAAGAAAATGAAACGTCTTTGGATTTCTTCAATGGAAGACAGTGCTATTAGAGAGGGATTTGATAATCTAAAAGATGGAAAGGACTATGATAATCTCTTTGAATCGGCACAGGCAAGAGCCATTGCAGATTGGATTGTCGGAATGAATATTAGTAGACTTTATTCTTGCCTTTACAAGCAGAATTACTCTGTTGGCAGAGTGCAGACACCGACTCTTGCCATGATTGTAAAACGAGATGACGAGATAGCAAATTTCAAGAAAGAGAAATACTATACTGTAGAGCTATCTATGGACGGTTTTATACTTTCCACAGACAGAATTGATGATGAAATAGCAGCTGAGCAGCTCTTAAATTTAGTAGGCGATAGGATTGAAATTACCGATGTCATTCAGAAAGAAAAAATCACAAAGCCCGACTTACCCTATGACTTAACTACGCTCCAAAGAGAGTGTAATAA
This sequence comes from uncultured Peptostreptococcus sp., assembly GCA_963520775.1. Lineage (GTDB taxonomy): Bacteria > Bacillota > Clostridia > Peptostreptococcales > Peptostreptococcaceae > Peptostreptococcus. The sequence continues at coordinate 118,558 of CAUQSL010000001.1, forward strand.
GTATTTTGGATATAGTGCAAAGCAAACCCTTGATTATGCACAAAGTTTGTATGAGAAAAAACTTATTACTTATCCGAGAACGGACAGCAGATACCTTACAACAGATATGATTACAAGTATGATAAACAACATATTGGGACAAAATGACTTTGATACACAGCGTATTAAGGTCATTTTTAATTCAAGCAAGGTAACGGATCATCATGCTATTATACCGACAGTAAGTTCAATGAGTGAAGATTTATCGAGTATTCCGGAGAGTGAAGCAAAAGTGTATAGGCTTATTTTTAATAAGCTACACGCAAGTGTAGGTTATCCTTTAATCGAGAATACTACTAAGATTGTAGCAATTTTTGACGGCTTTGAATTTACAAGTTCCGGAAAAGTAATTAAGGATGAGGGGTTTACTAAGTATTTAAAGGAATATAAGACGAAAAAGAATGAAGATATAGAACTTCCAAATGTAAATATAGGTGATAGTCTTAAAATCAAGGATAAAGAAATCAAAGAAAAATATACGCAACCTCCAAAACATTTTACGGAAAACACCTTATTAAAAAGCATGGAAACAGCAGGAAATGACGCTTTAAAAAAAGGTATTGAGGTTGAAAGAAAGGGTATTGGCACACCGGCAACTCGTGCAGGGATTATAGAAAATTTAATTTTCAAAGGCTTTATTGAAATAGATAAGAAAAATTTGATTGCCACTAATAAAGGAATCAGCCTTGTAACGATTGTAGCAGATATCTTTAAATCGGCAGAAACGACAGCAAAGTGGGAAATGGAATTGACAGACATTGCACATGGCAAGTCTTCTAAAAAGGAATTTTTGTCTGGAATTGAAACGGAAATTAAAGATGTTATTGCTCAGTATAATAAGGAGTAGCCTATGTTTGATACGCTAATAAAATTCAGTAAAGACAGAGAAAAATTGGATTTTTATGCTACCGATAAAAGGGCAATTCATGAACTTTTAAAAAGAGAACAGTTTAAATCTTTAGTCTATGAGCCGGCTTGCGGAATGGGACATATCGGAAAAGTTTTGGAAGAGTACGGTTATACGGTAAAAGCGACAGATATTTGTTATAGAGGATATGGAGAAGAAAGAGAAGTTGATTTTTTTACAGTAACAGAAAATATATTGGATATCGTAACCAATCCGCCATATTTTTGTGCAGACGAATTTTTACGACACTCACTTGAAATATCAGGAGAGGGCGTAAAAATAGCAATGCTCTTTCGATTGGCATTTTTAGAGGGTCAATCAAGATATGAGTTATTTAGAAAGTATCCACCAAAAAGAGTATATGTATTTTCTAAAAGGCTAAATTGTGCAAAAAACGGTGAATTTGAAAGGTATAAAAGTAGTGCAATCGCATTTGCCTGGTTTATATGGGAGGTGGGATATACAGGTATTACGGAGTTAAGGTGGATTAGGTAAAGGATGGAATAAAAGGATTGAAAACGTAAGGAGGATAAGTATGGATAAAAACGAAGTATTACAATCACAGGAAAATCAGACAAAAAATGTTATGCAGGAGATTAAAGAAGAATATACCAAAACAGCCGACTTTTTAGAAGATAACACTAATCAGCAGCTTAATATAGCAGAAGAACTCAAAGGTGAGATGCAAAATAAGGACTTTGATGTAAATATTGAAGAGTTAAAAGCCCTCAAAGAAGAAATCACAGGACTTAAAGCAGAAATTAAAAGATTAAATGAAATGGAAAATATAGGGTTAAGCTCACTGATTGTGCGAGATATCAAGGCGGTTGGAAATACCCTTGCCAATTTACAAGAAAAAGCCGTTGGAAGTATCAAACATCTGTATGACAATATGAAACATCAGCTTTCCTATAATCTTACGAAAGCACAGGAAAAATTCGTACAGATGAAAATAGGAATTGTAAAAGGATTGGTAAACTCCATGCAGGATTTTATTAAGGATCAACAAAAGAAACTGGATACTTGCCTTGAAAAATTAGATAATCTATCCAAAGAAATCCAAAAAGATGAAGAAAAATTAGGGAAAGATAGTCTGAATAAAGAGGAAAAACCTATAGAAAAAAAGGAACAAAATACAAGAAAAAAAGAAGGTCAAAAGGAACAGACAGAGAAAAAACCGTCTGTACTCAAAAAATTAAAAGAAAATCAGCAAAAAATCAAGAAGGAAGAAAAAGTAAGGGCTGTAAAGGCAACTAAAAAAGATAAAGGAATGGAAATATAGTTGAGTTGATCGTTATGAATGATCTCATAAAAAATTATGAAAATATTCCTGATGAACTAAAAAGAGAGAAACGGTGGTGTTTGTATAAAATCATTCAAAGAGATGGGAAGAATACGAAATTACCCTTAATGCCAAACGGAAAACCTGCCAAATCCAATGATAAAACGACATGGAATTCTTATGAAGATTGCATAGCAGCACTTAATCGAAATATTGTTGATGGTCTTGGGTTTATGCTTGGAGACGGATATATAGGCATAGATATAGATAAAGTAAGTGATGACATTATGGCGTATAGTATGGATTATCATGCAAAGTCTATGATAGCCGATTTTTTAAGAGGAATTTCCACCTATGCCGAGATTTCTCCGTCAAAAACGGGACTCCATTTTATAGGAAAAGGTGAGGTACCGGGAGAAAGAAAGAGATATAAAAATCTTGAAATCTATGATAAAGATAGATTTTTTACAGTTACCGGTAACGTTCTAAAAGACAGAAACAGGAACAAAGTAATAAATATTGACAGTGAGTTAAAACCCTTATATGAAAAATATATGCCCAAGATAAATGTAATTAACAGTGAAAATAAAAGAAATTCAACTGTTACTTCTTACAATGGGGAACAGGATGTATTAGAAAAGCTATTTGACAGAGGATATTTTTCATATACCGGAGAAGATCTAAGAAGGATATATTATGGGAATTATGAAAGATATTTTAACAGTCAATCGGAGGCTGATTTTTTTATGCTTGGGAGACTAATTTATTATACCTCTGATACACAAAAAGCCATATCTCTGATGGAAAATAGCGGACTGAAAAGAGAAAAATGGTATAAAAGACGAGGCAATACCGATTATATCCACTATATTGCAGATAAGGCGATAAGCTCTATCAATCAATTTTATGATTGGGGAAAAGAGAAACCATTAAAGGATAAAGCAGAAGAAAAAAGACATGAAAATAAGAAGAAAAAGGAGGGAGATACAGTGCCAAGATATGAATTTGATGAAGTCAAACAAATTCTTGATTTTGCAAAAGAAGAATTTAAAGAAGATATAGATAGGTATGAAACCTATCTTAAGGTAGTGGGAAACAACTATAAATATCCGTATTTTAATCAACTTAGCATATATACAGTAAATGAAAAGACAACAGCCTGTGCGGAATATGACTATTGGAAGAGTATCGGAAGAAATGTAAGTAGGGGAGAAAAGGGGATTCCCGTTTTAGATATTGAAAGGGAAAGTATAAAATATATTTTTGATGTAAGTCAAACAGTGAGTTTAAATCATAATATTTCTGAAGTGAAATTATGGAAGTATCATAATGAAAAGCATATAACTGCCTTAGATACCCTGATTGATACTTTTAAAGAAAAAAACAGTAACCTTATATTTTCTACCGAAGATAAGATCAATACACTTGTTTCGCTATATACAAGGCAGATATTAAACAGAGTACTTGATTCTTTAAGCGATGAAACCTTAAAAGAAAACAGTAAAGTAAAGTTACTTCATTTTTTAGAAGAATCTGCAAAGGTTTCGGTATATGAGAGAATGGGACTTCGTCTTTCAGGAGATAGGGAAAAATTAGAAATGTTCTCAAGAGTTTCAAGTACGCAAGATATTGACAGATTACTTGCCTATACTTCAAACAATGTAAAAAGAATACTTATGGATATCGGTAGAGAAATTTCAAAAGTGGAGGAAAAAGAAAAACTTTCGGAAATTCAAAAAAGGGAGCAGACAAACACATTTAAGGAGCGTTATAATAATCTTACAGATGAAATTAACGGAAGTACCGAAAGTATAGAAAAAGAAATAAAAGAAGGAGGCTTAGAAGATGAAAGAAACCGTAGTATTGGCGAAAAAGGAATACATCCTAGAAAACGAGATTTATACACCAATCGTAAAAGAGAGTCCATTCGAGAGACAGGGAGGGACTTACAGATTGGAGAAAATGGAGGATGGAGCGGAAGTATTAGTTCCGAATATGAAACTGCCGGAGAAAATAAACACAAGCAAACTGAACAGATTTGGCAAAGCGAGACTGAAATATCTCAAAGAGGAAAAAGGGGAAGAATATCAGATTGTGCTGATGGAAGAAAGCTTAATGGATCATCTGTTGGACATTCAGGAACAGGTGGAGAATTTCCTAAATATAGAGGAGCTGAGAATGAAAGAAGCTTGGGAGATGACACAAGAGTTGCAGGATCAGGATTTTCTGAAGTACGCAGGACTGAAGAAGAATCTGGACATGACACTTACAAGAATGGCGATGGAACAGATCGTTTGGGCATAGGTGAGGTTCTTAAAGAAAATACACAGAAATTAGAACAAGAACATATAGAAGATAATCCTAAAGAAGTCGATAAGGCTTCTTTTTCTTTTGCTCAAAACGAGGGCATTCAAGGTAGATTTGAATTACCGATGCAGCAAGAAGAAATTGATACTGTTTTGATTCATGGAGGAAACGAGGATCATCTACGATTAAAAGTTCTTGCAGAATATTCCAAAGGTAAGAGTGTGGAAGAATTGGCTGATTTTCTTCAAAGGAACTTTCAGGGCGGAAACGGATATGAAGTAGAAGGGAACAAGGTTTGTGCTTGGTACGATACAGAGGGGATCTACCTATCCAATGATGTATCTTCAAGAGAAGAGCCGTCACAGATCCTTTTATGGGAAGAGGCGGCCAAGCGTATTGGGGAATTGATTGATAAGGGAGAATATGCCATCAATGTGGAAGTGGCAGAAGCTTTTTCCTTTGAGAGAAAAGAACTTGCAGAGAAGTTATGGTTTTTAAAAGGCGATTTTGCAGATGAAGTAAAAAATAGCTACTTACCAATTCTCAACGGAGATGAAAAAAAAGGATATCCGGATAAAACAGAAGAACTTGCAGAAAACTTAAAAAGTCCAGAATTTAGAAGGGTACTAAGGGAAGAATACGAAACCTTTTTACAAGATTATGATAAGAATCCAAGTATTTTACGATTCCATTATCATAAAACAAAAGATATTCTACAAAGATTACAGGATTTAGAGATACCAAGAAAAGAATTTACTTCAAATATGATGGAAATTCCGGAGATTAAGGGGTTTATTACAGAAGATGAAATGGATGAAAATCTTAGAAGAGGGAGTGGTATTTCTGACGGTAAGAAAAGAATTTATAACTTTTTTAATGAAAATAACTCTCTTCAAGAGCGAGCGGAGTTTCTAAAAAAAGAGTATGGAACAGGTGGGATGTCTCATGCTTTGTCCGGTGCAAGAGGAAGCAGTGAATGGCACGATGCCAAAGGAATGAAGCTTGAAAAAGAAAATTGCAATGATATTTTTCTAAACTGGAATCAGGCGGCAAAAAGGATACAAACTCTTATTGAAAGTGACAAATATATAGAAAAGGAAGAACTTACAAAGCAGACAGAAAACAGGGAAGATATAAAAGAAAATATAGCAGATAGAAATGAGCCTTTCAAAGAAGAATCTGTTTCTGAAACAGGGAATGGTATAGATTATTGGGTTGTAGAATTTAATGAAGGCTTGGGTCTTATAGAAAAAGATTATACCGGAGAACTTGTTACGAAAGAATTGCTTGATGAAATCAAAGAGCTTGACGAAAAAATCAGAGTTCATAACAAAACGGTAGGTGAAGATGAATACGGAGAAATGACTGACGAGTGGGTAGGGTATTCTAAATTCTATTTTGACCATATTGTAGATGGTAAAGTAGAAGAACACTTCAGAATGGATATCGGAGATGGAAATGAGGTAAATCAAAGAGATTTTCAATATCTTTATGAGCAAATTGAACCGGAAAAAGAAAATAAAGAATACGATAGGGATAGTGTCCTAAAAGATATTTTAGAAAAAGAATCTATGACAGTGGTATCGAGCAAAGATGATTATATAAAGTTATTTCCATATTTTAGAAATTTTGAATATGCCGATGGTTTAAGGCTTGATGAATATAATCCTTTTGAAGATGATGAAAATATTTCGGACTTAATTCGACTGACTTTTTTTAAAAATACTGACGGAGAATATAGGGTAGTCTATAACAATGCGGACAGTTTAATGTATTCAAGTAATGTTGATTATTTTTTGGAGAAAATAGAGGCTGAAAAGGTAAGATTAGTAGATGATATAGCTGAGATACCTAATGAAGATAAAATTGCCGTTAAGGTTGGGAATTACTATGCTGTTGTAGAAAAAGATAGAGTAAAGGATATATCCTTGGAAGAAACAGGAGTTCGTATTTATCCGAAAGAAAATAACTTTGAGGGCAAAATTTATCCCTTGTATCGTGGAAGCACATTTGAAGAAAGCACCAAGGTTGATGCACTTTTTGATGAGATTGCAATAGGTATGAAAAATGTCAATTTGACCGATTTAAACGATGTTTTTTATCTTGAAAATCAAGGACTATATGAAATTTCATCGGATAGGGTAACGGAAGAAAAATCAGGATACGATTTTGATATATCAAGTTTTGGTGAGCAATTTCCAAATTACTATGAAGATATATATTTTTCAAATAAAAATCTAAAGATCGATGGTGCAATGCAAAATGTAGCATATATAGATAAAGATAATGAACTACACTTTAATGTTAATTTACCAGAAGAAGAAAAAGCAAAAGTATTGGAGTTAAGAGATAAGAAAGAAATCTTATCAACCCTTATTTTTAAAGAGGTAAAAGATGTAGGAGAATATCAATTTCGCCCTCAAAGCGAAGAATTTATCTTAGATGAAATCAGTATATCTGAAGAGAAACTAAAAGCACCGGAACATATGACAGATAAGATTGATAAAAAAGAAGGCTATGAGGCGGAACTTGTTTTGGATATGAAAAATAAGCAGTTAAGGCAGCATTTAAGATATAACGGATATATGTTAAGTAGCAATGTGGCGGTTTCCTATGACAGTTATAAAGAAATGCTTAAAAATCTTCCTTATCTGCTTGATGATAATCATAGAAATATTATGCTTACCGGCTATGTCAACGAACAGATTGAAAAAGATAAAGCAAAGGAAGAAAGAAAAGAGCCTGTATATCAAGAGGGAATGAATGTAAGGTATCAAGGCAAAGAATATATAATTTCAGGAATTTACGACTATAAAACATATAAGACTATAAAATTAGATGATCATGAAGGCTATTTAAACGGCTTTATAATGGGTAGCGAAATTATTCCTTTTAGAAATGAAAGAGAACTTGATTTGGAGATTGTATCTAAGGCAGGGAAACTACAAGAACAAAGTACAAATGAAGAAGCTCTTATTTTGTTAAATATTGAAGATTACAACAAAAAAGGACTTTCCGTTCTCTTTCAAAATAAAGAGTATGAAATTACTGGAAATAATTTTAATCCTTTTGGAATGAGTAGAATTCAACTTGTCTCAAATACAGAAAAACTGCTGACAGAAGTTTTATATACTCAGGAAAGACCGGTTGCAAACCTTTATGCAAAAAAAGAAGATCTTGAACAGTTTAAGTTGGATAAGAAAAAGAGTGAAGAAAGTATTGAAACAAAGCAAATGTCTTTTATGGATACACTTAAAGATACGGACAACTTAAAGGAAAAAGAAGAAATTTCAAGCGAGAAAGGACGTGTACCTGTCAATATAGGGGCAAAAGTAATCTATCAGGGAGAAGAATATACAGTCAGTGTTTTTCAATATAATGATGTTTTGGGAAAAAATGATTTATGGTTAAATCCTGTATCAAAGAGTAATCATCAAATTCCGATTGTAAGTTTCTCTGATAGAAAAGAGCTAAATGAAAAACTCATTGTTATTGACACTAACCTTAACTTAGGAGAAGATAAGTCGGAACTTTTACACCATAGTTTAGATGTAATAAATGATAAAGGAACTGTGGTTGCAAATCAGTTTATTGTAAATGTGAATAATCAAAATAGGGAATTTACAGTATATAGTGAACAAAATCCTAATAGCCATAGAGAATTTAAACTTTCTTTTGATTATCTAAACGGACTTGGGAAAATTGATGGTGATGGAAATAATTTAAAATTAACGAAGCATAGACAAGAAACCATTGATAAGAAATTAGAAAGTTATGTTTCTTGGAAAGAGAATAGGGAAGAAAGATATGATTCTAATGATAAATATATGGGGAGTATTCCTCCGGTAAATTACAAAATAACAGGAGAAGATAAGATTTTGCCACCTTCAGAAAGATTGAAGAATAACATAGAAGCCATCAAAGTTTTAAAGAAAATAGAAGAACGACATAGTCATGCAACAAAGGAAGAACAGGATATACTAAGTAGGTATGTAGGCTGGGGAGGACTTTCTGATGTGTTTGATGAAGAAAAACAGGGACAATGGAAAGATGCAAGAGATTTTCTAAAAGAAAACTTATCACCATCTGAATATAATGCAGCAAGAGAATCTACCCTTACAGCTTTTTATACACCAAAGATAGTGATTGACAGTATATACAAAGCTCTATTCAATATGGGATTTGAAAGCGGAAATATATTAGAGCCAAGTATGGGAACAGGAAGATTTCTTGGTATTCTTCCGGAGAGTATGCAAAGTAGCAAATTTTATGGAGTGGAACTTGACAGTATCAGTGGTAGGATAGCAAGTAAGTTGTATCCTAATGCTAACATACAGATAAAAGGCTTTGAAGAAACAACTTTTTCAAACAATTTATTCGATATAGCAATAGGAAATGTACCTTTTGGAGAATATAAAATATCCGATCGTGAGTATGAGAAAAATAATTTTCTTATTCACGATTATTTTTTCGCCAAAACTTTAGACAAAGTACGCTCCGGTGGAGTAGTAGCTTTTATAACCTCAAGTGGAACATTAGATAAAAAAAGTGAAGATATCAGAAGATATATTTCGGAAAGAGCGGAGTTTTTAGGAGCAATTAGACTACCTAATAATACTTTTAAAGGCGAGGCGGGTACGGAAGTAACAAGTGATATTATTTTTCTTAAAAAGAGAGATCGACTGGTAAAACTTGATGAAGAATGGGTAAAACTTGGCACTGACGAAAGAGGACTGACATATAACAAATACTTTGTAGATAACCCTGATATGGTACTTGGAAATATGGAAGAAATATCAAGCAGATTTGGAACAAGTCTTGCCTGTGTTGCAGATGAAAATAGTATTCTGAAAGAACAGCTGGATACCGCCATTAAAAACATTAAAGGAAGTTATGAGAAGATAGAATTAAATAATGAATTTGAAGTGGAAACCATTCCGGCTGATGACAGTGTGAAAAATTATTCTTATGCAGTAATTGATGACAAGGTATATTTTAGAGAAAATTCTGTTATGCAAAAATTGGATTTAAATAAAAATGATGAGGAAAAAGTAAGGGCATATCTTGGAATAGAAAAAGCATTAAGACAGGTAATTGCTTATCAAAAAGAAGATTATTCCGATACGGAAATTAAGGAGAAGCAAGGGGAGTTAAATCGTATTTATGATGAGTTTTCCAAGAAATACGGAATTTTAAACAGTAAGGCGAATAAAAAACTGTTTCGTGAAGACGCTAATTATTCTTTACTGTCCACTTTGGAAAAACTGGATAAAGAAGGAAACTTTATAGAAAAATCCGATATCTTTACAAAAAGAACAATAAAAAAAGCAGTAGCCATAGAGTATACCGACAATCTGACAGAAGCACTTATCCTATCTGTTTCTCAAAAAGGGAAAGTCAATTTTGACTATATGGAAAAACTCACTGAAAAAACAAGAGAAGAAATTATTGAAGGATTAAAGGGAGAAATATTCCTAAATTTAGATGGATTTGATCCAAGTGATATTACTCCTTTTTCTTCAGCCATAAATTTGGGAGATTTTTCAAGAGCCTACGTAACCGCTGATGAATATTTATCCGGGAATATCAGAGAAAAGATAGAAGTAATAGATTCGTATATCAAGAATGTAGAACATGAACTTGAACAAAATGAACAGCTTGAAGATATTGATGCAGATGTACTGAAACAGGATAGTGAAACTTTAAAAAAAGAACTATCCAGTTTAAATTACCAAAGACAAAAGCTGCTAGAAGTAATGCCAAAGGAGCTTGAGGCAAGTGAAATAACCGTTAGAATGGGAGCGACTTGGATACCTGAGAAAGATTATAAGAGCTTTATGTTTTATCTGTTAAAGACATCTGCTTCAAACAGATGGAACATTGACATCAAATATACTAACTTTACAGGAGAATACAGAGTAGAAGGTAAAAGTATAGATAAAGGAAATGACCTTGCTAATTTCACATACGGAACAAGCAGGGTAAATGCATATAAACTGATTGAAGATACATTGAACCTTAGAGATAGCAATGTATACGATCAAATTATTGATGAAAACGGAAAGAAAAGTTCTGTCTTAAACCAAAAAGAAACAATGCTTGCAAGGAGTAAGCAGGAAATTATCAAAGAAGAGTTTAAAAACTGGATTTTCGATGATATAGATAGAAGAATAAGGCTTGTAAGAGAATATAACGAAAGGTTTAATTCAACAAGGCTTAGAGAATATGATGGAAGTAATTTAACTTTTGAGGGAATGAACCCTGAAATAGAGCTTAGAGTACATCAAAAAGATGCTATTGCAAGAGGACTTTTCGGAGGGAACATCTTGCTTGCCCATGAAGTAGGAGCCGGTAAAACCTTTGAAATGATAGGAATTGCGATGGAGTCTAAAAGACTTGGAATGAGCAACAAAGCCATGTTTGTAGTTCCAAATCATATTGTAGAACAGTTTGGTAGAGAGTTTAATGAACTGTATCCGGCAGCCAATATCCTTTGTGCCACAGAGAAAGACTTCACACCGGATAAGAGAAAAAGATTTTGCTCAAGGATTGCTACAAGCGATTACGATGCGGTAATTATAGGGCATAGTCAATTCGAGAGAATTCCAATCTCCAAAGAACGACAGGAGTATGAACTTCAGAGTCAGATCGATGAGATTATAGATTTTATCGGAGAATATAAGAGAGATAGAGACCAGAAGTTTACCGTAAAACAATTGGAAAAGACTAAGAAAGGTTTGGAGGCAAAACTAAAGAAATTAAATGATGATTATAAAAAAGATGATGTCGTAACCTTTGAGGAATTGGGGATAGACAAGCTATTTGTAGACGAAGTCCATTCGTTTAAAAATTTATATGTTTTTACAAAAATGCGTAATGTAGCCGGAATTACAAGTACAGATTCTCAAAAGTCAAGTGATATGCTGATGAAGTGCAGATATATGGACGAAATTACAAATAATAAAGGGATTGTTTTTGCAACAGGAACTCCCGTAAGCAATAGCATGGCAGAGCTTTACACTATGCAAAGATATTTGCAATATGATGAACTTAAAAAAATGCACCTACAACATTTTGACTCTTGGGCATCTACCTTTGGAGAAACTGTTACAGCAATTGAACTTAATCCTGAAGGTAATGGATACAGAAGTAAGACCAGATTTGCTAAATTTTATAATCTTCCGGAACTGATGAACATGGTCAAGCAGTTTATGGATATAAAGACTGCTGATGTATTAAATTTACCAACACCAAATGCTCATTATGAAACCATAAAAACTAAGCCGACAGAAGAGCAAGAACAAATCCTTGAAACTTTTTCTGAGAGAGCGGATAAGGTTCGAGCCAAACAGGTGGACTCCTCTGCCGATAATATGCTGCTTATCACCAACGACGGAAAGAAAATGGCACTTGACCAAAGGTTAATAAATCCACTACTTCCTGATAATGAAAATTCAAAAGTAAATGCTTGTGTAAGCAATGTATTTAGTATATGGGATAAATATAGGGATAAGAAGTCTACACAGTTAGTTTTTTGTGATATGTCTATACCAAATAAAGATGGGTTTAATGTATATGATGATATAAAGGAAAAGTTAATCAAAATGGGAGTACCGGAAAATGAAGTAGAATTTATCCATAGTGCAAAGAATAACAAAGAAAAAGATGCTATTTTTGATAAAGTTAGAAAAGGTGAAGTAAGAGTATTACTCGGTTCTACCAGTAAGTGCGGAGCAGGAACAAACTGTCAAGACAAGCTAATAGCAATCCATGATTTAGACGTCCCATGGAGACCTGCTGATCTTTCTCAAAGAGCAGGTCGTATTGTAAGGCAGGGTAATGAAAATAGAGATGTTCATATCTTTAGGTATATAACAGAAAATACCTTTGATGCCTATCTTTTTCAAACTCTTGAAAACAAGCAGAAATATATCTCTCAAATTATGACTTCTAAAACACCTGTACGTGTTGCAGAGGATGTCGATGAGGCAACTTTGAATTATGCGGAAATAAAGGCTTTAGCTACGGGAAATCCGCTTATTCGTGAGAAAATGGATCTTGATGTCGAGGTAAGTAAACTTAAAATGTTGGAATCCAACTTTAAGTCAAATCTATATAAAATGGAGGATAAGGTCGCAAAGGTATATCCAAAAGAAATTGAAAGCCTAAAAGAAAAAATAGAAAATTTGAAAAAAGATATAGAAAAAGTAGAGCCATATAGAGATGAGAAGATAGCAAAAACGGAAGAATACGCTCAGACTACTTTGGAAAATATAGGTGAAAACAAAAAAGAAACAGAGGGAAAATCGGATAAAGAAACGCTATCAAAATTTACCTCTTTAACTTTAAGTGGACGAAAATATACCGATAAAAAGCAAGCCGGAGAGTTTTTAATAAATAGGATAAAAGGAATAAAAAAATTAGATAATTTTTGTTCTGAGGAAGTGAAAATCGGAGAATATAGAAATTTCGATTTGTTCGCATATTATGATAGCTTTTCCAATCAGTATAAATTCAATCTGAAGGGAGAAGAAAATCATTATGGAGAGTTTGGAACGGATGAGATAGGAAATATAACAAGAATGGATAATGTCCTTGATAGAATGCCTGAGAGATTGGAGCAGACACTTGGAAAACTTAAAGATACCGAAAATCAATTTGAAACGGCAAAACTTGAAATTGGAAAGAAATTTCCACAGGCAGAGCTTTTAAAAGAAAAGACATTAAGACTTGCTGAGGTAAATAATTTGCTTGATATGGGACAAAAAGAAGATATAAAAGAAGAGAAAAATCCACTTTTAGAAGAAGTGAAAGAAGAACTGATTCATTTTCTAAACAAAGAATATGACGAAGCACATAGTATAGAAGATTTTGATACAATGTTTCCTGATTTGACAGATATAGGCTTGGCTTATACGACTACACCGGATGAAAAGCATGAGATACAGACAAGTCTTGATTTAATCAATTACAAGATGAATACTTATGTAGATAATACTTTAATCGACAGTTTCAGTTACACCTATGATCCGCTTGATGCAAGTGATACAAAGGAGCTTATACAAATAAAAACAGGTATTGAATTTTGGAATTTTAATGAACTAGTATATGTTGATGAAGAAAAGTTAAAAGCAACACTTGGACTTGAAATTGATGATGATGGCAATTTCTATGATCCTCTTTCAAAAGATATGGATTTGGACGGAGTAGCAGATAGGTACGATGCAGATTTTAGAGATAGCAAAGTACAAAGTTTTGGAGATCTGGATAAAAGAGAAAAAGCATCCGTAATGGACAGGCTTGGATACTTTAAAGAAAAGGTGGAGAAAGGAGGTCTGCAAAATGAAAATTCAGACAGAAAGATAGAGTGTAAAGAGGAGGTTAGATAATTGGAATATCACAAAAATATTAAAGCAACGGATAGGGAAATGCAGAAACTTTTTGAAAATGAGGAGTATAATTATTCTGTAAGATATTTTGAAAGAATAGGAGAAGACTTGTTTAAAACAGTGATTCGCACACCGGAGGATATAGAGTTTCCAAAATCTAAAATTCTTTCTATAAACACAATAAAAAAACTCTTAGAAACAAAAGAAAACATTAATCCTATGTATATAGAAGATGAATTTACTAAAATGAAAGGTAAGGTGTATGAATTTAATCAAAAGAAATATCCGGGTTATGAGGATATGGATATAAAACTAATACTATCTACTATTAAGGGTATCGAGGATTTCGATATCCTTAATGTTTTTTATGAAGGCTTAAAAAGGCAAGGATATTTAAAGGATATAAAAGAAAGTATCAAAAATATTATTGATAAAGAACTGGAAGAAAATACACAAGTAAAAAAATAGGAGAATAAAAATATGAGATTAGAAAAAGGCGATACTATCAAAACAGCATTAAGTGAAAACACAACAGTTTTAGATGTGAAGGACAATCAGGCAATACTGTTTTCAGGCACTCAGTTTGTACTTGCAACAGGGATTAAAGAAAACAAGGAAAGCGGAAAATTTGAATGGGATAATGGGAGATATGCAAATGATTTAAAAAGCATTTCCGATATGCAAAACAATAACTTTGAAACTATGAAAGATACGTTATCTTTTTTAGCAGAGTATAATCATAGCGATTTTGTAAAAGGAATTATATCTTTGGAAACAGGAATAGAAAATGAAGATACTCTTGATGTTGCCTATGATAATTATATGAATGATAAGATTATGGGGTTAGTTGATGAAAAATTTTATGATTATATAGATGAAAATGAAATTGAAGCACCTGATTTAGAAAGTGGAAGAGAGGATAAGAGTACTATTAGTGACAAGTCAAACGAAAATAAGGAAAAAGCAAATACTATAAATATCAATGGTAATATTGCTTCGGATATAGACATTAAAAATTTGACATCGAAAGATGGTAAAGATTTTACTGTTGCAAGTTTTGCAGTTGCTGAAAATGACAAGGAAGGAAATGTAAAATATACCAACTGTTTAGCCTATAACGATAAGGTAAGTAGTGTAGAAAATTTGAAAAAAGGAGATTTTGTCCATATATTCGGAAAAGAAAAAATCAGTCAGGGAAAAGACGGAAAAGAATATATGTCTCTTAAAGTTTATTCTGCAAAGCTGTTAAAAGCCAAAGAGCAGGTCAAAACAAATCAAAATACAAAGGATGTAAAGAAACCGTCAGCACTTGGTAAGTTAAAGGCGTATAAAGAAAAGACAAGTGAAAAACCAAAAGAACAGAGCAATATCAAAAAAGACAAAGATATAGAGAGATAAAATTATAAAAATAGTGGGTAAATAGCTAATAAGGCTGTTTATCCACTATTTTTCTTTGTTTTTTATTAGGTATAGAAAAATAGAGGTTTGATAAACTAAAACAGGAGCGTTATATTATAAGAAAAAGAAAATTATTTTGATAGAGAGGTGAATGATATGATTGGATTGGTTATTCTTTTTATAGCCTTAATTATACTATATTTGGGAGTCATTCTATTTGCAGGAGCAACATTTGTAAAAATCAGCTTGTTCGCACTTGATAAACTTGCAGTATTTATAGCGAGCTGGTATTATACTCACCACTATTTTTCCGTACAATTTTCATCCGGATATGCCATATACTTTTGGGATGTGCTGGCAGCAATATTGGCAGTAATAATATATTCTATCCTATTTCAAATTATACACAAAAACTTTAAAGTGGTAGGAAAAATTTTGAATTTAGCTATTTCATTTTTTAGTTCTATGACGGTATATTGTATTTTGGTACATGGATTTATTACAAATGGAAAATCTTATTTTCTACCACTCTTAAACAACAGTTTTATGAATCAGGTGGTCAATTATATTATAATCTCCATTATTTCTTTGGTTGTATGGAAAAGAAGAGAGGACTACCTTATGGAAATGAAAGCAGAATAAAGAAAAAGGTATAATTGCAGAAAAAATGGAGAAGCTATATTTTTATGAGACTGAAGAAGGAGGTCGTTCTTACCTGAAATATGGTAAGGGTGATCTCCTTCTTTTTTTATTTTTCAAGACTGTTATCAAGGTATAAATCTGTATTTTTCTTTGCTTGCCCAAGCTTGTGAAGCATAGAGTTTTGAGAGGAATATTCTCCCATAAGTGTAGTTTTTTCTTGTTCTAAAAGCATATACTTATCATATAAATTTTTAATGCTTAATGTTTGAAACTTGGAATTTTTAAGACTTTTCATAGCTGTTTCATAGGCAATTATCTGTGATTTATATTCTTCATAAAAGGCTTTGTTTTCCTTATCTTTCATATACATATCATAAATCAGTTGATTTTCAGAGATTGTATTTTTATTTTCTATTATAGAATAAATGGACTTCATTTCTTTTTCTATGAGTTTTATCTTATCTAATAATTGTTGTCTATCTGATGCCACTTTCTTTAATTTTAAATCTAATTCCTCGTAGGAGTTAATACCTGATTTTCTTATTTCATTTAAGGCGGATGCCATAGTTTTCATATTATGTTTGCCTGCCCATACTTCATAGCCTTTAGAGGATTTTACCTTTTCATTGTTTTTCATATCTACAATAGTATCCGGTTTCTTGTAGGAGCGTTTTTCATAATGATACTCCTGATTAGCATAAATATGGTGTTTATTTGGATCTTTGATTCGTTCCTTGATTCTCTCTTTTGTGTAATCTTCCCCTAAAGTAGATGCTTTTGCTCTGGTAAATCTTCCGTTATCCCTTTTATCTTTATGTCGGAAGGAAAGGTACTTTCCAATCTTGATTTCATAACCGAAATCTTCCATTGTCTTTAGAAATTCCTCGTAGGTTTTGGATTTTAAAACAGCTTTATCAATCGCAATCTGAAGCTTATTTTTCCAAGAAGTTCCTTTCTTAAACTCCGTATATTCTGTATAGCCTTTTCCGTTTGTAGAGTATCTGTTCTTGAACTTTTTGTAGTTTTCATCAATAACGGACAAGTCGTTTTCTTTACATAAATCATCACTGACAGTTCGGATTTGATGATAACTTCTCTTGTTGCTTTGGTAGGCTTTGCCTGTTTCAAAGCTGACATTGTTAAACAGAATATGATTGTGTAAATGCCCTTTGTCAATATGCGTAGTAAGGACATATTCATACTTTCCTTGCAAGACTCTCTCACATAACTCCAGTCCGATTTGGTGTGCCTGTTCAGGTGTAGTTTCTCCCGGAGCAAATGCTTGAATTAGATGTCTTGCTAAAATTTTTGCTTTGGAATTACATTCTCTTTTTGTCTGTTCAAACTCAAGATGAGCTGTTTTAGGATTGCAGCCAAAAGAAGATATAAGAATTTTTTCATCGGTTTTATCTTCATTCATAATATAGTCTAAGGCTAAATATAGTGTTTTTTCTATCGGATGAATTTTTGTAACTGCCATTAGATTTCCTCCGTATCGCTTGTTCCTAAATTCCCTAATTCATACAGCTTTTTGCGAAGAAAGTAGATGTCTTTTCCCTGTTTTTCCAAGAGCTTTTTCAAATCATTGATATCATCTTTGTAGATGATACTTGTTGAATTTACTCTCTTTGCAATCTGATTGATGCTGCCTGTAATTCTTCCGATATTTGTAGACATCTCCTTAAACACTTTCATATCCAGTACAAAAATATCTTTTTCCAATATACATTTCATAATAAACTGGCGAAGGGTTTTACAACCAGACAGTTCATATTTTTTATTCAAAATTTTAAGTTCATCATCGGAAAGCATAAGGTATATTCCGTTATTTCTTGTTCTGTTTGCCATAGTATAACCTCCAATTCATAGATATATTAAAAATTTACAAAAGAAAAAACCTGTAAAAACAAGCATAGACTTGAGTTACAGGTTTCATTTATTTTTATATTTCTTTGTCAAGAAATCTCCTGTCAAGAGATAAAATTTTTATTTAAATTGCAAAAATATTATATCATTTTTTGAAGAAAAATTCAATGAAATCGAGGCAATATACAGATAAATTTATGGGAAAAACTTTAAATAATAATTATAAGTAAGATTGAATGCACAGGGGTTTGGGGATTTCCCCAACAAGCTAAAATTGACGAAAATAGTCCGATGCAAAAGCAAGGCTCAAGTCAATTTTTTCGTAAGTGCATATGCACTTACTGTGCTTGCTATTCAAGAAAAAAACATATATAATGAGATAATCAGATAAAATATGAAAAGGAGTCTTTATGCATAGAGTATATTTAGTGGAAAATTATTTGGAAAATATTTATATATTATCGTTAGAAAATAATGAAGTTAGGCACAAGAATGTAACTGAAAAGATGAATCGTGCCAAATCTGTAGTTACAAAGGCAATACATATACTTGAAGAAAAAGGATATGTTGTATATGATGAAGATAAAATTATACGATTAACAGAAGAAGGACATGCTATTGCAGAGCGAGTTTATGAAAAGCATATATATATACAGAACTTATTATTAGAAGCAGGGGTAAATAAACATATTGCCGAAAGTGAAGCTTGTGATATTGAACATGTAATATCAGATGAAAGTTTTGAAAAAATAAAAAAATATATAAAAAAATTAAGTAGCTCCAAATGAGATTATAATCCGTTTGGAGCTACTTTTTTTATTTGGTGGAGGCAAAATAAGATATTGACATTCAATATCTATTGGGAGTAAAATATAATTAAGTTCTATACAGAGAACAGAATTTGTTTATAGTAAAATAAAAGAAATACGATATATGAAATTATTTAGCTAAGGAGAAGAATTTGATTATGGATGAGATGTTAATTTTCAAAGAACAAAAAAATTACAAGGAACACAGTGTAGATATTTTGAATGGTAGTTTGAATAAGTACGAATTAGCAATTGGTGTAACAAAAAAATTTTTAGAACAACAAGGCGATTCATATATGATTTATGAAAATAAAAGTAGAGGTGAAATTTCATTGGGGATAGGTAAGTATTTAGAAATTTCATTTTTCAGTGATAAAATTAAAATTAAAAAGGGCGATAATGTAGAAGAAGTTTTTGTTGATGATATTAATAAAGATATTTACAACATTTTCAAAAAAGTACATATAGATGAATGGAAAGCATATGGATTTGCAAATTTTTCCTATGCTAAAAAAACTTTTTTAAATACTGCAAATGATGACGAGTTAATGAAACTTTTCATTCCTAATATAGATATTAGAATTGAAAAAAATAGAATTTTAATTAGATATATGGAAGAGTTTGAGTGTATAGTTTCTATGGTTGAAGATTGTTTATCAAATCTGAAAGAAGTAAAAGAAATTATTACGGAAAATGATAAATCAAAATTAGAGCTGATTAAGTCCATAGAAGAAGATTATTATAAAAGTATTGTATCAAAGGCAACAGAAGAAATTAAGAGTAATAAATATGAAAAGGTCATTTTATCCAGAAAAATAAATTTGGGAAAAAGAATTTCATTCATGGATAGTTATTTGGAAGGAAGGAAATATAACAATCCTGCTAGATCATATTGTATGAAAATAGATGATTTAGAAGTGGTCGGATTTAGTCCGGAAACTGTAGTTGAGGTTGATAAAGATAAAACCGTATATACTTTTCCGTTAGCCGGAACGAGAGCATTAACGGAAGATAAAGAGCTTAATAAAAAATTAAAAGATGAACTTTTAAAAGATCCAAAAGAAATTGCGGAACATGCAGTTTCAGTAAAATTGGCATATGAAGAACTAGAAAAAGTTTGCGATAAGGATAGTGTTTCAGTAATTCAATTTATGGATGTTTTAGAAAGAGGAACAGTTCAACATTTAGCCTCAAGATTAAGAGGAAAAATTAAAGACGAATTTAATGAATGGCATGCTTTTACAACATTATTTCCGGCAGTAACTGCATCGGGAATACCTAAAAAAGAATGTATAGAAGCCATTGATAGATTAGAGAAAGATGAGAGAGGCTTATATAGTGGCGGAGTATTAACTTACGATAAAGATGGTACACTAGATGTAGCTTTGGTGTTAAGAACAGCTTTTCAGAATGAAAAAGAATCTTGGGTTAGAGTTGGTGCTGGCATTGTGAAATTATCGAATCCGGAAAGAGAATTAGAGGAAACAAAAGAGAAAGTTGGAAGCATTATAAACAAACTTGTATATATAGAGGATTAAAAATGAGTAAGTTGGATTTATTCTGGAATTTAGAATATGAGATATGTTTTGGTATAGATATATGAGAAAAATTACAGTCATTTATTGAAAATAATTATAAATATCGAAAAGTTATTTTTATTACAGACGAAACAGTTAGTTCGTTATGTTCAAAATTCTCGGAATTTAATTTTTTACATCAAAAAAAGCCTTATAAATATGTAATAAAAGCAGGAGAGACATCTAAAAGCATATCAGAATATTACAAAATAATTCGATTTTTAGCTTCGATTAATACAGATAGGCATGACTTAATTATTGCATTTGGAGGTGGTGTAGTTGGAGATTTGTCAGGATTTGTAGCCTCTACATATATGAGAGGTATTGATTATATCCAAGTACCAACAACGCTTTTATCTATGGTGGACTCCTCTATCGGCTCAAAGACTGCAATAAATACTGAAGATGGAAAAAACTTAATAGGTACCTTTTATAATCCTAAGGCAGTATTTATAAACTTGAAATTTTTAGATACTCTTTCTGATAAAGAATTTAGAAATGGATTGGCTGAAGTTATTAAAAGTGCAATTATAAGAGATAAGGAATTGTCTGATTTACTTATGTCAAAAAATGTATACGAAAAAGATATATTAGAAATTGTAATCAGAAAAAGTATAAGTATCAAAAAGAAGATTGTTGAATGTGATTTAAAAGAATCAGGTGAGAGACAATTATTAAATTTTGGACATACAATCGGTCATGCAATAGAGAAACTAAGTGGTTTTTCTGTATCTCATGGATATGCTGTTGCTATCGGTATGGCTATGTTCAGCAAAGCATATTATAAATTGGGTGTCATTTCTAAAGAAACATATTTGCAAATAATCAACATATTAAAAAAATATCAATTACCAGTGAGTTGTGAATATAATGAAGAACAAATATATCAAGAAGTGTTAAAAGATAAAAAGAATAATGGTGATAAAATAAATTTGGTATATCCAAAAGAAATTGGTTGTGCTGCGATTGACTGTATAAGTAGGAAAGACTTGAAGAATATTATAAGTGTCGCATGTAGAAATTCAAGCTGCATATGGAAAGTATGACGGAATTATTATTAACGCAGGAGTCTACACCCATACAAGCATCGCAATTTTAGATGCATTAAAAGCGGTTAATATAAGAACAGTGGATGTTCACTTAACGAATTTATTCAAGAGAGAAATTTATAGAAAAAAATCTTTTATAACTGAGTTTGCGGAAAAGACAATTTTAGGAAAAGGGTTTGATGGCTATAGTGAGGCGATGAAGTGGATTGTTTCAAACTAAAGGATGGTGATGTGAAATGCATTATGTATTCAACAATAAAGATTGTTATAAAAAATGTATCAATTATTTAATTTCAAGAGGAATAGAACATGATATATATGATGTTAAAAAATATCATATTATAAATGTATTTGATAACAGTTTAAAAGAAAAAATTGAAAGCGAAGAAAGAACTTTTTTGGAAACAGAAAATTTATCTTTAGAAAATGGATATTTAGTAACTAAACAATATAAAGAAAAAACAATAATTTTTATAAAAGAATTAGAAATAGGTGGAAATAAACCGATAGTTATATCCGGACCATGTTCGATCGAATCAGAAGATATATTGAGAAAAATTGCTTTGGAGATGAAAGAGTCAGGAGTTAATATTTTAAGAGGAGGAGCATTTAAGCCACGTACTTCACCATATGACTTTCAAGGATTAGGAAGAGTAGGTATTGATATTCTTTGTAAAATTGGAAATGAGATAAACATGCCGGTTATAACAGAGATTATGGATGTTAGAGAACTGGAATATATGATAGATAGGGTTGATATATTGCAGGTTGGTTCAAGAAATATGTACAATTATCCATTACTTAAAGAACTTGGGAGAATAGATAAGCCTGTATTATTAAAAAGAGGACTAAGTGCAACGATAAAAGAATTTTTGTTAAGTGCGGAATATATCATGCTTGAAGGTAATGAAAAAGTAATTCTTTGTGAAAGAGGAATAAGAACATATGAGAATTACATGAGAAACACAATGGATATTGCCTCAATTGCTCTTTTAAAAGAGATGACACATTTACCAATTATTGCAGATCCCAGTCATGCTACAGGGAAAAGATCATTAATAGAACCATTATCAAGAGCTGCTGTTGTTACCGGAGCGGATGGAGTATTAATTGAGGCACATATTAAACCGGATTTTGCATGGAGTGATGGGAAACAAACAATTAACATTCCTATATTAAGGAATATAATAAGGACGTTGTATGATACTAATGGAGTTCTGGAGAATAAAATACCTCGATAGATATTAAAAATAATTATTAAAATGTGTTAGTACAAGTTAGGAATACCTAATCATTAAAAAAGATTAAAAAATTGTGGATGGAGGGGATAATTTGAATAGATATTTTGTATCAGGGAATGATTTGGAAGTTAATGAAAGTAAAGGTGTTATATTTATATTTCCTTATGCTGGAGGTGGTGTATCTTCTTTTAAAAATTGGGGAGAACAGTTTGTGTTTAATAAAGTTTATTTCGCTCAATATCCAGGAAGAGAAAACAGATTTTCTGAAAAGGCAATTAGTAATATAGATATTCTTGTAAAAGAATTATTTGAAAATATGAAAGAAGTTTTTGATTTTAAATCATCTTATTATTTTTTCGGGCATAGCATGGGAACCAAGATTGTTTATGAACTGGCTTTAAAAATTAAAGAAAGCGGTTTACCAAATCCAGATGGGATTATCATATCAGCCGGAAGAGCACCTTGTTATAAAGAACCGAATCCGATTTATCATTTAGATGATGAAGGATTTATTGAAGGATTAAGAAGATATGACGGTACTCCAAATGAAATATTAGATAATAAAGATTTAATTAGCATTTTTTTACCTACATTAAGAGCTGATTTTATTATTGATGAAGCTTATCAAGATGTAGAAGGTAAGAAAATAGAAAGTAAGATTTTAGGATTAATGGGCGATATAGACGAAGAAATGAAGCTTGAGCAACTTTTAAAATGGCGGGATTACACGACAAAAGAGTTTTCTTACAAATATATTGAAGGTAAGCATATGTTTGTAAATACATCTTCCGATAGTGTAATAAAGGCGATTAAAGAGTTTGTTAATTCCGATGAAAATATATAGAATAGAAATTTCAAATAAAAAAGAACTGCAAAATTTAAGTGATATAAGTAAAGCACTAATTTTTTCTGATATAGTGTTAGTTATATCTAACACAGACCGATTTATGATAGAAGATTTGAAAAACTTTCTGAAAGAGGAAGAACTAGGAAAGCTTGATGTATATAAATCGGAAGTTGCGAAAATGAATTTTGCGGTTTCAAGAAGTCTTTTAAACAAAGCATTTGAAACGATATTAGCTGTTCCATTTACAGAGGTACTTGTTTTAAGAGAGAAATATCACAAACCATATATTAAAAATAAAAGTGGGATTAAGTTCAATATTTCACATACAGATGGATTTGTGGTAATTGGCTTTTCAAAGGGAGAACTTGGAGTAGATATTGAAAAAATGAATGAGAGCTTTGAGTTTGGAGATATCCTTGAAGATTGTTTTACATCTGGAGAAATTAAAAGCATAGGATCTGATACATCGATGTTCTACAAATATTGGACAGCAAAAGAAGCTTACTTAAAATATGAAGGATATGGTCTTATAAGAAGTCCGAAAGAGATAGAAGTCATTCATATGGATGATCAGATAATAAAAATTGAAGATAAGATAAAGAGAACAAATAAAGATTTGATAGTGTTAAATTTATCATCAGACAAGTATTTTGGAGCGATTTGCATATAGTGCATATAGGAGGAAGTATGGATATAGAAATAAAAGAAAAATTGGAAAAATTTTATAATGAAAATGTTTGGGAACATATAACATTAGGAGAGTTTATTATTAATTGTGCTAAAACTTATAAAGATAAAACAGCGATTGTAGATGGGGATACGAGGTTGTCATATAACGATCTTGATGAACTTTCTAATAAATATGCCAATGGACTACTTAAAGCGGGTTTCAAAAAGGGAGATAAGATTGTATTACAACTTCCAAATTGCTATGAATTTATCGTAATATCTTTTGCAATGTTTAAAATAGGCATTATTCCGATTATGAGCTTACCTGCACATAGAAAAAATGAACTAAAAGGAATTATAGAAAAGTCAGAAGCGATAGCATATATTGCAAAGGATAGATATTTGGGATTTTCCTATGTGGATATGATTCGTGATATTAAATCCGAATTAAATAAGAAATTAGAAGTTTATATTCTTGGAGATAATCAAGAGTATGAAAAATTTTTATCTCTTATTGAAAATGAATATCCATATAAATATCCTTATGTTGATTATAAGAGTATCGGCTTATTGTTATTGTCTGGCGGTACAACCGGAATACCGAAACTGATTCCAAGAAGACATTGCGATTATATCTATGTTGCGAATAAAACAGGGGACAGATGTAATGTAAATCAAGAAAGTGTATATCTTACTTCTTTGCCTATAGCTCATAATTTTCCTTTAGGGTGTCCAGGGATAATGGGTACTTTTGCGAAAGGCGGAAAAGTGGTTCTGTGCAATGTGACAAGTCCTGATGAAATTTTACCTTTAATTGAGGAAGAAAAGGTTACGATAACGGGATTTGTTCCTGCAATTGCCAATATTTGTATGGATTATTTAGAGTATGAAGAGTATGATCTTTCCTCTTTGGAGGTTATACAAGTCGGAGGTTCAGTTTTGGAACCTTGGTTGGCGGAAAAAATTGAAAAAGTTTTTGATGTTAAACTACAACAGATTTTCGGAATCGCTGAGGGATTGATTTTGACAACAAATAAAGAAGATGACGATAAAATAAGATGGCAAACACAAGGCAAACCGATTAGTGAATATGATGAAATACTGATTGTGGATGAACAAGGGAAAACGGTGGGTATTGAAGAATACGGAGAACTTATCGTTAGAGGTGCTTATACTATTTATGGTTATTATAATCTTCCTGAAGTAAATGAAACATGTATAACACAAGATTGTTACTTTAGAACAGGAGATAAAGCACGAAAACTAAAGGATGGAAACTATCAAATTGTCGGAAGGATTAAAGAAATCATCAACAGAGCGGGTGAGAAGATAACACCGCTTGAATTAGAAGAAATTTTGCTTACTCATGAAAATATCAACTCGGTACAAGTTGTAGGACTGCCAGATCGCTTGCAAGGAGAAGCTATTGCTGTATTTATTTTAAATGGAGATAAGGAACTTACACTGGAAGAGGTTAGAAAATTCTTGATTTCCAATAATGTAGCGGATTTTAAATTGCCGGATACTGTTAAATATATTGATGCGTGGCCACTAACAGCCATAGGGAAAATAGATAGAAATAAATTAAAAGAAACTTTTTAAAGGAGGATTTTGGAATGGAACTTAACAATATAAAAGAAAGAGCTAAAGAATTAGTAAATGATTGGTTGAAAAGTATATTCGTAGAGAGAGTAGTTTCAGAAAATGAAAATTTAATTGAAAAAGGTTTAAGTTCTATTCAAGTCATGCAACTGTCTGGAAAATTAAAGAAAACGGGGATAAAAATTTCGTTTGCAAAACTTATGGAAAAACCGAATTTGTCCAAATGGTATGAACTTATTGATAAATCCAGAGTGAAAAGTGATAAGAATATAGAGCCATCAATTATCCAAAGTGATGAAAGTAAGTTTGATTTAACAGATGTCCAGTACTCTTATTTAATCGGAAGAGAGGATGATCAGATTTTAGGTGGTGTGGGTTGCCATGCATATCTTGAAATAGATGGAGAAAATATTGATGAGAATAAGTTAAAAGAGGCTTGGAATAAGCTTCAATACAGACATCCTATGCTTAGGGCAAAATTTACGAAAGACGGGCATCAGGAGATATTGGATAAACCATACAGTCAAGAAATAGAAGTTATTGATTTAGCTGATTTTGATGAAGAGATGCTACATTTGAAATTAGTAGAAATTAGAGAACAGAAATCTCATAGAAAATTAAATGTAAATCAAGGGCAAGTTGCAGGAGTAGCATTGGCAAAATTTTCGGATGGAAAGTCAAGGATATTTTTTGATGTAGATTTGCTTGTGTCCGATGTAATGAGTATGAGTATTATGATTAAAGAATTAGCTGAACTTTATTCAGGAGTCGAACTTGATAATTTGAATGAATATACGTTTAAGGATTATATGCAAAACGGAATTGGTGAATCAATCAATGATGCAGATAAGGAGTTTTGGCAACAAAAAATAAACTCCTTTGAAATAGAAAGACCGAATTTACCATTAAAGAAACAACCTGAACAAATTAAGGAAACGAAATTTACAAGAAGAAAGAGAATTATTAAAAATGATGAATGGGAAGCTATAAAAGATATAGCGGCATCGTATCAAAGTACACCGTCCATGGTTCTTCTAACTGCCTATGCTCTTGTTCTTGAGAGATGGTGCAATCAAGAGAAGTTCTTTATAAATATACCGCTATTTAATAGAGATTTAGAAAATGAATATTTAAAAGATATGGTGTCTGATTTTACGAATATTTTATTGGTAGAACACGAGACAACAGATGATTCAAGATTTTTGGATACTTTAAGAAGAATAAGCAAGACATTTTTAGAGAATGTATATCATAGTGCATATAGTGGAGTTAAGGTTCAAAGGGATATATCAAAAAATCAAGGAACAAGTGTGAATATAGCACCTGTGGTATTTGCATGCAATATAGATTATCCGTTAGAAACTGAAATATCAAGGAAGAATTTAGGGAAAGTATCTTATATGATTTCCCAAACGCCAGGAGTTTGGCTTGATTTTCAAACATATATTGTAGATGGTAATTTAATTCTTTGTTGGGATAGTGTGGATGAACTTTTTCCAATAGAAATGTTAGACGATATGATGGATTCTTTATACGAATTAGTTATATCTTTAACGCAGAATGAAGGATGGGAAAAGAAAGTAGATGTTATGCCTGTAAATCAAAACTCTATTAGAAAGCAGGATGTTGAGGAAATTTTACCGCTTCAATATCCGGACGAAACATTATATGACAGTTTTCTTAGAAATGTAAAATTAAATCCTGATAAAGTTGCAATTATAGATTCCGAGACTAAAGAACAGATAACATATTATAAACTTTATGAGATTTCTTTAAACGTTGCGGGTTATTTAAACGATAATGGCGTTGAAAAAGGAGATTATGTAGGGATAACCCTTCCAAGGGGTAGCAGACAGTTCTATGCTATTTTGGGAATATTATTCGTTGGAGCAACATATGTATCAATAGGCATTGCTCAACCAAATGATAGAAGAAGTAAAATTTATAATCAAATAGGGATAAAGAGTATTATAAGTGATGAAAAGACAATAACAGATTTTAGCTTAAATAAAAATGAAGTTAAAATTATTGATTTGGACGTGGCTATGGAAAATGAAGCTAAATTAGAGCAACCTGTTGAGACTAGCCCTTATGACAGTGCCTATATTATTATGACATCAGGCACGACTGGTGTTCCTAAAGGTGTCGAGATTATGCATACAAGTGCTATCAATACTTGTATTGATCTAAATGTAAAATATAATGTAAATGCCGAAGATACAATACTGATGGTATCTGCAATAGACTTTGATTTATCTGTTTATGATATCTTTGGAATACTTAGTGCCGGTGGGACAGTAATTACAACAAGTGAAGAGAACTACAGAGATCCTGATGAATGGTTAAATTTAGTTGATGAATATAAGGTTACAATATGGGATTCCGTGCCGATTTTATTTGATATGATTGTTACTATGGCTGAGGGGAAAAATAGAAAATTACCTTTTAGAATTGTTATGCTTTCAGGAGATTGGATTGCTATAAATTTACCAGAAAGATTTTATAATATTAGTGAAAATACAAATTCTATTGTTGTTGCTATGGGTGGGGCCACAGAGGCATCTATTTGGTCAAACCATTTGAATGTACCAAGAAAAATACCGAAAGATTGGATTTCCATTCCATATGGTAGACCTTTGAAGAATCAAGTGTATAGAGTTGTGGATGAATTTGGTAGAATTTGCCCTAATTATGTTAAAGGTGAACTTCTTATTGGTGGAGTGGGTGTTGCTAAATGCTATCATGGTGACGAAGAATTAACGAATAAAAAGTATTTTGAGCAAGATAGGATAAGATGGTATAGAACTGGAGATAATGGAAAAACCTGGAATGATGGGACTATTGAATTTTTAGGTAGGAAAGATAGTCAGACTAAAATTAAAGGGCATAGGATAGAACTTGGTGAAATTGAAGAGGCAATAAGAAAATTCCCCAATGTAGATAATACTATTGTTGATTATATTTCAGATAATAATTCTAATAAAAGATTGATTTCTTTTGTGAAACTAAAAGAAGACATCATTAACGATGATTATATTGGCATTGTGCAGGAATATAAGAATTTAGGAACTGATTTGAAAAAAGTAGTAGACATAGGAAGACTATGTATGAATTATGATGATTTTATTTATAGTCTTGATAGAATGTGTTTAAGATTTATAATTAATTGTTTTAAAGACATTGGGATAGATTTTTCATCTAATACTAATTTAGAAAAAGAAATACAGAATGTATTATTTATATCTACTAAAGGTAAAAAAATTATTTCTAGTTGGATAAATATTTTAGAGAAATTTAATGTTTTAAAACTAGATGAAGATGGATACAGATGTAATAATTATGAAAATATATTTGTAAAAATAGAAAATGAACAATTAGAAAAAATAAATTCCTACTTTTTAAAAATAGTTCCTGATGTTAAATATATATTATCTGATGAAAAAAACCCATTGGAAGTTTTACACTCAAGAAACTTTAGATTTTATGATATATTAAAAAATTTTGTTGGATATGACGAACTAAAGAAAAATATTTTACAAATAATAAAGCAGTTTAAGAAACAGTTTAAGGGAAGGCAGATTAGATTATTAGAACTAGGTACAAGAGACATAGAAATTACTTCCGATATAGTTAATGAGCTAGAGGGTAGTATAGCAAAATATGTATATGTAGATAATTCTGAGTTTTATAGAAATGACTTTAAAGAATTATTAGAAAAAGATTTTTTTGAATATGAAGTAGTAAAAGGAGAGATTGCTAAAAAATTTAGTGATAACAGTTTTGATATTGTTATTTCTATTAATTCACTTCATCGAAATAATCTTTTGAATTTTGGATTTGATATATCGAAAGTACTTACCTCTAGAGGTCTATTATTAATAACAGAGATTAAAAATACAAGCATATTTCAAGAAACTATTCTAGGAATGATTGATTTATCAAAGAATCACAATGATTCGAATGAAAAAACTGAACCTATTGTTACTATGGAACAGGTAACTGATATTTTAAATGATTCTAATTATGACATTATGTATTCAACAGAAAGAAATAATTTTGAATTTAGTGGAAATATGGTGATAGTTGCATTAAATCAAAATAAGCAAATACTGAAAAAAGACCAGTTGAACGAATTTTTAAAAGAATTAGTACCATCGTACATGATTCCAGATATATACTATACGATACAGGAATTTCCATTAAATAAAAATGGGAAAATAGATAGGAAAAAATTAAGAAATTTGAGTCGAAATTGTTCCAAAAGTAAAAAAAGCCTACAAAAACAAAATGAGGAATATAGTGATATAGAAAGAAATTTATGTGAAATATGGTCAAATGTTTTATCTGATAGAAAGGTTTTAAAGAAAGATAATTATTTTAATATAGGTGGAGATTCTCTAACTGCGACTGAGATAGCAGGAAAGATCAGTAGTTTGTATAATGTTAAGATTTCAGTAAAAGATATTTTTGAGAATCCGACAATAGAAAAATTATCTAATGTAGTAAAGAGTAGGAAAGAACAGCATATTTATAGTGAAGGAATGAAAAATCAGATTATAGTGGATATAGATAATAGATATAAGCCTTTTCCACTGACTGATATACAGTTTGCCTATTGGATGGGAAAGAATGGGGGACATAATTTAAGTGATATATCTACGAATTGTTATTTTGAAGTAGAGTTGAAAAATATAGAAACAGGAAAATTAGAAAAGTCATTTAATGAATTAATAAAAAAACATGACATGATGAAGGCTATAATATTGAATGAAGGACAGCAACAAATACTGTCTGATGTTCCATACTATAAAATTCAAGTTTTTGATTTAAGTGATATTGAAGAAGATCGAATTTTGAATAAAATCAATACAATCAGAAATGAAATATATAATAAAATAATACAGTATGATAAATGGCCTTTATTTGACGTTAGGGTGACTAAGCTAAAAAAAGATATTGTCAAACTACATGTTAGGTTTGAAAACATAATATTTGATGGCTGGAGTATGTTTTATGTGCTAAAGCAATGGCAAATGTTGTATGATGAAAAGTTAATTCCGGATATTGATATAAGCTATAGAGATTATGTTTTAGCCTTAGAAAAGCTAAAACATACAAAAAAATATATAGAGGATAAGAATTACTGGGAAGATAGAATCGAAAGTTTTCCGGAATATCCTAAACTACCGTTAATGAATTATGAAGGAAATATTAAAAAAGTAAGGTTTGTAAGAAAAGATTTTTACTTATCTGAAAATAAATGGAATATTTTTAAGGAGATTTGTAAAAAATATGAAGTTACAACCGGTGCTGCACTTATTACTGCATATAGTGAAACACTTAAGAAATGGTCAAACAACAAACATTTTGCATTAAATATTACTAGATTTGATAGAGAGCAACTCCATAATGATATAAACTGCGTGATAGGGGATTTTACCACTTTAAACTTATTGGAAATCAAAGAAAAATGTGGAAAAAGTTTATATTCCAAAATTACTGATGTTCAGAATCAGTTGCTAGATGATATCTCTCATTCACTATATAGTTCAATTGAATTTGAAAGAAAAATAAGAAAAAAAACCAATAATTATATCGAATCAGTAATGCCGATTGTATTCACTAGTGGAATTGGTATAGATGAGAGTAGAGAAGAGAAGTGGATTGATAACCTAAGTTATAGTATTTCTCAATCATCTCAAGTTTGGTTAGATCATCAAGTGTTTGTTTTAAAAGGAGGATTATATTTATCTTGGGATTATATAGAAGAATTGTTTGAAGAAAATACTATTCTAAAAATGTTTGATGATTATAAAAATATTATTGACTTAATGATTCAAAACGATAATTGGGATAATATTTATGTCGATATTTTAGATTCAGATGAAGTTGAGATAGAAGTAATATCTTCGAATAAAAATGTAAAGAAGACCCTATATGAATATGTGGATACTGTACAAAAAAGCAAATTTCATGACATAGAATATAAGGTGATAAAATTATTTGAAAAAGTTTTATCAACAGAATGCATTAGTAATAATAGTAACTTTTTTATTGAAGGGGGAGATTCTCTTAAAGTTGTTAGATTAGTTAAACTACTAAATGAAAAATTTGATGTTCAACTTAACATCAAAACTATTTTTGAGAAATCCACTCCTAGTGAGCTTGCTGAATTTATTTTTTCTATAATGAAATAGGAGGTTGACATTGATATCAGATGTAAGTGTCTTAAAATATATAATTTATTTAAGAGAAAATAATGTTAGATTATATCTAGATGATAAAAAAATAAAATATAAAGCTATGGATGGAACAAGCAGTGAATTTATTTCTGAGTTTAGAGAATATATAGGGGAAAATAAAAAACAGTTTATAAAAGTATTAAAAAATATTAATGATGGAATAGAGTTAAGTTCTATTCAAAAATCATATATTTTAGGGATGGATACAGATTGTGAATTGGGTGGAACTAATTGTGCTTATTATATAGAATACAGCATAAACAACATAGACATAGTAAGACTTGAGAAAATAATAAATGAATTAATTTTTGAAAATGAAGGATTAAGATGTTTTTTTGTTGATATTGATAAGTATGTAATTTTTGATACATTCGATAAGTATAAAATAAAAAAACTTGATAACAATCTTGATTACACTGAAATTAGAAATTTAATTTTTGATAAGAAGTATTCGTATTATGATTGGCCACTTTTTGATTTTTATGTACATAAAGATTCAAATAGCGATGATAGATTGTATTTTATATTCAACTGTATAGTATTAGATGCATGGAGTGCTAATAACTTAATCAAGAAGATATTTGATAGATACTTTTTTGATATATATAAAAAGAGTGTAAATACTAGTTATGGTATTTATAAAAGAAAAGAAAGTTTATATTTAAATGGCTTGAAAATAGAAGAATATCATAAGTATATTTCGGATGAGATGAAAAAATATAGTATTCCAGAGTTGAAATATAAAAAAAATTTTTCAGAAATTAAAAAGGTAACATTTAAAAGAATTAGCTATGAATTTACCGCAAATGAAACTAAAGAAATATTTGGTAAACTCAGACTATTGGGATATACGCCTACTATGTATATTGCAACTTGTTACACTAGCTTTTTAGCTGAAGTTAGCGGTAAAGAAAATTCCTCAATAATATTAACTATGAATGGAAGAAAAAATATTACTGAAAGTGAAAATGATATGATTGGTGAATTTTCTAATATAGCAGTTTTAAATTATACAAGAAGCAGAAATTTTTGTGACGATTTAAAAAATATCAGAAATTCTTTTTTAGAAATATTAGAATTTATTGAATATGATGGAATGGATTCATTTAAGTATATAAAACAAAATAAGTTAGGACAGACGGTATCTCCATTTGTTTTAACTAGTGTAATAGAAGAAGATACTACTATGAATGGATTTGTTACAGAAGATTATTCTATTAGTAAAACACCTCAAGTGATAATAGACCATCATATTAGATTAATAAGGAATTCTATGGTTATTTCTTGGGATTACGTAGAAGAGCTATTTGAAAAAGAGTATATTGAAACACTTTTCAATAACTATATAAAATTATTATATAATATGAAATCAAAGTTTTTATAGATGGAGGAGATAATGTTATGGAAGATATTTGCGTTGAAAAAATTATTATAAAAGGCTCTGAAAAAAATATAACCGGTCAATTTGAATATGATATTGAACATGAAAACAGCAAAAAAAATGTAGTTTTGTTCATTCATGGTTCTGGAGAAAGCGACAAAGATGGAACCGTTTATTATTCCAATAGGATTGTTTCTAAAAATTTCAAGGTGATATCGGATGAACTTTTAAGAAATGGGATAAGTACATTTAGGTTTAATAAAAATTATGGTTATCAAATTGATAAAATAATACAGGACGCTATTTGTGTAACGAAGTATTTAAAAAATAGGCATGATGTAGGTAAGATTTATATATATGGTTGGAGTGAAGGAGTTAGAGTAATAGCTAATATTATTAAAGAGATAGGTGGGATAGACGGATTAATATTGCAATCAGGTGTTGCTAAAGGCTGGAATTCTTACTTCAAATATATATTAGAAGAGTTAGTTACTATGGAGTTAGAAAAAATAGATAGAGATAATGATGGCTTAGTAAATATTTCTGATTTTGAAAGCTACGAATTAAACTCTTCCTCTGTTTCATTTGCATTTAGTACGATGCTATTAAGGAAAGCGAGTAATGGAATATTAAGGTTTAACGATAGAATTGATACAGATTCAGATGGTGTAATAAACATAAAAGAAGATTGGGGGAACGTTGCAAAACAAATAGGAGATAATTCGTTAAACATTGCAAATTATGTGGAAAATTTTTTTCTTGATTCATGGAATGGAGATTTAGATATCTTTAGCAAGTTTGGTAAACCGGTATTTATATTACATGGAATTAATGATGGATGGATTAATCCTGTGGAGAGCGTAGAGTTTGCAAAGAAAATAAATAAAAATATAGATATAAAGCTATTCCCAGGATTGGGTCATTCTTTACAAAAAGTAAAGTCTCCACTTGAAGATATCGGTGGAGAAATTGACAATAAAGCTATTGAAAGCATATTGAAGTGGGTTATGTTGCAGATGAGAAAGGACATAGGTTAATTTTATGAAAAGTAAGAAAGACATAAAAGTGGAAAAAATTTGTGATATTTGGTGCGAAATTTTAAATGAAGATATCAATAAAGATGATAACTTATTAGAAAGAGGTTTAGATAGTCTTAATGCAACAAAGTTTATCTCAATATTGAATCAAAGGTATGCCATAAATATAAAACTTAAATCCGTGTTTTTATTTGTTACACCAATAGACTTTGTAGAAAAATGTTTAGACAAGATAGAATTAAATGACGATGATATTTTTGAAGGGAAAATCTAATGAAAACGGTTATAGATGACAATAGTACAAATATTAAGATGCATGAGCTTACACCGATGCAGCATTCCTATTATATAGGCTCTCAAAATGACATAAAATGGGGAGGTGTAGATTGCCAAGGGTATTTAGAAATATCTTTAGAAGACTGTGATACTGATAAATTGTTAAATTCATGGGAAATTTTAGTGAGTAGGCATGAGATGTTGAGAGCAAGCATTTTTAATGGTAGATGTATAATAAATGGGTGTGATTATGTTGATAACATAGAGGTGATTGATCTTTCTAATTCTACAGACCATGATATCAATAATAGAATTTCTATGATACGTGAAGAACTCAAAAATACAGATTATAAAGTTTTTAATAAATCTTTCAAAGGAATTGTAGTAAAAACAAAAGAATGCAGTATATTGCATTTATCTATAAATTTATTATTTGTAGATTTTGGGAGTGTACAAATTTTGTTTAAAGAGCTAAAAACTTTATTATCCGGTAAATTATTGGATGAAAAACAAGGGGATTTCTTTGATTATTTAGATTTAGTTGGTAAGTATAATGATAATAGAATATCAGAAGATAAAAAATATTGGAATGATAGAATAAATAATTTTCCATCATATCCTAGACTACCTAGGAGCGGAAGATTATCCCCAAAAACAAACATAGGAAACGAGTTCAAACGTTATACATTTTATCTAAATAATTCTTGCTTAGAATCATTAAAAAGAAAGTCTATTAAATATGGTTTAACGCTTTCATCTGTTATTCTTTCCGCATATTCGTATATTATTAGTTTATGGAGTGAGAACAAAAAATTCTTATTAAACATACCGATACAAAATAGATTGCCGGTACTAGATAGTAAAAATATTGTAGGAGAATTTACAGATGTAAATATACTTGAAGTAGATTTTGAGCAGACAAAAAGCTTTTTGAAGTATTCTAGGTCTATTTTTGAACAGTTAATAGATGATTTAGATCATAGGAACTATTCTGGTATCAATGTTATTGGTGATTTAAAAAAATTAGCTAATAATACAGATTTTATATCTCCATTTGTGTTTACGGGTGTTTTGCAGAACGATAGTAGAAGTCTGCATATTAAGTATGGAATAACAAAGACTCCTCAAGTATGGGTAGATTGTCAAATAGTCGAAGATATTGGTGGATTGAATCCCGATAAAGCATTATCTATCAATTGGGATGTAAGGGAAGGAATTTTTGATGATAATCTAATTGATGCTATGTTTTTGCGTTTTGAAAGATTTCTTACAGAAGCTGCTGGAGATTCATTTTTATGGGAAAATAATTTAGAAAAAAATATAATTTCGTTTGAAAAATTTTATAATAACCACAAAGATATTTCTATCAAAGGACGTATACAAGATAGATTTATTGAACAATCAAAAAAACATCCAGACAGAATAGCTATAGTATACAGAGATAAAGAGTATACATATCAAAAACTTTATTATGATGCCATGAAGGTATCAGATTATATTATTAATAATTGTGCAAGTAATGAAGTTCCATATATAGGGCTTAAAATAGATAAAAATTATAATCAAATAGTTGGTATTTTAGGAATATTAATGAGTGGTTTTTCCTATTTGCCAATTGATATTAGCCAGCCATATGAAAGACAACTAAAAATATTAAATAAAGCTAAAGTGAATTTTGTATTGGATGAAGATAGAATTAATGAAGCATTAGAAAAATATGATTCATTTGATATTGTTGAAAATAAATATATGTCAGATATTGCATATGTGATTTTTACTTCTGGAACAACAGGATCTCCTAAAGGTGTTGTAATGAAACATAATGCTGTATTAAATACACTTGCTGCCATAAATAATTTAATCAAACTTACCTCAAATGATAGGATATTGGCTATTTCAGAAGCTTCGTTTGATTTATCTGTTTTTAATATTTTTTCATTGTTAGGGGCAGGTGGCATGATTGTTATCCCAGATTCTGATAGAAAAAATGATCCATCTCATTGGAATGAATTAATAAAAAAATATGAAATTACATTGTGGAATTCAGTACCTGCACAAGCAGAGTTATTTGAGCATTTTTGTAGAGAAAGAGATGTTTTTTCTTCTCTAAGATTTAGCCTTTTATCTGGAGATGTTATTAAAGTAAAACTACCTGAAAAATTAATTAAAATCTTTCCTAATAGTAAGTTATTAAGTTTAGGAGGAGCGACAGAGGGAGGGATATGGTCTATTTATCATGAAATAAATCCTAAGATTAGAGAATTACCTTCAATATTATATGGGAAGCCTTTAGATGGGCAAACTGTTGTTGTTATTGATAAACATTTAAATGAGTGTGAGATATATTCTGTTGGTCAAATAGCAATTGCAGGATACTCTCTAGCAGAAGGTTATTTGAATGATGAAGCTATAACAAAGGAAAAATTTATTTGTGATAGTGAGCGAAACTGGCGTTATTATTTAACTGGTGATTTAGGGAGATATCAAAAAAATGGCGAAATTGAATTTATAGGTCGAATGGATAATCAAATAAAAATAAATGGATATAGGATAGAAATATCTGAAATAGAAAGTGAACTTTTAAAGTCTAATACATTGGAAAATTGCTTTGTTTTAAAGATAGATAATAAAATTATAGCTTTTATTATAAAAAATAATTCAATAAAAAAGTATTTGGATGCATATAAAATAAATCATGATGATAAGAACATTAATTTGGAAGATTTCAATAGATGCTTAACTGATGCAATATTAAAATCAGTATACGACAATTTGAAGAATCATGAAATTTTTTCAGTTAAATTGGAAAAATATAGGTCAATAGTAAATAAAACAGGTGTAATTAAAGAAAATCAGCCAATATTAGATAGAATGTTGCTATATTTAGAGAAACATGATTATATAAAAAAAATAGAAGATACCTTTGTAGATAGTAATAAGATTGTGAGTAATGATTTATGGGATCAGTTATGTAAAGACTATAGCATTGTCGCTCCAAAATCTGTTACTAACTATATCAAAAAACATGCAGAAAATTTCTGTGAGTTGTTGTCAGGGAAAATGAATCCACTAGTGAATTTATTTCCAGGTGGAAATATAGATATTGCTGAAACTCTTTATAAACAGACTATTATCTCTAAATATATTAACAATATAATATCAGATGTAGTTTATTTGCATTTGAAAGATACTAGCTGTGCAAATATATTAGAGGTAGGCGGAGGTATAGGAGCCACAACTGACTTCATACTTAGTAAATTTGCAGAAAATGAATATAAACACTATAAATATCTATTTACAGATGTTTCGGCATTTTTTTTGAATAACATAAAACAAAAATATCCATATATAAATACTGGAATTTTTGATTTAAATAATGCAGATGATAAGATAAACAGCAATAAATTTGATGTTATAGTTGCAGTTGGAGTACTGAATAATGTCATCAATATTGACAATTCACTTTCTATTTTAAATGAGATGCTGTCGGATAGTGGTATTATTATAATTGCAGATCCAGTAGGTGAACATATAGAAATAGATATTTCACAGGCATTTATGATGCCAAATCATACTGACAAAAGAGCAAAAAGTGGTAATATTTTTTTCTCAGAAGAGGAATGGGAAGAAAGTATTAAATCTTGTAATTTAGATTTAATATTATCTATTCCAGACAAAAATTCAAATGATTTTTATTCGAATTTTGGACAAAAAATATTTGTTATGAGAAAAAATGATAATAGAAAACAGACTTATAAAGAGTTTTTAGCAGATAAGTTGCCTCAGTATATGATTCCAAGTGAATTTATATGTGTAGATATGTTACCTTTAACACAAAATGGAAAAATTGATAGAAAAAGATTAATAGATATCTATATGAAAACACAAGATCCATCCTTTAAACATGGTTTTGAAAATGAGAATAAGCCTAATGATGCAGAAAGAAAATCTAAAGGAAATCATATGTTTAAATCACTGTTAAAAATATATATGGAGATAGGAGAAGTAGATAGCTTAGCAGAGAAGGATAATTTAAGAGATATTGGATTTGATTCGTTGTTATTGTCGCAGGCAGCTGGAAAGATAATTAATTTATATGGAGATACTTATGATATTAAATTTGATGAATTATTAAAAATATCTTTATCTGAATGTAATTTACAAGATATATACAATTATATATTGGATAAAAAAATAAAATCACATAATACAAGTGATAGTTTTTCGAGTGCAATAGTAAAAATATATAAAGATGTTGGAGCTATAGAGAGTTTGAACTTAGATGATGATTTAAGAAAATTAGGGTTTGATTCATTGATGTTATCTCAAGCAGCTGGAAAGATTATGGGATTATATGCTGAAGAATATGATATTAAATTTGATGAATTGTTAAGGGTATCCTTATCAGCTGGAACAATTGATAAAATTATCCTGTATATTAAAAATGCAAAAAGAGGAAAAAATTTTAATCAGAATAATACTGAAGAAAATTATAATAATGAAAACTTCAAAACAAGTGGAGTTGTTATTTTTGGAGATATAAATTGTGAGTCATATTTTGAGATAGTAGAAAAATTGAAATTAACAAAATTTGATTTTAAAAAAGTAAAAACATTCAAACATCTAGTTGAATTAGATGACTGCAAAGAGAAAGTTATATTGACTTTTGATAATGAGTTCAATAAAATATTAAACTTTGCGAGTCAAAAAATTATAGATGGGAAGGCTTTCAAAAAAATTGTAGCTATATCACCTAATTTAGATAATATATATGAGCCATATTTAGGGAGGATGGTTATCTATCATAAAAAAAGGATAGAATTTATAGATAGAAATCCTAACTTTATTGACTGCGATTATAAATTCTATGACAATACAGAACAATTGTTGAATTTAATAATGGAGGAAATTGATGAATGATAAAGTTATAGGAATTTTAGGTTCAAGTGGCAGAATTGGAAGCATTTTAATTCAGATATTACAAGAAAAAGGATATACTGTAAAATGTGGATATAATGAGAACTCGAATGTTAAAAATGAAAAAGGTCATTTTTTTGATGTTAGAGATGAAGAAAAAATAGATTTGTTTTGTAGAGATATTTCAATACTGGTAGGAACAGCAGGACCATCATCTGAATTAAGTGAATTTATGTATTATGCTGCATTAAGGAAAAATATATATTATATTGATCCAAGTGGAGGTAAGTTGCTTCATTTTAAAG
This sequence comes from uncultured Peptostreptococcus sp., assembly GCA_963520775.1. GTDB lineage: Bacteria > Bacillota > Clostridia > Peptostreptococcales > Peptostreptococcaceae > Peptostreptococcus. Next base: position 158,340 of record CAUQSL010000001.1, read on the forward strand.
ATAAATCTGCTGCCAAAGTGATATTAAACACGGGATTTATTCCAGGATTACTTGGAGTGTTTTTAATGAATTTCATTGAAAAAATGAGTGAAATTCCTGATAAAATTGAAATAATTCATGGTGGAGAATACAATTTCTCTAATAGTTCAAAAAAAGATTTCATAAATGCGAAAAGTGAAAATTTTGACGGATATTTCATGAAGAATGTAAAAGGAGGTGAATTAAAGTATTCAGACCAACTGTATCCAAATTATATACCATCGGAATTAAAGGATTGCAAAATATTTCCATATATAATTAATGAAGTCGAATATATCGGAAAAAAATATAAAATAAAGGATATATGCTCCTATACAGCTTTGGGAGAGAATAGTTATAAAGATATTAATTTTAAGGATTCAGAATATGTTAATAAGGAATATTTTGAAAATGTTTCAATTTATATAAATTGTATATTAGACTGCTGTAGTAGAGGGGCTATTTTTTCTACTCCAAATCCTGATTATATAACAGCATATATAATATATACTGCAATAGAAGAGATTTTAGAAAGGGATTTACAAGTGGTTGGTATAAATAGATATTGTGATTTATTTTATAATAAAGGTATTTTTGATCTGTTGAATAAATTACCTATTGTTTCAAAACAAATAAATTAAATATAGAAGAGGTTTTATGATGAGAAAAACGAGTGTTTTAGTTTGTGGTTCTGGATTTGGTAAGATATATCTTAATGCAATAAGTAAAATGGAGGATTTCTATATATCTGGAATTTTAGGTAGTGGTAGTAAACGTACTAAAATGTTGGCGGATGAATTAGAAGTACCGTATTTTGAAGATGCTAATGATGATAGAATTATAGCCGATTTAGCTTGTGTTATAATTCCAAATTCTGGTGCTGGTGGTCGTGGTTTTGAAGTTGCTAAAAGTTTGTTAAAAAGAGGTATTTCAGTTTTATTAGAACATCCAGCTCATGAAAGAGAAATATTGGAATGCCTTAAAGTGTCAAAAAATGCTGGATTTATGATTAATCCATTCTATAGATACACTGAACCATTTTTGGATTTTTTAGAGATACTTAATGACTTAAAAAAGCAAAGTAATATTGTTAATATGTCACTAGAGTGTTCAATTAATGTTTTGTATGATGGTATTGATATGTTGAGTTGCTGTTTAGATTCAATATCATCTTGGAAATTAGGTGATGTGAGTGATTTATGTAATTTAGATACTAAATATAAAATATGTGATACTGTTTTAGTGTCAGAAATAGGAAACACTCCAGTTACATTTAAAATTAATAGAAATGTTGATAAATATGATGCAGATCATCCAATGCATTTATATCATAGAATAGAGGCTACGTTTAGTAATGGAAGATTATGTTTGATAAATACTAATGGACCTATTATATGGTTGCCTTTTATAGAATTACCAAGAGATTCAAATAATTTATTAAGTTTTGATAGTAACAATGAAGCTTTAAAGATACCTACAGCAACTGTAATAGGAAGCAGTGTTGCTCCAAGTATTCTTAATACATTTGAAGAGATATGGATTAACGCTGTCAAAAGAGCGGTAGTTGAACTAAATAATCAGGATAGAGATATCAAATTGTCAAATGTTCAATCACAAATTTTCGTATCAAGATTGTGGTCAGACATATGCAAGAAGATTGGATACACAAATCAAGTGGAGTATCATAAAGTTGGAGATACAAAAAAAATACATGAAAATATAATGAAAAAATATCAAAAATAAAGGAGGGATATGTGATTTGTATGGGGCAGAAGTCGAATTTTACGATATTACAAGTAGAAATTCATGGAAACAAGATAAAAAAATTATTGATGAAATTATGCCTTTGATTAGGAAAAAAGGAATAGTATTTGACATTGGTGCAGGAACCGGAAATTTATCAATATATATATCTGAAATGTTTGATTGCGAAAAGATCTATGCTATAGAAAAATCTCCAGAAATGAGAATTGCATTAATGTCCAAATTGCAAAATGTTATTGCTAAAAAAAATAATGTAACGGTTGTTGATACTAATATATTTGAAATTGAATTTACTAAAGATATATCTGCTGTTTTTTTGATGGGGGTAGTAGGACATTTTAATATGCATGAAAGAGAATTTCTATGGCAAAATTTAGGTGAAAAATTAGAAAAGGATACCCCTATACTTATAAGTAATTTAAGTAGAGAGTATTTTTATATAAAGAACGGAACTGTATTGGAGAATGTTAGAGTAGGAGATTATGAATGTGAATTGATAATGAAAGAAAAAAAATACATGGGAAAAAATAAGTTTCAATGGAAGTTTTTGATTAATATTAGTAGAGATAAAGTTTCGCAAAGACAGATGGTATATACATTGGAATGGGAAAATATAGATAATGAATGTATTATTAATGAATTATATAAATTCGGAATTAAAGGAATTCAGATATCAAACAATTATATTTTAGCATATAGGAATTAAATTCTTTGTGTTAAAAGCGTAGTACTTACATGTATTAGCATTGAAATTAAAAGAAGAGTGTGTTATAATATAACTAAGTTATATTTGGAGAAAGGAGGAGTAAATCGTGGCTAATGGTGATTACGAAGCAACTCATAAAAAAATATTGGATTGTGGAAAGAATATTTTTAAAACACAAGGGTTTGAAAAAGCTAATTTAAGAGCAATCTGCAAATCTGCTGGTGTTACCACTGGTGCTTTTTATGGTCATTTTGAAGATAAGGAAGCTCTTTTCTCCGAATTAGTAGAGCCAATCGTGAATCAGATACAAAGCTCTTATGCTATGTATGAAGATAAGAGTTTTGATGTTTATAAAAGAGAAAGTCATATAAAGAAAGAAACTATTTCCAAGATTTTGGAATCAAAAGCGCAAGGTGCTATTGAAATGGTTCTATATTTCTTTGAAAATAAAGATGTATTTGAATTACTGGTCTTTGGTTCTTATGGAACAAAATTTAACAACTTTTTAGACGGAATTATCGAGAAAGAAGATAAAAATCACTTTGAAATTTTAAGTATGATATACGGAGCGGATCATGTAAATAATGTGATAACTAATAGAGGAATTCATCTAATCAACCATGCGTACTTTTATGCATTATCGGAAGTAGCAGTTCATTCAAAAAGTAAAGAAGAAGTGAAATTGAATGCAGCTTTGATTTCGGAGTTCTTTAATGAGGGATGGAAAAAGATACGAGGAATATAGACAAATTTTTCGCCCGAAACATAACTTAGTTATATTTCGAGATCTCAGAAGAATAAAAATAAAACCGGATATTGTTTCTGTATGAAAATAGAAATATATCGAATTGAAAAAACAAGGAGGACAAAATTATGAATTTAAAAGGTATTGTAAAAATAGCAGTATTTTCTGTTATTGGGTTTGTATTAACAATGGGATTAGGTTTTTTGACGGGATCGTTTGGAATGCTTCCAAGTTTATATTTATCATCAGCCCTGCCAACAATTATTGTAGCACCGGTCTTTGTTATTATGTGTAAGCAGGTAGGGCAAAGAGGTACAGCATTTTTATACTTCCTATTGATGGGTGTTTTCTATGTTCTCATGGGAATGTGGCCAGTAATTGCTGTTTGTGCTATTGCAGGACTTTTAGCAGAACTTGTAATTGGTAAAAAGGAAAATTATGAGAACAAGAATATGAAGATTGGGGCTGCGTTTGGAGCAGGTATGTTCATATATTCCTTACATGCCATGTATTTTACGTTTGTATTTGGTGTAGAAGGACTTACAAAGCAATTTCCAAAGATGTTTACAACCGATTACGCAACATTCCTTTACAATTTTTACACACCTAAAAATATCTTGATTTGTTTATTGATTGCAATTGTGGCTTCAGTTATAGGCGCCTATTTTGGAACATATATTTACAATAAATTTTTTAGTGATAGGAAGAAAAAAAGTGTTTTGTAGAGATGTAAAAAATAATATAAACAAATACCAACTATCAGACAAAATCAACCCGCTTACTATAGTTGGGTTGATTTTGCTATTTTCTGTTGTTTTAACAATAGGAGAACAAACCCAATACTTATTTTCCCTTATTTTTGTTTTAGGACTGTTATCCTTATTTTCAATTAAAAAAGCATTTAGAACAATATTTTCATTGCTTATAGTATGGGGACTTATTTATTTACTAAGACCCCATTTAGGAAATGTTTTGATTGGTTCTATATATACAATGCTACTTATAGTGTTGAAATTTGCTTCACTTTTCATATTGGGAAGAGTTCTGTCTTCATATAGCTCTTCGCATCTAATTGCTGCATTTAGAAAAATTGGAATTGATGGTGGAATAGGTATAGGAATCACAGTATTTTTCCGTTTTATTCCGGAAATCTCTATTAGAATGAAGGAAATAAATAATGGTATGAAAATTAGAGGATTTAAAGCAAGCATTTTCAAACCAATTAGAACATTTGAATTATATTTTGTTCCTCTTATGTATAAGTGCATAGACATAAGTGATACCTTAACTTGTTCAATTATATCAAAAGGAATTGAATACGATGGGGAAAAAACAAGTTTTCATGAGGTGAAAATTACATTTATTGATATCTCAATGATAGTAGGAGGGATGATTTTGTTGGGGGCGAGTTTATGGAAAATATTTTAGAGGCAGAAATAAGATCCTTTCATTATGGAGAGGATTTGATATTAAAAAATTTAAAAATGTCTATAAAGAAAGGCGAAATTGTAGTCTTAACAGGTCTTTCTGGATGCGGAAAAACAACACTTTTAAGATTACTAAACGGGCTTATTCCATCCTTTTATGATGGTGATTTTGACGGAGAAATCAAGATTTTAGGGAAAAATATAACGGCATATAAAAAGGGAGAGTTAGCTAAATATATTGGCAATGTATTTCAAAATCCTAAAGATCAATTTTTTTGTGATGTGGTTGAAGATGAAATTGCTTTAGTTGGTGAAAATTTAGGTTTAGAGAAAAAAATCTTAAGAGAAAAAGTTGACGAAGCAATGCAGTTACTTGAAATAGAGTATCTAAGAAAAAAGTCTATCTTCGAGTTATCAGGAGGGGAAAGGCAAAAGGTAGCTATAGCTGGAACTCTTATCTATGATACGGATATTATTTTTTTTGATGAGCCATCAAGCAGTCTTGATTACGATAGTATAAAACACTTCAGTGAAATACTTATCAGATTGAAGGCGATGGGAAAGACAATAATAATAGCGGAACATACGCTCTATTATTTAAAAGAGATATTTAGCAGATTGATTTATATAAAAGACGGTACAATATGTGATATTTTTCCGAATGGGAGTCTTAGTAATAATAAATGTAAGGAGCTTGAGTTAAGAACGCTTAATGAAAGAGAATTGGTATCAGAAAAAGAACCCATTTTAGCTAAAGGATATATCAAAGTAAATAAAGCCTGCATTCATCAAGGCAAAAGAACTTTGATAGAAAACTTAACCTTTGAGATTGGTGAGAGCGAAATAATGGGAGTGATTGGGCCTAATGGTATTGGAAAAAGTACCTTAGCAAAAGCATTATGCGGATTATCTGAAAAATATTTAGATGTCAGCTGTGGACAGAAACAAAAGGAAAGGCTTAGAAACTCATATTGTGTATTACAAGATGTAGATGCTCAGATTTTTTTAGACACAGTAGAAAATGAATTGATATTTTGTAAAGATAAAAACTCGGAAAGTGATTTAGAAAAAATACGAGAATATCTAAAAGATACAGACCTGTGGCATAAAAAAACCAATCATCCGCAGAAATTATCCGGTGGACAAAAACAACGATTGGCGATTATTACTTCGTTTTTATCCGGTCGTAAGTTGATAATTCTGGATGAACCAACATCAGGTCTTGATTATAAAAGTATGAAAATTATGTCCGATTTAATGACAGAAAAAGCAAAGGAGATTCCAATTATAATAATTACTCATGACTTAGAGTTGTTATTTAAAACCTGTCATTCCGTCTTAATGCTAGGCGATAAGGATTATAAAAAAATATCTGTAAAGGGAAATGAAGCGTTGATTATGGATTTTATGGATAAAAAAGGAAATTTATTGAAGGAGAAAAACTATGTTAAATAAGGTTTTTGAATATGCAGGTTCGCATAAAAAATCAATTCACTTAGCAAGTTTTATTATGCTTATTAGTGTAATTATGGGTGTGCTACCCTTTCTATTTGCATATCAGATTATCAATCCACTTATTTTAGGTGAGCAATTAGAATTTGAAAGACTTGCTATTTTATTGATCAGTATTTTAGTTTGTTTAGTGTTGCAAGCTGTCTTAGGAGGTTTAGGTCTTAATGTATCCCATAAAGCAGCATACAACACGCTGCTTGGACTTCGAACATCCTTACAGAAAAAAATGGAAAATCTTCCATTGGGTATTGTTGAAGAAAAAGGGACTGGTACAATCAAAAAAATGTTTGTGGATGATATTGGCAGTTTAGAGGTGCTTTTAGCCCATTCACTTCCTGAAGGAATAGCTAACCTAATTGTACCTATTATGGTTTATGTTTCAATGTTTTTTATTGACTGGAGATTAGCATTAATGTCATTAGCTTCTATTCCGGTTAGCATTCTTGCAATGATGATTATGTACTCTGTAGGTATGAAACAAATGGGACCATATTATATGGCAAGTGGAAAAATGAATAATACCATTATTGAGTATGTAAACGGTATGGAAGTTGTAAAAATATTTAATAAGCAAACAGAGTCTTATGAGCGCCTTTCTAAAGATATCAGTAATTATAGAGATTATGCACTCGCTTGGTATAAGACAGCATGGCCATGGATGGCGTTATACAGCGCTTTACTTCCATGCACGATTATTTTAACATTGCCGCTTGGTGGTTACTTTGTATACATGGGCTATGCAAGTCTTTCTAACTTAATACTGATATTATGCCTTTCTTTAAGTATAGGATTACCACTACTGAAAGCTCTTGGATTTTTACCAACTACGCCACAGTTAAATTATAAGATTTCTGCTTTAGAACAAGCCTTAAATATGGCTCCTTTAAACCAGGGAGAAAATGATTTTAAGGGAACAGGGCATACTATTTTATATGACAATGTTACCTTTGGCTATCAGTTAAGCAAGATGGGAGAAAACGGACAGCCTGAAACCTATATTAAGAATGTTATTCATAATGTTAGTTTTACGGCAAGAGCCGGTGAAAAGACAGCGATTGTTGGCGAATCCGGTTCAGGAAAAAGTACTTTAGCTAAACTTTTAATTCACTACTATGATGTTTTAGATGGAAGTATAAGTATTGGGGGACAAGACTTACGAGATATAAGATTGGAATCTCTCAATAAGCAAATTTCTTATGTAGCACAAGACCAATATTTATTTAATACTTCGCTTTTAGAAAATATTCGTATTGGTAATTTAGCTGCAAGTGATGATGAGGTTATGGAAGCAGCTAAAAAAGCTCAGTGTATGGAATTCTTAAATAGACTTCCGGATGGTATTTATTCTTTAGCAGGGGAAGCAGGAAAAATGCTTTCAGGTGGAGAAAGACAAAGAATATCGTTAGCGAGAGCTATTTTGAAGAATGCTCCGATTGTTGTACTTGATGAGGCAACAGCCTATGCAGATCCTGAAAATGAAGAAAAAATGGAAGCAGCTATTCGTGAACTTGTAAAAGGGAAAACCTTAATTGTTATTGCACACAAGTTACCATCTATTGTAGATGCAGATCAGATATTGGTTATGGATCATGGTCATTTAGTTGCGAATGGAAAACATAAAGACTTATTAGAATCTTCAGCAGAATATCGTAAATTATGGGATGCGACGCTATTTAGTAAAGATTGGAAAATCAGCAGAAAGGAAGGTGAAATGAATGTTTAGACTAATTTCAAGAATTTTAAATTTATCGGGCAAATACAAAAACAGAATAAAGTCTGCATTTATATTTGCCTTTATTGAATCTATTTTAAGTAAAATGCCTATATTTATTGCATTTACCGTTTTGATTGGATTTTATGAAAAAACGAATACCTCCAAAACTTTTCTATATGTAGGGGTGGGGCTTGTTTTAGTGGTTTTATTACAAGCAGTAGTTCACTTTTTAAGTGATAAATTACAAAGTGCAGCCGGCTTTATGATTTTTGCTGATAAAAGAATGGAGATTGGGAATCATCTTAGAAAGCTCCCTATGGGATATTTTACAGCAGGAAATTTGGGGAAAATAAATTCAGTTTTAAGCTCGGATATGGCTTTTATTGAAGAAGTTTCCATGAGTACGATTGCAAATATGATGAGCTATGTATTATCAACGCTTGTGCTAACAATATTCATGTTTGTTTTAGATTACAGAATTGGATTGATTGCGGTGTGTGTAACATTGGTTGCAACACTGCTTGCAAGTAGCATGAATAAGATGTCTTTATCGGAGTCGGCTATTAGACAAGAACAAAGTGAAAAACTAACGGATGCAGTTTTATCATTTGCAGAAGGTATAGGTGTTATTAAAAGTTACAACCTTTTAGGTGAAAATTCTAAATCTCTTACAGATAATTTTGTATCCTCAAAGGACACATCTATAAAATTTGAAAATAAAATAACGCCATGGACAACTGGGTTAAATATTATTTATGGAATTGGTATTACATTTATTTTAGCAGTGGCTCTATATCTTAATTATCAAGGGATTTTGGGTCTTCCGTATATGTTGGGGCTTATTTTATTTGTGTTTGACTTATTCGGACCTTTAAAAACACTTTACGGAGAAGCTACAAGGCTTACTGTAATGAACGCCGCTTTGGATCGCATTGAAGAAGTGTTAAATGAAACTGAATTACAAGATGTAGGCAAAAAACATATTTCAAAATATGATTCTTTAGAACCTGAAATTTGTTTTAATCATGTTAAATTTTCTTATGGTGAAAAAGAGGTCTTGCATGATATGAGTTTCAAAATGAATAAGAATACAATGACGGCTTTAGTTGGACAGTCCGGGGGAGGTAAATCCACAGTAGCAAATCTTTTGACAAGATTTTGGGATGTAGACTCCGGTGAAATTTTGATTAGAGGAGTGAATATAAAGGATGTTTCACTATCTGAATTGATGTCGGAAATCAGTATGGTTTTCCAGAGAGTTTATTTATTTCAAGATACGATTTTTAACAATATTGCCATGGGTAAAGAAAATGCAACGAAAGAAGAAGTTATAGAAGCAGCCAAGAAAGCAAGATGCTATGATTTTATTATGGCACTTCCTGATGGATTTAACACAATGATTGGAGAGGGAGGAGCAACTTTATCCGGTGGTGAAAAACAAAGAATTTCTATTGCCCGTTGCATGTTAAAAGATGCTCCTATTGTAATTCTTGACGAGGCAACAGCAAGTGTTGATGTGGACAATGAAAGCTATATACAGGAAGCAATTAGTGAATTGGTAAAGAATAAAACCTTATTAGTTATTGCTCACAGATTAAATACGATTAGGGATGCCGACAATATTGTTGTAATCAAGGAAGGGAATATTGCAGAACAAGGAACGCATAATGAGCTAATTGCTTTAAATGGGATTTATAAGAATATGGTAGAACTACAAAATAAAAATAATGGCGTAAAAATACTGTAAGAATATATTTGTAATAAATGGAGGTAAGTACTTGAAACAGGATATGAAAGAACAACTACTAACCAAAAGGCCGATAGACTTACTCTTTCAGCTATCAGTTCCGGCGGTAATCGGAATGATAGTCATCGGTCTATATCCCTTGATGGATGGGATTTTTGCCGGAAAAATTATAGGACAAACAGCAATGACCGCTTGTGGTGTTGCAATGCCCTTCACTTTTTTTAACAGCGGTGTTTCAACCTTGCTTGGTGTAGGTTCTGCGTCTGTCCTATCACGAGCCATTGGAAAAGAGGATCAGAAAACTGTAGATAAAATTATGGGTAACTTAATCTTTTGGGTGATTTTGTTCTCTGCTATCATCACAGTCGGAGGAATACTCCTCGCACCACACTTTTTAGATATGGTCGGTGCAACAGGTGAAATTAAAGCCTATGGTATCAGATATCTTAGAGTGATTTTTATAGGTTCTCTATTTGTGAACTTTACACAGTCTGCCAATATGGTGATGCGTGGCGAAGGACTGATGAAAAAAGCCATGCTGATTATGGGATTTGGTGCTTTGCTTAATATCATACTTGATCCGATACTAATGACCGTTATGGGCGAATACGCTATTGAAGGTGCTGCCCTTGCTACGATTACAGCACAGTTTGTTCAAGCTGCTGTAACACTACATTATTTTTTGAAAAAGAGTAAGGTTGTTAAAATTCATAAGATACAGTCTGATGCGGAAATCAAAAAAGAAATGTTTTCTGTCGGTTCATCCGCTATGATGATGCAACTTCTGTTTATGATTCAGCAGACCATGCTTTATAAAATGGCATTTAAATATGGTGGAGATCCGAACGGAATTTTGATGGCGGCATCGCTTCGTGTATATGCCTTTTCCTTTATTCCGCTTTGGGGAATGAGTCAGGGGCTGCAACCTGTTGTTGGTACAAACTTCGGAGCAAAACAGTTTGATAGAGTAAGACAAGGTATGAAGGTATTTTCTATCGGAGGACTTGTGCTTGCAGCAATCTTTTGGCTTCCATCTTTACTGTTTTCAAGTCAGATACTTTCGTTATTTGGTGTAGAAGCAAATATTATTGCACAGGGTGTTGGAAACTTTAGATTATTTTATTCAGTATTTATCCTGTATGGAGTAATGGTTATGACGATTACTTTCTTCCAATCAATTGGAAACGGAAAGAAAGCAGGAATTATTGTTATGCTTAGACAGCTTTTCATATTTGTTCCCGCAATGATTATTTTACCAATGGCATTTGGAGTAAAAGCTGTTTGGTTCACGCAGCCACTTGTTGACTTCGTTATGATTGTTGTTGGATTTATAATGATGATAAATACAGTAAAGAATCTAGAAAATGTGAATACAAAATGAAAGTAATGTTTTGTAGGGTTAAAATTTCTAACAGCTAATTTTTAAGGAGGTACATTTAATATGTATTGAGAATGAGGAGCATATATGTGGAGATTGTTTTTATCAACAAGAAAATATTATAAGGATATTATATATGTTTTCAAATTGATTTTAACTTCTCTATATTGCCCTTTTTAAAGAACTAAAACCTGAATATAAGAAAAGCCAAAGAACTTTCCACTGTTTACATCTAAGAGGATTTCGCATGTCAAAATGCCGAGATCCTCCTTTTTTATGCTCAAAAATCAAAAAAAGTATAAAAAGGAGGATCAAAGGATGTCAACCAAAGAAAAATATATTTATGTCAGAGGTAAAAAGATCTATGTATCCGATGAAGTGTATAGAGTATATAAAAAAGAGCTTAATCATGAGGCTCATTTGAAAAGATTAGATAGAAAACATAAGGTATTTTGTTCTGGAGATTTTAATACAAATGTTGTAGATATTGCAGATAATACTGTTGATGTTGAAAAAATCATTGAAACTAAAATGTTGCTAGAAGATCTGTATCATGCATTAAATAGTCTAAATGATGAAGAGAGAAAACTAATTGAAGCACTGTATTTTGATGATAAAACTCTCACAGAAGTTGCAAAGAAAGAAGATACAAATCCAATGAAAATCAGCAGACTAAGAGATAAGATTTTAGAGAAGCTGAGAAAATTTTTGGATAATTAAATTAAGTAGAGGGCAGGGGGAAAGATCTCTGTCCTCTATTTTTGAGAATTTTTTTAAAAAATATTCAAAAAAAGTGTTAAAAGTTATCCTGAAAGTAAGGTTTATATATAGAGGGACTTTTATACCTCGTTATATATAGATTTGAACCTTGACAACTGAATAGACCAAGACAAGACGTTAACCGGTAGTGGAGCAGTTTACAACCTACGCCAAGATAAACTTGCTAAGGAAGATTGGTTTAAATGAATACCTATATTTGTAGAGGATATAAGGTTTGGAGCGATAAATAAGTTTGTATAAAAAGATGTTGGCAACTCTTATGCGATGATACTAGCGGGGATAATGATACTTCTACAGTTGATGCCGGCTCATCTTGAAAAGGGGCGGAGGTGAAATTCCTATGTTGCAGCCAATGCACTTGTCAATGTCATAAAACTTAAAAATCTTAAAGATAAGGAGAAGATATTATGTGTGATGAACATAATATAGATATAGAAATGAAAACAGATAAAAAAGATAAACAGACAATAAATCAAATTGATGGTTGGAATGTAGAAGTTAAATTTAATGAAAATGGATTTAGCTTAGAAAATTTAGTAGAGGAATACATAAAAGAAAAATTTTCTGTCTATTAGGGGTTATTAGGGGCTGACAAAAAATATAAGGAGCGTTATAATATTTTTGTGGAAGCCTAACCTTAGTTCGATTTATTGTATGTAAATTGAATTGAAGGAGGCTTTTTTATGTTTAAAAATAGTGTAGATAAAGAAAATATTGCGGTTATGTATTTGAGGCTTTCAAAAGAAGATGGAGAAAAAGTAGAAAGCAATTCCATATCCAATCAAAGAGAAATGATAAACGCCTATGCAAGAAAAAATCAATTTACAATCGTTGGAGAGTATGTTGATGATGGATATTCAGGAGCGAATTTTGATAGACCGAATTTTAAAGAAATGATAAAGGATGCTTATGATAAGAAATTTGATACGATTATTGTAAAAGACCTGTCAAGATTTGGAAGAGACTATATAGAGGCAGGGAAATATATACAAAGAATATTTCCAGAAAACGGGATAAGATTTATATCTGTAAATGACAATTATGATAGTAAAAGTGCGGATATGAATGACACACATCTAATATTACCTATAAAAAATTTTATCAACGACAGCTATTGCCGAGATATTTCTAATAAGGTAAAAAGCTCCCAGAAGATAAAAAGAGAAAAAGGGGATTTTATCAGTGCTTTTGCACCTTATGGATATAAAAAATCTGATGAGAATAAAAATAAGTTGGCGGTTGATGAACAAGCTGCTCCTAACATCAAAAATATATTTGATATGAAGCTCTTGGGATATTCTTCAAAGGCAATTGCAGATGAGTTAAATCACTTAGGTGTTTTAACTCCAAGAAAATATAAAGAAAGTCAAGGCTTTAAGTGTAATGGATTTCAAAATATAAAAGGTGGAAATTGGTCAGCGAAGGCAGTAAACAGAATTATAGAAAATGAAGTATATATTGGAAACACCTTACAGGGAAAGAGTATCACCTTAAACTATAAAAATAAAAAGCAAATTGGAAAAGATAAAGAAGAATGGATAAGGGTAGAAGATACCCACGAAGCAATCGTAAGTAAGGAAGTTTTTGCTATTGCAAATACAATGCTTAAAAGAGATTTAAACAACTCTCGTGGTAAGGATAAAATTGATATTTTTACCGGGATGCTGTTTTGTAAAGAATGTGGAAGTTCTTTGATTAGAAGAACTGTAAAGTATAAAGAAAGAGAAGAAGTTTTCTATATATGCTCAAAGTATAACAAGGAAAAATCTTGCAAAAGACACAGCATAAAGGAAGAAACCCTGATAAAAGCAGTGTCTAAAATAATAAAAACCTATATTGAATTTAATGAAAAGCTATATTCCAAAGTTCAGCTTATAGATATAAATAGAAATCTGAAAGACAATCAAGTTCCTATATTGAAAAGAGAAAAAGCTATGACGGAAGAATTGTTATCTTCCCTTTACCTTGATTTAAAAGAAGATGTGATTAGTAAAGAAGAATATCACCTTTTTAGAAAAAATTATATGGAAAAACTCACTAAGCTAGATGAAAGTATCCGGTATAGGTTGAAAAAACAGGAAGATACGAAGTATAAGATAGATGAAAATAAGAGCTGGATCATTGATATTAACAGATATAAAAATCTATCTGAAATAGACAGGCTATCTGTTGTGATGCTCATTGATAAAATTTTTATTTCTGAAGATAAGACGATAGATGTCAGGTTTAATCATACCGAAGAGCTATCTTTACTTGAGGAAATGACAAAAGCGGACAAGAGCAAATTTAAGAATAATATTATAGCAAAGAAAAGTATTTCTACAAACGGAAAGTCAAAAGCTATACCTTCTGTTATGAATAAAAGTCTTGTAAGTGCTGAAAGTGAGGTATGTTATGGCTAGAACGAAAAATAGACATAAATCACAATCAGAAATAAATACAGAAAATATAAAAATAGTTGAAAAAACATATATTGCCGGTGTTTATACAAGACTATCACAGGAAAGAAAGGAAGCTTACAGAGATAAAAGCAATTCACTTGAAATACAGGAGGAGCTTTGTATAAAAGAAGCAAACGAAAAAGGAATAAAGGTTTTAAGAGTATATAAGGATTATGAGTATTCCGGAACAAATTTTAAAAGACCCGGCTTTCTTGAAATGATGGAAGATATAAGGATAGGAAGAATAAATTGTATTATCGTAAAAGATATGTCTAGGTTTGGAAGAGAATATTTAGAGATCTCAAACTATATAGAAAAAGTATTTCCATTTTTAGAGGTAAGATTTATTTCCGTAAATGATAACCTTGATACCAAAGATGGTATAAAATCGGATAAGAGTTATGAAATAGCAATAAAAAATATCTTCAATGATTTATATGCCAAAGACATTTCAAAGAAAGTAAAAGCCTCAAAGGAAGTAAAAATGAAACAAGGGTCTTTTATAGGAGCTATGGCTCCGTATGGCTATAAGGTGAATAAAATAGATGGAAAAAGAGTTTTAACGGTTGATGAAAAGGCATCAGAAGTGGTAAGGTTGATTTTTCATCTAGCAGGTCAAGGAAAATCTAATATGCAAATAGCAAGGGAATTGACAATTATATACACTACACCTGCCGAATATAAAAGGACAGGTGAACTTTATAAAAATAAATATGATACAAAACAATGGGATCCTTCTTATTTATCAAAAATTCTTTCTGATGAAGTGTATATTGGAAACTTAACTCAAAGGTTATATTCAAGCAGATATGATTCGAGTAGAAAAAGTAAATTTCGTGATAAAGATGAATGGATTATAAAAGAAAATACTCATGAAGCGTTGGTTGAAAAAAGTTTATTTGAAAGAGTTCGAAGAATTAAAGAAATAAATCAAGGTTCACTGCCATATCATTCACTTAAAAGTGCTATAAAAGACGGAAAAGAAAATGTCGGAGTAAAAATTCAAAGAGATCATAACAAAGAAGTAAAGTATGATGGACTCATAAGATGTAGTATTTGCGGGAGAAATTTGAAAAAACAATATGGATCAAGGGGAATTAAAGTTAATGATGAAATTTGCTATTGCTATTATTGTAAAGGCATAGATAGGTTAAATTTAGAAAAATCTCATGTTAGAATTTATGAAACGGATCTGGATAGGATTTTAGTTGATACTTTAAAACGACTATTTTTAAGTTTTTATCAAGAGGATAAAGGACTACGCCTTAAAACTTATTTGGAGAAGGTAAGTGCTGAAAAGATAAATCAAATTTCTCTAAAAACAGATACAAATAATAAAAAGATTGATGCTCTTAGAGTTAAATTGCAGGAACAATACGAAAATTATGTTAAGGGCGACGTTCTTTTAAGTGAATTTAAAAAGGAAAGCAATAAAATAGACAGACAGATAAAAACAATAAAAAATGAATTAAAAATCTTGGATGATAAAAAAAGAAATGTGAATAAAAGAAAAAAGGAACTTAAAAAATTCATAGAAGTTCTATTTTGTTGCTTAGATGATAAGAGTATAGATGTGGATAAAGAATTGGTTGATACTCTAATTAGTCATATAGAAATCTCAAAATATAAGCAAGTAACCATATACTTTAAATTTAGTCTTGATAAAGATATGGAGAAACAGTTGGAGGTGGAGAATGAATAGAATAGCTATTTATCTGAGGCTTTCAGAGGAAGATTATAAAAAAACGGATGAAAGTATAAGCATAGTAAATCAGAGAGATTATATAAGAAGTTACATTGAAAATGAAAATTCTCTGAAGAATAGTGAAATAGAAGAATATATAGATGATGGGTATTCTGCTACTAACACAAATAGACCTTCATTTTTAAGACTTGTTGATGATATAAAGGGTGGTAGAGTAGGAACTATAATTGTAAAGGATATGTCGAGGTTTTCAAGAGATTATATTTTGCTTGGAGATTATTTGAGTAATATATTCCCGTTTTTAAAAATACGATTTATTGCTATCAATGATAATTATGATTCCATAAATGAAAATGGAAACGGAATAGATACAGATACACAATTTAAAACTTTGTATTATGATTTATTCAGTAAGGAATTATCTGAGAAGGTGAGAGGTGCTGTCCAACAAATCAAATCACAGGGGAAGAATACGAACTGGGAAGCACCTTTCGGATATATCAAAGATCCTGAAGATAAATATCACATTATCATTGACAAAAAGACAGCCTTTATAGTTAAAGAAGCCTTTGATTTATTGTTAAAAGGGTATTCTTGCATTCAAGTTGCCAATATATTCAATGAAAAAGGTTATATCACTCGCTCTGAACGAAAAGAGGAACTTAAACTTTCGGATTATACCGGGAATTTGGTTACTGGAAGTAAAGTAAAGAAAAGAGTTTGGACAAATCCATCTATATCTCAGCTTACAAGTAATGAACTATATACAGGTAATTATGTATACAATAAATACAGAGAAACTAAAATAGGTGGAAGAAAAAGAATTTTACTTCCTGAAGAAGAGTGGAAGATAATTCTCAACACTCATGAAGCGATTATTTCCAGAGAAGTATTTGATAAGGTAAAGAAAATAAAAGAAAAACGAAGTTTTGGAGTATACACAGGAAAGAAAAATCGTTCTATTTTTTCTGATAAGATTTTTTGTAAAGAATGTGGCAGACATATGAGTTTTCGCAGTGATAGTAGACAAAAGAAAAATTCAGATAAAATATACAAGTATAAAAGTTATTATTGTAATTTATGTAAAGCTGAAAAAACACCAAACAATATCAAAGAGAAAGATATTATTGAACTTATCAAACCAAAATTAAAAGAGTTTAAGATTCAAAACACATTAAAAAAAGACAATATAGATTATGAGAAAGAAAAAGAAGATATTCTAAAGGAAATATCCATATTAAATAGTAATTTACAAAATATTTATGAAAACTACAAAAAGAAAATTATTTCAAAAGAGGAGTATCTAAAGGGGAAAAATCTTATCCAAGATAAAAAGATATTACTGGAGCGTAAGTTGGAAGAATTGAAGTCAGAGAAGATTGATTCAAGGAAAGAAACGGATATTGCTGTCTTAGATGAGGAAGGTTTGCTGAAAGCTTATGTGGACGGTTCAATTGATAAAATAATCGTGTCAAGAAGTGGAGAAATAGAGATTATGGAGAAGTATTAGTTTATATAGTTGTAGCTATAACAAAATATTAATGAAAACTTTCTATATCATAAAATGACTAATATGTCAAGAGAGGGATACTATTTATTTGCTAAATGTGGTATAATATAAATATGAGTAAGGAGAATTTTATTAAAATTTAGAATAACGGTGGTGAAAATTTATGGCGAAGAAAAAATTTTATGCAGTAAAAGTAGGTAAAATACCAGGGATATATGGCACTTGGAGTGAAACGGAGGAACAGGTTAAAGGATTTCCGGGAGCTGTGTATAAATCTTTTTCTACCGAGGAAGAAGCAATAAGATATATATCTTGTGAAGATATAAAAGAAATTAAAAGTGTATCTGATGAAACGTCTGCAATAAATAAAAAAATAGAACAATAAATAAAAAATTTAGAAGATAGAGAAGTAATTGCTTTTGTAGATGGCAGCCATTCTTTAGATGCAGATGGAAAAGAAAAATACAGTTTTGGTGTTGTACTCTTAACCAATGAATCAGAAGACAGTCTATATAAGGCTTTTATAGATAAAACTTATATGGATTCAAGAAATATTGCAGGTGAAATTGAAGGTGTTAAACAAGCTATTTTATGGGCTATTGAAAGTAATAAACAAAGAATAAAAATTTTTTATGATTATGAAGGCATTGAAAAGTGGGCAACGAAAGAATGGAAGGCTAAAGTCAAGATTTCACAGGAGTATAGCAAATTCTTTGATGAGAAGTCAAAGTTGATAAATATAGAATTTGAGCATGTAAAAGCTCATAGCGGGATTGTGTATAATGAAAAAGCGGATGAATTAGCAAAAAAAGCTCTCTTGTCGCAAGGGTATAAAACATATAATGATGGATCTATCTATTTTATAGGTTTTCAAAAGCAAGATTGGCTTAATATGGTAGAATCACTCAATAATGAAATCAATGAAGAAGATATTAAAGATAAAATTAAGGTAGAAGAATCTAGTCCAAAAGATTACTTAGATAAATTGTTACTTGTGTTTGACGGTCAACGAGTGATTATTAACTGCTACAAAGGTAATAAATCTTACGTTCAAGGGAAACAGAGTTTGCTGTTTCAGAAAATTATTTCATTGGCGATTGAAAACTTACCAACAGATAGTGCTGTTATAGAAGTTCTAAATACGTATCATGCTTTAACAGTAGAGAAGCCGGAGGTTGAAAATGCTTTTTCTACGTTATTGCCTAATTTTCCAATTGATGATAAAGATACAAAACTTAGAAATACTTTATTATCCGCAGTATTTAATACACTAATAACAGGCTATATGCCGGATTATACTTGTCTGGTTACACCACTTTTTAGAGCGATGGAATTTTATTTGCATAGAATTTTACATGATAAATTGGGTAAGAATACAACTAGAACAGGAAAAGATGGCAAATTTAAAGGGAATAATTTTGCTTTCTTTGATGAAAATAAAACAACAGGAAATTTTGAATATAATTTATCTGCTGTAGGCTTAAGTTCTAATCAAATAGATTATCTTAATCAGTTATATAGTAGCTATAACAAAATGAGACATCCATATTCACATTGGTCAGAAAATTCAATGGATACTCATGTTATAACGGATATAAAAACAGCTCATGATTTAATTTTAGAGGGCTTGCAATTTATAAATAAATATTATATACTATTTTAATTAGTCTTTTATAAGAATGATTAGAGAGAAAGGAGGAGATGTTGTAATGAAACTATATTTAATAAATAGTTTGAAAAAGGATGGATTTGATGCCATAATTACATTGTTAGATTATCAAACTCAAATATCAAGATGTTTAAAATCCATTAGAATGTCTCCGGATAAAACAAGAAAACTCTTGATAGATACCATATTATGTTCGGGAATGAATGAGTATCGTTTCATTGAAACTACTTTAAATGAGGATGGAACAATAAATTTAAATCATTATAATTATGTTAATGTGAACGATGATGTACTTAAAAAAGCAAATGAAATTTTAAAATATCAGCCAGCTTTTTTAAAAAATTCTGTATTGCCAGAATCACAAATAAAAAAAATAGCACAAATTTAAATATACGATATACTATATGATGCATCAAAGCACTTAAAGAAATTTAGGTGCTTTTTTAATATCAATTACTTGACATTGTAGGGAAAATCAACGTTACTTCACTGTATGGCTGGCCTTGATAAACCAACATTTGGAAATGTGTATCTAGGAGAGAATGATATTTATACACTGAGTGATGATGAGTTATCTAAAATAAGAAGACAAGAATTCGGGTTTATATTCCAAAGCTTTAACCTGATACCAGTCCTTAATGTTTATGATAATATAATCCTACCAATCCAGCTAGATGGAAAGAAGGAAGACAAGGAATATATTATGGCTATAGTAAAAAAGGTTGGACTAGAAGATCAACTTAAGAAGTTTCCTAATGAGCTATCGGGAGGCCAACAGCAAAGGGTGGCAATTGCAAGGGCTCTATCCAACAAGCCAGCTATAATATTTGCAGACGAGCCTACAGGAAACCTTGATAGTAAGACTACTGAAGAGGTAATGAGCCTACTTAGGTCTACCGTAAAGGACCTAAACCAGACCCTACTTATGATAACTCATGATGAAAATATAGCAAGGCAGGCAGATAGGCTTATTACTATAAGTGATGGGAAAATAATAAGCGATGAAAAAAATTGCAAATAGTATTTATATTTCAGTGCTGTCAATAATAACAATATATACAAGCTTAAATATGATTTTTGAACAAAGAAAAAGAGAAAATACTATAATGAGACATATTGGTCTATCAAAAAAGAGTATGATATTTATGTATATAAAGGAGAGTGTATTCTGGGCGATAGTATCAGGGGCAATAATGTTTGGAATAGTATTGTATAAATCAATTTATGACTACTTAGTTAGTATAAAATATCTCGGTGACGGATATAAAATGATATTTAGCTTTCAAACTGTATCATTAGCAACATTGTATGTAAGTGTATTGTTTGTTTTAGTTTTTATAGTGGTTTTAAAAAAGAGGATTGAAGAATAGTATATTATACAAAAAAAGGTGAACACACATAACATAGAGTTATTTTAACAAGATAAAAAGAGGACTTTGATCTTTATATCAAAGTCCTCTTTTTGAAGTTACTTAATATAGCAAATAAGACTTTATTAAGCTCCTAATTTTTCTAACTTATCTCTCTTTTTTATATTCTTATAGCCTAAGATCCATAAAGGTAGGATTATAAATATCCAGTTGAATATACCAAGATACTTATAAGCAACCTGAACAACCCACATAAGACCTAGGTTTGATACTCCATAGCATACCAAAAGACATACAACGCTTATAATAGCCTTTCTTAGAATTGGCTTTGAATCCATATTTTTCAATACATAAGGATCTAGTCTTTGCACCATACCAAATATAAAACCTACTGCTGTTGTTACTAGGGCAAGGAATAATAATATTGGGTATAAAACAGCCAAAACCTTGATATTTAGCTGATTAACAATAAATACTGTAGGTAACTTTCTAGTTGCTTCATCCAAATAAATGTTTGGCATCTGAGAGAATATTAATAGACATATGCCCACAAGCATAAGAATATTTATAAGAGCTCCTATAAACATAGCACCCTTAGCCTCTTGCTTGAATATACCACCCTTGAAAGATGCAGCTATACCACCAATAGCACTAATCTGGAAACCTGCATAAGTTAAACCCCATAGTAGTGAATTTCCAATATTACCAGGTACAGTAGCCTTAGTACCAGAAATACTCCACTTTGCTGATTGAGGATTAACGTATCCTTCTTTAAACAATCTAGCTATATCTGGAGCAAACTTAACAAGACCAGCAACTAATACGATTGTTACAATTACAAGGATAGCAGATGTCATTATTATGGCATTTTTTCTTACTATATTTTCACCAAATATACATAGTAGAGTAACGATAACAAACATAGCTATTGAACCTACAGCAACTGGAAGTCCAAGATACTGGTTACCTAAAAGTCCACCTGTTGCTATTGTTGCTGCAGTTGCAGCAATTGTAGTTATAATAATTGAAAAGTCCATAGCGGGAGTCAAAAATTTTGCATAAGACCCAAAAGCCTCTCTTGACCACAAGTCATAACCCCATTTATCAGTTTGTCTAGCAGTTTCTAGACCAATGTAATAAGTAAAAGCAATAATTGCAAATGTGATAATTGGCATTAATACCCCAAACCAACCATGGTTGGCAAAGTATTGAAGCTCTTGTGTTCCAGAAGCAAAACCTGCACCACAGTGGGTAGAGAACCAAACTGTAGCAACACCAATACTTATGGATGTAAAATACTTGTTCTTATTCATAAAGAACGACCTCCTATTAATTTATTTTTTTATATTATAACATAAATAGAATAAATAAAAAGTAGAAAATACAAATTGCTTTAAATAAGTTTTTTAAATTTAAATAATGGATTACTTATAAAAAGTTAAATACTATACAAATATATATCTTATATTTAGGTTTAATAAGGTTTGCTGGTGTATAATAATAAATAAAAGAATTGATAGGAGGGATAAAATGTCAGGTGTGATTGATATTGTCACTGGTATTTTTGAAGCGGGCAAGACATCATTTATAAAAAATTTAATAGCAAATGAAGCCAAAGATGTATATAAAAGTATACTTATAATAAATACAGAATATGGACTAGAGTCTTACAAGGATTATAAAGTAGATGGAGTAAGCATAAAGTATATAGATATTTTTAATGAGGAAGACTTTAATAGGGATAAATTATATAAGGAGATAGATTCCTTTAAACCAGACTATGTTCTAATAGAATACAACGGCATGTGGGACCTTGAAAAAGTACTAGGTATGAAATTTATTAGTGGTTATTCTATAAAAAATCTAATAAACCTAGTAGATTATAATAGCTTTGATATATATATAAAGAATATGGAAAATATCATGGTGGAGAAAATATCCAACTGTGATATTTTAGTTATCACCAAGTGTGGGTCGTATGATATAGGCGATATGAATCTTAAATATAGACTTATAAGGCAGGTTAATAAGGCTTGTGATATCTATCTAGATAAGGAATTATTTTTAGATGAAGAGTCTGATATTATTAATAGGTCTATATCTAAATCTGATAAGGAAATAATTAAATTTGCTATGTCATTTTTAGTATTAAATGCATTAATTATAGGTATGAAGTATTTTTTTCCTGATTTTTTTGATGGGAAAATGCAAAGAATACTAGGTATTTTTGTAAGTTTAGTTATACAAATATTACCCTTCTTACTAATAGGGGCAATCTTGTCAAGTTTAATACAGATATTTGTACCTAAGGACAAATTTAATAGGCTATTTGAAAAAACAGATATAAAGTCTTTGATACTGGCCCTATTTGCAGGTGTATTTTTTCCGGTGTGCGACTGTGCTATGGTTCCAGTAGCAAGCTCGATAATAAAAAAGGGATATTCATACCCTGTAACAATAACATTTTTATTGGCATCACCAGCGGTCAATCCTATAGTAATTCTATCAACATATTATGCCTTTCCTAATATGCCTAAGGTTATTTTTTATAGGATAGGTCTTGGTATTTTATTAGCCTTTTTAGTTGGTTTAGTTCTAATGTTAGTAGAAAAAAGAAATAAAGTATTGGTTGTCAATGACCTGATAGATAAGTACTCTATAAGTGATAGTGCTATCTATAAAATAAGGTCTAAGGGAAAGATGAGGTATTTTGAGGCAATTTTAATTCATACAAGAAAAGAATTATTTAAAATTGGTTTTTACGTAATTATAGGAGCATTTATTTCATCTGTTTTACAAGTTTTAATATCTAAGGAAATATTTGTAGGTATGAATAAGATAAATGCCTTGGCTGTTATGGCTATGATACTAGCATCATTTTTTATATCTGTATGCTCTACTTCAAATGCATTTATAGCTAGGACCTTCTACAATATAATGCCAGCTAATTCTATATTGGCCTTTATGGTTATGGGACCAATGCTAGACATTACCAATTTATCTGTGATGCTTGGAACTTTCAAAAAGAAGTTTATGGTATATTTGATAATTGGATTAGTGTATATATCTTTTGTAGTATTTTCTTTATTTGGAGGAGGGTTTAAATTTGTTTAATAAGTTAAATATCCAAGTTTTAATAGAGATGATTATAGAGTTTTTTATAGGTATAATATTGGCTATTAACCTATATACAGGTAATATAAATAATCTTATCCACCCTAAATTCAACCCTATACTATGGTTTAGCGTTTTTATTATGGTATTGATGTTAGGTGGGTCATCAATCTATTTATTTAGACCAAGGCACATGAACATATTAGGTAAGTATTTTATTATAGCAATACCTATTCTCGTATTGGTTTATGTAAAGACTGATAGTTTTAACTTTGTTGCTGATATCAACTCATATGCACAGATGTCTATGAATCTACCAGAACCAACACAAAATTTAGATAGTATTATTAAACCAACCGTATACAAGAGAAAGGCAGGTCAATCCTATATAGATATTAGTGATGATATGTATCTAAAATGGTACTATGATTCCAGCCTTAGTTGGGACAAGTATAAGGGTGAAAAATTCAAATTTCTTGCTAGAGTATTTAAAGATAAAAGTCAAAATAAAGAGTTTATAGTTCTGGGTAGGATGGGAATGATTTGCTGTATGGCTGATATGCAACCGTGTGGTTTTATATACAAGGGTCAAGGTTTTGAGAATATGAAAGACGGTCAGTGGTATTATGTAACAGGCAATATCGTAGAAAATAACAAATACACCTATAATTATGAAAAGTTAGCTCAAATTATAAATGTGTCAATAGAAGAGGCTAGAAAACCCACAGACGAGTACGTATATATAAGGTAAGGACAAGTGGCTAAAGGGCCTGCCTTAGTTGAAGAAAATATAATTTAGTGGTATGATGTAGATGAGTAAATTTATGTTTTTTTAAGATATGAATGAAGATAAATATAGTTAAAAAGGAGAAATTGATGACTTTTAAAAGAGATAGAAAAAAACTTAAAAAAATTGTAATAATAGCAGTAGTTTCAATGGTTATGTCAAACACAAGTTTTTTAAATATAAATGCTAAAACAGTTGATTTACCTAGTATAGAGTATTTAGGTTCTGATAAGTATAGTAGCGATGAATCAAGAGATACGAATAGTAGTGAAGAAAACTCAAGTATAAGAACCTTTGATTTTACACCTACTAAGATAAGGTCATATTCAAAGATGGAGGGGGTAGATTCAAGTAAGTTTGATCCTAGAGACAGGGGTTATATGACAAGCGTTAAAGATCAAGAAAGTCTAGGCATATGTTGGACATTTGCAGGTAATGCAACCCTAGAAACGTTTTTAAAACTAAAGGGGTATGGTGATTTTGACCTATCTGAGGAACATATGAGATGGTGGGCTAAGGATTATACATATGGTTGGGACATAGAAGATACTAAAGGGTCAACTAATGAAACATCTATAGGATATTTCACATCTTGGCTAGGACCTAAATTTGAAAAGGATATAGCCTATAATGGTAGGGTTACAAGAGAGAATGGGGCAAAAAAACCCCTTAACTATGATTCGGCTAGTAGGCTAGCCTATAATGTTACAGGAGTTATAAATGTAGCATCTGATAGGTTATCTGTAAAAAATGCTATCTTAAAATATGGGGCAGTTATGTCAGGATATTTTGATGATAAAAAATATCTTAGCTCTGATTCTAATTCATATTATTTAGACGTAAAATCAGGTCAGAACCATGCAATTACAATAGTAGGATGGGATGACAACTACCAGACTGATAAATTTAACGGACCAGCTAAACCAAGTTCAAATGGAGCTTGGTTGGTAAAAAATAGTTGGGGAGATTATAATTCTGAGCATGGTTATATGTGGATATCTTACGAAGATAAAAATATACTATCCTATACAGATAACTATTCAATATCAGAAGTTAGGCCAGACTCAGGTCAAAATATATATCAGCATGAGTACTCTATGACAGCTTCACTAGCAGATAATACATTAACAGCAGCAAATGTATTCGATTTTGGTAAATATGAAGCCTTACAAGGTATTATGTTTGCATCTGATAGTATAGGGGCAAAATATGAACTTTATTATATACCTGTAGAAAGTAATGAGGCTCCTAATTATAACAAAAAGGTGTTTTTAAAGTCTGGAGTAATACCATATTCCGGTTATATAACTGAAGATATAAGCAACTTCCCATTGCCTAGTGGTAAGGGGGCTATAGTTGTCAGGGTAGACAACAGGGAAAATAAGAGGAAGTCTAAAATAGCTATGGAAATGAACGTAAAAGGATATGAAATGTTCAAAGCTAAGGCAAACCTAGGGCAGTCATATATACTAAGGGGAGGCAACTTTGTAGATCTAAATAAGATGTCAGGGTATACGCCAGCTAATATGGTAATAAAGGCAATTACCAAGTCTTATAAGGGGGCAAAATCCCTAGCAGGTCTAAATAGGTATGATACGGCTGTTGAAGTATCGAAAGAAGGTTGGACAGAATCAAATACAGTCTTTTTAGTAAATGGAAATGCTATAGCAGATGCCCTTACAGCTACACCACTTGCTAAATTAAAGTCAGCACCTATATTATTGACAGAAAAAGATAAATTAAATGACGTTACAGCTAATGAAATTAAAAGATTAAAGGCTAAGAATATAGTCATAATAGGTGGTAACAATTCTATATCTACAAATTTAGAAAAGAGCCTAATAGAATCTGGAAAGACGGTAGAGAGAATATCAGGTCTTGATAGGAATGATACTAGTAAAAAAATTGCTGAAGAGGTTCTAAAAATAAAAAATGTTGATACTATATCAATTGTAAATGGATATAAGGGGCTAGCTGATGCAATTAGTTTTTCACCTGTTGCAGGGGAGAGAACAATACCTATAATTTTAAGTGATAACAAGGGTATGTATACACTACCAGATGGATTAAGGGATAAAACAAGGATAAAAAAAGCCTATATAATTGGAGGTATACAATCTGTACCAAATAGTGTACAGGCAAGCCTAGCCCAAGTAGAAAGGGTAAGTGGTAATAATAGAAGCGATACAAATGCGAGAATAATAGAAAAGTTCTATCAAGCAGAAAATATAAATTCTATATTTGTATCAAAAAATGGCCAAAAAAATCCAAATGAATTGATAGATGGTTTGGCTGTTGGAGCTTATGCAGCCAAAATATCTTCACCAATCCTTTTAGCTGATGGAAGATTATCAGATAGCCAAATTAGGGTTTTGGAAAATAAAAAAATAGCCAATGTAGTCCAAGTAGGTCTAGGTACTAATAGTATGGCTGTTACAGAATTGTTAACACTTAAAAATGGTAACCATGTAAATATAGATACTAAAATTGTAAAAAATAATACTAATCAAGTGGATAATAGTGGAATAGATAGTCTTGAAATTAATAATAAAACTAAATTTATGGAAGACGAAATAAGCACAGGAAAGCCAGAAAAATAGTAAGGTTAGTAAATATAGAGAAGCTAGAAAAACTAGAAAAGTATTGAAGTTAGAAAAGCTAACAAATATAGTAATGCTAGTAAATATAGCAAATATAGAAAAGTAGTAAGTTAGAAAAACTAAGAAATATTGCAAGGCTAGTAAATATAGAAAAGCCAGCCTTGCTAGTAAAAGAAAAAGTAGTAATATCAAAAAGAGTAAAAAGATAAATATTGGAGGAAGTCTAATGAAAATATACAATACTATGACTAGAAAAAAGGAAGAATTTATTCCTATAGAAGAAGGCAAGGTAAAGATGTATGTGTGCGGACCAACAGTATATAACTTTATTCACCTTGGTAATGCAAGACCCTTTACAGTATTTGACACCCTAAGAAGATACTTTGAATATAGGGGGTATGAAGTAACCTATATACAGAATTTTACAGATGTAGATGACAAGATAATAAAAAGAAGTCATGAAGAGGGAATATCTCCAGAAGAGGTGGCTGAAAAATATATAAAAGAATACTTTATAGATTGTGATGGCCTTGGTATAAAAAGGGCAACTGTCCACCCACAGGTAACTGATAATATAAGACAGATAATAGACTTTGTACAAGATTTGATTGATAAGGGATATGCTTATGAGGCAGGCGGAGATGTCTTGTTTAGGACTAGAAAGTTTGAAGAGTATGGTAAATTATCTCATCAGAATATAGAAGAGCTAGAACTAGGTTCTAGAATTGACGTAGATGACAAGAAGGAAGACCCCCTAGATTTTGTTCTTTGGAAGGCAAAAAAAGAGGGAGAACCGGGTTGGAAGTCTCCTTGGGGTGAAGGTAGACCAGGTTGGCATATAGAGTGTTCTGTTATGTCTAATAGGTACCTAGGTAACACTATCGATATACATGCAGGCGGTCAGGACTTGCAGTTTCCCCACCATGAAAATGAAATAGCTCAAAGTGAATGTAGAAATGGACATACATTTGCAAAGTATTGGATGCATAACGGATACATAAATGTAGATGGAGAAAAAATGTCAAAGTCTTTAGGAAATTTCTTTACAGTAAGAGATATATCTAAGAAGTATGACTTAGGTTTGGTTAGATTTTTCTTATTATCTACCCAGTATAGGAATCCAGTAAACTTTTCAGATACAGTATTAGAGCAGTCAAAAGCAGGTCTAGAGAGATTGATAAATGCTAGAGAAAGTGCAGAATTTATCCTAGAAAATCTAGGAGATTCTAATATAAGTGAGTCAGAAAAGAATCTAGTAGCAAACATAGAAGGATACAAGACTAAATTTATTGAAGCTATGGATGATGACCTAAATACGGCGGATGCCATAAGTGTTATATTTGAACTTGCTAAGTTTATGAACACAAATATATCAGAAAAGTCATCAAAAGAATTTGTAAAGAGAAACTTAGAAATATTTGCTGAACTAACAGGAGTTTTAAATATAGCAAATAAATCAAATAATGAAGACAGTGACCTAAGTAAAAAAGTAGAAGAAATGTTATCTAAAAGATCGCAGGCAAAAAAAGAAAAAAACTTTGCCCTAGCTGACCAGATTAGGGATGAGTTGACATCAATGGGTATAGTGATAGAAGATACAAGACAGGGTGTAAAATGGAAGAGAATATAGACCTAAGACCTAAGTTAAGCAGGGATGAGTTGGTGAGAATATCACCACTTACCCTAGCCTACCTAGGCGATACAGTATATGAGTCTTATATAAGAGAATATTTAATTAAGAAAAATGTATTTTTGAAGATTAATAATTTACATAAAAAGGCTATAATATATGTGAGAGCTAGTTCTCAAGCTAGGGCTATAAAAGGGATAGAAGATATATTAGAAGAAGATGAAGTAAGTGTATTTAAGAGGGCTAGAAACCATAAAAAAAACACTAGTGCAAAAAATGCGAGTATGATAGACTACAAACACTCTACTGGTTTTGAAGCTCTTGTTGGTTATCTTTACTTAAAGGGAGATATGGACAGGTTAGATTATATAATAGGACAAAGTATAAAAGTAATAGAGTCTAGCCAAGACTATAAATAATAATTTGATAAATAAGCAGAGAAATATCACAATAACTAGTCTAATATGTGATATCTAATAGTGAGGTGGTGAACCATTTGGCAATAATAGAGGGCAGAAATCCCATAATAGAGGCTCTAAAAAACAAGAGACCTATGGAAAAAATCATGGTAAATAAGGCCTCAAAAGAGGGGTCTATAAGGAAGATTCTTGCCATGGCTAAGGATAATAATATAATAATACAAGAAGTTGACAGGCATAAGCTTGATGAAATATCAGAAAGTCACGCCCACCAAGGTGTAATAGCAATAACTAGCGATTATAAGTATTATGACTTAGATGAAATATTGGAAATACCAAAGAAAAGGAATGAAGATCCGTTTTTTATAATACTTGATGGTATAACAGATCCACATAATCTTGGTTCTATTATTAGGACTGCAGATGCAGTTGGAGCACATGCAGTTATAATACCTAAGAGGAGAAGTGTACAGATAACGCCAATAGTCGCCAAGGCATCAGCAGGTGCAGTAGAGTACCTACCAGTATGTAGGGTTACCAATATAGTAAACACAATAAAAACCTTAAAGGAAAAAGGCTTGTGGATAGGGGCTGTCGATATGGATGGAAAAACCTTCTATCAAGAAAACCTCGGAGGCTCCCTATGTTTGGTTGTAGGAAGTGAAGGAGAGGGAATATCAAGACTTGTAAAGAAAAATTGCGATTTTGTAGTTAGTATGCCTATGTCAGGTAATGTTACATCCTTAAATGCTTCTGTTGCAGGAGGTATATTATTATATGAAGTATACAGGCAGAGAAATGCAGGCAAGTAAATATACAAGTAAAACTTACCTGATACTTGATGGATATAATATAATAAATGCTTGGCCTAAATTAAAAAAAATATCTGATGATGATCTGGAGTTTTCTAGGGATATGTTAATATCAATAATACATGAATACTCTAAAATAAAGGACTATCTTGCCTATATAGTTTTTGATGCCTATAAGGTAAAAAGTAAGGAAGAAAAATATGAAGACCACTATGGAGTGACTATTGTTTACACAAGAGAAAACCAGACTGCAGACACTTATATAGAAAAATTTATATCGGGCCTATCCAAGTACGACCAAGTTTATGTTGCTACTAGTGACTACGCAGAGCAGCAGATAGTATTAGGTAAGGGGTGTTCAAGAGTTTCAGCTAGAGAATTGATAGAAGAACTTGCTAAGTACAAGGCTTCTTTTAGTAAGTATAGTAAGTTTAAACCTAATAAGCATAGGTCTATAAACAGGTTAGAAAACAGGATAGCTAGTGATATTTACGAAAAGCTTGAAAAAATAAGACGTAAAAAAGTATAGGTAGGGGATATTATTATGGTAGAAGTGGGCAAAAAAAAAGATATAAACATAGAACTTGAACCTAAGGATGAATTTGAAATTATAGGTATGGCAAAACTTGGTAACTCGCAGGCTATAGAAAATATAATTGATAGGTATAGTATCCTAGTAAAAGCCAAGGCCAAAACGTATTTTTTAGTGGGGGCAGACAAGGAAGATATTATACAAGAAGGTTTAATAGGCCTGTATAAGGCTATAAGAGACTATAATCAAGAAAATACATGTTCATTCAAGCATTTTGCTGACATCTGTATTACCAGGCAGATAATAACTGCTATAAAAACGGCAACAAGACAAAAGCATATACCATTAAATACATATATATCTCTAAATAAGCCTATATTTGATGATGATTCAGAAAGAAATTTGTTTGAAACGATAAGAAGTAATATTGAGTCTGATCCAGAAAAGATGATAATACTTAAGGAAGAGTACCAATATATACAAGAAAAGATGGCTGAAGTACTAAGCAAATTTGAACAAGAGGTACTTGGCAAGTATCTTTCAGGTAAAACATATAGGGAGATTTCTGTAGAGTTGGATAAAGAGCCTAAGTCAATAGATAATGCCCTACAGAGAATAAAGAAGAAAATGGATAATTTTATAGAAAGGGATGACCTATCTGTCCTACCTTAACTTTTTGTATAATAAAAGTCCGCTTATGATATAAGATTTAATCATAAGAGGACTTTTGTTTTTATATCTATATCGAATAAATTTAGTAATAATTTAAAATCTATAAAACCTATTAAACAAGCTGATTTTATTTAATTTTAAAAATATCAATTAATCAGTCTTTAAATCAGTCTTGTTAAAGAAAATAGTCTTAAATTTTTTAAGAAGTGATTTTTCATCAAAAATTTCTTCTATTTTGCAAATTTCAGCAATAGGAATATTTCTACCGTATTCTAAAATAACATTCAAATTATCAAAACTATCAATTATAATTTTTGAATAATCATCGTTTTTCATGTCGAAAAACCCTAATATCCCACCTTCTATATAACATTCTATCTTAACAAATTTTTTACAAAAGTAATCAAGGTTGATATTCGCTTGCTCAATATTTACATCTTTTAAAATTTTCGATTTTTTTGAAGGTTTAATTGATTTTATATATTTTTTTCCAACCAAGCCGAATATGGGCTGATTTTTCTTTATACGTTTGTAGTAAAAAAAATTTTCATCTTCTCCAAAAATGAGTGACTTAAAAATAGCATCATTCCACCCAGTAAGCTCTATATCCATATATTCATGAAGATAGGTAGAAATAGGCTTCATATAAAACGGTCTTGAAAGGATATTTTTATTAGGTAAATTATTATCTAATAGAGAGTCTATACTTATGGAAAAAACCTCTGATATACTTTTCAAATTACTTATGTCAGGAAGACCATTCCCAGTCTCCCATTTAGCAACAGCAGAGCGAGAAACATTTATTAATTCAGCAAATGCCTCCTGTGATAAGTTAGATTTTTTTCTTAATTCCTTGATATTATTAGCTATAGTCATAATATTCACTCCTAATCTATAATTTATGTGTCTATTCTAACTGAAAAGTAAAAAATACTACATATACATGTAGGAACAATATTGTCACTTATAGTAACAGTATAAAAATCCTTCAAAGAATATAAAATAAGTATTTATACCATAAATTTAAAGTGGATTTTTAGATATCTTACCAGCCTTTCTAGGATATTTAGATGGAGTAGGTTCTTCTTTTTTAAAAACCAAAATATTGTGTTTTAGTTCTTGGTCTGGTAGGCTGACATCTATTCTTTCCACCAACTTAACACCTAATATATCCATAGCTTTTTTAGCATCATTTAATTCTATATCTACACTAGGCCCCTTCAGGCATATAAAAAATCCACCAAGTTTCACATATGGGACGCATAGCTCTAGAAGGATTGGTAGACTGGCTACAGCCCTTGCTGTTGCAATATCATATTTTTCACGATAGTCTGGTTTTTGAGCCATATCCTCTGCCCTACCATGAACATAGTCTATACCATCTAGGCCGAGATTTTCACCAACAGTCTTTAGGAAATTAATTCTCTTGTTAAGAGAGTCAAGTAGGGTTAAATTTATAGATGGGTTACATATCTTAATTGGTAAACCTGGGAATCCAGCTCCCGTACCAACATCTATAATAGACACACCATCACCTATATAACCATTTTTAAATATAGCTACAGAATCTAAAAAATGCTTTATGTATACCTGTCTCTGGTCTGTTATGCCGGTAAGATTCATATGTTTATTATATTCTATTAAGACCTGTCTGTATTTTTCAAACATATCTAAAACTTTATCATCGACTTGAATTGAAAAATCAGTTAGCCCATTTTTTAGTAATTCTATGTTTTCGATATTTTGATTCATTTATACCTCCGTATATATTTCAATACACTTGCATACATATCAAAAAACACTTGTGTATATATGCAAACACTTGTGTATATGTGCAAATACTTGTGTATATGTACATATACTTGTGTATACATTCAATGCACTTATGTATATATGCAAACGCTTGTGTATATATCTAATGCACTTATGTATATGCTAAACACTTTAATAGATAGATACTGGTGTCTTGTCTAAGTTGGTCAGATTATTTTTTTCTTTTAACCTGCTCTAAGTATATTAAAAGTACAGATATATCTGCAGGGGATACTCCAGATATCCTAGACGCCTGACCAATAGAAGTTGGTTTTATATCATTTAGTTTTTGACGAGCTTCTATCCTAAGCCCTTCTATATTATTATAGTCTAGATCAGGTGCTAGCTTCTTTTTTTCCAACTTTCTAAATTGGTCTATCTGTTTCATCTGTTTACTTATATAGCCTTCATATTTTATCATAATTACAGCCTGTTCTTTTACTTCATCAGAAATATCCCTATCTGACCCCTTTCCAACTTCTTCCAAAAGAGAGTAATTAACTTCAGGCCTTTTTAAAAATTCATACAGGCTTATCCCATTATTTAGACCAACAAAACCTCTTTCTTCAAGGATATGGTTTATTTCTTTAGGTGTTATCCTACCGTTTTTTAACCTATCTATTTCTGCAAGGACGTCAGATTTCTTCTTTATGAACCTGTCGAACCTTTCTTGACTAACTAGGCCTATATCGTATCCCTTTTGTGTAAGCCTCATATCTGCATTGTCTTGTCTTAGGTATAACCTATATTCAGCTCTTGATGTCATCATCCTGTAAGGCTCGTTTGTCCCCTTTGTTACAAGGTCATCTATGAGAACACCGATATAGCCGTCAGACCTATCTAGTATAAGAGGATCTTGTCCCCTTATTTTTAAAACTGCATTTATACCTGCTATCAAACCTTGGGCTGCAGCCTCTTCATAACCAGATGTTCCATTGAATTGCCCCGCAGAAAATAAGTTTTCTAAGCCCTTAATTTCTAGACTCTGCTTTAGTTGAGTAGGGTTTATGCAGTCATATTCTATGGCATAGGCAGGTCTCATCAATCTTACATTTTCTAGACCCTTGATTGACTTGTACATTTTTATCTGCATATCTAGGGGAAAACTAGTTGATACACCCTGTATATACATTTCTTTTGTGTCTAGTCCCTCTGGCTCTATAAATAATTGGTGGGTTTGCTTATCGTTGAACTTTACTATCTTGTCTTCTATTGATGGGCAATACCTAGGTCCTGTCCCCTCAATATTACCACTATACATAGCAGATCTTGTGATATTCTCCTCTATTAATTTCTTTGTTTCATCTGTAGTCCTAGTTAGGTAGCAAGTTATTTGTTCCCTTTCAATGTCATCGCTCATAAAAGAAAAAGGCACAATCTTCTCATCACCATATTGGGGCTCCATGACAGAAAAGTCTATACTATCCCTATGAACTCTGGCTGGAGTTCCTGTCTTGAACCTTCTCATATCTAGGCCAAGACTTTTTAGGTTATCAGTTAATTTTTTTGCATAGCCAAGACCGTTTGGTCCCTCTTTGAAGGTATCATGACCTATAAATATTGTAGACTGTAGGTAGACTCCTGTGGCCAGTATGGTTACTTTTGACATATACTCACAACCCAATCTTGTAGCGACACCGATTACAGTATTATCCTCATGGAGAATTTCTTCAACTTCATCCATAACCATATCTAGGTTTTCTTGATTTTCTATAGTTTCTTTCATGACCCTATGGTAGAGGTTTTTATCCGTTTGAGCCCTTAAAGAGTGGACTGCTGGCCCCTTGGCTGTATTTAATATTCTAGATTGTATATATGTGGAATCTATATTTATCCCCATCTGTCCACCAAGTGCATCAAGTTCTTTTACAAGCTGTCCCTTACCAGTACCACCTATAGATGGATTACAGGCTAAGGCAGCTACAGAATCAAGAGACAGGGTTATCATTAGGGTTTTCATACCCATTCTTGCGCTTGCTAAGGCAGCTTCACATCCAGCATGCCCTGCACCTACAACAATAACATCATAGGCTCCTGCTTTAAATCTTTCCATAAATAATTTATTCCTTTCAAAAAATCTTCTTTACTTACCTATACAGAAGTTGCTAAAAATAGTATCTAGCAGGTCTTCTTCTATCGTATCTCCGTTAATGCATCCTAGACTTTCCCAAGCATCTTTTAGGTCTACTTCTATAAAGTCATAAGGAAGCCTATCCCTCAAAGACTCAATAGCATCATTAATTGATATCATGGCCTTGTATACAGCATCCCTATGTCTTGAATTTGTAATCATAAGGTCTGATCTATTGCTGATACTTCCATCAAAAACAAGGTCTTCTATCCGATTATATATCAAGTCCATACCCTGACCTTTTAGGGTAGATATATTAATTATATTTTTTTTGTCTATATATGATTCCAATATGCCGAAGTCAATTTTACAAGGTAGGTCTGTCTTATTTATAAGTAGTATTGACTTATTCCTATTTAAATTTTCCAATATTTGATAATCCTCGTCCTCTAGAGGTCGAGATGAATCTAAGACTATTAGGGCAAGGTCTGCCTGTTTCATATGTTCTTTTGATTTTTCTACACCAATTTTTTCAACTAGGTCATCTGTTGATCTTATACCTGCAGTATCTATTATTTTTAGGGGGATACCCTTAATATTTACAAACTCTTCTATAATATCACGAGTTGTACCAGGAATGTCAGTTACGATAGCCCTCTCTTCACCAAGCACCAAATTTAGTAGGGAGGACTTACCAACATTGGGTTTACCTAGTATAGCAGTACTTAGTCCATCCCTAAGAATTTTTCCGGTATCTGCTGTATGGTATAACTTTTTCACTTCTTCATCTACAAGCTCAGTTTGGTCTATAAGTTCCTTGTAGGTTATAAATTCAATATCTTCTTCTGGGTAATCTATAGCAACCTCTAATTGGGCCAAAATAGAGGTTATCTTATCTCTTAAAGACCGTATTTTTTTTGATAAAGAACCATCTAACTGGGACTGGGCCACATTATGAGATTCTTCGGTCTTAGCATTTATTATATCTATAACAGCCTCTGCCTGAGATAGGTCTATTCTGCCATTCAAAAAAGCCCTCTTAGTAAATTCGCCCTCGAGAGCCAACCTAGCACCTGACTTGAGTATAAGTTCTAGAATTTTACGAATTGAAATAAAACCACCATGGCAGTTGATTTCTATTACATCTTCAGCAGTATACGAATTTGGTCCCTTCATATAGGCTAGCAGAACCTCATCTATAACATTAGTCCCATCTACTATATTTCCATAAATAAGAGTCCTAAGAGGATAATCTAGGATTGATTTTTTATGGAAGGGAGAGAATATCTTATCAGCAATTTTTAATGAATCAGGACCACTAATCCTGATAATACCAATACCACCTTGACCAGGGGCAGTGGCTATAGCTGTAATTGTATCATCAATAAACATTCTAACCTCCTATGTTTAGTATTTTTGCATAATATATTATTATATCATATAACAAGTTGAGATATCTGGATAAGGAAAAAATATTGTATAAATATTTTTTCCTTATCCAGAGTCCAACAAATATTTTCATCATAAATCCAAAATTTGAAGTAGTAAGGATTGATGGTAAGGAAGAGGTTGTATTGGATAAGAATGATACATTAACCGAGAGTATCAGCCTGTTATTACATAAAATATATATGGAAAGTATAAAATAGAAAAATAATCACCTAAAATATATTAAAATTTAATATAAACATTGAAAATACTTGACAAATATGATAAAATAGTATACTGCCTATAATATATTTGCAGGTCTTTTTAGCTTGCAAAAATCTATTATAAGCACTGATTTAGTTATACAGGCAACTGATAAAGTGGGCTCGAAAAGGTAAATTTGTGTTGCATTTAATTACTGGATTGAGGTGGATTTAAGGTTGCGTGACTCATAAATTAACAAATGCAATTAAAATTTAATTTAGTGAGGTGAAGATTGTGGTACCACATCCAGTCACGATTGGAAAAAGAGAAAGAATGAGCTTTTCCAAGATAAAGGAAATAGCTGACGTTCCAAACCTGATTGAAATCCAGGTGGATTCATACAAGTGGTTTTTGGAAGAGGGTTTAAAAGAGGTATTTACAGATATTTCTCCTATTGAGGATTACACAGGTAATCTGATCTTGGAGTTTGTAGATTATTCTCTAGATGAAAAGCCAAAATACGATATTGAAGAGTGTAAGGAAAGAGATACTACTTACTGCGCTCCTTTGAAGGTAAAGGTTAGACTTATCAATAAGGAAACTGGAGAAATTAAAGAGCAGGAAGTATTTATGGGAGATTTCCCTCTAATGACAGACAGGGGTACCTTTGTAATAAATGGTGCTGAAAGAGTCATCGTATCACAGTTAGTTAGGTCACCAGGGGTATATTATTCAGAAGAAAGAGATAAGGCTGGTAACAGACTGATCTCATCTACTGTAATACCAAACAGGGGGGCTTGGTTGGAATATGAGACTGACTCTACAGGTGTTATATCTGTAAGAGTTGATAGGACTAGAAAACAGCCAGTTACAGTCTTGCTTAGAGCCCTAGGTATAGGAAGTGATGCAGAAATATTAAATCTTTTAGGTGAAGACGAGAGAGTATTGTCCACGCTAGAAAAGGATAATACTACAAATGTTGATGAAGGTCTAATTGAAATCTATAAGAAGTTGAGACCAGGTGAGCCTCCAACTGTAGACAGTGCCTCATCATTATTAAATTCACTATTTTTTGATCCAAAGAGGTATGACCTTGCCAAGGTAGGAAGGTACAAGTTCAATAAGAAACTTGCCCTTTGTTATAGGATTATGGACAAGGTGGCTTCTAGAGAGATTATTAATCCAGAAACAGGAGAAAAATTTGCTGATGCTGGAGAAAAGATATCTTTAGAACTTGCTAAAAAAATACAAAATTCAGGTATTAATGCAGTTTGGATAGCCATTGATGATGAAAAAGAGATAAAGGTAATAGGTAATAACTTTGTTGATATAAAGTCTCACATAAATTTTGACATATCTGACCTAAATATAAAGGAAGATGTGCATTATCCAACATTAAAGGAACTTATGGAGACTTACGAAGATGAAGTCCAGCTAAAGGAAGTGATAGCTTCTAATTACAAGAGGTTATCTCCTAAGCACATCCTATTAGACGACATAATAGCATCTATATCTTATGAGTTTGGCCTATTCTATATAGTTGATGGTAAGGATAGAGTTGGTAATATAGATGATATAGACCATCTAGGAAATAGAAGAATCAGGTGTGTAGGAGAGCTTCTACAAAACCAGGTTCGAATAGGTTTTTCTAGAATGGAAAGGGTAATCAGGGAGAGAATGACAGTCCAGGATATGGATACCATCACTCCACAGGCCCTAGTTAATATAAGGCCTGTATCTGCAGCAATTAAGGAGTTCTTCGGTTCTTCTCAGTTGTCTCAGTTCATGGACCAGACAAACCCATTATCAGAGCTTACTAACAAGAGAAGGTTGTCTGCTCTTGGACCAGGTGGTTTATCAAGAGAGAGAGCGGGATTTGAAGTGCGTGACGTTCACCACTCACACTATGGTAGAATGTGTCCGATAGAGACGCCAGAAGGTCCAAATATCGGTCTTATAAACTCACTTTCTACATATGCTAAGATAAATGAATATGGATTTATAGAATCTCCATATAGAAAATATGACAAGGTAAACAAGGTTGTTACTGATGAAATACATTACCTAACAGCTGATGAAGAAGACCTATACGTTAGAGCCCAGGCCAATGAACAGTTGGACGAAGAGGGACATTTCGTAAATAGTAGGGTTATTTGTAGAACTGTCCTAGGTGCCGTTGAAATGGTTCCTGAAGACAGGGTTGACTACATGGACATATCTCCTAAGCAGGTAGTGTCAGTTGCTACAGCCATGATACCATTCTTAGAAAACGACGACGCCAATAGAGCACTGATGGGATCAAACATGCAGCGTCAGGCAGTGCCACTTGTAAGAAGAGAGGCCCCAATTATCGGTACAGGTATCGAGTATAGGGCAGCCAAGGACTCTGGTGCAGTGGTAGTTGCAAAGAATGATGGTGTAGTTGATAGGGTATCTGCTGATGAAATCATCATCAAAAAGGAAAATGGAGATAAGGATAGGTATAAGTTACTTAAGTTCAAGAGGTCAAACTCTGGTACTTGTGTAAACCAGGCCCCAATAGTTAATAAGGGTGAAGAAGTTAAGGCTGGTGATGTAATAGCTGATGGACCAGCTACTGATCATGGTGAAATTGCCCTTGGTAGAAACTGTTTGATAGCCTTCATGACATGGGAGGGTTACAACTACGAGGACGCCGTACTTATCAATGAAAGACTTGTAAAGGAAGATAGGCTATCTACAATTCATATAGAAGAATATGAGTGTGAAGCTAGAGATACAAAGTTAGGACCAGAAGAAATTACTAGAGATATACCTAATGTTGGTGAAAATGCCATCAAGAACCTAGATGATAGGGGTATCATCAGGATAGGTGCTGAGGTAGACTCAGGAGACATCCTAGTAGGTAAGGTTACTCCTAAGGGAGAAACTGAGCTAACAGCTGAAGAAAGACTTTTAAGGGCTATCTTTGGTGAAAAGGCTAGAGAGGTAAGAGATACATCTCTAAAGGTTCCTCATGGAGAGTCAGGTATCATAGTTGATATTAGAATCTTCACTAGGGAAAACGGTGATGACCTATCTCCAGGCGTAAATGAACTAGTAAGATGCTATATAGCCAAGAAGAGAAAGATAAAGGTCGGAGATAAGATGGCCGGTCGTCATGGTAACAAGGGTGTTATTTCTAGAGTTTTACCGGAAGAAGATATGCCGTTTATGGCTGATGGTACTCCTATGGATATAGTCTTGAATCCACAGGGTATACCTTCTCGTATGAACATCGGTCAGGTACTTGAAATGCACCTGGGTCTAGCAGCTAAGAAGCTAGGCTGGCATGTAGCAACTTCAGTATTTGATGGAGCTAATGAGTATGATATCATGGACGCTCTTGAAATGGCGGGTTATCCAAGAGATGGTAAATTAACCCTATATGATGGACGTACAGGAGAAAGCTTCGATAATAGAATCACAGTTGGTTACATGTACTACTTGAAGCTACACCACTTGGTTGATGACAAGTTACATGCAAGAAGTACAGGTCCATACTCACTAGTAACTCAGCAGCCACTAGGTGGTAAGGCCCAGTTTGGTGGACAGAGGTTTGGAGAGATGGAAGTTTGGGCCCTAGAAGCCTATGGTGCATCTCATATCCTACAGGAAATATTGACAGTTAAGTCAGATGACGTTAAGGGTAGGGTTGAAACATATGAAGCTATCGTTAAGGGTGAAAATATACCAGAGCCAGGAATGCCAGAATCATTCAGAGTATTAATGAAAGAATTACAGTCACTATGCTTGGATGTTAGCGCTCTTGACCAAAAGGGTATGGCAATAGACATCAAGGAGTCAGTTGATGAAGAAGAAGAGGCCGGTGAATTCAAGATAGAAAGTATTGTAACAGATGACATAGAAGAAGGTCACATGATTGAAGAGGTTGATGGAGATTCATATAATGAATTTGGCGACCATGAAGATGGCGACTTTGAAGAAATAGAGGACTTTGTTGGTGGAGACGATGGTTTTGACAGCGATGATTCCTACAGTGAATATGAGGATGAATTCTAGTAAAATAGGGTTTTAAAAGATATTTATTATCTAAAGGTAAAGATGGTGGTGTCTTGGTAGCCACATATTTTAGGGGCTACCAGGATGCGTTTAAATAAAATTAATAGTATCGAAAGAAGGGAGAGAACTCCTTGTTTGAATTAAACAATTTTGAGTCGATAAAAATAGGTTTAGCATCTCCAG
This sequence comes from uncultured Peptostreptococcus sp., assembly GCA_963520775.1. Classification (GTDB taxonomy): domain Bacteria; phylum Bacillota; class Clostridia; order Peptostreptococcales; family Peptostreptococcaceae; genus Peptostreptococcus. The sequence goes on from CAUQSL010000001.1 coordinate 199,131, forward strand.
AGAGAATCAGACAGTGGTCAAGGGGAGAAGTAAAGAAACCAGAAACAATTAACTATAGAACATTAAAGCCAGAAAAAGACGGTCTATTCTGTGAAAGAATATTTGGACCAACTAAGGACTGGGAATGCCACTGTGGTAAGTATAGAAGAGTAAGGTACAAGGGTGTCGTGTGCGACAGGTGTGGTGTTGAAGTAACTAAGGCCAAGGTGAGAAGAGAGAGAATGGGGCATATAGAACTAGCTGCTCCTATGTCTCATATTTGGTACTTTAAAGGTATACCATCAAGAATGGGACTATTACTTGATATGTCACCAAGATCTCTTGAAAAGGTCTTATACTTTGCATCTTATGTAGTCACAGACCCAGGAGAAACAGGCCTAGCCTACAAGCAGGTATTGACAGAAAGAGAATATAGGAATGCTATAGAAAAGTATGGCTATGAATTTGAAGTTGGTATTGGTGCAGAGGCAGTAAAGAAATTATTAGAAAACATAGATCTTGAAGAACAGTCAGTGGAATTAAGAGAAGACTTAAAAGAAGCAACTGGTCAGAAAAGAGTAAGGACAATAAGAAGGTTAGAAGTGGTTGAAGCCTTTAAAAAATCAGGAAATAAGCCGGAATGGATGATCTTAGAGGCTATACCAGTAATACCACCAGACCTAAGACCTATGGTTCAGTTAGATGGTGGAAGGTTTGCAACATCTGATTTAAACGACCTTTACAGGAGGGTTATAAATAGAAACAATAGGTTAAAGAGACTTCTTGAATTAGGAGCTCCAGAAATCATAGTTAGAAATGAAAAAAGAATGTTGCAGGAAGCAGTAGATGCCCT
>CAUQSL010000002.1:0-196840 GCA_963520775.1 uncultured Peptostreptococcus sp.
AACTATGTATTTATATATAACTATGTATTTATATATAACTATGTATTTATATATAACTATGTATTTATATATAACTATGTATTTATATATACCTATCTATATATTAATCAATTAATATGATATAGATATTACTTACTTATACTAGTAATCTATCAACCAATTTATCCATTAAAAAAATAAAAACTTTTCTAAAAACTACACTTAAAATAATTATTACCAGGGTCCATGCAAATAGATCGCCTGTACTTAGATATATTTTTGCCTTATATAAATAATCTCCTATGGACATATTTGGCATACCAATTACCTCTGCTGCAACACCTGATTTCCAGCACAAGCCTAAGGATATATGTATAGCCGACTTAAGGTGAGGATATACTTCTGATATATATATATACCTTATTATATTTCTTTTTCTTATCTTAAATACTTTTACTAAATCATTAAATGATGGTTCTATACTATCAATGCCATTTAATACATTTGTATAAATTATTGGCAATACCATCAAAAATGATATTAAAACTGATAAGTTGTCCGATGATACCCATATTAGACAAAGTATAATAAAAGAAACTACTGGTATAGCTTGAATTGTGTCCATTAGAGGTTTTATTATTGTTCTGAAATATCTACAGTTTGCTCCGAGTACTGCCATTACAATTCCTAATATAAAGGCCAATATAAAACCAAAACTGATCTTGGAAAACGAATACCACACCGTCTTCCAAAAGTCCATTTCTATAGATAGGCTTCCTAATCTAAGTAAAGCATAAACAGGAGATACTAATAGTATCTCCTGGCCTATCAAATAACTGACTAACTGCCATATCGACAACCAAAAGACTATAGCCAGTATATATAATTTACTATTTCTTTTGTACATAATAGAAGTCATCAGCAGGCATCTTGCCACCTACAGACTTTGGATTTGCCTCAAATAGAACCTGTAGGTACCCACTCAATTTGTCTTTCATATCAGACCCATCTATATAGGTAATATTGCACTGTGGTATAGCCTTTTTGGCAACTGCAGCAGGTACTATATCATTTTCTTCTATCAACTTTGATGCTTCGTCAATATTTTGATTAGTAAAGTCTATAGAAGCCTTATAATCTGCCATAAACTTCTTTATCTTATCAGGATTTTTGGCAGCAAAATCTTTGTTTACAGCTACTACACCAGTAATAATTGTGCTTTTTGCATTCTTACTTGCCTTATCCCATTCCTTTGTTAGGTCTAGGGCTGGTCTTAATCCTTTATTCTTAATACTTGCAACTGTAGCAAATGGTTGTGGTAAAACAGCTAACCCTGATTTGTCATTAAGTAAAGCTGCTAGGGCCTCTGTATGTTGAGACTTATATTCAACCTTTAGATCCTTATTTGGGTCTAGACCATTGGCCTTAAGAATATAATTAAAAGCATATTCAGGTACTGCACCCTTACCGCTTGAATAAATAGTCTTACCCTTTAAGTCTTCAATAGAATTTATAGTATTTCCATTTTCCATCAAATACAAAACTCCCAAAGTATTTATGGCAAGAACTTGTACCTGTCCTTTACTCTTATTATATATAATAGATGCCAAGTTTGATGGTAGGGCCGCTATATCAATTTCACCCTTTAAAAACTTTGGTGCTATCTCATCTGGAGAACTGGCTATGGTAAATTCATAGTCTTTTTGCTTTGCACTTTTTTGGTCTCCTATCATCTTAACCATACCCATGCTAGTAGGTCCCTTTAGGGCTGCCACCTTCGTGCTAACAGGAGATTGAGTTGATGATTTCTTATCTTGTCCACAAGCAGTCAAACCAGTAATAACCAGCAGAGCTGCTAAAAAAACCGCTAATTTTTTTTTCATATTAAGCCACTCCTTTAAGAAAATATTTTTTTAAATAACTACCTAATTGAAATAATATCACAAATAGGTACCGTTTTCAATATATTTCTAATCTTATTTCTACCAATTTTTTCTTTTTTTCTATATTCTTACTTGCTGTCGAATACAATCTTACTTACTACTATCTATGCCCCTAGCTATGATGTATATGCCCTTTCTTGTTCTTGAATATATACTTGCTAATTTTTAAATATACCCTTACTCTTTCTTACTCTTTTCAATATTCCTAGCTATACTCTTACTTATTATCACATACAGCGCCTTTAAAATACACCTCTTTCCGAAGTATCCTCTAATATTTTAAAATAAATAGTTAGGTCTATAAACAGAAGTATTTGAATAAGGTTTTGTTATTTTTGCCTAATATATATACTATTGTTATTATTAAGTATATTACTTCTAAAAACAGACTCTACATCCTTTACTATATTAATAGGTTTTTTATATTTTACACTCAAATTGGAGGTTACAATATTCATTACTGCATTTTTATCTGATTCATAAATATATGATTCTGCATTAGGATAAAGTTTTTCTATAATCAACTTAGATGTCTCAAATCGATTTAATCCAGCAATTCTCTGTGCTTTTATTCCTTTTTTCTCTATTTGTTTATATACTCCTTTATCTATTGTTTTATAACCACCAATTGCTAATATATTTGATTTATTATTCAATAAATTCAAATTATACTCTGGCAAATTATCTTTCCTAGTTAAAAGTACTGGTATTTTATTTTCATATGTATATGGAGATATTGACGGTATATCATTAAAATTCTCTCCACTTGCCAATACATACTTATTTACCTTATTTATTAATTTAGCTATATTGTTGGAGGTCTCATACCTATTTGCACCTGAACAATCAATTACTTTGTATCCTTTAGAAATTAATTCATCTTTTACTTGCTTTGATATTACATTATTACCAGATGTTGTATAAATATTTCTTACATTAAGTCGCTCAAATTCTTCGATTAATTTTTTATTCAACATATCCTTGTCAGATAAGAGTATGGGTGCATTTAAATAACCAGCAAGAGAGGCTGAACATAATGCATCAGATACACTGTCTTTACCAACTAAGACTACAGAATCACTTCTAGCGAAAGTTGCCCTTGAAACCTCAATTGAATTTTTTATCGGTGTGTGAATATCCTCTATGCTTGGTTTATAGTTATCATTTATATCAATACTTACCTTTTTCGTTGAATTTAAGATTTTAATCAGCTCATCATATACATTAATCTTTGTCTTATATGTATTGTATTTATGAGAATTACCATTTTCGATTATAGAAAATACAAAATCCCCGCCTTCAGTAAAATGATCTAAAAGACCTATCTCATATTTATCTGTTTTTATAATAAAATCGTATGTTTTTATTATAATGTCACTCGTTTCATAATAATTTTTATATGAATCAATCTTACTCGCTATTTCATCTTGAACTCTCTTATCATTTAAATTAAACTTGGGTCCAAATAAACTACCAAAAGTAAATTTTTTTGATTCACTTATCTCTTTATATATATTTAAATCTATTTTTTCACTTGCATATATATAGGGTGAAACTGAAGCAACTGTACTAGTAGCCATAAGCACGGTTAATATTTTTCTCATTTTTGTACCTCCTAATTCAAAAATATATAAAACTTTTTATCACTACTTTACTATTATTTTCTATATAAACTTTAAAATCATATCCTATACAAGGAGTTGATAGGCTATTCTAGGATCCCCCTGACTAGTATATATGATACCACATTCTATAAAACCATTTTTAATGATTAAATGACGCATTGTAGCATTGTCTTCGTGGGTGTCTATCCTAATATTTTTATACTTTTCCTTGGAAAACTCCAAACACTTATTAAATATACCTCCTATCTTACCATCTCCGGCAAGGCGGTGAATAGTGGCATATGGATCTTCATTTAGCCAAGTCCCTTCTATATTAATATATGTAGGGTCCTGACCTTCTATTAAACTAAAAACTCCATGTATTTTTTTATCTTGTCCTATACATACATAGGAGTTGCCCTTGATAATATCATCTTTAATTATATTCCTAGATGGGTATGACCCTCCCCACTGCTTGTCATTTTTTGTGTTAATCATATATTGACGTGCTATTTCGTATATATTCATTATCGAATCTAACTCAATTAACTTTGACTTTCTTATTAACATATTGGATTTCTTCCCTAACTTCTATATTCACTCATCTAGTTATAATTACTAAATGCTATATATTCTATAGTTTATTATATTTTATTAGTCACTTGTTTTTTTCTACATGTCTTAATTTTTATATTCACTTATACAATTGTACCTGTATATTTCTACAATTTAGTACCTATTACTAGTTACTCATATTTTTACGCTTACTTATTTTTATAATTTTATTACTCAATAGAATTTATTTGAGCAAAAAGTTTTTAACTATCCTGTTAAACTCAATAGGGTTTTTCTTTGCTACAAAGTGATTACCCGCTACAAAATCTAATCTCGAATTTTCTATTTGACTTGCTATATATTTTGTATGGCTCTTTTTAACTAGGTCATCTATACCTGCAATAACCAAGGTGTCTGCCTTTATAGATGCTAACTCTTGACTTGTTATATTAGGATCATTAACCATTAGACCCAATATTTCCATCTTTAACCTTGCTTCTTCACTTCTGCTTGCAAGTCTTTTTGCTAATTTATAATCAGTTTCTATAGAATCTTGAATATCCTCTTCAATACCTCCAGTATCTAAATTACCACCGTTTAAAACTAACTTAAATACTCTTTCAGGATACTTAGATGCAAAACACATGGCTATATTTGCCCCATCAGAAAAACCAAGTATATTGGCCTTTTGAATATTCATCCTATCCAAAAATACCAATAAGTCATCAGCAAACTGCCTGATTGTAAAGGGAGCCTCACCCCTTGGTGTCTGACCATGTCCCCTTGTATCAAGAGCTAGAACTCTATAGTAGGTAGAAAATTCGTCAATCTGATTTTCAAAATAAGTAGAATCTTCTCCATTTCCATGAATGAGAACCAATGGCTCTCCCTGACCCTTTTCAATATAATAATGCTTAATATCCATAATATCACCCGATCCCCCTCAGGCCTATACTCTTTCACCGTACCTAAGGGCCCTTCTCATCTCTTGGATTTTCCTATCCATTTTTTCTAGTTCTGACAATTTTTCCTTTTCTTCCTGGCTAGTTTCAATTATCTTAAAAATACCGCCGTTTTGGATAACTATCCTCCTATCTGCCAATAAAGCAAGGGTAGGGTCATGTGTTGCCATTAGGACTATCTTATCAGATGATACCAATAATTCTAAGGCTTTTTTCCTATCTATACCTGCATTTTCTATTTCATCTATCAAGACTATTGGTGAAGATGATAGGATTGCAGTGTCTGCTATCATCAGGGCCCTAGACTGACCTCCACTTAGGGCTGTAATCTGGGTATCCATCTTGAACTGTTCTCCAGCTAACTTGTTGGCCTCTTCTATTATCTTGTCAACTGTCTGGTCTATGTCCTCTACCATCCTAGACCTTGCATGTAATTCTAGAAAGTCTCTTACAGACAGGTCCATTACAAAGTTCATGTTCTGTGACAACTGGGCTACCAGCTTGTTATTTGAAGAAAATCTCCACTTTTTGTCCGGATATTCTCCATTTATCATTATAGTCCTCTTAGTGGGAGTGTCACACTGAGCAGTCCACTCTATGTCTGCCAAAAGCCTTGACTTACCTGAACCAGTTGGTCCAACTATGGCTATCATTTCAGACTTTTTGATATCTAACCTATCAAACCCTTCCTTGTTACCAGACTTGTCCTGGCCTGGTATAATAGTCAATACATCTACAGTATTAGAGTCTTCTATACCCAAAAATGCCTGCATTTGTTTTATATATTCAACAAGGTCTATAGTCATTTTATTTAGGTCTAGAGCCATATCTTCAATCTCTTCCAATGAAAAATGGTTCAAAAATTCTATAAAGGTCATGTCCTCAAAACCTGCAACATCCAACTTGTTTTCTTCAAAATATGATTCAACAAAAGGATACTTTTCTAAGATGTCCGCAATTTTTAATTTTTCTATCTCATTCATTTTTATTCCTCCATCCCTTACTTGCCCTCTAGGTCCATTTTTCTTACATTACCCATCTGGTACTGTTCACCTATCCTGGTTTCTCCTAGGCAGTATGAACATAGGGCAGATGGCATTGGAAATCTCAGCTTCATACCCTTAACTGTTGATATTTCCTTTTTTTCGTCCATTAGTAGAGTACTTAACTCATAAGTTCCCTGGCCAGTAAGACCATTTACATGCATAGTTATGGCAGTTGGATTCACTGAATTTACCTTTGATGCGAAAACTTCTCTCTCTGCCTGGGATACTATATCCCCTTTTGTTATTATTACTATATCTGCAGCCTTTAACATAGGCCCTATCTTCTTTGGTGTGTTGATACCTGAAAGGTTGTCTATAACGCAAACACCCTTTATTTCCTTAATATATGGGGAACACCTGTTGCAAAGACCTGCTGACTCTGTTATAAGCAGGTCCAGGTTATTATCTGTCCCCCACTTTACTACCTCTTCGATATTTGATACGAAGAAGTGGTCTGGACAAAGGGCTCCTGACAGCCCCTTCCTTACTGGCACGCCAGCCCTTTCATATAAGATGTCATCATCTGTATATAGGCAGTCAAACTTGACTACCCCTACACTTATACCCTGTTGTTTCAAGGCATCTATTGTCTTTATAATTACACTGGTCTTACCTGATGATGGAGGACCAGAAAATACTACTAGATTCATAATTATCCCTTTCTCTTATAAGAAGTAGCTTCCTTCTATATTTCTATATTTCTATATTTCTATATTTCTATATTTCTATACTTCTATATTTCTATATTTCTATACTTCTATACTTCTATACTTCTATATTCCTATATTTCTATACTTACAATAATTATTTAACTTAGGTCTACTTACAAATATTACTTGAAATTTTTCAACCTATCTCTAGCTGGTTTTTCTCAAACCTACTTTAGTATATCCTCATTGAACTTGGCTTCCAAGTCTCTCAACAAGGCACCTATATCCGTCTTTTCTATAAAATCCCATCCTACCCACTTGAACTTCTGGTCTGGGCTTAGTCCATTGTCTACCAGCTTATTTGTTGATGGGAACTTTCCATTGGCTGAAAACACCTTACCAACTGCTTCTGACATAAAGAAGTCTATTATTGGCTGAGTCTTTTCCTTCTTATCCTTCTTGGCTATCATAAAGATTGGACTGATTACTGCCCCATCTTCAGGCCAAACTGCCACCTGGTTATTACCCTGAATCATCTGAGTAAAGAAGTATGGTATTATACTTACTGCTGGATTTTCTGACTTGCCCTTAGACTTAGCCTTTACCATTTGTGCTGGATGTAGGCTCTTCTTGTATGACCTAGCCAACCTAGTGATTCCATCCATACCATATTCCTTGTATAAGTTAACCACCAAGGCATTGAATAGGTCCAGATCTCCCATTGGAACTGCTACAGAATCTTCAAATTCTGGACTCAAGATATCATCCCAAGTCTTAGGCACCTCTCTGCCATTTAATTCATCTGTATTAACCAAGAATACTGCTGGAACTACACCAGTTATAAGGTACCTCTTGCTAGGGTCCCTCAAATCAATATAGTCATTACAAAAGTCCTTGTTCATCTCGTCAGTTGCTGCTTCAAACACGTCCTTGTCTAGGTACTGACCCATCAAGTTCCTGTCAAAAAACAGGTCAAAACCTGCTGACATAAGAATATCAGGTATCTGGTCTACATCACCAGTCTTGACCTGGTCTTTAATCCAGTCAAGGCCTAGGTTGGCCGACTTCAATTCATAGCCTATGGAGTAGGCATATTTGTCCCTATTATCCTTTAGCCACATTTCAAATCCCTCTAGTAGGGGAATCCTGATTGGACAAGGTAGGACACCTTCTACATTTATATCTGACTTAGAAATCTTAACCTCTTCGATAAGGTCCTTATCTACACTTGTAGACTCACTTTCCAGATATGAAACCAAACGTTCCTCATATAGGTCTAGGTTCATCCTCTTTAGCTTAAGGGCCATTGATAGGCTGACAGTCTTTGCCATCTTATCAAATATAGACCTATCCATAAACTGTTCAAACCCGTTGGCTGTCAAGAAATCTAAAGCCCTTGGATTCTTTTCTACTATATCGTGTATCTTGTCATTTACTGAAAAATACTTATTCATAAAACTACCTCCTAAATATAATTAATATACACTATCTATTTTTTAACCTATCGTCGCTTCCATTATCCTTTACATATACTATACACCAAAAAAAATAAAAAAAAAATTGCAAATACAACCAAATTTCGATTTTTATAAAAATAGCGTTGGTAGATACTAGTAGTTCTAGCCAATGCTAAAAAATTGTATAACAATACTAATAATGTAACCCTCACTTAATTGCATAACAATACTAAATCATACAAACCTTGCTTAATTGCATAACAAGGCCATCTCTAAATTCAAAAATTTATTAATACATCAAGCCTATTTTACTAGCAGTTATATTTTTTCAGGAACTTATCAACACTTACTTTTGACACTATAAAGGCTATAAATACAAGTAGGGCAAGTATATGCCTTAAGTAGTGTGATAGGGGTGTAGAGGCTACAAACCCTAAACTTAAGGCGATTACCATACAGTCTACAAATCCCAAAAATGTAAATACAAAGGTAAGCATCTTATTCATTCTTCCATATATGTCAGATATATTTTGCCAGTCTGTAAAAACATTTTTAAAGTCATACATTAGCCAATATGATGCAAGAGATGTTGATAAAAATCCATATAGTAAAATTGAATACCCTATATCAATTAGAGATAAGTCAATGTATATATATCCTCCAAGCATAATAACTAGGGGGATAACTGAACTTACACCTATAGAAAAGTATAATTTTGACCTAAAGTAGAACTTCCTACTAATAGGTAGACTCTTAATATAATTATAGTTTTCCCTATCTAGAGAAACAATAATACTAGAGAGATTTGTTGAAAATCCATTTATAAAAATAGCCATTAAAATTGCTATTATGCTAGCTATGAATTCCTTATTAGAATATATAAATACCCACATAGATGCATCGTTCCTTGAATTAATCATATTTGGCACTAAAATCAAGACTGGCATTATAGCACTCATTACGATTGATTGGGTGATTACTGTTGGTTCGTTTATCAAACTCAAATTATACTTAATAAGGCTAAATGACAGTTTATTTTTTTTATCATACTTCGACCTATTAGATATATGAACTCCTATCGCTTCATCGTTCGTAGCCTTCTTGCCTAAGTGTTTTTTATTCTTATCAACTTCCTGTAAGTTTAGTATGTAGTCATAAAATCTTCTACCCACTTGCCTCATTATCATAAAATATCCTATCAAGACAAGTATAATAAATATTAGTATCATAAGTAAATTGCCCTTGTGAGACTTACACAGACCTGATAGTAGCCCATAGCGTACATTTCCATCAGTTCCCAATAAACCTATATACTCTTTTGATAATACCTGTATTAAAATTATTATGGCTAAGTTTGATACTGTTGCCAGAATATTTATAGCAGTGATTATACCATTTCTAAAACCAGATAGGATGGAGGTCTTAGCTAATAATTCCATCAAAATCATATCTATAACTACTATAAGTATTCCTACTAGTATAAAGTCAAGCAGTCCATATAGTATGGAAATTGGACCCAAACCCAGTCTAAATCCATAAATAGCCACTAGGGATAATATAGGTATAGCCATTGGTATAGTCGATACTGATACAACAGCTATCTTTGCCTTGTAAATTAAACTCTCCTCTATAGGCAATGACATATAGGCAGTGGTATCCTTGCTATTGTAAAATATATTATAGAAATATGTAAATGTTTGCAATATACACAATAGCAAGAATAAAATGAAGGTATAGTCTAAAAAATATGGAACCTTTTCAAAAGGTACAACCACAAAAACGAAGCTATATATTACTAATACGAGTATACTTGATAATATATAAGACTTCATCAATAGTCTTTTGAAGAGGTCATTTGGATCCTTGCCACTAGAATTTTTCTTCATCGTATTCGCAGTTACTGTTGGATTTGCATAGACTAGGTTAAAATAAAATACCTGTCTGAAAATAGGGTCCTTAAATATTTTAAGCATATGATCACCTACATTTCTTTTTCATAAACATGATTAACTTCCAGCTTGTTGACTATTCCTAGGTAAATATCTTCTAAAGATTTACCTGGATGAGTAGCCTTTAATTCATCCATTGTCCCAACAAAAAGTAATCTACCCTTTTTGAGTATTCCTATCCTATCACATAACTGCTCTGCCACCTCCAAAACATGGGTAGAAAACAAAACAGTATTCCCCTTACTAGCGTGTTCTTTCATAAGCTCCTTTAGATTGTAAGCAGACTGTGGATCTAGACCAGTCATAGGTTCATCCAAGATCCATATACTAGGATTTGATATAAGGGCTCCTATCAAAAATACTTTCTGTCTCATTCCATGGGAACACTCTTCTATCCTCATCCTAGAAGATACGTCCATAGAAAATATTTCACATAAGTTAGCTAAGCTATTTTCTCTGCTACCACCATCTATACCGAATACGTCTGCTATGAAGTTCCAATAACTGCTGATAGGTAATTTAAGAAACATATCAGGGCTGTCTGGAACATATGCAATCATCTTTTTTATGGTATCCCTATTAGCCTTTAGGTCCATACCATTAAAATAAATCGACCCTTCTGATGGTTCTAGTATACTTACTAGGGACTTAATAGTAGTTGACTTACCCGCCCCATTATGACCTATTAGACCGAAAATCTCACCGTCATTTATTGTTAAATTCAGGTTATCAAGGGCCTTCTTATCTCCGTAATTTTTAGTCAAGTTCTCAATTTTTATCATTTTTATTCTCCTAACCAATTATATTTTCACCTTTATTACCTTCTTTACACCCTATGTTTTCTATATGTTTTCTCTATGTTCTCTCTATGTTTTCTCTATGTCCTCTCTATGTTTTCTCTATGTTTTCTATATGTTTTCTCTATCTTCTCTGCATTTTCTACGGTTTCTATATTCTCAGTCTTCTCAATCTTATCTATTTTCTCTTCCTTTCCTGTATTTTCTACTTTTTCTACCTTCTCAGTCTTCTCAATCTCCTCTTCCTTTTATGTCACCTCTTCATCAACTCTACCTATCTTATTTTTAAATCTTATTATATTCGGCCTAAATATACTCCCGTTTTATATTTCTATTTCACTAATTATCTTGTCTATAACTAAGTCATGGTCTTCCATTGGTATATCCTCTGACATCTGCCTTGACCTTATCAAAAGTATCTTTTCTGCCTGACTCCTCGGCAGGAACCTATCGTAGTATCCCCTCCCAAAACCCAGCCTAGCCCCTTTCTTGTCTGCTGTACAACATGGAACCAAAATCAGGTCTATCTCTTCTATATCAAGTTCTTGACAAAGGTCTGTATCAGGTTCAAGGACTCCAAAGGAATTCGTCACCAATTGACTTATAGACTGGATCTTATAGGCCTTCATAGTCTCCCTATCACTACAATAGGGTACTGCCACTATCTTCCCTTCACCAAGGGTCCTCTCTATAAAGCCTATCGTATCTACCTCTGGATACCTGCCAGCATAGGTGAAAATTGCCCTTGACTCAAGATATTCCGACCTCTTGTATAGCTTGTCAAAAATTATTTGGTCAGCCTGGGCCATATATTCTGGGTCTAGATCTTCATTAATGGCCTTCATATCATCTCTCAGTTTTTTCTTTCTTCTTTTCATGGTCTCCTTCATAGAATACTCACAACCGCAATAGTCCTGCCTATACATACCAAAGTCACTTGTCAACTGGCATGACCTCTTGTAGCCATTGTTCTTCTTAAAGTCAGAAGGCAGGTGACTCACACCATACCTATCTCCCACTTCCTGACCTATCCTATTTAGGACCTGGGAATTCTTGTGGGGACTGATTGTGAGGGTAGTAGTAAAGTAGTCAAATCCCTCTTCTTTGGCCAGCTTGGCAGCCTCAGACATCCTTAATTCATAGCACTTGTGGCACCTGGCCCCACCCTCAGGGAGGTCTTCCATACCATCTATAGTCTCATAAAACCTATCAACTTCATATGCTCCCTCTATCATATGGATAGAATATTTTGCTTTTGTTAAATCTATTATCTTTTTCTGCTCATCAACCCTGTACCAGTATTCATCTGACGGATATATATTAGGATTATAGTAAAAGACTGTAATTTCAAAATATTGGCTTAGGTATTCCAATACATATGAACTACAAGGTCCACAACAAGAGTGTAAAAGAAGGCTTGGGCAAGTAGCCTCATCTTCAATTTTATTTAATATCTTTTCCAACTCCTTTTGATAGTTGATTTTTATATTATTGCTAACCTTTGAGTTGGAATTTACGTTTTTTTTAGTATTACTGCATATATTAGTTTTATTATCATTTACACAAGTACTATTAATATTAACTTTACAATTATTTCTATTTACTTTATTATTAGGATTTACTTCATTATTAGCATTTTCTTTATTACTAACATTTTCTTTATTATTAGGATTTACTTTATTATTAGGTTTTACTTCATTATTAGCATTTTCTTTATTACTAAGATTTACTTTATTATTATTTATACCATCAATTCTATTATTATTTGTATTAATGCATATGTCGTAGTTTGTTTTTTTATTCATAATTTTATATTCACTCTTTTCTCATCTATACTTACTTTATATAATCATACCATAAATGACATTTTAGTTGTAAGAAATATGGGTACAAATATACTAATTAACCAATTTTTTTGGTATAATGTAAGAGAAAAACATATTATAAACTTTATAAATAAATTAAAAAATTGAGAGGGGTATAAAAATGAGTTTGTTAGTATTTGGTCATAAAAATCCAGACACAGATTCAATCTGTTCAAGTTTGGTAATGACAAATTTAAAAAAGTCCCTAGGTATCGACGCTGTATCATGTTGCCTAGGCGAACTTAGAAAGGAAGCTAAATTCGTCCTAAACTACTTTGGAGTAGAAGGGCCTAAGCTAATAGAATCTGTTAAGGAAGGCGACCTATGTTGCCTAGTTGACCACAATGAGTATGGTCAAAGTGTTGATGGACTTGAGAATGCAACAATAGTAGAAATAGTTGACCACCACAAGCTAGGTGGAATCACTACTCCAGCTCCACTAAGCGTAACTCTTAGACCTGTTGGATGTACAAACACTATCCTTTACAATATGTACAAGGAAAATGGTGTGGAAATCACAAAGCCAATCGCTGGCCTTATGTTATCAGCAATACTTTCTGATACATTAATATTTAGGTCACCAACTACAACTGAAGAAGATATAGCTGCTGGTAAAGACTTGGCTAAGATAGCTGGGGTTGACTACGAAGCATATGGTATGGAGATGTTCAAGGCTGGTACTTCACTAGAGGGATATAGCATTGAAGAAATAGTAAACATGGACTTTAAGGCCTTTGATATGGGTAGCAAGAAGGTCGGTATCGGTCAGGTAATGACTCTTGACATAGACTCAGTTCTAAGCAGGAAGGATGAGTACCTAGACTACATCAATGGTAGTGACTACGATATGCTATACCTAGCTATTACAGATATAATCAATGAGGGTTCATACCTACTATACAAGTCTCCAGACGAAATAGTAAAAAATGCCTTCAATGTAGAACCAGTCCAAGGTGCCTTTGTAGAAGGTCTAGTATCTAGAAAGAAACAGTTAGTTCCTAACCTAACTCCTGAAGTAGAAAAATTATAATAAGAGGTGAAAAAATGGAACTAAAAAATCCACTAGTAAGTATAGAGATGGAGAATGGTGGTCTAATAAAGGCAGAATTATTTCCAAACATAGCTCCAAACACAGTAAATAACTTTATATCATTGATAAATAAGGGTTACTATGATGGCCTAATATTCCACAGGGTAATAAGTGGCTTTATGATCCAGGGAGGATGTCCACAAGGAACCGGCATGGGTGGACCTGGCTACACTATAGCTGGCGAATTCAAAATGAATGGTTTCGCTAATAACCTTAAACATGAAAGAGGGGTTTTATCAATGGCTAGGGCTATGAACCCTAATTCAGCAGGTTCTCAGTTTTTCATCATGCACCAGAACTCTCCCCACCTTGATGGCCAGTATGCCAGCTTTGGTAGGGTAGTGGAAGGTATGGATATAGTAGACCAAATAGCTGGTACAGAAACTACTTATGGTGATAAACCACTTGAAGAACAAAAAATTAAAAAGGTTACTGTTGATGTTTTTGGAGTAGATTATCCACAGCCTCAAACTGTCTAAATCTCTTATAAAAATTATTATTTTATAAACAAAGACGTACGCTTATGATACTAAGTGTACGTCTTTTTTAGCTAGTAGATAGGCTGGATATCCAATTTTTATATAATTTATTCCTTTTTGCATTAGTTGCTTACTATCTTAGCTTAATAACAAAATACTACGAACTACTTTACATTTCGAAAAAACTTCTAAAACTCTTATAGTAAGATCTATAATCTTCTATATGGCCCAATTCTCTTACAGAGTGCATAGCTAGTATTGGCATACCCACATCAACTATTGCTATTGGTAGGTATGATGCTGTAATAGAACCTATCGTAGAGCCACTCCTCTTATCTGATCTGTTGGCAAATGTCTGATATGCTATATTAGTCCTATCGCATATATCCTTATACACTGAGATAGAATACGCATCACTAGCATAGGCTTGTCCAGCATGTGATTTAATAGTTGGTCCACCTGTTAAAATTGGTTTATTTGTGGGGTCTGACACACTAGGTTTATTAGGATGAACTGCATGGGCAAGATCTGCCGATATCATAAATGATGATTCATATGACCTTAATATCTGGGTCTTGCTTTTGCCTAGTCCTAGACCTATTCTTTCCAAAATATTTATAAGTAGTTGAGAATCTGCCCCTTGCCTAGATTGACTTCCAACCTCTTCATTGTTAAAGGCTGCTACCATCCTTATACCCTCAAAACTACTTTTTGAGGCTACCTCTTCTGTAATAGTTTCGTTAATAGATCTTATATTAGAAAAAGATTTAAAATCTATATCTTCATTACATATGTTTTTTCCTGATGACTTACTATATAAAAGAGCTAATACACTTGCATGGACACTGGCAAGATTATCCAACCTACCACAAGATATATATTCTTTTTCATCACCTATAAGCCTACCCTTATCATATTCATATAGGTATATATCATAATCTAAAATATCGTCAATGGATAACTTTACGCTTGTCGATTTATTTACCTCTCTTAATAATATTGATTTAATATATTTTTTCTCATCACCTTCATAGGCTTCCAACACTATGGGCTCCATATCATCTTGTTTATTGTAGGTGTAACCATCATTTATAGACCTATTCATATGTATTGCCAAGTTTGGAATTATGCATATGGGTCTATCAATTTTAATTATATGTTCATATGGTTTAAAGGGATTTTCTAAATTTCTAGTAAAGACTCTACCTGCAAGAGATAGTGGTCTATCCAACCAAGTATTTACAATCATACCTCCATAAGCTTCTACATTTAATTTCAGATAGGTATTTTGTCTTATTTCGGGGTTTGGTTTTAGTTTAAAAGTTGGTGAATCCGTATGACTACCTATAATTCTAAAACCATGGTTTTCTATACTGTCCCCTTCTATAGTAAAGGCAAATATAGAAGATGAATTAACTATTAGGTAGTATTTACCGCCCTTAACTAACTTCCAGTCATCTGCTAGGTCTAACCTTTCAAAATTATATTCATCAAGCCATAATCTAATATTTTCTACTGCATTATACATACTTGGACTGTCATTTATATAATCGACTAGATCCTGCCCCAGTTCAAATGAATTTTCATTTATCATATATAACTCCCTTTCTTTGTTTAAACTGTAGCTACGTTACATATTTGAGCTATTTTAATATCTTAAAACTTTGATATTAGTATATTCAAGATTTATTTTTTTTACACCCTTTATTTTAAATGCTATCGTTACTTCAGCTCCTGCCTTAGATATTATAGATCCTTCTCCAAACTTTGGGTGCTGGACTACAGACCCTATTTTAAGCTTGGGTATCATATCAGCATCATAAGAGTCATATCCCTTTCCATCACTGGCTATATTAGAACCTCTGGCAGATGATATGCTTTTGTCCTTTTCTTGACCTATTGCTTCAACCAACCTTGCACTCTTAGCAACCTTTTTTATATCATCTATGTTCATACTTGTTTTATACTTTTGAGCATATTGTTGGAGTAGGCTATAGTCTGCATTATCATACTTATTTTCTTTTACTGGTGAATCTAATACTCTTATTGTATCATTTGGTAATTCTCCCAAAAATCTAGATTTTTTGTTAACAGAGGTCTTACCATATAGGGTTCTGCTAGCTGCATAAGTCAAGTACAGGTCTCTCATTGCCCTTGTGATACCTACATAACAAAGTCTGCGTTCTTCTTCTATATCTGAATCAGACATAGATGATATAGCCCTAGCAATTGGAAAAATATTCTCTTCCATACCTACTATAAATACCACAGGGAATTCTAATCCCTTGGAAGAATGAATCGTCATCATAGATACCTTTGATAGTCCAGAGTCTTCCTCGTCTGTTACATCACTTGAAAGCGATATTGAGGCTAGGAAATTTTCTAGATTTTTTTCTTCTTCTTGGTTAAGATCCGAGTTTTCATATTCAATAGCTATAGATATAAACTCCTTTAGGTTGTCTATCCTATCTTGAGCATCTTCTGCTTTTCCATTTTGTAAATTTTTATTCTTAGCCACTATTTCTTCTAATTCATATATATATCCAGTCATATCAAGAACCTTTTCTACTAATTGGCTTGGAGAATAGGCATCTATAAAAGTTCTAAATATACTTATTAGATCAACAAATTCATTAATACTCTTCTTAGACTTAGCTGATATATCCGAATTATTATCTACATCCAAAACTACTGAATAGATGCTTTCTTTCATAAGACTAGCCCTATCCTCTAGCTTTTCTATTGTTCTAAGTCCGATCCCTCTTCTAGGTACATTTATGACTCTTTTTACAGAAATATCATCTTGAGGGTTGGCTATTATTCTAAGATAGGCTAAGAGGTCCTTAATCTCCTTCCTCTCATAAAACTTAGTTCCACCATAAATATTATAGGGTATTTGGAACCTATTTAGGGCATCTTCCAATACTCTAGCCTGGGCATTTGCCCTATACAAAATTGCATAGTCCTCAAGTGGTCTACCTGTCTCCATAGAGTGATTATATATTTCCTCGGCTACAAAGCTAGCCTCTTCAACTTCATTCCTAAGCAGCTTTATCTTAACTGGCTGACCCTCTTTCTTATCGCTCCACAGTTTCTTTTTCTTTCTCTCTACATTATTGGCTATAAGATAGTTGGCTGTATCCAAAATAGGCTGGGTAGACCTATAATTCTGTTCAAGCTTAACTACAAACACTTCATCATAATCTTTCTCAAATTCTAATATATTTCTAATATCTGCCCCTCTCCAACCATATATACTCTGGTCGTCATCCCCAACTACACATATGTTCTGGTGACTCTGGGCTAAAAGCCTAATAAGTTGATACTGGGCCCTTGAAGTATCCTGGTACTCATCTACCATTATATACTTGAACTTTCCCCTATAAAAATTCAAAACATCTTCATTTGACTGGAGCAACTCGACAGTCTTAACTATAAGGTCATCAAAGTCTAGGGCACTGTTTCTCAAAAGCCTATCCTGATAAATGGCATAGATTTCAGCAATTTTTGACAACCAAATATCACCTTGAGCCTCTCTAGTAAATTCTTTTGGTGTCTGGAGCCTATCCTTAGCTGATGAAATATAAGAAATTATAGTCTTTGGTTCAAACTTTTTATCATCCAAATTTAATTCCTTTAAACAATCCTTTACCAAGGTAAGTTGGTCAGAAGCGTCGTAAATCACGAAACTCCTGTTGTAGCCTATCTTGTTTATATCCTTTCTGAGTATCCTTACACATGACGAGTGGAAGGTAGATATCCACATATCCCTAGAGTTTTCCCCTATTATGTTTTCAACCCTCTCTCTCATTTCATTAGCAGCCTTATTTGTAAAAGTTATGGCTAGTATATTAGCTGGCATTATTTCCTTATCTTCTACTAGGTAGGCAATCCTCGTAGTTAAGACCTTAGTCTTGCCAGAACCAGCACCAGCCAAAATCAAGACTGGTCCCTCAGTCCTCTCTACCGCCTGCCTTTGGGCAGGATTTAAATCATCTATATTCATTATTTATCCTCCAAAAATTCTTCATCTAGCTTCTTACATAGGTCCTTTGTCAGGCTTGGATTTTCGCCAAAACATGACACTCCAAGCAAGACCTCTTGGTCCCCATGTTCCTTCTTAATTGTTGCCATATTTATAAAGCTCGAACCCCTATGATCATCTAACCTATTAACTAGTATCTTCTTTGACCTACATAAATCTGCTATCATAGAGTTAAGTTTACTATCGTTAGTAGCTAGATAAACCAGGTCAACATCTTCAATGTCAGACTTTTCGAAATGTCTGTTTATAATTGTCAAACTAGCCTTTTCATTCACACTCTCAGCCAGAAAATAAAGGTCTTGACAAAATTCAGGGGCAATTAACTTTACTTTACCACCAAATTCTAAGATTTTTTTAACCTTCCTGTAGGCAATCCTTCCACCACCTACAATCAAGACATCCATGGCTGATAGATCTACCATTAACGGAAAAAACATAGCTACCTCCTCGTATAATATACTTGTAGTTAAAATTTATTTTTTATTTTGTATTGACATTTGATAGCTGATCTTTATACATATCTTTCTCATATATATTATATACAAAAAGTTCAACAAATACCAATACTATTAAGAGGTCATTTCTTAGAAGAAAAATATTTTAACGACCTTTTATTTGACAATGAAAACAACGACCGCTCAGAGATTTTTACTCCTTACGGTCGTTTTAATTTACATATGGGCCCTAGTATCTACCAATATACTTGGCTAGGTCCTTGGCAAAATAAGTAATGATAATATCTGCCCCTGCCCTCTTGATAGACATTACAGCCTCATACATGGCCTCTTCATTTAAAAGACCCTGGCTAATAGCAAATTTTATCATAGAATATTCACCACTTACATTGTAGGCTACAATAGGTACATCAAACCTTTCTCTTGCCCCCTTGATAACATCCAAATATGATAGGGCTGGCTTGACCATTACCATGTCTGCCCCCTCCTCAATATCATAGGCACACTCCAGCATTGCCTCTCTAAAGTTGGCTGGGTCCATCTGGTAGGTCTTCCTATCACCAAAGGCCGGTGCTGAATCAGCAGCATCCCTAAATGGTCCGTAGAAGTTTGATGCAAACTTGGCACTGTATGCCATAATTCCAATATTTACAAATCCATGCTCATCAAGTATTTTTCTAATAGCTCCAACCCTTCCATCCATCATATCTGATGGAGCTACCATGTCTGCTCCCGCCTGGGCGTGACTAAGGGCTATTTTGGCTAGTACTGCCAAACTCTTATCATTGTCTACATAGCCTGTTTCGTCCAAGATACCACAATGACCATGGTCAGTATATTCACACATACAAACATCTGTAATTACATTTAAACTCTTTCCCAAAGACTTTATTTTTCTTACTGCCCTTTGGACTATACCATCCTCTGCAAAACCTGAACTTGCACAAGCATCCTTGTCATGGGTCACACCAAAAATCATAATATTTTGTATACCATGATTTATGATATCCTCAATTTCACTATCCAACATATCTATTGAAAAATGGTACACTCCTGGCATAGACTTGATTTCATTCTTGATATTTTCACCCTCTACGATGAATAAGGGATATACCAGACTCTTCATATCAAGCCTAGTTTCCCTTACCAAGTCCCGCATCATAGCACTTATCCTTAAACGTCTTGGTCTATTTATCATTTATATCTCCTATCTTCGTATTCTTATTTTGTTATATTCTTATCTTAACTATAGCCTTAGTTTAATTATATTCTTGTATAATCGTATTCTTATCTTAACTATAGCCTTAGATATTTTTTATTTAATTATATTTTCTTTACTTGCATCTTCTAATATAGCTGTAATCATAGAATCTATACTTGCCTGGCTTGACTCAATATCCAATTTAAAGCCTAGGTCCCTAATTGTCTGGCTTGTCACGCTTCCAATTGAAACCTTTTTTATATCCTTTATCAGGTCCTTGTCATCACCTAATATTTCAACTAGATACTTGACTGTAGAAGAACTAGTAAAGGTAATATAGTCTATGTCTTCCTTCTTTAAAATATCCAAAAGTTCATCCTTAATCGCCATATTTACAGTATTTGTATATAGGTCTACCCTATCGAGATCGACCTGACCTAATCCCATTACTTCTTCCATCACCCTGCTGGCTATTTCTGAACATGGGAATAAGACGGATGGACTTACAAATCCAACATTCTCTATATCTTCAAGTATCAATCTTGCCAGGTCTTGACCAGTTGATTGACTATTCTCTATATCAGGTAAAAATCCATACTTGCGTATGGCCCTGCTAGTTGCACTTCCCACACTGGCTATCTTTATATTAGCCAGTTTCCTAAAATCATAACCTTCTTTAATAAGATTTTTAAAGAACACATCCACGCTGTTGTGGCTAGTCAAGGCTATATGAGTATACATCTTGCTTTCTAGCCTTTCTGTTAGGACCTTGCCTATATCTTTTTTATCCTGTATATCTATAGTAGGAAGTTCAAAGGTCTTTCCACCTAATTCATCTATCTTACTTCTAAGCTCACTATTTTTCTTCCTTGTCCTAGTCACCATTACAGTCTTACCAAATAGTGGCTTTCTCTCATAGAAACCAAGCTTGTCAGATATGCCTACTACCCTACCAACTACAAATATACTTGGAGCTTTGATTCCCTCTCTTTGAACGCAGTCATAGGCATCTTCTAAACTTGTCTTTATAGTCCTTTGCTTATAATTAGTGGCATTTGATACAAAGGCAACTGGTGTATTGGGGTCCCTTCCATGACTTACAAGCATTTCAGTAATATGTTTTATATTGCCAATGCCCATCAAAAATACAACAGTCCCCTTTTCTCTGGCCAGAGACTCCCAGTTGATATCTAAGCTGTCATCCTTTTTGGCATGTCCAGTCACCACATGAAATGATGATGCAAAATCACGGTGGGTGACAGGTATACCTGCATAAGCTAGTCCACCTATTGATGATGTTACTCCTGGTACTACCTCGAAGTCTATACCTTGATCATATAATACCTCAGCCTCTTCACCACCTCTACCAAATACATAGGGGTCTCCACCCTTTAGCCGAACAACAACCTTACCCATAGCCGCACTCTCAGCTATAGTTTCATTAATTTTGTCCTGGGCC
This sequence comes from uncultured Peptostreptococcus sp., assembly GCA_963520775.1. Lineage (GTDB taxonomy): Bacteria > Bacillota > Clostridia > Peptostreptococcales > Peptostreptococcaceae > Peptostreptococcus. The sequence continues at coordinate 21,537 of CAUQSL010000002.1, forward strand.
ATTATGTGGTTACTTGACTTTTTACCAACATATATAAATTCACAGCCTTGCTTGGCATTTTTTAATAATTCTCTATTTACCAACCTGTCATATACAATTACATCCGCCCTATATATACACTCCAAACCCTTTAGGGTTATCAAGCCATAATCACCTGGACCAGCACCTACTAGGTACACTTTTCCCTTATTCATTCTTTACTTCCTTATCTACACACTTGGTATAATCGTATAAGAAACTTATAAAGATCTCCTTACAAGTATACATCCAATTAAAATCCATACCATATTTTTTATCACTATTACCCTACTTTATTACTTTTTGTTTATTTTCATTGCTTTTTGTTTATTTTCATTGCTTTTTGTTTATTTTCATTGCTTTTTGTTTATTTTCATTGCCTTTTGTTTGTTTTATTACTTTTTTATATTTTTACTTATTTTTATACTTTTTTAATCAATTTTTATTGTTACTCTTATTTTTCAGTCTTATGCCACTGATTCTGACCTTCTAATTTATCTATCAAGTATCTTGCTAAATCTTGACCTGCTTTTTTTGCACTATCAAGATTGGGTTTAAAGTCCAACTCACCATATACTATCAGAGAAGAATCTTCATTACCATACATTCCCATCAGAAGCAACTTATCACCATTCTTTTTAACAATAGAACCTACTGGTAAGTGACAACCACCATTTATAACTTCCAAAAAGGTTCTTTCGGCGGCTATTTCTATACATGCCTGCTTATCAGCTAAAAAATCAAATATCTTGTCAATTTCTTTATCATTTGACCTTACCTCTATAGCTAAAGCTCCTTGTCCACAGGCTGGAACCATTTCCTCATAAGAAAAATAATATACACTTATATCATCCATACCTAAACGTTTGATACCTGCCGCAGCTAAGATAACTGCATCTAAATCTTGACTCTGTAACTTTTTTATTCTAGTACCTATATTACCTCTTATCATCATTGGTTGAATAGATTTATTTATCCTCAACAACTGGCTTGCCCTGCGCTTACTTCCTGTCCCTATTTTAAGAGCCTTGCTAGACTCCAGCCAATCTTTTACATTTTCTGGCCTTATATTATATTTTGGATTTATCACTAATACATCTCTAGGATCCTGCCTTGCAGGTGTTTTCGTCAACTTTAGACCAGGACTTATCCTCGTAGGCATATCTTTTAAACTATGTACTGCAAAATCTATCTTTCCATCTAATAATTCCTTTTCTATTTCGCTAACAAAAAGTCCCTTATCCCCAATTTTATCCAAAGATTTATCAAGTATTTTATCACCCTTGGTCTTTATAATCTTTTTTTCTATCTTCAAGTCTGGAAATTTATCTAAAACTAAATTGATTATACTGTCGGTCTGGGCAAGTGCTAAATCACTACCCCTAGTACCCACAATTAACTTCATCTACTACCTCCTATTAAGTCAACATATGCTATACCAACTAAGTCAGTATTTATAATAACTCTTAAGATTTATTTACAAGATACTTGCACCTATATTTACAAGATACTTGCATCCATTTACAAGATACTTGCACCTATATTTACAAGATACTTGTGTCCATTTACAAGATACTTGTATCTATTTACAAGATACTTGCATCCATTTACAAGCTACTTACATACATTTACAAGCTACTTGCATCTACTTACAACCTGCTTAACCCTATTTATGACTCACTTTACCTTATCTACAACCTACTTTACTTTATTTCTATAAGTACTATTATAAATTTTATACTAACTAAAACTTCTATACCCTATACAAGTGAAAATATTCCTAGTTTCTAATAATTTACAGTTGCTATTTTGTAATTTAGAGATTCCAAAAGCTCCTTGTCTTTTTCTACTGTTATGCCGGCAGTTGTCAACATATCACCAGATATTGCTGCATTGGCACCAGACATAAAACAAGCCTTACCCTTGTCGCTCATAAGTCCCCTGCCACCAGCTAGTCTAATAAATGCTTTTGGTAGTATAAACCTATAAACACTTACTATCCTTTGCATTTCACTACAAGTAACACTATTATAATTTTCTAGTGGGGTTCCAGGTATAGGGTTTAACATATTTACCGGTATACTATCTATACCTAAATCCCTAAGACTTAGAGCCATATCAATACGATCTTCTACACTCTCTCCAAGACCCATGATTCCACCACTACACACCTCTAAACCAACAGCCTTAGCAGCCCTTATAGATTCTAGCTTATCATCAAATGTATGTGTTGTACAAACCCTCGAAAAGAAATTTTTAGATGTTTCCAAATTATTATGGACTCTCTGAGCTCCAGCTTCTTTCAACCTTTTGAACTGTTCTTCTTTTAAAAGTCCAAAGGATATACAGACAGAAATATTACATTCTTCCTTTATTTTCCTTATTATATTGCACATCCTATCAACTTCCTTATCGGATAGGCTCCTACCAGCAGTAACTATTGAATATCTTAAAACTCCTTGTAATTCATTTTTTTTCGCATCTTTTAATATCTCTTCTTCAGACAATAGTGAATACACTTTTGAACCTGTATTGTAGTGGCTAGACTGGGCACAAAAACGACAATCTTCTGAACACAAACCACTCTTTCCGTTTATAATGGTACACATATCAAACTGATCTTTACAAAAATATTCCCTGATCCTATTGGCCTGACTACTTAGGTCCTTTATGTCTTGTTGATATAAAAATAAGGCTTCTTCCCTACTTACAAAATGGCCATCAATCACCTTATCTGCCAATGTAACTATGTCTAAACCCTTTACTGAATTTTGCATATTTATCCTCCAAATAAGTCTTATTTTTATATTATACTATATATGTCATAAATAGGTGAAAATATCTTGTATATCTAATTAAAAATTATATCTTCTTTTCTTTTAATCATTTATTTATATCGTTTTTTATGCTAAAATACAGGTAGAATTCTTTTTTGAAGGGGGATAACAATGATTTTATCAGGCAAGGAAATACTGAAAAATATACAAACTAAAGATATCATAATAGAGCCATTTGACAAGTCTAGGGTAAACCCAAATAGCTACAATCTTACTTTAAGTGATGAGCTTTTGGTGTATGAAAATGATCTTTTGGATATGAAGATACCAAACAAGACTAAGTTAATCAAAATCCCAGAAGAGGGTCTAATTCTTGAACCAAACAAGCTTTACCTAGGCAGGACAAATGAATTCACTAAGACTGAAAAATTCGTACCAATGCTAGAGGGAAGGTCTTCAACTGGTAGACTAGGACTATTTATCCATGTAACTGCGGGCTTTGGTGATATTGGCTTTGCTGGTTACTGGACTCTTGAGATATTCTGTGTCCAGCCTATAAAGATATATCCAAATACGCAGATTTGTCAGATCTACTACCATGATATACATGGGGACTATGACCTATATAAGAGTGGCAAGTACCAGAATAATAAGGGTATACAACCATCACTTATGTATAAGGACTTTGAATAAAAAATCTCCCTACCGACAATAAATAAAAAACAAGTATTAACGGTTAGATTAAAAACATTAACAGTTGGGTTGTATGTATTAATTCAACTGTTAATTTTATTTTCATTACATAAGTTAAAAGAGCTATGACCACTTATCTTAAGTTGATCTATAGCTCCTTATTTTATATAGATTTTTTTATTTGTATTTTCACTTTATATGGGCTTTTTCTTTATGTCGCTATATATACCTGTCGCTTTGTAAATATAGCTCATACTAGTTACCACTTGAAGGCCTTATTTATTCTTAGCTCTTTCTATCTTAGCATTTACATTGGCAAGGAATTTGTCATTATCAACGATAAATCTTTCATGTGTACACTCACCTATTTCATCTAATTCATCATAACACCTAACCTTGAAAACCAGTCTAGACCTGTCGATTTCAACTAATTCACACTCACAAGTAACTTCCATACCTATTGGTGTAGCTGCCTTGTGGTTTGTTGATATAGATATACCAACTGTTCCTAGCCCTTCTTCAAGATGCTCCTGGGCACAAAGCTTACAAGTACACTCCATAAGAGCTATCATGCTTGGAGTAGAGAATACCTCTAGTCCACCACTACCTATAGCCGCTGCTGTATTTGTCTTGTCTACAACCGTTTTCTCAACACCCTTTAATCCAACTTCTAACATATCTTCTCTCCTCGTAAATTAATATTTTTCTTTTGAATATCACTACCCTATAATTAATTTTATCATTTGTCATAGGACTTTTCAAGCAGGAAATCAAGACTTAGTCTATAGCCCAACCCCCCTGCCTTATGAGGTATATACCCATATATTCTATATTTATTTCAATTTGTTCTTAATTTTCTTTAATTTTAGACCACAGTGTAAAAATATGTAGATATATAGGGCAAATGCCATTAGTGTAATTATAAAGAATGAATTACTAATACCATTTCCTGAAGTCAAGTTTTTCAATAAACTAGGTATTAATATAGTACAAAATACTACGACAAGTGGTAACATTCGTGTCTTGAATATGTGGTTGACCATATCTACCTTAGACTCCAAATCTGAAAATATCTCCAGCTCACTAGAGCTTTCAACTTGGGATTTGGACTTCCAAAAATAGTTCCAGCCCATACATGAGCCAGAGTATTCCCAACCATAGTCCCTAAACATCTGTAAATACTCTCCTGTAACTTTTTCATTCTTATAGTCCAACTGATAGACCACTTCCTTCGGCCCTACTTCCTCAAAAGTAAAGAAGCAAGGTGGTGTCATCTTCTTTAGCTTCCAACCCTTCCTATGCTGGTCTTCAAGCCAAGCCTGTTCTTCTTCATAGTCTGCTATAGTAAAATATTTTATTTTAGTTTTGTAATTAGCCATTGTAAACCTCCCCTACACTATTATTATATAGTCTCTTGATCCTCTTTAACTCTATTTCCAAAATATCCTTTCCAAGGTCTGTAATTTGGTATAGCTTCCTCTTTTCCTCTTCCCTAACAAATTGTATGAGTCCGTCCTTTTCCATCTTAGACAGGGTTCCATACATAGTCCCTGGACTAATAGTTACCTCATTATTAGTCACCTGCTTGACCTCCTGACCTATGCCATAACCGTGGTTTGGACCTTGTAGGTAAAACAAAATATAAAAGGCCGTCTCAGACATAGGTATATAAATCCTCTTTAACTTAGAATCCATTTTTACTCTCCAATTAATATTAATTATTTGACTTACTATTTATATCTAATCTCTATATATCGTACTTCGTTATATATAATATATCATATCTCGATATATAAGGTCAAGCTTTTTATCTTATAGCGGATTCTTTACACCAAAAAGGCCTATGTTATTAAAACCATAGACCTTTGATTTGATCAATTATTTGTATATTTACTTTTAGTTAATACAATATTTTATTATATTGCATAAAAATGAAAGAGCAAGATTTATATATCTCGCTCCCCCAAAAAATATTATGTTATAGTATAGAGTATTTACTTATTACTTGCCTGATCTAAGGGCAAAAGCTCCTCCACCTAGGATAAGACCTCCACCAACTATATTTCCCAGAGTAACTGGTACTAGGTTAGCCACCATTTGACCCACAGTTACACCTGTAATTGACTTAGATATTAGACCAACACTGTAAACAGTCATATTGGCAACACTATGTTCAAATCCAGATGTTATAAATACAAATAGACACATTGAAATTATAATTAGCTTAGCTGCATCATTATCAGTCCTGAATGATATCAATACTGCCAGACAAACCAAGAAGTTACAAAGAACCCCCCTCATAAATAGGGCCATAAATGATGGTGCTGCCTTAGCAACAGCTGCACTTGCAAAGAATTCCATAACTGGTCCCTTGTCTACTAATCCTGTATAAACAAATATAAAGCTAAGTATAATAGCACCTATAAAGTTACCTATATAAGATACTACCCATACTCTTGATAGGTCCTTCATAGAAACAGCCTTATTCAGATAACCAACTGTCATAACTAGGTTGTTTCCAGTGAAAAGATCTGTACCTGTCATTACTACCAGACACAAAGCTACTGAAAATGATACACCCATTAATATCTTTGTTGCTGGACTTCCTCCTGCAGTCATTAAGCCACCTACTGTAAATGCTAATAATATCCCTACTCCTATAAAAGAGCCTGCAAAAGCAGATGATATTAGGTACTTGAATGTGCTTTCATTTAATACGCCAATCTTTTTCCTAGCTGCACCAGTTAGCTTACCAATTGTTTCATCGTACATAATTACCTCCAAAAAACAATAAAATAATATGATTTAAATTAAATGCCTGTGAATACATTCTCTCTATAAATATATTATGAGTAGAGCTTATTCACTTTTAATATTGCTAATTTTCCAATTAGGAAATTTTAACCTTAATAATATTTTGGTCCACCCCAATATACATTCTTGTTTTCTATAGTTTCTTCAGGTAGGTTTACATCCTTAAGGGCCCACTTCCTGTACTCCTGAAAACCAGTTCTGTCTATAATATAGCCTATATGTTCCTTGCGACCTGGTGCATTTGGATCTATATATTCTGTTACATAGTCATAAGTATTTTCTATTATCTTAACTATTGAGTCCTCATCAACCCATCTCAACCAGTCCTCAGCCAGTCTAGGATTTTTCTTACCTGTTCTACCCATAATCATTAACTTATAATATTTTTTAGGGCTTCTTGTCCAAGCATTCATCGGACAGTTAAGTACACATTCACCACAGCCAATGCACTTCTCTTCATTTCTGATTATCTTGTTATTTTCGCACCTAAGGGCACCTACTGAATATGACTTACACTTATTTACACAGGCCATACAAGTTACGCACCTATCCATTTCATATTCAGGTAGGCAAGTACCGATTATGCCAAAGTCGTGCATTCTTGCCTTTATACAGTCATTAGGACATCCTGTTAGGGCTACTTTAAAGTGTAGATCATGAGGGAATATAGCCTTTTCTATTCTCTTTGCAAAATTAGTTGTGTTGTACTGGGCCTTTGGACAGACCTTGTTACCTATACAGGCTGCAATATTTCTAGTACCTGCTGCCCCATATCCTGTTCCTTTTTCATCTTGATTTATATCAAGTTTTTCTATTACTGGCTGGATCATTTGGTTTACAGCTTCCATATCTTCCATAGCTATTCCAAGTATTTCAAATCCTTGCCTAGTAGTTATATGAATCTGACCATCTCCATATTCTGATGATATTTTTGATACTGCTAGTAGGGATTCTGGGTCTATAAGACCACCCGGAACCCTGACTCTCAAAGATGTCTGGTACTTGTGTTTAGTTATTCTAAAGGCATTTTTCATTACCTTTTTAGTATTTAAATCTCTAATCATTTCTCTACCTCCTAGTCTACCAAATTTTTAGCAAAATCATAGCTAAATACTGGACCATCCAAACAGATATATGTTGAATCCATCTTACAGTGGCCACACTTACCTATACCACAGTGCATTCTTCTTTCGTACGAAACCCAAATATTAGATTCAGCCACATTTAATTTTAAGAATTCTGCTACTGCAAACTTCATCATCATAGGTGGCCCTACAACCACTGCAGATGCCTGGTCTATATCTATATTCAATTCTGGTATATACTTTGTTACTAGGCCTATATTTCCAGTATAGCCCTCTTCTGCACCATCAACTGTTACTAGGATATCCAGTCTTTGAGCCCATTTTTCAAGGTCTTTAGCAAAAAGTATATCTGCTGGAGACTTGAAACCTACTATAAGTTTGAAAGACTTAAATTCTTCCTTGTGGTCATATACATACTCGATTATACCTCTTACTGGAGCCAATGCAGATCCACCTGCTACGACAACTAAATCTCTTCCCTTATATTCATTTATATCAAATCCGTTACCATAAGGCCCTCTTAATAGTAGCTTATCTCCTGGCTTATAACCAAATATTATCCCTGTAACCTTACCAACATTTCTAATTGTTAGGTCTACATAGTTTGGTCCAATACCTGATACAGATATTGGTGATTCACCATATCTCGGAAGTGATATTTCATAGAACTGACCAGGTTTTACCTTGCTAGTGTCTGTCTTAGTCCTAAAAGTCCACTCCTTGTCCGTATGCTCTATTATCTCAAGTATTTCACTTGCTACTGGTATATATGGGTTGTTAGAATTACACATAGTTACCTCCTATTTTTCTAAATCTTTCTCATTCATTGCCTTTGATACCTTGCCTATAGACTCCGAGAATGATATATACTGTGGACAGGCATCATCACATCTTCCACAACCTACACACATATTGTATCCAAATCTTTCCTTGAAGTCATGAATCTTATGCATAGCTTTAAATCTCATTCTCTGACCATGCTTATTCCTAAATGAATGACCACCAGCTATACTTGTATATCCATCTACCTGACATGATGCCCAAACTCTTCTTCTCTCACCTACATTTTCATTTTCCCTATAGAAAATATCTTGCATATTGTAGCAAGTACATGTTGGACAGGTAAAATTACATCTACCACAAGCTATACATCTAGCATCATACTCATCCCACATCTTGTGGTCTTTCATATGATTAAAGTCAATCTTATCAGGTAAATTAACCTTAAATAAGTTCTCCTTTACATAGTCAACTTCAAAATCAGTTTGCTTACCCTCGAACACATTTAAATCTTCATCTTTAATGTCTAAAAGAATCCTGCCATCTCTAATATTCATAGCTGCATGATAATTGTCAGCCCTATTTGAATCCATGCTCACACAAAAACAGTTTCTATATGATTCCTGACATCCAACTAAGACAAACTTTACCTTTTCCCTATTCCTCTTGTAGTAATAGTCTTCTTCCTCGCCATTTCCAAGATAAATCTGGTCTACCCTCTTTACTGCATTTAGGTCACAAGCCCTCAAGAATACAAGTGTCTTCCTATCGTCTATAGAAGACTCCCTAAATTCACTTTCAGTAAAGTAAAATAATACTTCATTAATTGGCAAAAATGTCTCTTTTGGTGAAAAATTTGACTTTCTATCCCACACCATTTCATCGAAGGAACTAACTACAGAATACTTTACTACATCTGTATCTGAATAAGTACCCCTCTTAGAAAAAGCCTTAGGAGCAAATATCCTATACTCCTTACTTAAGGCTTTTAAGCCTTTATCAAAGGCTTCTAGACTTAATTCTAATTTCATCCAACTTACCTCCTTTAGAAGTTTTTTCTAAATTTTAAATTTAATTACAAGACTTGTCTTTGTCAATTGATATAATAATTGATAATTCAATAATAGCAGTTTGATAAAAAAAAAACTGTAACATAAGTCACAGTTTCCTAAAAATTTATCAAATTATCAAAATTCTTTTATTATTTTATGAAAATCATTAATATTACTTATTTCTAATGATATTTACTCTCAAGATTTGAAGAATTTCCTCGCCTTTTCTATATCCACATATATCTTCCTGCCATCTAATTCAACTATGCCCCTCTTGGTCAAAGACTTCATTGCCCTGGACACCGACTCCCTCTGGCATCCCAACATCTTGGCTATATAGGTCACCGTCAGATTAAGGTCTATCCTGGTCATAACAGAGTCTTCCTCCCTACTTCCATAGTCAAGTCCCAACCTCACTAACTTGGCTGCCAACCTCTTCTCTATATTGATGGTCACAGAGTTTTTAAGTTGCCTATAAAGCCTCCTGATCCTGTTTTCCATAAAGTCCATACAATTTTTTGCCAATATATAGTCCTTGGCCATAATAGTGTCAAAGTCATCAAAACCTATCCTAAGTATCCTTGAATTTTCAAAGCCCCAACATTCAACTGCCGATGTGTTATTCCTCATAACAGGCTGGTTTATAGTATCTCCTGGATTCAGGATAAATACCACCTTGCTTTCACCATTTTCATTTGGTTTTACAAGGGTAACCTTACCTTTCAGTAAAAAATATACATAGTACAAGTCTTGTCTGTCATGGTACAAACAAGCATTTTTTTTCAAGTCCACAATATCACCACAGACTAGTATCCTATTTAAACTGTCATCAGATATTCCTTTGAATACCTTGACTCCGCATACTTCTTCAATCTTAGCCTTCATATGCATCCTTCTTCCTAAAACTCACATATATTTATCCCATACCATTTATAAACAGAAGGGGCTACATAAAATTTCCCCTAAAATTAATATTATCATATTTTAGGACTTCTGTCATTTTTATGTAGACATTAAAAGCAGGCCCAGTTTAGTAATCTCTGAAGACTAAACTAGGCCTATCTCATGAAAATATATCGCCTATTATTGAGTTTTATAAGTTGTTTATCAGGTTGATCATTTCAATAGCACCAACTGCTACGTCAAATCCCTTGTTACCTGCCTTTGTACCTGCCCTCTCAATTGCCTGTTCTATGTTTTCTGTAGTTACTACGCCAAACATTACAGGTATTCCACTTTCAAGCGACACATGGGCTATCCCCTTTGAAACTTCACTGCATACATAGTCGTAGTGGCTAGTGTTACCTCTGATTACTGCACCCAGGCAGATTACTGCATCATACTTGCCAGACTTGGCCATCTTATCTGCTATTAGGGGTATCTCAAAGGCTCCTGGTACCCAGGCTACATCTATATTGTCGTCCTTTACATCGTGTCTTACTAGGGCATCTTGGGCTCCTGAAAGTAATTTTGATGTTATAAACTCGTTAAAACGTGCTGCAACTATTCCTATCTTTACTTCCTTTGCCACTAAATTTCCTTGAATATAATTCATTTTTTCTTTTCCTCCTATTAGTTAACTCTGAAATTTTATATATACTTATATCCTTCTCACTTTTAATCCAGACCATTTATATTCCCCTTACTTGTTTGGCCTTTAATGCCTACTTCAATTATTCTGCTATCTCAAGTATATGGCCCATCTTGTCCTTCTTAGTCTGTAGGTAGAACCTGTCATGCTCTGTAGCCTTTATTTCAATAGGTACCCTTTCAACTATTTCCATACCATAGTCTGATAACTGGTATACCTTGTCCGGATTGTTAGTTAAAAGCCTTATAGTTTTTACTCCTAGGTCCTTTAGAATCTGGGCACCTGTGAAATACTCCCTCATGTCAGCCTCAAATCCCAGGGCCAGGTTGGCTTCTAGTGTGTCCATACCTTCGTCCTGAAGGGCATATGCTTTAAGCTTGTTTACCAGGCCTATTCCACGTCCCTCTTGCCTCATGTAAAGAACTATTCCACGTCCTTCTTTCTCAACGGCCTCCATGGCAGCTTCAAACTGCTTACCACAATCACACCTCATTGAACCGAATACATCACCTGTCAGGCATTCTGAATGAACCCTACACAAGATGTCTTTTCCGTCACCTATATCCCCCTTTACCAGGGCTATATGGTGTTCTCCATTTAGCCTGTTTATATAGGCATAGGCTGTAAAGTCACCAAACCTAGTTGGCATCTTTACCTTACTTGAACACTCTACCAACTTGTCATGCTTTTTCCTGTATTCCTGTAGGGCCTTTATAGATGTAAACTTTAGGTCCCATTCCTGGGCCATTTCTATAAGGTCGCTCTTCCTCATCATTGTTCCATCTTCCTTCATGATTTCACAGCAAAGGCCACATTCCTTTAGGCCTGCCAACCTCAATAGGTCCACTGTGGCTTCTGTATGACCGTTTCTTTCTAGTACTCCACAAGGCTTGGCCTTAAGAGGGAACATATGTCCTGGTCTACGGAAGTCACTAGACTTTACATTTTCATCCACGCAGGCCCTTGCAGTGAAACCTCTCTCAACTGCTGATATACCTGTAGTTGTGTCAATGTGGTCAATTGATACAGTAAAGGCTGTTTCATGGTTGTCGGTATTATTTACTACCATCTGCTCTAAATCTAGCTTTTTACAATATTCTTCACTCATTGGCATACAGATTAGACCCTTACCATATGTTGCCATAAAGTTAATATTTTCAGTTGTTGCAAACTCTGCTGCACATATCAGGTCACCTTCATTCTCCCTGTCTTCATCATCTGTAACCAAGACCATCTTTCCCTGTCTTAAATCTTCTAATACTTCTTCAATTGTGCTGAACTTAAACATTTTTTCCCTCCTAAAAACCATTTTTTAATAAAAATTCTCTTGTTATTTCGTGTTTATTTTCTTGCTTGCTATCTAAATTTCCAAAATTCATCAACTTTTCTACATACTTGGCTATGCAGTCATTCTCCAGGTTTACTATATGACCCTCACTCTTGTAGGCCAAGATAGTATTCTCTAAGGTGTGGGGTATTATTGACACTGAAAAATCCCTGTCTGTTACCTTGGCAACTGTCAGGCTTATCCCATCTATGGTAATAGACCCCTTTTCTATAATGTACTTTAATATCTTTTTATCTGCACTTATCTGGTACCAAATGGCATTATCATCTTTCTTTACAGACACAATCTTACCGGTACCGTCAATGTGTCCGGATACTATATGACCACCAAAACGACCATTGGCTATCATGGCTCTTTCTAAGTTTACCTTTGAGCCTGCCTTTAGGCTAGACAGGGACGACCTGTCCATAGTTTCATGCATGACATCCACTGTAAACTCATCCTGCCTATAAGATGTGACCGTCAGGCAGACACCATTAACTGCTATACTATCACCTAGGCTAACATCTTCAAGTACCTTCTTGGCTGATAGGGTCAAAACTGCCGAATTAGACCCCTTTGAAATCCCCTTAATACTGCCTATTTCTTCTACTATTCCTGTGAACACTCAACCACCTCATTTTCAACCCTATACTCTATCAAGAGATCTGGACCAATTTTTTCTAGCCCAGTCAATTTCAATCTCTTAGCCTGGTCTGGCAGGTCAACACCATATCCTCCTACTGGTGACTTGGCATCATTACCACCAAAAATCTTGTTTCCTATATAGACCTGGACCTTATTTACTATTCCAGCTTCAAGGGCCGACCAGTTTAACTGGCCTCCACCTTCAAGCAGAACTGAATCAATACCAATACTACCTACCTTATCCATCAAGTCTACTAGGTCTATCCTATCAGCTTGTCCATCCTGGACCAGTATCTGGCAACCTGCCTCTTTCAATTTACGTATTTTTTCATTATCCTTGGACCTAGTTGCTATTATAGTATCGTATGTCTTAGCTGTCCTCACTATATTTGAATCCATAGGAATCCTCAGGCTTGTATCACATATTATCCTAGTTGGACTAAGGCCATCCTCCAACCTACAATTCAAGGTTGGATCATCCGCCAGAACGGTTCCTATACCTACCATAATACCTGCATACCTGTGTCGGTCCTTATGGACCTGACCCCTAGCCTCTGGACCTGTTATCCACTGAGATTTACCTGTCCTTGTCGCTATCTTACCATCAGCAGTCATAGCATATTTCATGACCACAAAGGGTTTCTTATTTTTAATATAGTGCATAAAGACCTCGTTTAGGTCATCACATTCCTTCTCCATGACACCTGTGACTACCTCAATGCCATGGTCTTTAAGGATTTGAATTCCCTTACCTGCAACTTTTGGATTGGGATCAAGTGACCCTACTACCACCTTGGCTATACCATTTTCTATTATGGCCTCCGTGCATGGGGGTGTTTTCCCATAGTGACAACATGGCTCCAGGGTAACATACATAGTGGTTCCTGTAACTGTCACTCCCCTGGATTGACAATCCTTTAAGGCCTCCCTCTCTGCATGGAGGCAACCACACCTGGTATGGTAACCCTTACCCAAAACCTGACCATCTTTTACTATCACAGCCCCAACCATAGGATTGGGATTTGTATAACCACAAGCTTTTTTTGCTAGTTCAATAGCCATACTCATATATTTTTCTTCCATATGAATACCCCCACAAAAAAGCCCTGAACTTATAGTCCAGGGCATATTATCTATCCTAGTATATATAGATGTGTCACTCCGCCAATTTTCTAAAAGAAAGCTCTTTCTTGTAAAAAAATCTGAAATGTCAAAAAAACATTTCAGAGCAATTTCCTCTACCACAAAATATATACCACATCTTCTTTCATCCAGACTTTAACTGTCGGCTTTGGAATTACACCAAATCTGCTTGCGCTCGCGGGCTTTACCGCCGGTAGGGACTTGCACCCTGCCCTGAAGATTTTATTTAATTTATCTTACACACTCAATTTATCATATTATGAAAAACTTGTCAATGATTTTCAACCAAATATAAGCATACAAAAAGGCAACACCCCTAACAAAGATTTTGTTATAGATGTTGCCATATAGTTTTATCAATATATTAAATTGAATTTTTACTTGTCTTCAGTTGAAACTATTGTAACACCTGATAGGTCTTTTTCAGCTATAATATCTTCTATAGTTTCTTTAGTTTCCATTAACTTTTCTAATGACATTGAATAGTAGTCTGAACCACCATTACTTTCAATATTAAAACCATGGTCATTTAAAAATGAATTTACTGTATCTTCATTTTTCTTATATGCTACATATCCAATAGCACATACACCTACACCAATTGCTACGCCCTTTAATACATCACTTCTATTACCTATTCTAAACATCATTTCAAAAATCCTCCTTATAATGTTAATAATATATTATGTATTAATTATGTATTAATACAAACCTATCTTGAAAAACTCTTTTTAAAACTTACATTTTGATACGCATCAAAGCATGAACTTATAAACTTATTAAAGAAGTATGACTTACTTTCTTCTTCTGATACCTTTATTTCTCCATTTTCATCTTCATATATATCAATTATTATTGATCTTTCCTGCCTTGTAAGGATATGACGTCCAAAAGTCAATAACCAAGCAATGGCCGGAGAATACATGCCAACATTTGTTGCACTCATAACCGTACCCTTATTCATAGATGTAATTAGGTACATAATTGACATTACTTCAGGGTCAAAAGCACCTTTTTCATTCAACTCCTTATAGCCGTGTTCAAATATGGCACCTGTTGTTGTTACTAAGGCTCCCCACCTAAAGAAATTTCTATAGGTACTAAGACTGCCAAAGAAATTACTATCCACAGATATAGGCTGGTTTAAGGCTAATCCAGCTATTTCATCTGTATCACCTTGATTACCTATACCTATTAAATTCATACCAAGGTCAATAATTATAAACGCTAAAGAAACAAGCGAACTATATCCCATAGCATGTTTATTAGATAATTTATAATTCAACTTAATTTTATTATTATTAATATCTCTAGAATATAAACCACAGAATGTAAGTATTAATTCATTTAAATCTGTGATTTCCTTATCATATTCTAGAACAAAAGTTTTCGTAGGTCCAGTATACCTACCCTTATTTATCTTTGTCTTTTCTTTTAGTTTATTTAATATGCCTAACGGATTTATAGGTTCTCTTTTAACCCTCATCCTTAGTCTACCTGAGATAGAAAAAACTACATCAACTTCAACCTTGTTGATATCAGGAGATTTAGTCATATTAATTTCCCCCTCTCAAAGACTTATGAAATAGTAATCTACAAGAATTTCCAACAACAAGGATAGTACTCATATTATGCATTACAGCACTCCAAAATACAGATATGTTACTAGTTGCACCTAAGACTAGACCAACAGTATTTATACCTGCTACTAGGGCAAAGTTCTGTTTAACTATATCCATTGTCTTATGAGACAAGTCAATTACCCTAGGTATCATTATTGGATCATCTGAGTGTATTACTAGATCTGATGTTTCCATAGCAACATCAGTAGACTTACTACCTAAAGAAATACCTACATTAGCATATGATAAGGCTGGTGCATCATTAATACCATCTCCAACCATTATTACTCCTGTTCCCTCTGACTTCATTTTTAGTATTTCATTGGCCTTGTCTTCTGGTAGGAGTTCTGCCCTAAAGCTATCCGCATTTACCTTAGTTGCGACTTCATGGGCCTGCTTACTCATATCACCTGTTAGGATAACAACTTCATTAATTCCATTTGAACGCATCATATTGATAGCCCTCTTGATATTTTTTCTTGGCTTATCAAAAGCTCCTAGTACACCTATAAATTCATCTCCATATGATACAAAGATTGGAGTTGAACTCATGGCAAATTCTATTGCCTGACTAGATGGTTCTATACCATTTTCCGTCATAAACTTAAGGTTACCTGCACGTACTAACTTTCCGTCTACTTCAGTAGAAGTACCTCTTGCTACTACAGTTTCAATAGGACCGTGCTTAGGAATTTTCACTCCCAACAGCTTACCATACTCAAGTACACAGTAAGATAATGGGTGAGAGGAAGTTTCCTCTGCTGCACAAGCATAGCTGACTAGATCTTTTTCTGTGTAGCCACTTCCCTCTTCTATATATACATCCTTTATCCTAGGCTTACCCTCTGTAATAGTACCAGTCTTGTCAAATACGACTGTATCAGTCATACTTAACTGTTCAATAAAGGCACCACCCTTTATCAAAACACCGTTCTTAACTGATGTATTGATAGATGCTGAGAAGGCTGTTGCTGTTGAAAGCTTGATACCACATGAATAGTCTATAACTAACATATTCAAGGCCTTAGTTGTTGACCTTGTTGCAGCATAAACAACACCACAAAGCAATAGATTTAATGGAACCAGATAATTAGAAAACTTGTCAGCATACTTCTGAATTGGAGCCTGCTGAGTTGCACTGTTTTCAACCAAGTCTATAATCCTTGAAATTACTGTATCATCGCCGACCTTTTCAGCCTTAACTGTGATAGTACCATTTTTGATTAGACCACCTGCAAATACCTTATCGCCTTTTTTCTTGATAACAGGCATATATTCACCAGATACTGAACTAAGGTCAACTATAGCTTCACCATCTACCACTTCACCATCTACACAAATCTTTTCGCCTGTGTGTGTAACCACTAAGTCTTCCTTGACTAACTTGTCTACACCGCATTTTTCTAGACTTCCATCTTCTAAAACTTTCCAAGTAGTATCCTGTTCAACACTCAAAAGGTTCTTGATTGAGTTTCTTGTACGCTCAACAGTATAAGCCGTCATAAACTCTGCTATATCTGATAGGGCTATTATTGTTAAGGCAGAAATACTATTACCTAACATCAAGCTCGCCACTATTGACATAATTGTAAGAGCGTCTGCATTAGGCCTCTTATCTTCTACAAATCCATCCCAAGCTGACCTAAATAATGGTGATGTCAAGGCTAAACTTGTAATTGCTGGTAAAGTAGTAAACTTATCGTACCTAGGTAAATTTATTAATGGACTATTTGTCACTCCCAAAAATTTTGATGCTAGTATAACACTACCATTTACCAATAACCTAGCAATTAGTTTCCTAGAGGACATATCTTCGCTATCATACTTATTGTTCATTTCTTGGTTTCTTATTTCTATATAATTCTTATATACATCAAGAGAAAACTTCTGCATGATATGGTCAATACTCTCTACTATATCTGTTGAATCTACACTAGTATCCGAATCGTACTTTATCAAAATTGTCTCTGTTATAGAGTTTACATATACATTATCAACATAGTATAAAGACCCAATCTGACCTATAAGATCCTTGTACATGTTTTGAATGTACTTTAAACCCACATACTTGATCCTTATACGACCTTCTATGTTAGATATAGTCTTTCCTTTTAAAGAAAAAATCTTATTTCCCATTTGAACCAAATAACTCACTCCTTTCCTTATTTATACGTATTTGTATCTAGTATATTAAATAAAATATCTATAACCTCATTTTCATCCTTACCCTCTAAACTGTTAATCAAGTCCATATTATCAAGAGCCAATTTTTTTATGGTATTTAACCAGTTTATAACTTTCTTTGAATCAACTTGGTTTATATCATATTCTATTAGGGCTGTACCAATTACAAAGTTAAATTTTACATCTTTAACACCATTAAGCCTCTTTACGGCCTCCATAGCCTGGCTCTGGAAGTTGACAGCCTCTTTTGGTAGCTTTTTAAAGTTATTTACCTTTATTCTCAATCGCCCTGGAAGGTCTGATACAACCTCAAACTTGAAAAGCAAATTTAGAATAGATGCTTTGAAATTAAACATTATTACCTCCTCTTAGTTTTATAAAAACAAACTCGCGCTCCACCAACATAGTGTAGCATAATCAGGCATTCTACCACCACCATTACGTCTAAAGTCAAGCAAGGCTGCCACTAAAAATGATACCCCTACCAATGACTTCATATCTAGTAATCCATTTGTGAAATCGTATAAACCATTATTAATACTCGTAAAAGTTCTTTCAGATACCTTTCTGACTTCAGAAACTCTACCCTCATCAATTGACCTATCCACACCTAAAAGTTTGATAACTGCACCCTCTAGTGTCTGCGGATCCAAGGATTCATGGTCATATACTATTACTATAGTTCCTGTAAGAATATTAACCCTGCAAGATTTAATAAGACTTATCTTAGATACCTGACCTATAAAACTATTAGCAGCTTGTTCATTACCTACTAGTAGAGGACAGTAAAACCTCACTCTACCTGGTATAGAACTCCTTACCTCAAGGGCATTTTTAAAAGATGGCAATTTCAAACTATTAGCCTTATTTACACCTAATAGGTCCTTATCCTTACTTTTCCTATTAAAAGCATTCATTATTAATAAAGCACTCATAAATAATGCACGTCTTCTTGCTAATAACATATATCTACCTCCATTTTTATTCATATATTTAACTAAAATCTACTACAAATATTCATGCTAAATTTTTATTATGATATGAGTATAACATACTTTATTATCAATTACAATACCTTTTTTAAAATTTTTATTGATTTTTCAATGTTTTGTATTCTCAATTACTAATAAGCCTATAAAATAAGCCAAATTTATCCATATAATATTTTGGAAAAATAAGTAATTGATACCGTTTATATATTTCACTTGATTTAATTATACCATTAAGCACTCCTACTTTCCATGCTTTTATTTTTTATAGCTAGACCTATAAATAAACAAGCTAGACCGATTAGTGCCTGTATAAATACATAAACAATTATACCCTTACCACTGGAAGATGAATCTACTATTGCAGAATATATCTTATTGTTCCAATACATAGGTGATACTATAGCTAACATCTCTATATATGAAGGTACATATTTTAGGGGTATAAAGACACCTGATGTAAAGGAAAATAGGAGTCCAAGCATATTGGAAAGACCGTTATTTACAGCAGGGTTCTTTGATAGATTGGCAAATAAGTAGGACATGGCCGATGTTGGTAACAAGTATAGGATACTAGCTAAGACAAAGTTCCTTCCATAGGATGTGAACATATTTGTCCTAAAGGATGCCAGTGCTATAACAAAGAATATAGCCCAAACAAGGATCACAAAGGAAAGTGAGCTATAAAACACGTTCAAGCTAATTTTTCTTGGAGAAACCTTCGACACCCTAATCCTGTCACTTATTTTTTTCGAGTTAAAGCTATACTGGCCTGTAAACGCACCTAGCATTAGGATTATAAATACCACGTAGGAGCTGACATTATAGTAGCCATACATGTTTTGTTTTATATCCCTTTTAGCCCTTGACTGGCCGATATAGCCAACCTCTATCTTTTCTTTAAGTATTTCTTCTGGCTTGGCCATACCCTCAAACCTGTACTTGTCCATAAGGTCGTAGGTCTTTAAATATTCCATAGCCTTTTGGTTGACCATAAAGGACTTACCCTGGTCCTTACTAATATAGTACTTAAGCTTTCCATCCTTGCCTATCTTAAGCACGTAGTCTACGTATGATGACAATAGGTTCTCTCTTATTGACCTATCATCAGACTTGATCTTAATTGGCTTAAAATTAGACTCAAGATAGTCCTTTAGTCCTTGACTTCTCTGGTTATTTTGTTCCATATTTATAACACTAATTCTGACGTTGGAATTTATATCTGTCTTTACATCCTGATCTCCTGATACTACATTCCCTATTGCCATAGCGACAAAAATTGCAATATATATAAACATCATTCTCGCATTTTTTTTCATTATTTTAAAGTATGTATTAAATACTGTCATATGAGTTCCTCCTTGCAAATATATAACCTCCAGCAAATAGGGCTAGGCTTATAAGTCCTATATTTAAAAGTGAATAGGCATATACCCTAGTATCTGATAGATATAGTGCTGTAAGCATCCTAGTCAAAACAGTCGCTGGGTTTATATAGTTTAATACAGGTATGTTATTGCTTATATAACCTGCTACACTAGAATCCATCATTCCTGCTAAAAAAGAAGAAAAGACATATAAACCTGCACTAAGACCAAACTTTGCATT
The DNA here is from genome assembly GCA_963520775.1 of uncultured Peptostreptococcus sp. Lineage (GTDB taxonomy): Bacteria > Bacillota > Clostridia > Peptostreptococcales > Peptostreptococcaceae > Peptostreptococcus. The sequence goes on from CAUQSL010000002.1 coordinate 41,868, forward strand.
AGTCCCCATCCTTGTAGATAGGGCTATAAACATACCCATGGCCATAGCCATGATATTCCCAATCAATAATCCAAATATTATCTGGACCTGGCTACCAGCAAAGTCAGTGTTCATAATGTACCTGATATAGGTATATAGTAGTATAGTATTTAAACTGGTAATTAAAAAGTAACCTGCAAAGTCAGCAATCAGGTGTTTGACTCTTGGTACTGGTGATGCACCAAGTCTTTTTGAAGTATCCATATCTGAATCTAGCCTCAATCCCTCTACTGTTGCTACGCCAAAGGTAGATGCCCCTAGACATATCATGGCCAATAGGGCGTAAATATATACAGTAATACCAGACTTATTTTTAAGATTAAGGGCATTTTCAAATTCGAAATCATTATTTCCCCTTAAGTCTTTTAATATAGCTTCTATCTTTGACCTATTTTCAGGGTTTTTCATAAGTTGACCAACTGATAGACCCATGTGGTTGATTTGTGATACTACACCATGGACAATGGCTGTATTTACAGTATCATTCTTTATAACTAATTGAGGCTTCCTAAGGTCACCCTTAATTACTGCCTCTACCTTGCCAGACTCTAGGGCCTGGTCAGGGTTTTTGTAGTCTTTTATGTCAAAGATTTTCTTGTCACCCAGGTCTATTTGGTTGAGAATTTCCTTATAGGTCCTGTCCTCTACCATGATTGGTATTGGTGACAGCTCAGTATTATTATCCATTCTAGTAAGAACTATACCGAATATAGTTGATAGAAAAAATGGGAATATTAAGACCCAATAAAGGGATTCCTTGTTTAAAATCGCACGCTTTATAACATATTTAAATAAAAATCCAAACATATATTCATCCCTCCTTATAGGTCGTCTCTTAACTGCTTGCCAGTTATCTCCAAGAATACATCGTTAAGGCTTGGGGACATTATATCCATACCCTTAAAGAAGATATCATTATTTTCAAGGTAGGTAAAGATATGTGTCATAGCCATATTATCTTGGATACCAATACTTAGATTAGACCCATGTAGGCTTATTTTTCCTAAGCCTTCAATACTTTCTAACTGACTTATGTCTAGGTTCTTCATATCTATGTCCTTTAGTATTAGGGTATCCGTTAGGCCAACCAGCATCTTAAGCTCATACTTGTCTCCTGTTGCCAGTAGCTTACCCTTGTCTATTATTGAAATTCTTGTGCAAATCTGCTCTACCTCATCCATGTAGTGGGATGTATATATTACTGTCATACCCTTCTTGTTAAGGTCCATTATCCCCTCTAGGATGGCATTTCTACTCTGAGGGTCTACTGCAACTGTCGGCTCATCTAGGATTAAAAGCTCGGGTTTGTGGGCCAATCCACAGGCTAGGTTTAGTCTCCTCTTTAGTCCTCCACTTAGCTTCTTAGGCACAAACTTCCTAAAGTCATTTAGGCCAACAAATTCTATGGCCTCCTCTACATACTGCTTCCTAGTCGCCCTGTCCTGGATATAAAGACCACAGAAAAAATCTATATTATCATAGACACTTAATTCATCAAAGACAGCTATTTCCTGAGGAACATAGCCGATTTTAGCCTTTAAATCGTAACGAGCCGCAGACATGGGCTGGTCGAATATTCTTATATCCCCCTCTTCATACTTACTCAAGGATAAGATACAGTTTATAAGGGTAGTTTTACCTGAACCATTGGGTCCCAAAAGTCCATAAATCTCCCCCTTCTTTATATCTAGACTAAGGTTATCTAGGGCAACCAAATCATCATACCTTTTTAATACACTCTTAACCTCTAACATAATATTTCCTCCTCTATTTATATTCATATTGTCATATTTGCTTTTACTATTTTCTTTTAACCTATTTATAAGGCTTTTAACTAGTATTGATATACTAACATATCTTTACGTATTTTTTTAGTGTTCATAGTCACAAGTCTATATTACATTTGTCACTATATATACTTTATTCATTAAAAGTCCCTCTAAGTTTCTTTTTTTGATATAATTATATTATGTATATTTATATTGTAATGAGCCAGTATAAGTATAAATTCGATAAGGGGGAAGGCTATGTACCAAAAATATAGGATAAAGACAAGTTTTATAGGCCTGCTGGTATTTTTAAGCTGCCTTTCTATAACACTTAAGCTAGAAAATGATGTCTATATAATCATACCTATGTGTATCGGCTTAATTATGGCCCTATCTACTATAATTTTTAAGTATGACCACATGGTTGCTCTTGTAAATATAGGTATTTTCCTATCGGTTGGACTGGATGCTGTAAAAATCCTACCCTCCTACCTAGACATCAGGTATAGCCTAGTCTATATACCCCTAGTCCTATACTTTTCTATAGATAGGCCAAGGATGTCCTTGGAGGAAGTAGTACTACTAATTTCCATACCTGTCCTGGGCCACTTTATCTCTCTGGATCTTGCTGATATAGTCATCCTGTTGGGAGTAAGCGGTCTAGTCTTTATCATAGGCAAGTATAGCCTCAATATTATAGATTTAGAAAATAAGTACTACAGCTATTATCATAGGTCTAAGGGTGAAAAATACAAGTTAGAAAGTCTATACCAATCCCTGAATATAGACCAAAATAACAGGATAGAAAATGCCATCCTAAGTGAAAGAAATAGGATTTCTAGGGATATCCACGACGGTCTAGGTCACTTAACATCAAGGGCTATCCTACAGTTAGGAGCTATGATGGTCGTAGAAAAGGACCCTGTTAAGAAGGATGCCCTTAATGAAATCAAGAACACCCTATCTGAGGGTATGACTGAAGTAAGGAGGAGTCTCCACAACCTCCAAAGCGAATCAATTAATTTGAAATCTGAAATAGACAAGCTAATAGATGAATTCACCTTCTGTAGGGTTAACTTCTCATATGGGCTGACTAGTGATTTTGATATGGCCTTCAAGTACTCTATCATCTATATTATCAAGGAGGCTCTTACAAATGTAGGAAAACACTCTAATGCCAGCCTTGTAAATATAACACTAGTGGAAATGAAGACAGCTACCTACCTAAAGATCAGCGACAACGGTACTAAGCTCCCTAGTAAGGATAGTGGTATGGGAATCTTCTCTATCAGCAAGAGGATAGAAGACCTGGGTGGTAGGGTAGAAATATCTACAGAGGATGGTTTCAGGATATTTGCCACTATAGGTAAGAATATTAGTCTAGATTCACATCCAGATGTATAGGCTGGATTTATAAACATAATTATAGTCTTATTTAATAGGTAATACTTGCAAATTAGATTTATATACTATATTCGAATATTCGATTTATATATTATAATAATAGATTTAATTAGGAAATAGAAAGGTGATATGATGAGAATACTAGTGATAGATGACGACAAGATGATATGCTTTGCCCTTAAGACCATCATAGAATCTGAAAATGATATGGAGGTAGTAGATATAGGTCATAGCTATGATGATGCAGTCAATAAATACAAAGAACATAAGCCTGACGTATGCCTATTCGATATTAGGATAGGAGAAAAAACTGGTATAGATGCCATGAGAGATATAAAAATAGACTACCCTGATGCCAAGGTCATATTTCTAACGACCTTCCTAGACCAGGAATACATCAAGGACTCAATAAAGTATAGTAGTTCTGGCTATATTTTAAAGGACGACTTTGAAAATATCTGTCCTGCTATTAGGGCTGCCCTTGCAGGACAAAATGTATTTGGTAATAAGGTCTTTGATAGCCTCAGCCTAGATTCCAATAAAACTGACCAAGATGTGACTGAAGAATCTAATAGTGTTAGAAAAGAAAATTTGATGAAGCTACTAAGTGAAAGAGAAATAGATGTTTTAGAACTCATAGCTGACGGTCTTAGCAACAAGGAAATTGCTAGTAGGCTATACCTGAGTGAAGGAACTGTCAGAAACTATATTTCATCTATCTTGGTCAAGTTAGACCTGAGAGATAGGACCCAATTGGCTATTTATTATCTTAAATGCTAGATTTAACCCTGTAACTGGTCTATTATTGCCAACAAATGGCTAATTTTTTCTTTATAGAAATGACTCTATAAAAAATAAGAATACAGTATAAAAGACTCTCTAGATAAATTCCTGTTGTATAATATTTAGCGTTGGTGAGAGAGAAAATTCTCTCCCAGCGCTAATTTTTTACAAAAAAATAGGAACACACATCAAATCTCATGTATAATTTAAATCACGACAAATAAAAAACAAGGAGAAATGATATGTGTTCTAATACTAGTATAAGAGAAATCTCGGGAATTAACGATAATAATTTAGTAATTTTAGGGAATAAAAAAGTGTACAAGTCGATATTGCAATTTACGTTATAAATTTATACCTCTAATTATTATAATTTTCTATTTCTAATCATAATACACTTATAATTTATAATCATTATATACTTATATTTACTAAATATTATATACTTTTAATTGTTTTTTACGATTAATATTTTATCCTATCTATTTGCTATAAAAACATACTTTTCATCTGTTGATTTTTCTTCAGAAAAACTATAACCACCTAGGTCGAATTTTTTTAAGTCTTCTATCTTTTCAATTTTATTCTTAGCCATAAAGTATAACATTTTTCCCCTTGCCTTTTTTGAAATAGTAGAGTGTTTTTTTAAGTTACCATCTATTTTCTCAAAAAACTCGATATCAAGTATATTTTTGTCTTTTATATACTTTTTTATAGTTTTCGAAAACTCATCACTTGCAAGATTTACTACTAAATCCTCATCTTCCAATACTTTTTTTGCTATTTCATCTTGCCAAAACTTGTACAAATTACCCATTTCTGTTTTCATTAAAAAATCAAGCCTATATGGTGAAATTAGATCAAAGGGTCTTACTGCCCCATATAAGGCTGATAAAATAAATAAATGCTTGTCTATATACTCTAAATCTCCTAAGTCTAGGCCTTCTCTATTTATATTTTTAAAACAAAGTCCATCATACATATAAAAGGCTTTGAATAAATCATTTGATAGCCTTACTTCAGGAACCTTTTCTAATATTTCATACGTTTTTTCAGAGAATTCTTCACACTTGTTAATACTTTCTATCTTTTTTGAAATTGTCTTAGCTGGTGATATAATTATTTTCATATTAACTCCTTTCGATTTATTTTAATTATACCATACTTTTCTATTAGGATTTGAAAATTATCCAGTATACCTATTCTAAGCTTCTATTGGTATGTGTATTGTATTTATATTGTATTTATATTGTATTTATATTGTATTTATATTGTATTTGTAAGTCCGATTAGTAAGATTTATCCGATAAAAAAAGAGAGGTAAAAAACCTCTCTTTTTTTCTTATATCTATCTATAGAGATAGACACAAGTTCTATCCTTTTATTATATTGAAATATTTTTAAGTCGGCAAACTTATATTTAAATTGACAATTTTTGCTACATCAGCATTAGCATTATTACTATAAAGACTTAGCTACTTCTAGAGCCTTGTCATAGTCTGGATGGTTTGTATTTTCTGATACATATTCTACATATCTAACTACATCGTCCTTGTCTATTACTACTATTCCCCTGTTAAGAAGTCTGAATTCTTCCATTAAGAAACCATAGTTTAGACCGAAAGAAGTATCCTTGTAGTCTGATACTACTACTGCATTTTCTATTCCCTTAGCGCCACAGAATCTAGCCTGTGCAAAAGGAAGGTCACAACTGATAGTTATAATAGCAGCATCTTCTAATGCTCCTGCTTCCTGGTTGAATCTAATAGTCTGAAGTTCACATACACCTGTGTCTACAGAAGGTATTACACTTATTAGCTTAACCTTACCTGCTACATCTTTTAATGTGAAAGGACTAAGGTCTGCCTTTAAGCATACAAAATCTGGAGCCTTATCTCCTACCTTTACTTCATTACCTAATAATGTTATCGGATTACCTGCGAAAGTTGTTACTGATCTCTTTTCCATCTTATCTTCCTCCATAAAATTATATGATTACCTATAAGTAACCATAATTATTGACTTTGTCTTATGACCTTATTATACCCAGGGAAAATTTCTTTATTCAAGAGACCCCAAAAATTTTCTCTTATAATATGAAAAAATAACATTATTTATTATCGCAAACTAAATTATAATCCATTAAATGTTCGTCTTTATAGTTTAAGGTTAGATGAAATCCTCTTTTTCCATCTCTCACCAGGTTTATAAATATCCTATCCCCTTCCCAAATATTTAGGTCGAGTAGCTTGTCTTCATCAATCCAAGCAAGATCACCCTCATCACATTCTATCTCTACTCCCTCAAAATCACTACATGTGTAAAGATACATTTCTTCAGGTGGATTGTCGTTATATCTAAATACTACTATCCCTCTAAAATCACAAGATTTCGCTGTGTAACCAGTTTCTTCCCTTATTTCTCTAAGGGCACATTCATATGGACTTTCACCCGGCTCCAATTTTCCACCTACACCGATCCACTTACCCTTATTTATATCATTTTTCTTTTTTGTCCTATGTAGCATAAGATATTTGCCATCCCTCTGCAAGTAGCATAGAGTCATCTGTTTCATTAAATCACCTCGTCTATCTCTTATCTATACGAATGTCTCTAATTTTTCTGGGTGTTCCGCCTTCCAATAGTCTGCATATGAGCAAGATGTATTAGCCTTCCATCCATTTTTTTCAATAACTTTAAGGGCTTCTACCATCAATTTTCCAGCTATACCTTGTCCTCTTAACACATTAGATACATAAGTATGGTCTATATCAACTATATTTTCACCAACTAAGGGAAATGTTATCTCCGCTATTAACTCACCCTTATCATCATTCATGTATATCCTATTTGATTCATATATAAATTCCATTTTAATATCTCCTATTTTTAATTAACTTTTAAATACCAGTATTACTGGTGGTAATACTTTTTGTTTCACTTATATTATTGTAATATTATCTATTATTTAATAAAATTTTCTGTATCTAAAATAACATTTTTATATGTTCTCAATAATATTTTTATATGTTCTCAATAATATTTTTATATGTATTCAATACATCTTCAATATGTCCTATATTTTTCTATATATTTTTTTTATCTACAAAGCATTTAAGAACTTCACTAACTCACTAGCAAATCGTTTGGGTTTGTTGGATACAAAACTATGCGTAGACTTGTCAAACATACAAACATAGGTATTCCCTATATTTTTAACTAAATAATCTACCACTTTTGGATTGATCATTGATCCTGGCTTTGCAAAAAACAAACCTGTCTTGACACTAATATCCTTAAGTATATGCCTAAAATCACTATATGAAATAGAAAACCACATTGATGTAATTGAGTAATGTGAGTTTCCTGATAGGTCCTTTTCTATTACCCTCTTGAGCAGTTTATTGTCCTTGCCCCTTAACTCTGGGTTGATATCCATATATAATTCTAAATAGGCCTGACTCATATTATCAAATTGCCTGGCTATACTATCTAAGAATTCCTCGTGTCCAAACCTTCCTCCCATTATACCTAGTTTCCAATTTTCATCATTTAGAACCTTAGGAGTCATATCACAAATTACTATTGCTCTTATCTTATACTGGCCAAATAATTCTATATATTTGTATAATACACAGGCTCCCATAGAATAGCCTACTAATACAACCTCTTCTAAATTTAAATAGTCTATTAGCTCTTTTAAATCTCTTGCTAGGTGGCTAAGAGACATATCTCTATTTGGTTTATCTGATTTACCAAATCCCCTATGATCGTAGCCTATTCTTCTATATCCATCCAAGTTTTCTATGCTGTAAGCAAAGTCTGCCATACTTGAACCCCATGCATGTAAAAATACTATTGGTAGATCTTCTTTCCCTCCCAGGTCTTCATAATATATATTATAACCTTGACTATTTTTATAATACATGACTAACCCCCTACACCTTTTTTATTTTGGCCTTGGCTTCATCGCTAGGAGTAACATAAAGGGTCTTATTTTTTTCATATATTACCATGCCAGGCTTGGCCCCTGATGGTTTTTTTACATTTTTCTTCATAGTATAATCAACTGCCACCTTTGATGACATCCTTGCCTTGCTATAATAGGCTGCTAGTATTGCTGCTTGTGTGAGTTCTTCATCAGTAACTTTTTTACCGGCAGATTTTATTAACACGTGAGATCCTGGTATATCCTTAGTGTGGAACCAATAATCTTCATTATCTGCCAATCTAAGAGTTAGGTAGTCATTTTGTTTATTATTTTTACCTACGATTATCATATTACCCTGAGATGATATATACTTTCTCATATCCGTACCTGGTTTATTATCTTTTTTAGGCATCTTATATGATTTTATATAGCCCTCTCTTATTAGTTCTTCCCTTATTTCTTTAAGTTCTCTTGCATCATCACAGTTTTCAATGCTTAAAAGTGTATTTTCTAAGTACTCTTTTTCATCAATATTTATTAACATCTGCTTGGATATTTCTTCTCTAGCATTTTTTAATTTGTTATACTTTTTAAAGTACTTTTGAGCATTTTCTGACGGCGATAGGTTAGACCTTAAGTCTATTTCTACTTTTTTGTTATTATCATAGAAATTTTCTAATACTACACTTTCCATACCCTCTCTTATCATATAAATATAAGATGTTATTAATTCGCCACTTATCCTGTATTTATCAGCATTTTCTGATTCTTTTAGTTCTATTTTTTGCTTTTCTATCTTATTATTTATCCTGTCAAGCTTTAGGGATATGTTCTTTTTCATATCAGATGCTTTTTGCTTTATTCTATCCTTATTGTCCTTTGATATATAATAACTTTCGATTATTCTTGATATACTGTCATCATAAATTTCTATAAAATTTTTATATTGAGTAAGCCTAATGCTGCTAAATTCAACTATTTTATCTCTTTTTTCATCTATCACTATACTTGGATAAGTTTCATCTTTATTTAGGCTGTCAAATATAATATTTATACATGATACCAGTGATTTTATATCTTCATTAGATAGGTCGTCTATGTCCAAGTTAGGATCTAAGTCTACCCTATGACAAACTTCTCTCGCTACTAATGGTGATAGTCCTAATATATTCCCATATATAGCCTTATACACTGGTCCCTTTGACCTATTTATTCTTAGTGTAAATATCTCAAGATCTATACCATCAAGAGGATTTAACTTGTCCTGTCTAGGTGGCAACTCATATACTGCACCTGGCAAAACCTGTCTTGCCCTACTTATACTTAAAGGTATTCTCTTTATTGAGTCTATTACCTTTCCCTCTGATTGAGATACTAAAATTATATTACTATGTTTTCCCATTATTTCTATATATAGGTCCTTACGAGTCTTTTCTCTTAACTCATCATAAGACTCTACTGATATTTTGATTATTCTTTCAAAGCCTATTTGGTCTATATCTACAATAACTCCACCCTGAATATACTTTCTTAGGGTCATACAAAAAACTGGTGCCTTCTTTGGATTTGTCTTATCATACTCGTCTGCCAAATAAGCCCTTGGATATGATGCACTAGCACTCAATAGTAGCTTGTATGCACCATCTTTTGCCCTTATCTTTAATAATACTTCATCCTTTTCGGGTTGATAGACCTTGTCTATCTTGGAGTCAATTAGCTTTTCTCTCAGCTCGCTTACCAGTGACTTTATTACTACTCCATCAAATGACATATTTATTTCCTCAAACCTTCTTATATTTATTCACAAATTATAACAGAATCTTCTTGATCAAATTCTTTAAAGTTTACTTGTACCTTTTCAAGTCTTGAAGTTGGTACGTTTTTACCAACGTAGTCAGCTCTTATAGGAAGTTCCCTATGCCCTCTGTCTATAAGTACTGCTAGTTGGATTAACTTTGGCCTGCCATTATCAATTATATAGTCTAAGGCTGCCCTGATCGTCCTTCCTGTAAATAAGACATCATCTACTAAGACAACTGTTTTATCGTGTACATCCATACCAAAGTTATCATCTTTCATATCATACCTGTCTCTTATAACATCATCCCGATAGGCAGTTATATCTATGAAACCACACTGTATGTCTACATTTTCAATCTTTCCTATCCTTTCTGCTATCATCTTAGCAAGGGGTATTCCCTTAGACTTGATACCAATTATACATACATCTTCTATGCCCTTATTTTTTTCTATTATTTCGTGGCTAATCCTGGTAACAGCTCTCTGTATAGCCTTTTCATCCATAATTTTAGCTTTTTCCATAGTCACCCTATCTCCTTATTTCGTCTAATATATTTTTAAAATAATCCGGTAAATCACTTGTAAACTCAATGTATTTTCCGCTACTAGGATGAATAAATCCTAGTTTTCTTGCATGAAGAGTCTGTCCTTTTAGATTGGAAAATTTTTTGATTTGGTATCCATATAGGTCATCACCTAATATTGGATGCCTTAAATAATTACTGTGTACCCTTATTTGATGGGTCCTTCCTGTTTCTAAATTTGCCTTCATATATGTATAGCCCGATAAATGCTCTAAAACTTTAAAATGAGTGACTGCACTCCTACCACTGTTATTTAAAACTGCCATTTTGAGCCTGTCTTTAGGGTTTCTTCCTATATTTTTATCTACTGTCATTTCTTCCCAGTCCACACCACCTATACAGACCATTTCGTACTCCCTAGTTATAGAATGTATTTTAAATTGGTCTGCTAAGCACTGGTGACTAGCATTATTTTTAGCTATTACCAAAAGTCCCGATGTATTCTTATCTATCCTGTGAACTATACCCGGTCTTATAACACCATTTATAGATGATAACTTATCCTTGCAGTGGTACATTATCGCATTAACTAAGGTTCCATCTGGATTCCCTGGTGCTGGATGCACAACCATACCCTGTTTCTTATTGACTACCAAAAGGTCATTATCCTCATATACTATGTCTAACTCTAAGTCTTGCGCTATAACCTCTAAGGTTTCTGCTTGTGGAATAGTCACCTCTACTTTATCTTTTTCTTCCAACTTATAGCTAGGTTTTTTTGTCAATTCATTTACAAGGACTAATCCCTCTTTGATTAGTTTTTGTAGGTAGGACCTAGATGCGTCTGCATAAAGTTCTGCTATAAAAATATCTAGCCTCTTGCCTATGTTATCCTGACCAACTAGGTATACATCTATTTCTTCACAATTTTGGTCCATTTAATTCTCATCCTCCCCTAGAATAAAGGTCATTACGCAAAATATTATAGTACCTACAACAACCAATATATCTGCAAAATTAAATACATAAGACCATATAAACCTAAAATCAAAAAAATCTACCACATAGCCTAACCATAGCCTATCTATTAGGTTCCCAACTGCTCCTGCTACAACAATTGCAACTGCCACCCTATTTATTTTTAACAGTTTGGACTTTTTATTTATTTTTGATAAACTAGACTTTTTATTAGTAGTATTCACATTTTTGGATACAGACTTGTCAATATATACAAGACCTGCAATAATCACTAAAATGGCAACCACGGCGAAAAACATCTTCATATTTTGGAATATACCAAAGGCCGCCCCCCTATTTTCTACATAGGTAAGGTTGAAAATCCCATCAATTATACCTATGCTATTTCTATTCGCTAAATTGGTCCTTACCAACCACTTACTTAGCTGGTCAATAATAACCAAGACCAGTATTAATACTTTATACATTTTTTACCCTCACAAATTATTTTCTATTTTATGATTTTCTAGTTTCTAGTATTTTTCTGTCTCATAATACTTTATACATTAAATATTTTCTATCTTATGATATTTTCTATCTTATAAGACTTTTTTATGCTTTTTCTAATCCTTTAAAAAATTTATTGTTTCAAACACTACGTCATTTATATGCCAGGGCATGAGAAATATATGTTTGCCTCCTTTAACTTCTACTAGTTTGCAGTTTTCATATTGGTCTGCAGCCTTCTTTGCATAACTAATATCTACTAGTTCATCTTTACTGCCATGGCAAATCAATACAGGTTTATTAAATCCACTTATCTCTTGCCAAGGGTCTAGCTTCATAGCATCTTCCACGAACTTCCTTCCTAGATCTACACTACCTGTTACTCTAAACTTTTCTTGTATATTATCTAGGTCTATTTTTGTATTCATAATTTTGCCTGCCCTTACCTCATCTGGTATACATAGGGCTGGATAATACAAAAACATCTTATATATTTCATTAACGTGTTCTGCCGCAAAAAGTGCTGTGACTAACCCTCCTTGAGATAGTCCGCCTAAAATTATCTTATCCCTATCTATATAATCTAAATTTTTCACATATTCAAAAACACTAAGCAGGTCTTCTTTAAGTGTTAATATGCTCATATCAACAGAATCCCTTCCCTTGCTTTTTCCAAAACCTGAGCCTGGAAAATCAAATATACAAACCGCATACCCAGACGGGCTTATACGCCTGGCATACCTAGCTGTAGAATTTAGGGTTAAACCGAACTCATGACTCATAATTATTACGGGTAGTTTTGATTCACCATCATAATTCTTGGGAATATACACTTCCCCCTTGATTAATATATGCCTTTTTTTTATTTCAAATTCCTTTACCATATAACTTCTCCGTTTTAACTATCTCAACTTGTCCCTTTACACAAGTATAATTTATCATATTTAATTTAATAAGTCATTTAAACTCCTTTTATAATTATAACATAAATTATTGTTTATTTATTGGTTTTATAAGACCTACTTGGCTTTATTAGCAATTTTACAGTACATTATAGGTATTATATTTTAGCTTATAAAATCTATTCTTTTATTCTGTTTAATCTTTACTTTTATTCTGTTTAATCTTTACTTTTATTCTATTTTAGCTTATTATATAAAAAACCCCATAAGTCAAGTAGACTATGGGGTTTACGTAATTTAATTTAAATAATACATCCTAAATACCCAATACGCATAAATTATTCTTTCATACAAATATCAATTTAGGTACTTAAAATTTTCTAGGTATAAAACCAATTTTGTCATATACATCTGCAAGGGTCTTACCTGCTCTAATACTTGCTTTTTGAGCACCATTTGTATATATACCCTCTAGGTAGTCCCTGTTTTCCAATAGGTAACTATACTGTTCCCTTATTGGCCTAAGTTTTTCTACAACAGCTTCAGCCATTTCACCCTTGAATGCACCATATCCCTTACCTTCATACATAGCTACTATATCTTCTACAGTCTTATCAGTCATGGCTGAATAAATATTAATAAGGTTTTTAAGTCCTGGCTGATCATCAGAATATTTAACGATACCAATAGAATCTGTCACTGCCTTTTTAATTTTTTTAGCAGTGGTATCTGCATCCTCAGCTAACAGGATAAAGGCGCTAGGATTTGAGTCGGACTTGCTCATTTTCTTTTCTGGCTCTTGTAGACTCATAACCCTTGCTGTTTCTTTAGGATAATATCCGTCTGGTACGATAAATGTATCACCAAACCTATTGTTAAACCTAGTTGCAAGATCTCTAGCCAACTCCATATGTTGCTTTTGGTCATCACCTACTGGAACTAGGTCTGCCTGGTATAATAATATATCTGCCGCCATTAAAACAGGGTAGGTAAATAAACCTGCATTAAGATTTTGTTCACTTTTTTTAGACTTGTCCTTATACTGGGTCATTCTATTTAGTTCGCCCATATAAGTCATAGTACATAGGGCCCAGTTCAACTCAGCATGTTCATGTACGTGTGACTGTATGAATATTGTATTCAAGTCAGGATCAATTCCACAAGCTATAAATTGGGCTAATAATTCTATTGTCTGCCTTCTTAAAACTTCAGGATCTTGTGGTACAGTTATTGCATGCATATTGACCATACTAAAAAAGCACTCATATTCATTCTGTAGTTTTGTCCAACTTTTTAAGGCTCCCAAGTAATTACCTAGAGTCATCTTTCCTGAAGGCTGAACACCACTAAAAATAACTTTCTTTTCATTTTCTCCCATAATTATACTCTCCTTTATATGACAAGCTCTCTATATTCTAAATTATATCATTTGTAAAAAATTCAGTCAAATATATTAACTAATCTTAGACAATATATTTAAAACCATGTCCTTTGATCTATCGGCAGCTATTTTGACAAATTCTTCATATACAAGATCTGCTGACTTGTCAGCCTTATCAGAAATGGCTCTTATTATTACAAAAGGCAGTCCGTTACAGTGAGCAACATGTGCTATGGCTCCACCTTCCATTTCACAGCAATAGCCATCAAAAGTTTCCCTAAGGTATATTTTTTCATCAATGCTAGCAATAAACTTATCACCTGTGACAACCCTACCCTTATAAACTTTATAATTGCTATCTTCTTTTGCAAAAGATTCATAAGCCAAGTCAACTAAACCTACATCAGCCTTGAAAATAGATGTTTCCATCCTAGGTATAGTTCCCTTTGGGTCACCCAGACTAGATGCATCTACATCATATTGGATGGCATCAGTAGAAATTACTATATCATTTATGTCTAAATTTTCATTGAGGGCTCCTGCTACTCCGGTATTAATAAGAGCTCCAACGCCAAACTCACTAATTAATATTTGAGTGCACATTGCAGCATTTACCTTGGCTATACCACATTCAACTACTACAACATCTACTCCCTTTATACGTCCTTCATAAAATGTCATACCTGCAATTTGACTAAGTTTCTTATTATCTATCATTGAACTTAGTCCAACAACTTCCTCTCTCATTGCACCAATTATGCCTATCTTCATCCTATCCATTAATCCTCCAATACACATATAATAATGTGCCTAAAATTTATATAAGTATTTCAAATATCTAACTTAACTACATATTTGTATAAGCATACTTAATATATGACTACTTATGTCTTTATATAAGTATTTTCAACCTATAACAACCCTGTAATTACCTGCATACCCAAACTTACCATAATTATACTTATCCAACATGTTGCACCTAATAATAGTGGCTTACCACCAGTCTTTATTAATTTGACTATATCCGTATTAAGACCTATAGCACCCATTGCCATTACTATAAAGAACTTACTAACCTTTTTCATCAAGGCAAAAAATCCTGTTACCATACCGGCACTTGTACCAGTTATTATTGCTTTAGATATAGCTAATTCTAGTAGACTTGTGATTATTGAACAAAGTATAAAATATAAAATAAACTTTGGCAACATACCCAAGAAATTAATTTTCTTTCCGTCCTGAACCTTTGCCTTCCTAGTCTCATATAGTGATAAGCAGAAAGTTATAGGTATGATTGCTAGTGTCCTGGTCAACTTTACTATTGTTGCCGAATCTAAAACTGCTGACCCAGTTTTATGAATGCTATCCCATGAAGAAGCTGCTGCAGTTACTGATGATGTATCATTAATAGCTGTACCAGCAAACATCGCAAAACCATTATTAGATAGACCTAATAGATCACCCAAAAGAGGAAATATTAGAGCTGCTATTATATTAAAGAAAAATATTACAGAAATAGCCTGAGCTATCTCGTCACTATCTGCATCTATTACAGGAGCTGTAGCAGCTATTGCCGAACCTCCGCAAATAGATGAGCCTACTCCAACTAGAATAGATATTTTTCTCTTTATATTTAAGGCACGACACATAAAGTATGATACTAGCAGAGATGTTGCTATTGTGCATATTATTATAGGTATAGAAATCTTACCTACCCTTATAATCATCTGTAGGTTTAGACCAAAACCTAATAAAATAACTGCATACTGAAGTACCTTCTTAGACACAAAATTAATACCTGGTTGAAAAGTTTTCTTACCATCTTTCATAAAACTTGTAACTAAAATTCCTATCAGGATAGAAAATACCGGACCCCCGATTATAGGTAGGCTTTTACCCAAAAACCAGGCTGGTACTGCCATAATAAAACAAAAAATAATACCACTAATATTTTTTCTATTCAACTTAATTAACCCCCCATTCAATAATTAAAAATTCCTCCTACATAATAGGGAATTTTTACGACCTTAATTATATCATAGGATTGAATAAAAATCTATTTGACAGAAATAAAATCCTTCATAGAATCAAATTTTTTATTACCTATACCGGATACACTTTTTATATCTTCAATACTATTAAATTTGCCTTCCTTATTCCTATAATCTACTATCTTCTTAGCTGTAGATGGCCCTATTCCTGGTATGGATTCTAGGGTCTTTTCATCAGCGCTATTTATATTAATTTTTCCATTTCCGTTTTCTTTGCCCTGACTATTACTATTGCTAGATACTTGTGCTTGTACAAGTGACGTGTCTGTTTTTTCTTCTATATCTTGACCCTTATATGGGATTATATAGTGCTGCGAATCCTCCAACTTCATTGCCATATTTATCCTATTTATATCAGCATTTTTATCTAGTCCACCTACCATTTTTATTGCATCATCTAACCTTTTATCCGAACCTATTTTTATAACTCCGGGACTAGAAACCGCCCCTGTTATATATACCACTATTTTAGAATTTGTCTTATTAGATTCCTTGTCTTCATCACCTCTTGAAACCACAGCCCCGTCACTATTAGCCCTAATATTATTGTTGGAAGAATTTGATAAAAACCTATCATTAGCATCTATTTTATTATCTATATTTCTTTCATATGTATTATCTTCAATAACTTGACCTCTGTCAAACAAGCCAAACCCACCTACAAATACTAGTTTATATATCAGCAATATTAAAATCAAACCTGTAACTACCAGCTTTTTCCTATCCAAATCTTTTATCTTAGCTAGTAACCTCTCCATAATATACCTCCTATAAATAATTTGATTTTCTTATATAATATAGTCAAATTTACAAAAGGTATAAATTTCTTGGTAAATTTCTTTTAGTTTAAATTTTCTAATATCTACTTATATAAGTTATTTTATGTTATACTATTTTGGTAGATATATAAATGTTTCGAAGGGAGGATATGTACAATTAGTACATCTAAATAATATATGAAAAAATACACGTCGCTTTTATCAGCCTTTACTCTTTCAGTAGGCCTTTTTAGTTCTTTTGCCTATACTTCTTATGCCGACCAAACAAGTGATTTAAATTCCTTAAAGTCAAAGTATATCGTCTTAATGGACTATAATTCTGGTCAGGTCTTATACAAGAAAAATGCAAATCAAAAGATGTATCCGGCTTCTACAACAAAAATCTGGACTGCATATTGCGTTTTGGAGAAGGCTAAAAGTCTAGATGAATTAATAGAAATCAAGGATATACCTGAGATAGACGGCTCTAGTATGTATCTAGAAAATGGAGAAAAATTTACAGTTAGGGAACTTTTACAATCCCTACTTATTCATTCATCAAATGATGTCGCCTATGTTTTAGCTAAACACTTTGGACAAGGTAATCCTAGCAATTTTGTAAATTTTATGAATAAGGAAGCTGAAAAATATGGTGCTAATCATACTCATTTCAATAATCCACACGGTCTACCTGATACCGACCACTATACTAGCGCTATGGATATGGCAATCTTATCTAGGATAGCCTATGGTAATCCTACTATCAGTAATATAGTTAAAATGAAGAGCCTTAACATAAAGGCAAGTAACCGTATTAAAGTAGATAGAAACCTTATAAATAGCAATAAATTTTTAACTTCTGATGATACTATAGAGTATAGGGGAAAAGACATTCCTATCAAATACGGTATTATTGATGGTATAAAGACCGGTTTTACCGACGATGCCGGTAACTGCCTCGTTTCTACTGCAAAAAGAGGTAATATTAGAATTATTGCAAATGTATTTAATTCCCCAGGTGGAAGTCTTTATCATGATTCTAGGCAATTAATAGACTATGGTCTTGACAACTATAAAAGTACCACTATATATAAGGCTAATGATATAAAGGGTGAAAAAAGAGTTAGATTTGCTAGCCCTGGTAAAGTGAAATACAAGTTAGCTAATGATTATAGTGTTACAACTATGAATAAGGATGATGCTAATGCAAAACAATACTCATATAAGTATAACTTCGATAAGTTAAAAATGCCTGTAAATAAGGGAGACATAATTGGTACTATGAATATATACAAAAACGGAGAAATGGTATCAAGTATAGGTTTAGTAGCAGAAAACAGTTCACAGTCCTACCTACAGTTAGTACTATCAAAGTTGGGAATAGGCAAGGACAAAAAGGTGGAAAATCAAGTTCAAGCTACTAATAATCGCTCTAGTCATAAGGCATCTGATAATCCAGCAGATACAAAGGATAAAAGTAGGCTAGATGATAAATCTGAAGAAGGCAAAAACATCTTAGGAAAAGTTAAAAAAGAAGGTAAGTCAAGCCTAAATGGCCTATTCAGCATATTCAGTGATTTGGGTGGCTTCTTTTCTGGCATAAGGTCTATACCATCAAAAATAGGTAATTTCTCATCTATTAAGTCTCTTGACCCTTCAAGTCTTAGCCTAGATACTATCATGAAATCAAAATTTTATAAGTATCTAGATAAACAGCTTGCCAATAAGACCGGACCTATTCCAAGTATGTTTGTTATATTTGGGCTTCCTATCTTGGTTATTATTATAATATTATGGCTAATAATAAGCCTTTTAAGAGATGTAATCACTGGTAGGAGATATAGGGATGTCAATGAAAAAATAAAAAAAATGAAAAAAAATAATAAAAGATCAAATAATCGGGAAAATCAATCTAAAAATATAGATTAATCATTTCCTAGCATATTAAACTTTTTAATAAAAACAAGAACCTCGTATTCAATATACGAGGTTCTTGTTTTTAAAAATCAATTATATATGCACAAAAGATCAAATACAATTAAAAATCTCTTGTAAATATATCTATTTTATTTACTATACTCTAGCAACCCATAGTCCATGAAGGTTACAGTACTCATAAGCAGCTAAAACCTTATCATCTTCAGCTACTACAAAGTTTGCAACTGGCTGACCTACATGATCAAGGTCAACTCTTTGTACAGTCTTTTCTGTAAGAAGTACAACGAAACCTATGTGGTGTTCTTCAGTCATTGGATGAGCTACACTACCAACATTAACAGTTACCTTATTGCCAGATACTTCTATTACTGGAACGTGCTTTTCTCCTGCACCATCAGAAGAATTAGCCTTTAACTCCTTCATTTCATCTCCGCAACATACTAGTGTTCCACCGCCATCTACTACTACTTCTACTACGTTTCCACACTTCTTGCTCTTAAAGAATTTTAACTCTCTTGCCATTTCACTTACCTCCTTTTACTGTATCTAGAAATATACTAATTTATACTTTATATAAATATAAATTGTTTATTTATTACTCTTGACTATTCTTGACATTTTTTGCAAGTACCAGTCAAAATTACATGACTTGACTTTACTTTCAAGCCATAATCTTTTAATATTTTTTCTGAGAATTCAGCTAAATCAACGTCAATATCCATGATTTTATTGCAAGTATCACATATGAAATGATCATGCTCTGATAGGTTTGCTTCAAAACGGACTGGATCTCCAGGTATACTTACCTTTTTCAACATTCCATTCTTCTCTAATTGGGTTAAGTTTCTGTAAACTGTACCCAAACTCAAAGTTGGATTCGTCTTTTTTAAATCATCATATACTTCATCAGCCGTTGGATGACCCTTACAGTCAATCACCTTATTCAATATCAATTCCCTTTGTCTAGAATACTTCATTTATACACCTCTCGTGACACTTAAACATAAAATCAATTGACTTGTTGTCAATTATCTCCAACCTTCGTTTCTTACCATAAAGAAAGCCTGTGGATGCTTACATACTGGACATAGCTTAGGAGCCTTCTTAGCTATATGGATATGACCACAGTTAGCACATTCCCAAAGAACAACTTCTTCCTTTTCAAATACCTTACCATCCTTTAAGTTCTGAAGTAAAGTTCTGTATCTTTCTTCATGAACCTTTTCTATAGCGCCAACGCCTTCGAACAATCTTGCTATTTCCTTGAAACCTTCTTCCTTAGCTTCTTCAGCAAATCTAACATACATGTCAGTCCATTCGTAGTTTTCACCTTCTGCTGCATCAAGTAAGTTTTCTTCAGTTGTTGGCACTGCACCTCCATGAAGAGCCTTGAACCATAACTTAGCATGTTCCTTTTCGTTATTAGCTGTTTCTAAAAATAGGTCTGCTATCTGATTATATCCTTCTTTTCTTGCCTGAGAAGCGTAATAAGTGTACTTATTCCTTGCTTGAGATTCTCCAGCAAAACCATCCTGTAAATTTTTTTCTGTCTTTGTTCCCTTTAATTCTAATGTCATATTAGTTACCTCCTATAATTTATCTTTTGTTTTTAACACTATCGAAATAAACATAATAGTTATTTCTATTAATTATAGTATCAATTGAGATTTTAGTCAAGTTTTTTTATAATTATTTTTTGTTTATTTTTAATCTGTTATATCAATTAAAAGTGTTTTTCATTTCTCAATTAACACTAAAGTCTACTAGTTTATTTAAATATAATTTTACCCAGACAAATACCTTTCAAACAAAAAACAAATAAAAAATGGTTCTTAATTTTATATAAATTATAGGTTTATTAGTTAACATAATATACCTTATATAGTATAGACAAAAATATCAAAAACCAGTAAAAAAGATTATTACAAAAAACCACTAGCAAAAGCTAGTGGTTTTTATCTGGACTATTTATAGCCTTTTTAAGTCCCGTATAAATAATTAAAGATGTTACTAGGCCAAAAAGAGCTTGCATTGAGTTTGCAGGTACAGCAGCCATAGATGTTTTCAGTCCGTACATGAATATTTCCCCTATAAAATATCCAGAAACCATAATTCCGGCTCCAACAAGCGTTCCTATTATCCTACCTAGTCTACCAGGTATTTTCTCTGCTATAAGACCACATACATATCCTTCTAAGCCCTTAGCAATAAGGGTAACTGGCGCATATACCCCGTAACCTGATAGTAGGTCTGCAAGAGCCGAACCTAGACCCCCTACTATACAGCCGTACTTTTTTCCTAAATAAAGAGCTGTGAATAATACTACTGTATCACCCATATTGACATAGCCATGTGCCCCTATCACAGGTATCTGAACTATCATTGTCATGATAGTAGTTAGGGCCATAAGTATACCACACAAAACCACATCTTTAGTTTTAAGACCCTTATTATTTCCTAATTTTTCACTCATAATTACCTCCATACACGATATTATCAATTTGACTTAACCTGCCTATAAAATAATATAATACACTCCAAAAAAATATTCAATTATCCTGGTGAATTAATTATAATTGTATGGGTACAAAAAAAGGATTGGCATAGCCAATCCTTAAATATAAAAATTAATTATAGAGCATTTTTTTCAGCTGCTGACTTTATGCTAGCGTAGTCAACTTTTTCGCCATTTTTTCTTCTTTCCATTAATTCCGCTGTGGCTGTAAATAAAACATCCGTAGATGAGTTAAGCCCAGTTTCACAAGAATCCTGAATAACACCTATGATAAATCCAACACCTACGACCTGCATTGATATATCTCCTGGTATTCCGAATAATGAACAAGCTAGAGGTATTAGTAGTAATGATCCGCCTGCAACTCCTGATGCACCACATGCTGATACAGCTGATAGAACACTTAGTATAATTGCAGTAGGTATATCAACTTTGATACCTAGTGTATGTGCTGCTGCTAAGGCTAATATTGCTATTGTTACAGCTGCACCACCCATGTTAATAGTTGCTCCTAGAGGTATAGACACTGAGTATGTATCCTTATCTAATCCCAAACTCTTACATAAGTTCATATTAACAGGTATATTAGCTGCTGAGCTCCTTGTAAAGAAGGCGTACATACCACTATCCTTTAGTGTTCTCATAACTAGTGGGTATGGATTAGTTCTTGTGCAAATCCATACTATAATTGGATTAACAACCAAAGCTATAAAGAACATAGTACCTACTAAAACTAATAGTAGCTTGCCATATGTAGTGAATATGCCTAGTCCATTTGTAGATACAGTATTATATACTAGACCCAAAATACCAAATGGAGCACAGTTAATTACCCACTTCACCGCTTGAGATACTGCATCAGATATATCTACAAGTATATTTTTTGTATTTTCAGAAGCCTTTCTTAGGGCAAATCCAAATACAAGTGCCCATGTAAGTATACCTATATAATTTCCATTAACGATTGCATTTAGTGGATTGTCAACTATATTCATTAATAATGCCTTTAAAACTTCTGCAATTCCACCTGGTGCTGTTACTCCCTTTGCGCCTTCAGCCAATATCAATTTAATTGGGAAGGTAAAACTTGCAATTACTGCAACTAATGCTGCTGCAAATGTTCCCACAAGATATAAAACTATTATACTCTTCATATTTGTCTTCTGGCCAGCCTTATGCTGACAAATTGCAGCTATTACCAAAACAAATACTAGTACTGGTGCGATTGCCTTCAATCCACCAACAAACAATGTTCCTAACATAGCAACTGCTACTGCTTTTGGTGCTGCTACACCTAAGACAGCTCCTAGAATCATACCTAAAATGATACGCTTCACTAAGCTTATGCTATTCCACTTATTGAGTATATTTCCCATAAACTCAAACCTCCTCTTTAAATATAGATAAGGCTATTATATAACATCATAAACGAATAAGCAAACATAAAATATTCAATTATCAGATTTGTCTAATATTTTATACTTTATTTTATTTATCTATTAGTTTATGTATGTTTATAATATATATTGCTAATCAATTAAGTCTTTACATTTAGTTTCATTTATATCCTTATACTTTAATATGTACATATTCTATAAATCTCATAAAAAAAATTCTAGTTAGATCGTTTTGATCCAACTAGAATTTATTTTATTTTCTTATTCAATTTTTAGTATAGTTGCCTATATTTATAATATTTATTATATCTAATATAAGCTCTTGTATTTATAAATATCTATACTCAGTCTAAGCAACAATATTTATTAGATTCACTAGTTTATAAGATCATCTTTTTCAGGTACTTTCCTGTATAGCTTTGATCAACCTTACATATTTCACTAGGGCTACCTGTAGCTACTATACTTCCACCCATATTTCCTCCTTCTGGACCTAAATCTATTATATAGTCAGAAGTTTTTATAAGGTCAAGATTATGTTCTATTACTACTATACTATTTCCTGTATCAGCGAGCCTATGCAATACCTCTATTAGCTTTCTTACGTCTTCTGAATGTAATCCAGTTGTTGGTTCATCAAGAATATATAGGGTTTTGCCTGTTGGTCTCTTACTTAATTCTGTTGCTAGTTTAATTCTCTGAGCTTCTCCTCCTGATAATTGGGTAGATGGTTGACCTAGCTTTATGTAAGATAGGCCTACATCCATTAGAGTTTCTAATTTTCTTTTTATACCGGGTATATTTTCAAAAAAGGCTAGGGCTTCTTCAATATTCATTTCAAGTATATCTGCAATAGATTTTTCCTTATACTTAACCTGTAATGTTTCCCTATTATATCTTTCACCCTTACATACCTCACAAGGTACGTAAACATCTGGCAAAAAGAACATTTCTATCTTCAAAATCCCATCACCCTTACAGGCTTCACACCTTCCACCTTTTACATTAAAGCTAAATCTACCCTTCTTATAACCTCTTGCCTTAGCCTCATTAGTTGTTGCAAAAAGATCTCTTATCATGTCAAATACACCAGTGTATGTAGCTGGATTTGACCTAGGGGTCCTACCTATTGGACTCTGATCTATATTAATAACCTTATCTATATTTTCGATACCGTTGATTTGCTTATATTTTCCAGGCCTAATCCTAGACTTATTCAAGGTTCTTGTAGTTGCCTTATATAATATTTCATTAACTAGGGTTGACTTACCTGAACCAGATACGCCTGTTACACATATAAACTTTCCTAGTGGAAATTTTACATTCACATTTTTCAGGTTATTTTCACTTGCCCCCTTAATTTCAAGATATAGTCCATTTCCTTCTCTTATTTTTTCTGGCATGTCTATCTTGATCTGTCCACTTAGGTATTTTCCTGTTATAGAGTTGTTGTTTTTCATAATTTCCTCAGGGCTTCCCTCTGCAACTATAAGCCCCCCATGAATACCTGCTCCTGGACCTATATCTACTATATAGTCAGCTGACCTCATAGTATCCTCATCATGTTCAACAACTATAAGGGTGTTACCCAGGTCAGTTAGGTTTCTAAGTGTGGATATCAACTTATCATTGTCCCTCTGGTGTAGGCCTATACTCGGTTCATCCAAGACGTATAATACACCCGTTAAGGCTGAACCTATCTGAGTAGCTAACCTTATTCTCTGGGCCTCCCCTCCTGACAGAGTGCCCGCCTTTCTAGATAAGGTAAGATATCCTAAACCAACATTTTTCAAAAATGAGGCCCTCTCTCTTATTTCCTTGACTATATCCTTGGCTATAACCTGGTCTTTTGGGCTTAATTTTAAGTCCGAAATATAGTCAATTAAGGCTTCCACAGATAAGTCTGTTACCTCCATTATATTTTTACCATCAATTTTAACTGCAAGTACTTCTGGTTTCAACCTTTGACCCCTACATTTAGGGCACGGATTTTCAGCTAGAAAGTCTTCTAACTTATCCCTCATAAAGTCTGAATTTGTTTCCTTGTATCTCCTATCAATATTCACAAGAACACCTTCATAGTAATTTTGGTAAGTCTTCATACCACCGAACTTTGAATCAAACTCAAAAGTTACTAGGGTATTTTCTTTACCATAGAGCAATTCTTGTACAAAGTCTTCTGGTAAATCTTTAAAAGGCGTGTCAATAGATACTCCATATATTTTACATAGGGACTGAATCATCATAGAGTAGTATGTATTGTCATTTAGACCATTACTAGACCAGGCTGCTATAGCACCTTCTTTTAAACTAAGTTCCTTATTTGGTACGACTAGGTCTGGGTCTACTTCCTTACTCTCACCCAAGCCATTACACAGGTCGCATGCCCCAAATGGAGCATTGAAGGAGAACATTCTTGGAGATAACTCTTCTATACCTATTCCATGGTCTGGACAAGCGAATTTTGTAGAGAACATAAACTCTTCTTCCTGTCTTGTATCCTGAACTATAAGAAGCCCGTCTGATAATTTTACAGCTGCTTCTATTGAATCTGCAAGTCTAGCCTCTATGCCTGCCTTTACGATTATTCTATCAACTACTATTTCTATATCATGCTTTTTGTTTTTCTCTAGTATAATATCATCATTTATATCATAGTTTTGCCCATCTATCCTTACCCTGACATAGCCTTCTTTTCTGATGTAGTCGATGGTCTTTTTATGAGTACCCTTCTGCCCCCTTATTATAGGTGATAGTATTTGCAACCTGCTAGCTTCATCATATTCCATCACCCTATCCACTATTTCCTGTATTGTCATCTGACTAATTAGCTTGCCACACTCTGGACAATGGACCTTACCAACCCTAGCAAATAACAATCTTAAATAGTCATAAATTTCAGTTACTGTACCTACAGTTGATCTAGGATTTTTAGATGTTGTTTTTTGGTCAATGGAAATAGCTGGAGATAGACCATCAATATAGTCAACACTCGGCTTATCCATTTGACCAAGAAATTGTCTAGCATATGAGGATAAGCTTTCTACATATCTTCTTTGTCCCTCTGCATATATGGTGTCAAATGCAAGAGATGATTTACCTGATCCAGATAAGCCTGTAAATACTATAAACTTATTTCTAGGCAATTTAAGATCTATAGCCTTTAAGTTATTTTCTCGAGCACCTTTTATTGTAATATATTCGTTCAAAATCTACCCCTTTCTTATTTATTAATTAATAAATCTTCTGTAACTATCTTTGGTACATGGTGGACTTGGTCTTTATCCCTATAGTATTTAAAATCATCACCTGCATGTATATCGTCTATTACAACCTCTTCTAGTGGGTATCCTACAGACATTACTAGAACAAGTTTTAAATTATCTCCTAGACCTAGTGCTTCCTTTATTTCATTTTCTTTGTAAGCCTTAAATATACATACAGCCTTACCCTCAGCCCTTGCACCCAAGGCTAGCGTCTGTCCTACTATACCTACATCTTCTAACATAGCTTTACCGTAATCAAGATCTTCAAATACTAGTATATATCCACCTGGTCTCTCACCTTCAATAGGCCCATCCCAGTCCTTTAGGTATCCTGCCCAGAATATATTGTCATATATTTTTGCATTAGTGACTTCATCAGCAACCAAGGCAAACCTAAGGGCTTGTTTATTTTTACCCGATGGAACATACCTTACTAATTCTACAAGATTTAGTAAGTCTTCCTTTGATATAGACTTTGTACCATCATATCTTCTACAAGTTCTGTTTGATTTGACTAATTCTTTGAAATTCATAGTATTACCACCTTTCCATTTTACATATTTATCTTTATAATTTTACTACTTTTTATTACTAGTTATTTATAGCCTGTCTGGAATTTGTAATTTTAAGTCTTTTGTATGGTGTCCTGATATAGGTAATGGTTAAAGCTTTTTCTCCAAAATCATAATCTTATCCCTAAGCTCAGCAGCTTTTTCAAACTCTAGATTTTCAGCAGCAGCCATCATTTCAGACCTCAAAACTATAATAGCCTGACCAATTTGGATCTCATCCTTTAGTGCTCTTACATCATTTACATCATATGATTCTACTTCTTCTGCTATTCTTGTGGCTTCTATACTATCCCTCACACCCTTTTGGATAGTCTTTGGAACTATGCCATACTTTTCATTATAGGCCATCTGGATAGCCCTTCTTCTTTCAGTTTCACTGATAGCCCTCTTCATAGAATCAGTTATCTTGTCCGCATACATTATAACCCTACCATTTGAGTTTCTAGCAGCACGACCTATGGTCTGTATCATAGATGTCTCTGATCTTAGGAAACCTTCCTTATCAGCATCTAAAATAGCTACTAGGGAAACTTCAGGTATATCTAGACCCTCTCTTAAAAGGTTTATACCCACTAATACATCAAATTTACCTAATCTCAAATCTCTTATTATCTCAGTTCTTTCTAGGGTAACTATATCAGAATGCATATACTTGACCTTAATACCTACATCAATAAGGTAACTAGTAAGGTCTTCACTCATCTTCTTTGTCAAGGTAGTGATTAGTACTCTTTCACCATTAGCCACATTTTTGTTAATTTCTACTATTAGGTCGTCTATTTGATTTTCAACTGGTCTTACACTTATAGTCGGATCAAGAAGACCCGTTGGTCTTATTATCTGTTCAGCAAAAACATCTGTATGCTCCATTTCATATGGCCCCGGTGTAGCTGTCGTAAATAAGACCTGGTGTATGTTAGACTCAAACTCCTCAAAGTTTAGAGGCCTATTATCATAGGCTGATTCTAGCCTAAATCCATTTTCTATAAGAGATTTTTTTCTAGACCTATCTCCTGCATACATGCCCCTGACCTGGGGTATTGTTACATGAGATTCATCTACTATTATCAGGTAGTCATCCGGGAAGAAATCCATCAGTGTATATGGTTTTTCACCCTTGGACCTGCCTGTTATATGTCTTGAATAATTTTCTATACCCTGACAAAAACCAATTTCTCTTAACATTTCTATATCGTATTTTGTTCTTTGTTCTATCCTTTGAGCTTCCAACAATTTATCATTTGATTTGAAATTTTCTACTGCCTGATCAAGTTCTTCTTCTATAGTTTCAATAGCCCTCTCTACCCTTTCAGGCGTAGTTACATAATGGGATGCTGGAAATATCACAACATGATTTCTCTGACCAGCCACCTTATTTGTAAGGTAGTCAATTTCAGTTATCCTATCTATTTCATCACCAAAAAACTCTATTCTAATAGCCTTCTCGTCATTGCTGGCTGGGAATATTTCCAAAATGTCCCCTCTGACCCTAAAGGTCCCCCTGACAAAGTTTACATCATTTCTTTCATACTGAATTTCTACTAACCTCTTGATTATATCATCCCTATCCCTTTCCATACCAGGTCTAAGCGATAACATTAGCTCCTTGTAGTCCTTAGGATCACCAAGACCATAAATACAAGAAACGGATGATATTATTATAGTATCATCCCTCTCTAGTATAGCAGCTGTAGCTGAATGCCTTAGCTTGTCTATTTCATCATTTATACTGGCGTCCTTTTCTATATAGGTATCGCTGTGGGCAACATAGGCCTCTGGTTGGTAGTAGTCATAGTATGAAACGAAGTATTCAACAGCATTTTCCGGGAAAAACTCCTTGAACTCACTATAGAGTTGGGCTGCTAAGGTCTTGTTGTGGGCAAGAACCAGGGTCGGCTTTTTTACCCTCTGTATTATATTTGCCATAGCAAAAGTCTTACCAGACCCTGTTACACCTACTAGAGTCTGGTACTTGTTACCTTCTTCTATGGATTGAGATATCCTGTCTATGGCTTCCGGTTGGTCTCCTGTTGGCACATAGTCAGAAACTAACTTAAAATCCATCCTATGTTTCTCCTATCTATCTACTTATTTATATAAGCTATTATTTTCTCCGCTGCAGCCTTTGCCTCTGCATCTCCTATTTCAAAATCATATTCCTTGGCCCAGTCAGTAAATACATACAGGAATTCCTGACCATCCTTTATTCTGAATTGAATCTTTTTGATATCAGCCAAAGGTATATCTAGCTTAGTAACCTTTTTGGGAAGTCCACCGTGTAGGCTCTTCCTGCTATATTCTGCAAAGAAGGTTTTGTCTGTTAGGTAAATAGTATACAAATCTGGCTCAAGTCCAGAAGTCTTATTATGACCTAAAAGACAATTAGCTACCATATTTGTACCCTGTTTTTCCAAGCTCAACCTCCTCTTAGTTTTAAAAGTTACCAAAACTTCTTGATTATTAAATGTGTCTGTCATGATAATACCTCCTCTAAAGTTACCCGCCCTAGTCCTAATAATTAACCTAGATAAGTTCACATTAATATATAATCCCTAATAATATATAAATCCTGAATACTTGACCTTAGGTGCAGGTAAGAATATTAAATAAAAATCATAGCAAGTGCAAAGCAAAGTGTGTTTACTTTGTACTACTATTATACCACCTAAAAGCCTATTAAGATATAACTATATCTAGTGCTTGTTTATAAATTTTAACTCTTGTATTATGTTTTTTTATAATGTAGAATCGTATTAAGATTATATTTTAAACCGTTTAATTTAAATGACAAATTATATGTATGGGTTTTACATACATAAAAATCTAAAGGAGGATCTATGAATAGCATTAATTTTAAGAGAAGAATAATATTTGTCAGCTTGGTCTTTGGTCTAACTGCCCTAGTTGTCTTAAATATTAAGGATGTATATTCCATCTTGAACAATATCCTTGCAGTTCTTAACCCAATACTACTAGGCTGCTTTATAGCATTTATACTGAATATAATAGTTGAAAATATTGAAAAGAGACTACTCGATAAGCTAGACATAAAAGTAGTTAAAAAACTTAAGAGACCAATTTCAATACTTTTAACCCTTGCATTTTTTATTCTTATTATACTTCTTGTATCTAGAATTATAATACCTCAGATATCTAAGTTTATTGTAGTGTTTACACATAGTTTCCCAAGTATATACAAGGATATTATCATTTTTTTTGCTAACCTATCAGAAGAATTTCCTTCAATTCAATCAAAGGTTCTGTCAAGCAACTTAGATGCGCAAGAAATTTTAAAGAAGCTAGTTAGTCTATCAACTTCTTGGGGTGGTGGCATATTAAATATTATCAATTCATTCTTTAATGCAGTTGCTAACCTAGTAATAGCACTAATTATAGCCATATACATACTGGCTGGTAAGGAGACCATAAAAAGCCAGTTTACTAGACTATTTGCTAGCTTTGTGCCACCTCATATTTTGAACAGGTTTTACTACCTACTTAAGATTACTAACCATTCCTTTAGGGCATTTTTTGTAGGCCAGTTTATAGAGGCTATAATACTTGGTATCCTATGTACTGTGGGGCTTATTATTTTCGGCTTCCCATATGCCTTTATGATTGGGTCTGTTATCGGTGTAACAGCACTAATACCTATGATTGGTGCCTACCTAGGTGGACTTTTTGGATTCCTGATGATTTTATCTGTAAACCCTGTTAGGGCTATTGCCTTCATTGTATTCCTTATTATACTTCAACAACTTGAAGGCAATTTGATATATCCAAGGGTTGTAGGCTCTTCTATAGGTCTACCTGGTATATGGGTCTTTGTGGCAATCATAATTAGCGGTGGTTTGTTTGGAATTACTGGTATTATACTAGGTGTTCCAATAATAGCCAGCATATACAAGATACTTAAGGACTATGTAAACAATCATCAAAAGATTCTTGAGTAGAAGCTAGCTTTGTCTATTCAAATTATAATTATTAAGAATAGCCTATATGGAAGCATCAATACTTTCAGAGTAGCTATCTCAGAATAACTTATATATACATAAATTTGTATATACACATAAAATTATACTTGAAATTCTAAAATAAAAGTGTGCATAAATTTATATATATACATAAAATTGTACTTGAAATTCTAGAATTAAAACGAAAAGGTGCAGACTGGCTCATTATTTGACTCGTCTACACCTTTTTATATCGAAATTATCTTCAGTTTATTTTTAAAATTATCTAGGAACTTGCACTAGTTATTTACTATGCATCTATAGATTTAAATCTTCTATTCTCCCATGCTTTTCATAGCGTGTTAACCTGTGAACCTTGTTATCTTCATCTACAAATACCACTCTAGGCTTGTGGTCTTTAGCCTCCTCGTAATCACATGAGCAATAGGCCATTATAATTACCTTGTCGCCTACACTTACACATCTGGCTGCAGCACCATTTAAGCAAATAATACCACTGCCTCTTTCTCCACTTATAGTATAAGTTTCAAACCTGCTTCCGTTGTCTATATCAACTATTTGAACTTTCTGGTATTCTCTTATACCAGCTGCATCTAGCAGGTCTTCATCTACAGTTATGCTTCCTACATAATTCAACTCTGCCTGCGTAACTGTAACCCTGTGTATTTTACCACATAACATATCTACTTTCATCGATATTTCCCCCTTAATTTTACTGAGATCCTGAGTCTCATTTTTTAAATATAAGCTCTACAATAAAATTACAAATAAACCGGCTTGTGAGTATAGATTCTTTTGAATTCTATCTCCCAGTACATCTTATCATAAATAAAAGACTTAGACAAGAAATATATAAACACTTACTGTTTATAAATATATATGAACTGGATTAGACTAATAAGGCAACACCTGCTACAGACATTACTGCTCCTACTAACTCATACCTACTTATCTTTTCCTTATAGTAGAAATACATTATAGGAATTATAATGACAGGTGACATAGTCATTAGCGTTGAAGCCACTGCTGCCTTGGTATATTTAATGGCTAGCATAGATAGGACTACTCCAATAGTAGTACCTATTAGGGCATTACTAAGTGTTACCTCTATCCCCTGCCTCGAAATAAAAAGTTTCTTTACATCAGGCCACCCCTTAGCCAGGCTACAAATTAGCAAGATTCCTACTAGACCTCCCAAAAGTCTAATTTCCGTAGCTAGTAGGGCAGGTATACTTTCTAAGCCCGCCTTACTTAACAAGACACCCAAAGCCTGACCAATAGATGCTAAAAAAGCAAATAAAAGTCCCTTCGGATCTCCTTTGACCTTGAGGTTGGATGAACCACCCTTGGCTATTACCAACATAATAGCCCCAATTACAACTAGCATACCCATGATATTTTTAGGACTCAAACTTTCTCCAAAGAATATTCTGCCCAAAATAGCTGTCAGAACTGGCGATATAGTGTAAATAAGCAGTGTAACTTGGGCTCCTATCCTAGTAAAAGCACTCATCAAAAAGGAGTCTCCTATAGAAAACCCAATCAAACCAGACATAGCCAGGAAAAATGCCCCCCTAAAACTAATACTGGTTGTCAGGCTTGTTCTATTAAATAAAACTATAATTAGTCCTATAGCTAGAAAGGCTACAATCTGCCTTGCTACATTCATAGCTACTGCAGAAAAACCTACCCCCTTTTTTTCTACTATCGTACTACTTACTGTCCAACAAAAAGACGCCATCAAGGCTGTTATTTCACCAATAAACATATATTTCTCCTTTAACTATCGATAATAAATAAAACCACTATTTATTATATCTTTTTTGTATAGCTTAGGCAAGGATCTAGTACATTAAATTAAATCTGTTTTTGTTTTTACTCTATGCGAAATAATATTGCTGATACCATATTTTTCATGACTACAAGAAGACTGGTGAATTAATAGTTTCTAGTGTGAGTAATTTTGTAATTTCAAAGAAAGATTTTTTAAAAATATTTAAAGAATAAGCTTGTATCTTTTAGAATTTAAAAATATGTGTTATATGTTTGAATAAAATTAAACTCTACACTTATGTTATATCGTAGAGTTTAAAGTATTTTATTTAAGTTAATTTAAGAATGTGAATTCTTTATTTTTTTCTTTTATTTTTTCTAAAAAATTTTTTTTAAAATCCAAATTGTATTTATCTTTATTCAAATAAGATATTTCATCTAAAAAAGAGTCATTAACTGAAATTATTTTTATTAATTTTTCATGAATATCTTCTATACTAGGTATAGTGCCTTTTGATATAAATTCTTTTTGATAGCCTCCCAGCAACTCAACAAAAATATTTTTATATGACTTAAAATCCAATGCTTTATCTAAAACGATAAACTTTATATCGTGAATCATATCTTCATGATTATTTTTAATTATTTCTAACAATAGATTTGTTATACAACTTAATTCTAAATCAGAATTTAATTTTTCTATATCATCATTATTCAAATTCATTATGTACCTCCTTTTTAAAGTTAAATAGGTGCAATTTATTTTTTGCAAAAATTTAACGTTGGGAGAGAATTTTTCTCTCACCAACGCTAAATATTATACAATCGATATTATTTATATTCAGCCATTAACTTTTCAAATACTGCTAGTGACTTTTCACACTTTTCAGTTTCCACACAGTAAGATAATCTCATATGAGCCTTTGAACCGAATCCTGTTCCAGGAACTACTAGCATATCGTGAGCCTTCGCCTTTTCAGAGAACTTTTCAGAATCCCCGTCTGGAGCTTCTATAAATAAGTAGAAGGCACCAGCTGGCTTAGCAACCTTGTATCCTAACTTAGTTAAACCATCATATAGAAGGTCTCTGTTTTTCTTGTATACTTCAACATTTGGCGGTACACTTACACATCTTTCAACTACAAGCTGGAATAGTGTTGGTGCACAAACGTAACCAAGTACTCTTGCTGCTCCACCTACTGCTGCAATAAGTAATTCATCATCTACTTCATTTGGAACTAGTATATATCCAATTCTTTCTCCTGGTAGAGATAGTGACTTAGACCAAGAATAGCAGATTACTGTATTTTTGTATAGGTTTGGTATAAATGGAACTTCTAGACCATCTATAAGAACCAATTCTCTATATGGTTCGTCAGCTATTATGTATATAGGATGACCATATTCCTTTTCCTTAGCTTCTAGTAATTCAACCAACGCCTTCATTTCATCTAGTGTATAGATTACACCTGATGGATTGTTAGGAGAGTTAACTATTATAGCCTTAGTGTTAGAAGTTATAGCTGCCTTAACACCTTCTATATTTAACTGCATATCATCCTTGCAAGGTACTAGAACTTGCTTACCACCCTGACCATTGATGAATACAGTGTATTCTGGAAAGAATGGAGCTAGAACCATTATTTCATCATCAGCTGATGAGATTAAAGCCTTAAGAGTGATGTTTAAAGATGCAGCAGCACCACAAGTCATCAATAGATTATCCTTAGTATACTTAGTTCCGAATCTCTTGTTTAGGTCATCAGCTATAGCAGTTCTACAACCGTCATGACCAGCACCTGAAGAATAAGAGTGGTATACCTTTGGTTCATAAGTCTTTATTATATCTACTATTGCATCCTGTACTTCCTTTGGAGCTGGAACTGAAGGGTTACCTAATGAAAAGTCTAATACATTTTCAGCACCTATTTCAGCTGCCCTCTTAGCACCAAATCCCGCTAATTCTCTAATTACTGATTTTGCTGTACCTAATTTTACCATTTCCTGAGAAATCATAATAGTTACCTCCTAAATTGAATATAAAAAATTATTATTTGAATTATTATATCTAACATATAGTTCCTCCAAGATAACCTAGAGGAACCATATTAAAGTCATATAGATTTATTTTCCAATATCTTAATAAGTATCAAATTTAATATTTATTAATCTAGTGGATCATTTATTGTCTTACCAACCTTTGCTACTGCACTGATTAATGTAAGAACTATTGAGCAAACAAGTGCTGGAACAACCCATTCAAAACCGTATGTTCCCAGTGGTAATGCAGCGCATGCCTTAGCAGCACCTTCTAATAAATGTCCACCTCTCATCATTGATGCAAGGTTTATACTTTCGATTATAGCTACAATAAAAGCTCCTATAACTGCACCTGTGTATGTCCAGTTATACTTTATTTTCTTGTCAAATATAGACATGAATATAAGAACAATGATAACTGGATATATAGCTGATAGAATTGGTACTGCTATTGCTATAAGTCCATCAACACCAATTAATGAAAGTACAAAAGCTATAACTACACAAACAATAACTATTTGCTTATACTTTAACTTACCGCCTGATATTGTTTCAAAATAGTTACCACAAGTTGAGCTTAATCCTGTTGAAGTTGTTAAACAAGCAAGAGCAACTGCTAATCCCATAATTACCTTACCTACGCTACCTAGCATAAGTTCAACCATACCTATAAGTAATACAGTTCTTTCAGTATCGCCGTTGAAGTGGCGGCCCACTGTCGCACCTGCATAAGTCAATCCACCATAAACAACAGCTAATAGTATGAAAGCTACTATACCAACCTGTACACTTACCTTGAACTGAACCTCTTTGTCATGGTATCCACGTCTTATAAGATCACTTATAACTATACCTGCCATCAAAGGAGATCCTAGGGCATCCATAGTCTGGTAACCTTCCTTAAATGACATTGTAAACAAACCTGAAACATGAGTTGGAACCTTTGCATCTGGAGGGCTTACTATCGCAATAATCACAATTATAGCCAATATTATCAATAAAGCTGGAGTTAAATACTGACCTATAAAGTCTATAACCTTACCAGGATTTAATGTAATATAAAGAGTTAAAGCAAAGAACACTAGTGTAGTAACCCAAATAGGAACTGCTGGGAATAGTGGTCTTATAAATATCTCATGTGTAGTAGCTCCAGTTCTAGGAATTGCGAAGAAAGGTCCGATTGTTAATATAGCAATTGTACCAATCAATTTTGCAAACTTAGGACTAACCCTCTTACCAAGATCATCTGCCCTACCACCTAGCCTGGCAGTAACGATAACACCTAAAATTGGTAGTACTGGATCTGAAATCAAAAATCCTACCATGGCTGTAAACCATCTATCACCAGCCAAAACACCAAGGTGTGGTGGGAATATCAAGTTACCAGCACCAAAGAAAATTGCAAATAATGCAAAACCACAAACGATTACGTCTTTTCTTTTAATTTCCATACTTATTCACCTTCTAAAAATAGATTTGCCATATAGGCCTAGTCTTTAAAGACCATTAACAACGTTATTTGGTCTTTCGCCGTTCATAACCTTAACCATGTCTGCGTATGACCATTCTGACATTCTAATAAATGCATCATCAGTTGTTCCTGCTATATGAGGAGTAATTGATAATCTAGCCTTGCCCGCATCAGTTAGGTTAAATAAAGGATGATCAGCACTTGGTGGTTCTGGAGCTATAACATCTAGTCCTGCAAAAATTCTACCATTATTTAGAGCTTCTGCTAGATCTTCGTTGTTAACTATTTCTCCTCTTGCAACATTAATTATTATCGCATCTTGCTTCATTTGGTCAATTGTTTCCTTACGAACCATATCTCTTGTATTGTCAAGAACTGGAACGTGATAAGAAATGATATCACACTGATCAAGTATTTCTTCATATGTGCTAAATGTTAAATCATTTTCCTTTTCATAGTCTTCAGATGCCCTAAATACATCATAGTAAAGAATCTTACAGCCAAAAGCTCTAAGCATCCTTACAGCTGCCCTACCTATAGCACCTAAACCAACTAGTCCTACTACTCTTGAACTCAACTCGCTCTGTCCCTTAACCTGATATTCCTTAAAGCTTTCATTAAAACCATCAACACCTCTAGCCTTTATCTTAGCATCAGCTTCTGGCATTCTTCTTAGGCAAGTAATCATATGTCCTAGAGCTAATTCAGCGACTGGAACTGCATTAACCGCCCTATTATTACAAACATAGATACCCTTTTCCTTAGCTGCTTCAAGGTCTATCTTGTCAAAACCTACACCCAAAGAATGTATAAGTTTACAGTTTTCAAGTTTTTCTATAACTTCTCTTCTAAAGTAGTCAACCGGACCACAGAATATTATATCAGCATCCTTACACTGCTCAACTAGTTCTTCATCTGAACAAGGGTACTTAATATACTGGAAATCCCAACCTTCTGGTTTTTTAACACCAAATCTTTCAATAATATTTTTGTTACAAGTTACTCTAACCTTTACCATTAATTCGCCTCCCTAAATTTAGCTAATAAGCATTTTTGTATAATATATATTATAAGTCAATTAAACAAACCGTTATTTATTTAACCAATATGTTTAAAATTTTTAGACATACTTGTTTAAATTTCTACAGTTTTTTCTTTTTTCAACACCTATTGTAAGCTATACCCAGGAAGAAGTGCAACCTCCCTAGGTATATTATACAATAAGTTTTCATATTTTACCATAGAAAATTCAACATATATAGTATTATCTTAAAAAATATATATTTTGTTGATTTCCTCAATTAATTGTTGAAATACTTTGTTTAAAACATACTGTAGTATGCTTAAGAAACTACATATTTGCCTTTGCAGCCTTTAATGCTCTAACCTTGTCGATTAATATTGGCATTATCTTATGTAGGTCACCAACTACACCTAAGTCAGCAACATCAAATATTGGTGCCTGAGCATCCTTATTTATTGCTACGATAAATTCAGAATCTTCCATACCAGCTAAGTGCTGTATAGCTCCTGATATACCACAAGCTACATATAGGTCTGGTCTAACTGTCTTACCTGTCTGACCAACCTGTCTTTCTCTTCCAATCCAACCAGCGTCAACGTTGGCTCTTGAAGAAGTAACTAGACCGCCTAATTCATCAGCTAGTTCCTTTAACACGTCAAAGTATTCTGCACTACCAATACCTCTACCACCAGATACTAAAACCTTAGCTTCAGTTATATCAACCTTAGCATTCTTTTCCTTAATTACTTCTCTGATTTTTATATTCATATCAGCATCAGTAAAGTCAACATTGAATAGTTCTACTTCACCAGTTCTAGACTTGTCTGTAGGAAGAGCCTGCATAACTCCTGGTCTTACAGTTGCCATCTGTGGTCTAAATTCCTTACAAACTATTGTAGCCATGATGTTACCACCGAAAGCTGGTCTAGTCATAAGCAATAACTTAGTTTCTGGATCTATTTCTAACTTAGTACAGTCTGCTGTTAGACCTGTATGTACTCTAGCAGATACTCTTGGAGCCAAGTCTCTTCCTATAGAAGTAGCACCATATAGTACTATTTCTGGTTTCTTAGCTTCAACAATTGCATTTAATGCCTTTGTGTATGGTTCAGTCGCATAGTGTTCCAAGATAGGATTTTCTACACATATAACCTTGTTAGCTCCATGATGGATTAAATTTTCAGCTAATCCTTTTACTTCTTTTCCTAGTAAAACTGCAACTACTTCCTGTCCTAGGTCAGCTGCCAATTTACTTGCTATACCAATTAGCTCGATGCCTACTTTTTGTACGACACCGTCTACCTGTTCAACTACTACATAAATATCCTTGTTCATTAGGTAATCTTCCTTTCAAATCATTATTTTTATATTTTTAAATTCCTAGTATTTATATAAAATACTTTTCTTGTAACTTAGCAAGAATTGCATCAGCTGCTTCTTCTGGAGTTAATCCTTCTAGCTTAACACCTTTGCCCTTAGCTTGCTTTGTAAATGACTTTTTAACGTTTGTAGGTGAACCCTTTAAACCGATATTTGAAAGATCTAACTTATCTTCAATGTCCTTTAGTCCCCAAACCTTTATTTCCTTTTGGTAAGCATCGAAAATTCCGCCTACTGTCATGTATCTTGGATTTATTTCTTCGCTTAATGTAGTAATTAGGCAAGGTGGCTTAATTTCAACTATATGATATCTGTCTTCAAACTGTCTTCTAGCAACGAACTTGTCACCTTCAACCTTTAATTCTTCACAATAAGATACCTGTGGTATTCCAAGATGCTCAGCGATCTGTGGACCTACCTGTGCTGTATCACCATCTATGGCCTGTCTACCTGCTATTATTATATCGTAATCTATATTTCTAAGCGCACCAGCTATTGTTGAAGATGTTGCCCATGTATCAGCTCCACCAAAAGCTCTATCAGTTACTAAAACTGCATCATCTGCTCCCATTGCTAATGCTTCTCTAAGTGCTACTTCTGCCTGTGGAGGTCCCATTGATACTACTGTTAATGTAGATCCTGGAACTGATTCCTTGATCTGAAGTGCTAGTTCAAGACCTGCCTTATCATCAGGGTTTATGATACTAGGTACACCATCACGGATCAAAGTATTCTTTACAGGGTCAAGTTTTACCTCTGTTGTATCTGGTACTTGTTTTATGCAAGCTACAATTTTCATCTATTTATACCTCCCCTTATTTCAATAAGCTTGATGCTATAACCATCTTTTGAACTTCAGATGTACCTTCGTAAAGTGAAGTTACTCTGATGTCTCTATACATTCTTTCAACTGGATATTCCTTGATATAACCATATCCACCATGTATCTGTAATGCTCTATCAATTATCCATTTTGCTTCTTCTGTTGCAAATAATTTAGCCATTGAAGCTTCCTTATCAGCAGGCTGGCCTAAATCCATCTTATAAGCAGCATCATAAACAAGGTGACGTATAGCAGTTAATTTTGTTTCCATTTCTGCTAATATAAACTGAGTATTTTGGAACTTTGACAATGTCTTTCCAAACTGTTGTCTAGACTTAGCATACTTAATAGCCTCTTCCATAGCACCCTGTGCAAGTCCTAGAGCCTGGCAAGCTATACCTAGTCTACCAACGCTTAGAGTCTTCATTGCGTTAATGAATCCCTTACCTTCTCTTCCTAGCATACAATCCTTTGAAACTCTAACATTTTCAAGAACAACATCGCTAGTTGGGCAACCAATCATACCCATTTTATTTTCAGACTTACCAAAAGATACACCTTCAAGTTTTGAGTCAACAACAAATGTTGATATACCCTTAACTCCTAATTCTGGATTTGTCTTAGCAAAAACTATTACATAGTCAGATACTGGAGCACCAGTTATGAATGTCTTTCTTCCATTTAATATGTAATCATCACCATCTTTTTCAGCTGTTGTTAAAATAGATGCTGCGTCTGATCCTGCGCCTGGCTCAGTAAGACCGAAAGCAAATAGCTTTTCACCACTAACCATTGGTCTAAGATACTTTTCCTTTTGTTCTTCAGTACCATCTCTCAATATTGGAGTTGACTGTAATGAGTTTGGAGATGAAATCCATATAGTAGATACACCTGATGCCTTAGCTAATTCTTCCATAACTATTGCATAAGAACGGTGGTCTCCACCTGAACCTCCATAAGCCTTTGGTATCTTAATACCTAAAAATCCAGCTTTAGCCATTTTATGGTAAAGTTCCATTGGGAATTCGCCTGTTTCATCAACTTCTTCTGCAGTTGGTTTAATTTCATTTTCAGCGAATTCCTTAGCTAGCTGACGAACTAATTCATGTTCTTTTTCGAAAATCATAGATTGCCTCCTTAAAATTTTAATTTTTTAAATTAAATCATATCAGCGAAAGTCTGTAATGCTGTTTTCGCCTGTTCGAAGTTAGTCATTTGTTGGTCAACCTCAACTAGTATATGCATGATACCTGCATTTTCTAATTCTTTTCTGATGATTGGATAATCGAATTCATCAGAATCACTAAACTTAGTCATTAGGTATATAACACCGTCTGCCTGGTGCTTCTTTACCTTGTCAATTATTATCTTTCCTCTAAGTTTTTCTGGATCATACAACAAAGTACTTCCTTCTATATCTGAAATCCACTTAGATAAAGCTCTAACCGGATTACCAGTACCTTTATCAACTAGATAGTCAAATTGGCCAGATTCATGGTTGATATTATCATCAACTATACCTAGTTTGTACTCATCTAGTATTTCTAACATACCTGGACTGTTTGCAAGGATACCAGTAGTTACTACTTTCTTACCAGCAAATTTTTCTTCAGGTAATGCCTTTAATTCTTTATTAAGTTCTTCTAATATAGCCAAATGCTCTGCTTTATCAAATAGGAAGGCACTTGTCATCACTCTAGCTCTTAGGCTAGGTGTTATCGTATTTAGATGACTTGCTGCTAGAGAACTAAATTCCTGCATAGCTTTCTTGTGCTTATTATAAAGAACAATAGCTTCTTCAACCTTAGCGTCTTCTATCTTGCAACCAGCTATTTCTTCTAACTGTCCTCTTAGCTTGATGTATTGCTTTTCATTGTAAGTAATACCCGCTTCTATCTTTCTGTTCTGTCCATATCCTATATATAGGGCAGGGACATTCTTAACAGATCTCTTCCAGTTTTGGCTAAGACCCTTTAGTCCATCGCTTAGACCTGGTATAATCATACCTGACATTTTATCTAACTTGCCTTCTAGACCAAGATCCATTAATCTTAAGATTATAGCTGCATAAAAGGCTGGGAAGTATTCCTTTGATAAACCTACTTCACCTTCTGCACCCCATACCCCCATAGGAACCATGCCTGCGGCATATACTAGTTCTTCTGGTGTATAGACAGGTGCACAACCTATCACTTTTCTACCTTCTGAAATATACTTATCTAGTTGTCCTAAAAGACTTACATCAAGTTTTCCTAACAATACATCTATATTACTCATATTAGTGCCCCTCCTTCATCTTTGCAGCCTTATTAGCTTCCATTAGTTCAATAAGCCCTTGTACTCTTGTATCATATTGAGCTTCAGAGAAGTTTCTTGGGTCAGCCTGGTCACCATCAAATGTTGCTGTTGGTATTCCAGTCTTTTCCCTGATATCTCTTTCCATCTCATACATGATACCTGACCACTGCTTACAACTTCTGTTGATGTGGATTAACATACCATCTATATTGTTTTCTTCAATTACCTTTAATCTCATATCAGTTGCTCTTTCATATGAAATGGCGTTTGGAGTTCCACAGTAAGCCTGCATTAACTGATACGTGTTGTCATAGATATATCCAAATGCATCTGCATATACTGTACCACAGACATTTACACCCGCATCTTTAAGTTGCTTGAATGTATGTCTTAAATGTGGCCAACATGCTATACCTTCGAATAATACTCTGAATTTTTCTTCGCCCTTGAATGTTGACTTACCAGTTCTAACATTTTCGTCGAATTCTTCAGCTAATTTTTCAAATGCTATAGCTGATTCTAACTTACCTCTTGCACAGACAGCAACTGCCATGTGATTGAAAACATCAAAACCTGAGAATGGTGATGGAGTATACTTAGCGTATCCTGTAGCCTTTAACCAAGCTCTACCTGTCCTCTGAGAAATTTCCATTACCTCTTCGAATCTTTTTTCATCCCACTTCTTGCCTGTTAAATCTTCAAGCTGTTTAATAGCATAGTCAAACTGTCCCTTTAGATAGTCAACCCTATCGTCTTCAGCTTCATAATCATTGTTGTAAGGAACGTCTATTAATATTAAAGGTATATTTAATTCCTTAGCTATATTCTCATACCATTTGATCATACAGTTACAAATATTGTTACAGCAAGCAACAAAGTCTGGCTGTGGCATATTTAATTCTGGAGCATCCTTAACGTCCATATATGCCAAAGATATTCTTGCATAGGCACAAATATCATTTGAATATCCCTCATTTTCGGCGATTTCACACATTCTTTGTCCACCACCCTTGGCAGATATAGCAGCTGCCTGGTTTTCTGGATATACGACCTTAATTCCCATAGTTTCAAAAATTTCCTGTGGGAAGTTAGATGCACACCATCCAACTAGTTCTCCATTATTCTTTGCCTCCCAAGCTTCTTTGTAGTGTTTTGCAACAATTTCTCCTAACAATACTTTTGCCGGCTTTTCTTCTACCATTCCTGTATTACTCATGATAATCTCCTTTCCAGTCTAAGATCTTTGATTCCTAGACAAACTCCCATATCTTATAATTGTTATTTATATATTATTTATTTTCATCTTCCCAAACAAATAATGTCTTTGCTTCTAACATTTCCTTGATTTCATCATCTGAATAACCAAGTTCCTTCATAACTTCAACACCATGTTCACCTATAAATGGCCCTCTATTATATGGTGTAGGTCCCATTTCTTGGTACTTAACTGGGTGCTTACAAAGTATTCTTTCACCCTTCGGATACTTCATCTTATAGAAACAATCATTAGCCCATGCTTGTTCATCTTCTAATAATTCTTCCCAAGTCTTCGCTAAAGCAAATGGTATATCTGCTTCTGTAAGTATTGGAGCCCATTCAGCATAAGTTTTTTCACCAAATCTAGCCATAGCTATATCGTATACCTGAGTTCCTAGGTTGTTAGCTATAACATTTTGAACTGGGAAAAATCTTTCATCATTTACTATTTCATCTAATCCTAAAGCTGTGAAGAACTTCTTAAAGTATGTGTTATAATCAGGCATACAAGTCTGAACATATCTTCCATCCTTAGTCAACCAAGCTGCATTAACCGGATTGTTAGCTTCTCTAATGTTTATTGGGTAAGTTGCACCATAATCTTTGTACTGAGCTGCCTGAATCATCATACCCATATTGAATATAGCTGATTCAAACAAACTAGTTTCAACCTTTTCACCTTCACCTGTTAATTTAGCATGATACAAAGCTGCTAATACGCCTGCAGCAAGGTTTATACCAACATTGTGGTCACCTATACCTGGAACAACATTCATTGGAACATCTGACTTTTGTCTAAGGTTTTCAA
This sequence comes from uncultured Peptostreptococcus sp., assembly GCA_963520775.1. GTDB lineage: Bacteria > Bacillota > Clostridia > Peptostreptococcales > Peptostreptococcaceae > Peptostreptococcus. The sequence goes on from CAUQSL010000002.1 coordinate 85,210, forward strand.
GGTATCCACCTCTAGCGAAGAATGCAGTAAAGTCAAATCCTGGTAGGTCTTTGTCTGGACCGTATTCTCCATAACCTGTACACATAGCATATACCAAACTTGGATACTTAACCTTAAGAGTTTCATAATCTAAGCCCGCTCTTTGTAGAGCCTGAACTCTCCAGTTAGTTATTAGGATATCAGCTTCATCAAGTAACTTAAAGAAAGCTTCCTTACCCTTAGGATCCTTCATATTTAATGATATACATCTCTTATTAGCATTTTCCAACTCCCATGTTGTATTTTCATACATATCTAGTGGTCTTCCTTCTGTTGGAGCTGTATATCTAAGAGGGTCACCCTTTGCGCTTTCAACTTTTATAACATCTGCACCTAAATCTGCTAAAAACCTTCCTGTTGTAGCAGCTGCTATAAAGTTCGCAAGTTCAACGACTTTAACTCCTTCTAATGGTTTCTTTCTTGTACTCATTACAAATACCTCCTACTAAAATAACATTTAATAATTTCTTTACTATTAACCTTATAGATGCTAACTGGCACCTACAAGTCTTTCAAACACAAATAAACTCAATGTAAAACAATTATTTATACTTAGTTTTCCTACTATTGTACTTCGTTTTCCTACGCTAGAAAGTACACACTAAATGGGCATACTATAGTGCATACTAAAAAACAAGACTATGTACTAAAACCACAAAACTTACAAGTCGTTTTTATTAACACGAAGTTTTGTTATATATAAATAATATTTTGTCATCCAATTAAAGTTAGCCACAAACAATAGTTCCGACTTTTTATTTAGTCTACTTGTATACTAGTCATTGACAATACTTTATCATAAATAAACAAGCTTGTAAATACCTTTTTAAATAATAGTACTGACTACTTGACAGACTTAAACAAAAAAGTTTTTTCTAACCAAACTCTATTTCACAGACCTAAAGTATGAAGAGTATTCTGGAGCCAAACTGGCTATCGCAGAAATTGTATCAATATGATCAGTCATGTAGTGTAAGGCTTTTTCTGTATCGTTTTCCTCAATAGCTACAAGTATACCTTTATGATCGTCTATAAGTTTACTTAACTTATATCCCGACTTAATATATACATTTCTCCACCTACTAATGTGTAATAAGTGTTCATTAATAAGTGGTAAAACAGAATGATTTCCCACACTCATAATAATATAATTATGGAAGGCTTCATCAAGTTCTTTAAATTCCACTAAGTATTCATTTTCATAATAGAATCTTTCCTGATTTTTCATATTTTCTTTCATCTTACTAATAACATCTGACTTATCATCTTTTTGCATAAACCTGTACAATATTTCTTTTTCCACAGACAACCTAATTAAAAGGGCACTCCTTATATAATCTAAGTCAATATAGTTTACATATGTACCCCTTTGCGGATATACAGTTAAGAAATTGATTTGCGCTAGTCTGGCAAAAATATGTCTAATGACAGACCTTGACACTTTATATTCTTCACATATTTTATTTTCACTAATCTTACTTCCTGGACTCAGTTTCAGACTTATTATTCTATCTAATATATCAGAATAAATAAAGTCTGAGGATAACATTTTCTCCATAATATCAACTCCACATATATTTCAATACTAGTATACCACTTTAACATACTATAGTCAATTTATTATTTATAATGCATTTTAAACTGCGCTTATCGCATTGCAGTATAATAGATTATAAAAAATCGACCTAGTCATTAGAGTTTCCTAGGTCGCTTTCACTATAATATAATCTAAGTCCTATTATTTCTTTTTTTATCTGATTGCAAAATATCTAGATTTAATCGAATGAGTTTTTCAACTATCTCGTCTGATACACTCCATTCTCTTTTGGTTAATTGAAAATAGTACTTTGCTATTTCTTTTTGAATATCTTCAATTGCTAAGCTTTCTATTTTTTTAAAGTTAAGTGCAATGAAACGATCTATAGCTTTTTCTTCCTCAGGTTGTATACGATACTTTATAAGAACCGTCTCATATGTTTCTATTCCATATCTTTGAGTTATTTCATCAATCGCATTCATAATCCAAGATAGTTCTATTAATACTTCTTCTTTAAAGTTTTCTCTTATTAACCCTGCCATTCTAATTAACCTCTCATTCTAATTAATCTCTTTATAGCATCCCTTCAAGTGCCATACGAATCCAAATAACCCTTTCTCTTCCAACAACATGAGTTATATGATATTCCAACCATTTTGCCAGATATATGTTGAGTTTGGCCCAAATCTTTTTTATATTCCTCAATTCTATTTTTCAACATTCTACCCTCATTTTTTAATTAATTTAGTTTACAATAATTATTTTTATTTGTCAACGATTTACGTCAGCTATAACTATTTTTTTAAATTTTTTTGTCGGTTTTGCCTGTTCTAGTTACTATCCCCGAATCTCATAGAGATTTTCGTGCTACTTGGTATACTCTTTTCATTCGCTTAAAACTTTTCAATATCTTGACATACTTACCTATAGATACATGCCCTTATAGACTACTCATTCAATTATCAAATATTAATTTTATTTATATATGTATGATATTGTATTTTTACTATCCTTCCCATATATCCTTAATCTTGGAATTAAGGCTTATTTTTCATTTTCACACATTTGAAAACTTGATATGATACAATAATTTTTTAAGAGTATTCTGTATCAAGGAGGTTATCTGTTATGAAATGTAAATATATCATAATATGCTTATCATAAAAATATAAGGGGTTATTTATCTTGAAGCTTTTGTTTATATATGATATAATTATTTAAATACTTCGTTTGAAACTCTACACGGGGGTGTACCGGTTTCGACGTGGGTTTTGAACTTGAAACAGCATGTCGTGTTACTCTGGGTCACGTAAAAACTGGAGAATTTTAAAACAAACGCAAACGAAAATAATTTATTAGCTGCCTAGTAGCAGCTCGTCCCTCTTAATCTTCCTGCCGATTAAGAGCTGACGCCATTTATGCAGGGAACTACTTAGGGGGTTGCCTTGACCCATAGTGGACTAATTAGGGCTGGATAATTTTGGAACCTGTCACTCGGTGCCAAGAGAGTTGAGATTTTAAAAGAGATGACTAAGCATGTAGACGTAGCAGGGAATAGGCTTGCGGACAGGGGTTCGACTCCCCTCATCTCCACCAATTAATTATTATAAATGGTGAATAAGTTGTAAAATATAAAACTTTATGAGAAAATTCATAAACTTGATACAAATATATAAATCTATGGTATAATATAAGCATAAAAGGATAGAAGTATATAACATCATTGTTATACACAAAAAATAAGGCCTACGTATTCCCAGTACGTAAGCCTTTTTTCGTGCTAGTTGTCTTTATAACTTGCTATCTAGCCACTTGCAAATATAATAGGCAATTATACTTGCTATGATAGAAGTTGTTAAGGATAGAATAATATTTATCATCGTTATACACCCCCTTTCTGGTTGCCCAGTATGGGAAAGACAACACAAATATAATACCATGAATTCTATACAAATAACAACATTGATAGTATATGTTCTTGAATGATTATATAACATGAAAAATAACACAATTGTAACACAACTGTACGCTGTTATGACTAAAAACCACACTTTTTCAACTGTCCTACCCTATAAAACATTGAAATATAGCCATTATATAATTAACTATTAAAATATAATTTATGCTTTATCGTTTCCCCTCATCTCCACCAATTAATTATTATAAGCGGTGAATAAGTTGTAAAATATAAAACTTTATGAGAAAATTCATAAACATGATACAAATATATAAATCTGTGGTATAATATAAACATAAAAGGTATATTAATTGAACAAGTATGTTCGCAAAGAAGTAAGGGCCTACGTATTCCCAGTACGTAAGCCCTTTTTCGTGCTAGTTGTCTTTAAAAAATCTATCTAGCCACTTGCAAATATAATAGGCAATTATACTTGCTGCGATAGATTTTAGTAGGTATATTAATTCTTGTTGCATGTTCGCACCCCCTTTCTGGTTGCCCAGTATGGGAAAGACAACACAAATATAATACCATGAATTCTATACAAATAACAACATTGATAGTATATGTTCTTGAATGATTATATAACATGAAAAATAACACAATTGTAACACAACTGTACGCTGTTATGACTAAAAACCACACTTTTTCAACTGTCCTACCCTATAAAACATTGAAATATAGCCATTATATAATTAACTATTAAAATATAATTTATGCTTTATCGTTTCCCCTCATCTCCACCAATTAATTATTATAAGCGGTGAATAAGTTGTAAAATATAAAACTTTATGAGAAAATTCATAAACATGATACAAATATATAAATTTATGGTATAATATAAGCATAAAAGGAAATAGTAATATTTGGACATAATTGTTCACAAAAATAAGGCCTACGTACTGCAATACGTAAGCCTTTTTTCGTGCTAGTTGTCTTTATAACTTGCTATCTAGCCACTTGCAAATATAATAGGCAATTATACTTGCTATGATAGAAGTTGTTAAGGATAGAATAATATTTATCATCGTTATACACCCCCTTTCTGGTTGCCCAGTATGGGAAAGACAACACAAATATAATACCATGAATCCTATATGAATAACAATATTAATAGTAGGTGCTCAAATTGACAAAATTACCATAGAAGGCACATTTACAAAAAAAAATTCGATACTCTCTAAAAACCTCACAATTGTATATTTATTTTCTTTATATTATCCTTATAGTATTTCACACCAATTCTATTAATTATCTTTTTATTATTTTCCTGATATAATTCTTCTAACAAATCATCTTTTATTTTTGATCTACAAGAATCCAATGTTTTTGTTAAATTTCTTTGGTTATCAATTTTTATTATAAAATATCCATTCTTGCTTTTTACTACTCCAGTATACTCTTTATCCCTTAATCTCAAAGCCTTTTCACGTAATTCCGGAATCAAATTTTCTTTTTTGATTTTTCCAATATAGCCCCCCTTATTCTTACTGTTTTCGTCTTCTGAATACTTTTTGGCTACAGTAGAAAAATCCATGCCCTTTTTTAAGTCTTCATAAGCATTTTCTGCCTTATTTTTATCATTAGGATTCTTTACCCAAATTTGATAACAATCAAATTCCTTTTCTTTAAATTCATCTATCTTGTCTTTATAATATTTTTTTATATCTTCCTCTTTTATTTTAACTCTTTTATTAAATCCTTCTTGATGCTTGTTCTCAATCATCTTGTCTTTGATATATTTTTTTAGTACGTGGTCATCTATATTCAGACTCTTATACTCATTGCTTTTTATTTTATCCTCCTCAATATTCTGCTTAGCACTGTCAAGCATATCATTTAATTCCTCTTCTGAATATGAATACCCATTCTTTTTATTTTCTTCATCCTTATAATGACTCATTATTAAATAATCTATAACGCTTTTCTTAAATTGTTCCGTACTTCCGTCAGATGAAACCACAACACTCTTCCAGCTATCATCATCAAAAATAGAATTATATTCAAATTTTGCCAACTTTATATTATCATTAACTTCACTTAGCCTAATATCAAATTTATCAGTACTTGCAACTATTTCATCCTGCTTACAAGCCAAAAATGTAATAGGCATCAAGATTAAAATAAGAGCACAAATAAAGTTGAATTTATTTTTCTTAATACTCATAAACTATTAACCTCCAATTTTATAAATCCCATAATTTGATATATAACAAAAAAGATTTAAATCAATATGGGTCTTAAGCCCATATTGAAATAAATCCTTTTCACTATTTTGCTTTTTTAAATGGCATATGGAAGTATCAAAGTTCTAAAAACTTATAACAGATCCTCCATATCATCCATCACATTATCGGTAATACTGTTTTCACCGCCAACTATTGTAATCTTTCCTATATCCATATCTTCAATAATTTTTTTAATTGATTTTGGAATCTTATTTTTATTCGTCAATAGTATTGGGGCTTCCTTTTTCCCTGTAAGTGTACTAGCTGCTAATGCATCAACAGGATTTTCACCACTGGCCACTATAGCCTCGTCAAAGTCCTTATAGGCATACTTGGCAATATTGGCAGATGTTTCATACCTATCCGTTCCAGATAATCTTACAACTGATATTTGCATTCTCTTCAATTCTTTTTCCACGTCACCTGATATGGAATTGTTGCCGCCAATTATATATACCTTATTCACATTCATCTGTTTTAACCTGTTTTTTACATACATATTTAAGGCATTTCTACCATTCAGTAATATAGGTAGTTCTTCTTTTGTTGCTAGAGATGAAACCGAAAGAGCATCTATATTCTTATATCCATTTACCAGGATAGCCTGGCTGGATTTTTTAGATAGTCTACTAACTTCCTGGGATAGCTTATCAGAAGTGTCAAACCTATCCCTTCCTGATATACGAGTTACTTTTATATCTTCTTTTTTCAATCTAGACTCAACACTACTAGAGATAGAGGATTGACCGCCTACAATAACTACCTTATCCGCCTTTAACCTCTCAATCTCATCAAGAACTTCATCTGAAATAGAATTTTTATTTGTCAATAGTATTGGAGCCTCTTCAATATCGGCATATGATGATGCAACTAAGGCATCAGCAATATTTTGACCACTTGCAAGAACAACTGTATCTGCAGATTTAAAGTTTTTTTCACTTACTTCAACAGAAGTCTCATATCTATTATCACCTGACAACCTCTGTATTTTTTCTGACTTTTTCTTCTTTTTATCCTTTTTCTTCTTGTTTAGGTCTTTTGCATCCTTAACAATAGCTTCTATAGACTCTTTCGAAGTAGATGAATCAATCTTATTTTTAAAATTAGTTTTTTCATCACTTGATAAGTCTGTTAATTTGTCTATTTCAGACTTTGCATCTTTTTTCGATTTATCAATATCCTTTTCAATTTTGTCATTGGCATCCTTTGCTTCTTTTAGTATCTCGTTGATTTTTTCTTTTGACTTGGCATTGTCTATATCTGCCTTGTATTTAGCCTTGCTATTTGAGTCTAATTTTGACAAATTATCAATACTTATTTTTGCTTCTTTTTTAGCTTGTCCTAACTCGTCATCTTGGCTATATGGATTTTCATTGTTTGTAGGATCTTTTTCAATAAACCTATAGTCAAGGGTAAGAATGGCATTAGGTGACGTAGAGTTATCATCCAAATTTTCATATGGATTTATATGATTAAGCATATCCATGGCATCGACCTTTACTTTAAGATATCTTTTGGGATTATCTACATGCTTGTCTATATTTATTTCAACACTTTTTAGAAAATCTCTTAAATTGCCTTCCATATCCAGCTCTTTCTCGGTTTTTAATACCTTTACTCTGGTCAATTCCCCCAGGTACTCCAAGTGACTTTTATCAACATTTTCTTCTTTAGTATTATTATAATACCACAAATTCGTCAAATGACCATAAATTCCCATAAAGTATAGTCCTCTTAGGTTAAACCTTAGTCTTATTTTTCCACTATCATCTACAATTAGTTTGGCCTTACTCATGATAGCATTATTTCCCATTGAATTTTGTTCTGTTAACTCAAAATTCCTCAAAACTATGGGAACATTATAGACTCCCTTTTCCAATTGAGGCTTTGTTTTCAATGAATAAATATCCTTGATATTATTTACATCACCCCCAATTTGAATTAAATTTTGATTTAATTCATCAATAGTAGACTTAAGTTTATTAGTATCTTCACTATTTAAATATGTCTTTGCAGTTTTTACAAAATCTTTTAACTTGTTGACACTTTCATCTGTTTTCAAAGCCAAGGTATCAGTGTCTTCTGCCTGGTCAATTAATTCTTTTAATTTTTTATGTAAATCCGTTACCTCTTGATTAGAAGCTCCCTTAACATTTTTCATGTTAATTTTTTCGACCACATTTAAATCTAATCCTTGAATATTTTGATTGGCAAAAGCTACTGAACCTGTTGACAATAAAATTGCCAAAGATAAGGCCACAGATGATGTTTTCTTAAACATTTATATTTCCCTCCCATCAATATTTTATACTTCTTCAACAGTTCCCTTTTAAACGACTGTTTAGATAAATTTAATTAAAGGAGGATAAGCCCTCCCTTAATTAAATATCTAGAGAGAAATGTTATTTAAGAAGTCCTTCTACCTTGTCTTTTACTCTATCAGAAATAGTCTTTTCTCCACCTATCAATAAGAATTTTTTCGCTTTGGATTCTTCTATCCTATTTGAAATACTCTTTGGCATTCTTCTCTTTTGTACCAATAACATAGGAGCCTTTTCCATTTTTGTCAAAACACCTGCTGCCAGGGCATCTATAGAATTCTCACCACTTGCAAGAATAACCTTATCACTGTTTTCGTAAGCATATTTTGCTATTTTTGAAGATGTCTCATACCTGTCTTCTCCTGCCAATCTTTCGTATTCTACATCAAGAGCCTTTATGTTGTTTTCTATTCTCCTTGGTAAAGATGTTCTACCACCGATTATATACATCTTCTTAATATTTGAATCTTCAACGATATTTTTTATATCTTTGCTTAAACGATTTCCATCATTTAATAATATTGGTAAATTCTCCTTTGTAGCCAATGAAGATACTGATAGGGCATCAACATTCTTAAAGCCATTTACTATGATGGCTTCTTTAGCCTTGTTTGACTTTAGCAATTCTTTTGCAATTTCATAGGAAGTTTCATATCTATTATCACCAGCTAGTCTTTTTACAGTAATATTTTTATCTTTCAAGTCAGAAACCACTTTTTCAGATATGGAAACTTTTCCACCTACTACTATTACATTATTCGCATTCAATCTCTTTATTTCATCAAAAACATTTTTGCCTATTTCATTTCTCTTAGTTAAAAGTATTGGTGCTGATTTTGATGTTGCTAATGATGACGCTGCCAAGGCATCTGCAGAATTAGTACCACTTGCAAGAACAACTGTATCTGCTGACTTAAAATTATCCTTACTTATCTTTATGGCAGTTTCGTACCTGTCATCTCCTGCCAATCTTTTTACTACTTCATTGCTATCATTCTCTTGATTATCTTCTACTTTTTTAGCCTTACTCCAATCTAAAACCAGCCTGGCATTTTGCCTTCCTGCGCCTTTTACTATATCATCATAGGATTGGGCATTATTTTTTATTGCATCCATAGCATCTACGTATACTTCAATATGGATAGTATCTTCCTTAGAATTTTTATCAAATGCATAAACCTTAGGGAATTCCATTTGTTTTCCCTTCAAGTTTTTATCCATAAATTTCTTTAATACCCTTGCCTCTGATTTTGATGAAGTAAAGGAGCTATCATAAATATTTAACCCCCATAGATGTCCATACATATTCATAAACTCTAATCCTTTAAAGCTTACTTCATATGAATACTTATTGTCCTTCTTTCTTACTATCACATTTCCATCAAGGGCTTTTTCACCCATTGAAGCAGTATCAGAATGTGCTTGTAACATTCTAGCCGGAACAGAATAAACTTCGGCTTTGTTAGCTTCTTTATCATTGGCCTCCTTGGCTTCTTTTAGTATTTTTTCTACTTCGGCCTTTGTTGTTGCACTATTTACCCTGTTTTTATACTTCGTTTTTTCTTCATTACTTAGGTTAGACAATTTGTCTATTTCCTTATTAGTATCTGTTTTTAGCTTGTCTAAATCTTCTATAACAGTTTTATCATTGGCCTCCTTGGCTTCTTTTAGTATTTTTTCTACCTCAGCCTTTGTTGTTGCACTATTTACCCTGTTTTTATACTTTGTTTTTTCTTCATTACTTAGGTTAGACAATTTGTCTATTTCCTTATTCGTATTTGTTTTTAGCTCATTTAAATCTTCTACAACGGGCTCAGTATATGAATTTTCTTCTGCTATTATATATTTGGAAACCGGCTTATCAATAGGTATTTTAGCATTTAATTTTCCACTTACTACCTTTAGTCCGTATTTAAATGGTCCCGCATTATAGTCGTCTATTACCTCTTGAATACTTCCATCATCCTTTATCTCATAAAGTCTCAAGCTATTATTCAGCTTTAATGGTTCGACTTCATTTTCGTCTAATTTTAATAATGATAGGGATAAAAGGGGTTTGCCTTTTGTATAAGTCTTCAATTGTTCATTTTTCCATCCGTTTGGTATATCAGCAGCCTTGCCATCTTTATCAAGCAGGCTGATTGATAATGGATAATATCTACCTATTTTTTTATTTTTTAATTTTTCTTTGATTGTGTTATCGATATCTATTTTATTTATTTCTGCCCTTGTATCATAATATAGTGGAGCGATTCCAGTATTATCAAAAACATAAGAGTTTATACCGATATTTGCCAGGTCAAAACTTTTTGACTGTCCATTAAATTTTATTTTTACTACTTTTAAATCTGAAGTCACGTCAATACTTCTTTTACTAACCTTTAAGTCATAAGTAAAGACCTTGGAACTAGGTTGTCCATCCCTAAAAGACCTCACCTTGATAGTTAACTTGCCCCCGTCAAGATACTGGTTAGATATACCCTCTCTTCCTACCCCATTTTTTGACTCATTGATAGAAAGTTTATATGTAGGCATACCCTGGCCATCCTTATCATAGGCATCTCCAAAATAGTATAGTTCTTTTGAGTCTGTCGTAGGGTCGCTCCCATCAATAGTATACCTATACTCATCTTCTACATTATAACCGCCATTTTTTCTAAACGAAAACTCATTTTCTGAACCATCAGAGTTATCAAATATTTGTTTTGTAAAGAGGTCTTCTATTTTTTTAGAATATCCAAAAGGGTATCCTCTGATTTCCAGTTTCTTCAAGCCCATGGTATCACTGGTGAAATCAGAGTCAAAACTAGGATCTATCATAACTTCCATCTTAAATGTCCCATTATGATTTGTGTTAGGATAATTTTCCTTCTTCAAATCGATGTTAATATATTGAGTAAGTTTATCTAGCTGAATTTCTGCCTCTTTTAACTTATATATAATTTTTTTACCATCATAGTCATAGTGTTCAACCGTCTTTTCTTGGGCATCTTCTTTGATAATTTCTTTATTAGCTATTTTATAACTATACTTAAATTCTTCCTTATTGAATTCTTCCCTATTGCGTTTTTCAGATGTAGTTAAATACACCTTTATCTTATATTTATCTCCCTCTCTGCTAAGCTTAGCCATCCAGTACTTGTCCTTACATACAAGCCTTACAGTTTTACTTTGTCCATCAGCAATTTCCGGATATGCTACATCGCTTAATTCTCTCTCTGGCATAAATTTTATTGGCATGTTTTTCTTAGAAACGAATTTTTTGGTAATCTTATTATAAAGTCCATAATCAAGACTATTAAGGTTATATGCAGATATATTCATAAAGTCACGATTTTGCTCATCCTGAGAATCTGCATTTATCATAGATTTATAAGTCCGTTCAACCACACCGGTGTCTTCATCTTTTTCTTCATGCACGATCCTATCCGGATTTTCTTCATCAAAAAGACCTTTTTTTACACCCGTAATTCCATAGTCTTCTAAATTAGCATACCAGGCTATATAGGTTCCCAAGTCTTCACCCTCAAAAACAGAATTATACCTGACTTTATAAAAGAAGCTCTTGTCTGCAAAATTGCTATAGGCTTCATTTGGGGCGATGTAATCAATGACATCGTCATTTGCTTCTGCCCTTATATTGATATAGCCGGTTGCAGTAAATAACATTGTTGTAGCTAGCAAGATACTTGATATTTTTTTAAGCATTTTATTCTCCTTCCTATAATATGCTCTATTGTTTATTAATTATGTTTGTATAACAACAGAAAGCTTTAATAGACATATATTTTTACTTAAGCATCCTATACTAGTTATTTATCTCTAAATCTATGTGCTTATCTCCATGAGGTATTCCCATTACCTTAATTTTAGCCTGACCGCTATAATACTTTCTTGAAGTATTTGCAAGATTTGTTGGTGTGACATTTGTCCCTGTGAAATCAAACTCATATCCATCAAGTGTGCCTTTCTGTCCTTGCAAAGTTAGTTTATAAATATAGCCACCAAATATACCTACATATATTTTCTTAGTTTTCACCCTTTCTAACTTTAGGTCTGTATTGTTATTCACTACTATCCCGTTAGAAAAAGCCTCGGCTGCATGTGCACCCATTCCTGTATAAAACTCATTATTAACTATATTCTTATACACAGTCACACTCTTGTCTATGGCGAAAGCGTTTACACCTATCGCAGAAACTATAGCCATTGCCATTACTGTTGATAATAACTTTTTAAACTTCATAATATCTTCTCCTTTGTAATATAACTTTTCAACTTAAATATATTCGACCCATATATGTCTATAAAGCTTACCCTCTTGCTTATAAGTTATTATATAAGCTATATATATAATAACATGTGTAATATTTATTGTTAATCAATATATATTCTCATACTTATTATTCTTATACTTATGAATACAAAGGGACAAGGATATACCTTATCCTCATACCTTAACATAATTTAACTCTTGCTTATTTAAACTGGATTCTACCCAACTACTTATAGTATTCACACCACCCAACAATACAGCCTTGCTTGAATTATTATCAATCATTGACCTAACCTTTGATGGTATACTGTCCTTCCTCACAAGTAATATCGGTGCCTGAGCCTTTTCTGTCACTGCTCCTGCTGATAATGCATCAATTGCATTATATCCATTTGATAGCATTACTGCAAAAATTAACAGGGCCATCAAACTATTAGTTATTTTTTTTCATGACGAAACTCCTTTCCTTATCATATATTTGTAACCATACTTATAACCCCAATTAAATGATATCATATTTTAACTAGAAATAACATTCAATATTTTTAGTTTTTTTTATGAATTTTACTAAATATAGTTAAATACCTAAAAAATTCTTACTGTTTTTCTGCAAATATATTTTTTCACTTGAAAAAAAAGCGTAGAAGTTTTACTACTACGCTCTAAAAAACTATTTCTTTTATATACTACTTATCTACACCATCCACATCATTGAATTAACAGTCTTCTATATATCGCCTAATTAGCTAAACATTCCATCCCCTAACAAATTCAATATGATTGGCTACCTGGTCCCTACTAGGGCCTCCCAGGGATTGCCTACTTTCCACGCAGGCTTCAATAGCAATATTATCAAATATATCTTCCCCTATAAGGTCACAGTAGGCCTTGTAGTCATCAAGGCTGATATCTTCCAGACCAATGCCTTTTTCTATGCAATCGAAGACTATTTCACCTACTAGCCTGTGGGAGTCCCTAAATGTCAACCCCTTTTTAACCAGGTAGTCTGCCAGGTCTGTAGCATTTAGGAAGCCTTGTCTAGTTGCCCTCAACATATTATCCTTCTTTACCTTAAGGGTTTTCATCATTGGCTTGGCAACCATCAGGGCCTTGGTCCATGTCTCTACACCATCAAAAAGTGCTTCCTTGTCTTCCTGCATATCCTTATTATAGGCCAGTGGCAGGGCCTTCATCATAGACAATACAGTCAAGAGGTCTCCATATACTCTACCCGTTTTACCCCTTATCAGTTCGCAGGCATCTGGATTTTTCTTTTGTGGCATCATGGAACTTCCTGTGCTGTAGGCATCATCCATCTCTACGAAGGCAAATTCCTGGCTAGACCAGATAATTAGCTCCTCACATAGCCTGCTCAAGTGCATCATTCCCACCGAACATGCTCCAAGTAGGTCTATTACAAAGTCCCTATCACTTACTCCGTCTAGGGAATTCATACTTGGCTTTTCAAAGCCCAAGTCTTTGGCTGTCATATGCCTGTCTATAGAAAAACTCGTTCCTGCCAGGGCCCCACTACCAAGTGGCATGGTATTGTGGATAGATTTCCATGATTCTAGCCTAAGTAGGTCCCTCCTTGCCATTTCTACATGAGCCATAAGAAAATGGGCCAGTGATATGGGCTGGGCCCTTTGTAGGTGGGTATAGCCAGGCATTATTGTATCAATATTTTCCTCTGCCATATTTACCAGAATATCAATCCATTCCTTCAATAGGCCTGATAGCTTGTCCACAGAATGCCTGGCATATAGCTTTAAATCAAGGGCTACCTGGTCATTTCTACTTCTTGCTGTATGTATTTTCTTGCCTACTTGACCTATTTTTTCTATCAGAAGGGCTTCTATATTCATGTGGATATCTTCATGCTTGCTGGTAAACTCCACCAGACCCTGGTCAATATCAGCTTCTATAGCCTCTAGACCACCAATTATTAGACCGGCTTCTTCCTTGCTTATTATTCCAGTCTCTGCCAGCATTTTTACATGGGCCTTACTGCCCTCTATATCATAGTGGTAAAGCTTCCAGTCAAAGCCAATAGAAGAATTAAAGTCCTCCATAATGTTGCTGGTCTCAGATTGGAACCTTCCACCCCATAACTTCGTCATCTTAACCTCCTCAGTCAACCTGTCCTTATTTTTCTAACTTATGTCATATACAAATCTACTTTGCCTAGTACTTTTTTCTAACTAATATCATCTATAATATGTATTTTTCCTAATACTTTTCACCTGTGTTTTTGCTTCCATAATCTATATTTCTAGGTCACTCTTTGCCCTCATTCTGGCATTGGTCTTTAGTGGTAGGGAGAATAGGTGTATAAAGCCTTCTGCATCCTTTTGATCATATACATCATCTTCACCAAAAGTTGCTATTTCTTCACTGTATAGTGAATACGGTGATTTTATTCCAGCTGGTATGCAGTTGCCCTTGTATAGCTTCATCTTTATCTGACCCGTACAAGTCTCCTGTGTTGAGTCTATAAAGGCATCCAGGGCCTGCTTAAGCGGTGTATACCATAGGCCATCATAAAGTAGCTGGGCATATTTAATAGCAATATGAGACTTAAAAGATGCTGTATCCCTGTCCAGAGTCAAGCTTTCCAAAAGTTGGTGGGCTTCCATTAGTAGGGTTCCACCTGGAGTTTCATATATACCCCTGGACTTCATGCCTACAAGCCTATTTTCTACCATATCTAATATACCTATACCATGCTTGGCCCCAATTTCATTGGCCTTTTCAAGTAGGGCTAGTGGCTCATCAAACTTTTGTCCATTTATGGCTACTGGCTGGCCCTTTTCAAAGTCTATAACTACATATTCTGCCTGGTCTGGTGCCTCTTCTGGCCTTGTACATATTAGGCACAAGTCATCTATTGGTTCATTTTCAGGATTTTCCAAGTCTCCACCCTCATGACTAAGGTGAAGGACATTCCTGTCCATACTGTAGGGCCTTTTCTTAGTGACTGGTACCTCTATACCGTGGTCTTTTGCATAGTCTATAGCATCTTCACGAGACTTGATATCCCATTCACGCCATGGGGCTATTATCTTTGTATCTGGGCTAAGGGCTGCTATTGATACCTCAAACCTAACCTGGTCATTACCCTTACCTGTGGCACCGTGGCATATGTACTGGGCACCTTCTTTTTTGGCTACATCAACTAGGGCCTTTGCTATTAGTGGCCTAGCAACTGATGTTCCTAGTAGGTACTTGCCTTCATACTTAGAACCTGCCTTTATGACCGGCCAAACGAAGTCTTTGACAAATTCTTTTTTCAGATCTACTATATAGCACTTGCTGGCCCCACTCTTTAGGGCTTTTTCATATACTATATCCAACTCATCACCCTGGCCTACATCACCACAAACTGCTATTACCTGACAGTTTTGATAATTTTCTTTTAGCCATGGTATGATTACTGATGTGTCCAGGCCTCCTGAATAGGCCAAGACCACCTTTGTCATTTCTCCATTATTTACAATTTCCTTATCCTTTGTTATTGCTCCATTATCTATATTTTTCATGTCTTTTCTCCACCCCTTCTTATTGCTTGCTCGCTAAATCTATATTCTTGTTTAAAATTTCCTCGTATTGTCCACTATCCTTTAATGACTTTATAGTCTTGTTGACTATGTCTAAAAGAGACTTGTTGTCTCCCTTTTTGATGGCTATGGCTGCCTCTTCCTTGTTGGCCTGACTTAGGTTAACATCTATCAATTTAATACCCTCGTACTGGTTGGCATTTATCTTGGATACTACAGTGCTGGCTATGATTCCATCTATATTACCATTTTTCATATCAGCTATCAAGTCTGGTATGGCTGTTAGGGACTTTATCTTTGGAGCCTTCAAGACCTCCTTAGCATATATTTCCTGGACACTCCCCCTCTGTACTCCTAGGACTATATTTTTTAGGTCATCCTCTTTGCTGATATCCTTACTGAAATTGCTATTTACTATGATGGAATTTGTTCCTTCAAAGTATACGTCTGAAAAGTCTACTGATTTTTTTCTTTCTTCTGTTGGTGTCATAGATGTAATTACCATGTCTACTTTTGAGGACTGAAGGGCCATTATCAGGGCATCAAAGTCCATGGCCTTTATTTCCAGCTTTACACCTATCTCGTCTGCAATTTTCTTGGCCAGGTCTATGTCAGCACCTACTACCTGGCTTTTTCCAGACTTATTGACAACAAATTCAAATGGTGGATAGCCTGGCGCAGTCCCAACTACTAACTTACCACTTGTCTTTATCTTGACTAAATCATCAGTCTTGCCCTGATCATTTCCATTAGAATTTTTTAAGGCTATACACCCCGCTACTAGTACTAATGTCATGGCTAATAATATTAACTTGCTTATACTTTTTTTCATAATACTCACTCCTTAAACAAACAAAAAAGCCTCTTGGGCATAATGCCCAAGAGACGAAAACTTCCGCGTTACCACTCTTGTTGATAGAATATCCACCTACTAGATACCTGATGAAACCTATAGTATCTAAATGGGTGGCTCTGCAAAAATCCTACCTGCTATCCGGAATCGCAAATAAAAAAAAGTCTCTTGGACACAAAGTCCAAGAGACGAAAAATTTCCGCGTTACCACTCCTATTGATAGATATACTATCCTCTCAAACCCTTAAGGCGGGAAACCTGCTACAATACTATTATTTCCTATAGCAACCTCAAAAGCTCTCTTCACTTCAAACTTCAATATCGGACTCACACCATACTCCAACTCGCTGAAAATTCATCTGAGCTACTCTCTTTATCATCGGCTTTATTTAGTTGAGTATTATTATATTGCTTCTTACTAGCCTTGTCAACACCTTTTTTAATATTTTATTAGGACCTACTTACCAATAGATAAAATTTTATAGTTGCCCCATTCGTCCTGTACCAAGTAAAATGTCCTAATATTTTACCATCTTCATAGGTTTCTAATACCTGTCCTTAGACTCTCTTTCTATCCTTCTCATAGCATCCTTTTTAGCAAGGTCTTGTCTCTTGTCATATAGTTTTTTACCCTTGGCAAGCCCTAACTCCAGTTTGACCCTACCATTTTTCAAGTATACACTCATAGGTACAAGTGAGTATCCTTTTATAGTCGTAGCTCCAATTAGCTTCCTGATCTCTGCCTTGTGGAGTAGGAGTTTTCTGGTCCTAAGCGGGTCTACATTGAACCTGTTTCCCTGATCGTAGGGGCTGATATGGACTTGCTTTAAGAATACTTCACTATTATCAACAGAAGCATAACCCTCTTTGAGATTTATTCTTCCTTGCCTAATAGACTTTACCTCGGTACCCTTTAACTCTATGCCACACTCATATACCTCTTCTATAAAATAGTCGTGTCTAGCCTTCTTATTGGTTGCTAGAATTTTCTTTCCCGACATTAATTATCACCTTCCAACATTTCAAAATCTATTTCTCTTGCTTCTATATTCACATTTACCAATACGACCTTGACCTTTTGACCTAGCATAAAGGTCTTGCCTGTCCTCTGACCTACTAAGACACTAGCACTTTCAACATATTCATACATGTCTTCTAGTGATGATAACCTTATTAGACCTTCTATACCATTGTCAAGTTCCACAAATATACCAAAACTAGTTATGCCAGATATATATCCTTCAAAACTTTGTCCTATCTTGTCTTGCATATATAATACCTTATAGTAGACATCCACATCTCTTTGGGCATCTATAGCCTTCCTTTCCTGGATTGATGATTGGTTGGCTACTGACTCTAGAATTGCCTCATAGTGGGCCCTCCTATTATCGTTAAACTTACCATCCAGACTTTCCTTAATTATCCTATGTATCTGGAGATCTGGGTATCTCCTGATAGGCGATGTAAAGTGACAATAATATTTGGCCGCTAAACCAAAGTGACCATCACACGAAGGTGAATATTTTGCTTGTTTTAGTGACCTTAACATTATCCTACCTATAGCCTGCTTACTTTCCTTGTCCTCTATATTATCAAGAACCCCTTGTAAGTCACTAGGCCTAACTTCAGATTTTGACAAACGCATACTATAGCCTCTAGACTGTACGAAGTTTCTAAGATCTATAATTTTTTCTAAATCTGGTTCTTCGTGTATCCTATATACAAAAGGGTTTTTAAGCCAGTAGTAATGTTCTGCTATGGTTTCATTTGCCAAAAGCATAAACTCTTCTATCATCTTATTCGATGTTCTTCTCTCATAAGGCCTTATATCAACTGGTATACCATTATGGTCAAGTTTTATCTTTGACTCTGGAAAATCAAAGTCTATGGCCCCCCTCTTGAATCTTCTATCCCTTAATATTTCAGCTAATCTACTGGCATTCTTAAGACTTTCGAGAAATGGTTCATACTTTTTAGATAAGTCTGGATCTCCATTTTCTAGTATTTCACTTACTTCGTGATAAGTAAATCTAGCTTTTGATCTTATTACAGACTTCACTATATCATATTTAATTAACTTAGCATTTTGGGGATTAATCTCCATAATGCAAGATAAACATAATCTATCTACCATTGGATTAAGTGAACATATACCATTTGATAGTTTCTGTGGCAACATAGGTATTACCTTATCAACCAAGTATACAGATGTAGATCTTTTTATAGCTTCCCTATCAAGGGGTGAATCTTCTATTACATAGTGACTCACATCTGCAATATGTACACCCAACCTATAATTCTCATTTTCTAATAAATCTACACAGATAGCATCATCAAAATCCTTAGAATCATCACCATCTATAGTATAGATCAGTTCATCCCTAAAATCAGACCTTCCCGCCATCTCCTCATCAAGAACATGATCAGCTATCTTATCTACCTGACTAATAACCTTTGAATTGAAAGTATCTCCTAGGTCATGGGCCCTTACTATTGAGTCAATCTCCACATACCTATCACCCTTTTGACCAATTACTTCTACTATTTTTCCTTCAGGATTAATATTTGAATCAAGTGGCCAATCTATAATTTTGCAAACTACCTTATCATTGTTTTTTGCCCCGCTAATATACTTTTTTGCTATAAATATATCCTTATCAAATTTTTTATCATCTACAATAACAAAGCCAAAAGTCTTACTACTAACAAATACTCCAACAAATTCCTGTTTAGCTCTTTTTAAAACTCTTGCTACAATACCCTCAGCCTTATTATTTCCTCTAGCAGGTTTTGTTACCTTTACTAGTACTTCATCTCCATTAAAGGCTCCTTTTCTAGAATTACCATCAATAAAGATATCCTCCTCGTCTTCACCGGTAATTAAAAAACCAAACCTATTCTTAGTTGCCTTATATATACCTTTTTTTATACCAAAATTTTCTAAACTAGCCACTTTACCCCTAGTATTTATAAAAATTTCACCATTGATATACATATCTTCTAGCATTTTATAGAAATCTCTTTTATATTCATGATTCTCTATAAATATTCTTGCTAACTCATCCTTTTTCATAGGCTTATAGGATGGGTCATGTATTAAATCTATCAGCCTTTGTCTTATAATATCTATAATTGCCAACACCTCCTTAGTCAACAATCTAATTTTACTTCTAGTATAACATATATGTTGATTTATATACAAAAATATCGGCAATATCAAACTATTGATACTGCCGATTGTCTCTCTTATTAATTATTTCATTACCATTACAAGTGCTATTGCATTTATAAAAAATAATATTGAAATTATCTTTGTCATCTTGTTCAAAAAGGCTTCTTTACCCTTTGGCTTGAAATAAGCCTGCGAAGAACTATCTTCTACAAATACCTGAGGCTGGTTTTGTTTACTCTGTTGTGGTAGAACTACAATTATCATCAATATACTTAAAAATATCTGTATAGCCATTAATATATTTCCTATCATCACGACCTCCTTAGTCATACTCTAGTCTATAAAATCTAAATCTAATTATAGCATATAGATTTGCTAATTTCAATATCTCTTTGACTTTTGATTTTTTATTATAGACCTAATTTATATTTGATTAATATTTTTAATGCAAACCAAACAAAACTATATATGCCCCAAGGTCTGATATTTAACAAATATTTATATGCATTTAAGGGCTGATATCTAATTTAATAGATCTTATCAATTCAAATTATCACCAAGCTGGGAGTTTGATATAGAGCCTAAAATTATCCATAAAGAAAGGGGACTAAATTTAGACCCCTTTATCTCTATATTATATTTTTAATCACTTAACTATTTGCTTAGGTTGTAGAATGACTTTAACTGTTCGTATCTAGCTGATTCACCAACAATTTCTTCAATTCTTAACAACTGGTTATACTTAGCAACTCTATCAGTTCTTGATGGAGCACCAGTTTTAATCTGACCAGCATTTACAGCTACAGCAATGTCTGCTATAGTTGTGTCTTCCGTTTCACCTGATCTATGAGATATAACTGCTGTATATCCAGCTCTCTTGGCCATTTCTATAGCATCAAGAGTTTCAGTTAGGGTACCTATCTGGTTAACCTTGATTAGGATTGAGTTAGCTACACCAGCTTCTATACCTGTTTCAAGTCTTTCAGTGTTTGTAACGAATAGGTCGTCACCAACTAGCTGGATTCTCTTACCAAGTCTTTCAGTAAGTAGCTTCCATCCATCCCAGTCCTCTTCGTTTAGACCGTCTTCTATAGTGATGATTGGGAACTCATTTACCCAACCTTCAAATAGGTCTATCATTTCTTCTGAAGAAAGAACCTTTCCTTCTCCCTTTAATTCGTACTTCTTAGTTTCTGCATTATACATTTCAGATGCCGCAACATCCATACCTAGCATTATATCCTTACCTGGTTCTAGACCAGCAGCCTTTATAGCTTCAACGATTAACTCTAGGGCTTCTCTGTTTGAATCAAGGTTTGGAGCAAATCCACCTTCATCACCTACACCACAAGCTAGTCCCTTTTCAGCAAGAACCTTCTTCAATGCATGGAATACTTCAGCACCCATTCTTAGGCCTTCAGCAAAAGATTCAGCGCCTACTGGTAGAATCATAAATTCCTGTACATCTACGTTATTATCTGCATGTTCTCCACCATTTAAAATATTCATCATTGGAACTGGTAACTGCTTAGCATTTACTCCACCTATATACTGGAATAGTGGTAGTCCCAATTCATCAGCTGCAGCTCTTGCTACTGCTAATGATACACCTAGTATAGCATTAGCACCTAGCTTACCCTTGTTTGGAGTTCCGTCTAGTTCTATCATTAGACCGTCTATTCCTGGCTGGTCAAAAGCATCAAGTCCTTCAACTTCTGGGGCGATTATTTCATTTACATTATCAACAGCCTTTAATACACCCTTACCGATGTATCTGCCCTTGTCACCATCTCTTAACTCAACTGCTTCAAAAGCACCTGTAGATGCACCTGATGGTACTATAGCTCTTCCTAGGGCACCACTTTCTAATACTACCTCTACTTCTACAGTAGGATTACCTCTTGAATCTAGAACTTCTCTTGCATAAACTAATTCAATAGCTGACATATTTTCTCTCCTCTCGTTACCAAAACGCTTATAATTTTTATCACTAATATTATATCACAAACTATTATTGATCACTTAATTTTTACCTAAATATTCGTTACCTTTTGTTTTTATTACAAATAAATTGATGGGTAAATTTGTAAAAGTTTCTCTAAAAATATATTGAACGAATTATTTAATCAAAGAATGACCTGTCATTTCTTTTGGCTGGTCCATCTTTAGCATAGCCAGCAAGGTTGGAGCTATATCTGACAGTCTACCACCTGTCAATAGGTCTCTTCCCTTAAATTCATCCCCCACCACTATAAATGGCACTGGATTTGTTGAATGTGATGTAATTGGTCTACCTGTTTCAAGGTCTACCATTAGCTCTGCATTACCGTGGTCAGCAGTGATTATACCACTGCCTCCAAGGCTAATTACCTTTTCAAATAGTCTGCCAACGCATTCGTCAACAGTCTTTATAGCCTTCTTTGTTGCTTCAATACTGCCTGTATGGCCTACCATATCAGGGTTGGCAAAGTTTACAACAATTAAATCATACTTATCTTCATCCAAGGCCGCCAATAACTTGTCTAATAGGTCATGTGCTGACATTTCAGGTTGCATATCATATGTTGCTACCTTTGGTGAAGGTATCAATATTCTATCCTCACCCTTATAAGGCTCTTCTAATCCTCCATTGAAGAAAAATGTAACATGGGCATATTTTTCAGTTTCCGCTGCCCTTAACTGCTTCATTCCCTTATCTGATAAGTATTGTCCTAATGTATTTACTATATCCTCAGGTCCATAGGCTACATCAATACCCTGTATTGTAGCATCATATGTAGTCATACAAACAAACTTAGTAGAAACTAGATCTCTTTCAAAGCCCGCAAAATTTTTATCTACTATTGCTCTTGTAATTTCTCTAGCCCTGTCAGGTCTAAAGTTAAAGAAGACTACTGAGTCTCCAGACTTGATATTTCCTATAGAACCATCTGATCCTTCTATTACTGTTGGAACTATAAACTCATCATTTACACCTTCAGCATATGATGCCTTTACACAGTCTGATGCTGATTTGGCTCTTGGTCCCTGGCCTTCAACTATGGCCTGGTAGGCTAACTGAACCCTGTCCCATCTTTGGTCTCTGTCCATAGCATAATATCTACCTGCTACAGTTGCAAATCTGCCTAGTCCTAGTTCCTTCATATAGTCCTCTATCTGACTCACATAATCTATTGCACTTTGTGGGTCAGTATCCCTGCCATCTGTAAGGGCATGGACATATACACTTGCTAGACCATTTTTCTTGGCCATATCTAGTAGAGCCTTTAGGTGGTCTATGTGTGAATGGACTCCTCCATCTGACAATAGGCCTAGCACGTGTAGACTTTTGTCCTTGGCATTTTCCATTGCTGCAACCAAGGCTGGATTTTCAAAAAAGTCACCATCCTCTATTGCCTTTGTTATCCTTGTTAAGTCTTGATATACTATCCTACCCGCACCAATATTCGTATGACCAACCTCAGAATTTCCCATCTGACCGTTTGGTAGACCAACATCTAGTCCACTTGCCTCAATCAATGTATGAGGATACTTGGCAGATAAGGTATCCAAGTGGGGAGTTCCTGCCAAGGCTATGGCGTTACCCTCCTTATTGGGTGTATATCCAAAACCATCCATTATTGTTAATACTACTGGTTTTTTCATAATTATTACCTTCTATCTATTAAAACTTCAATAATCCTAGGAAGTCTGCCGATTTAAGTGATGCACCTCCAACCAAGGCACCATCTATATCAGACTGTCCCATAATTTCTGCTACATTGGCAGGCTTTACACTTCCACCATACTGGATTCTTACCTGGTCAGCAAGGTCTCCGTATACATTTCTTACTACCTGTCTAATATAGGCGATTACTTCGTTTGCCTGTTCAGCTGTAGCAGTCTTACCTGTACCTATAGCCCAGATTGGTTCGTATGCTATTACTACCTTAGCTAGGTCTTCAGCCTTCACACCAGCTAGACCAGCCACTATCTGACCCTTTACCTTGTCCATAGTCTTGTCAGCTTCTCTTTCTTCTAGCGTTTCACCACAGCAAAGAATTGGATCTATTCCTACCTCTATAGCCTTTAAGACCTTCTTGTTACAAGTTTCATCAGTTTCACCATAGTATTCTCTTCTTTCAGAGTGGCCTATAATTACATAGTCCATCTCTATTTCTACTAGGTTGGCTGGAGCTACTTCACCAGTAAAGGCACCTGAATTTTCATAATGCATATTCTGAGCACCTATTTTTATATTTGTACCCTTAGTTGCTAATTTTAAATCCTTTAATAGGGTAAATGGTGCACACACTAAAACTTCTACGTCCCCTTCAGTCAGACCCTTTACTTCTTCTATAAATTCAAGACCTTCCTTAATTGTCTTGTTCATTTTCCAGTTACCAGCGATTATTGGTTTTCTCATATCCGTCTCCTTATTACTTTTTATTTATTATAAACTCTCTACTTATAAAATTTTAAAGCTATGCGCCTTATTTGTCATCTAGGGCTACTATACCTGGCAATTCCTTACCTTCTAGAAATTCAAGTGATGCTCCACCACCAGTTGATATATGGCTCATCTTGTCACCAAATCCCATCTGGTTTACTGCAGCGGCTGAATCTCCACCACCTATGATTGTAGTTGCATCTACATCAGCCATAGCCATGGCTATAGCCTTAGTACCGTTGGCGAAGCTTTCAAATTCAAATACGCCCATTGGTCCATTCCACACTACTGTCTTAGACTCTTTTACAGCATTGGCAAATAGTTCTCTAGTTTTTGGTCCTATATCTAATCCCATACAATCTGATGGTATATCTCTACCCTCTGTAATATGAGGTTGGGCATCCTCTGCAAACTTGTCAGCATATACTACATCAACAGGTAGTAATAACTTTACCCCCTTGGCCTGGGCCTTGTCCATCATTTCCTTGGCATAGGCAACCTTGTCTTCTTCTAGTAGTGATGTTCCTATTTCGTGACCTAGGGCCTTGATAAATGTATATGCCATACCACCTCCTATAATCAAAGTATCTACCTTTTCTAATAGGTTGTTAATTACACCTAGCTTGTCACTAACCTTGGCTCCACCTAGAATGGCAAGGAAAGGCCTTACTGGTTTTTCTACTGCTGCTCCAAGGAAGTCTAATTCCTTTTGGATTAAGTAGCCACAAACTCTTTCTTCTAGGAACTGACCTGCACCAACTGTCGAACAATGAGCTCTATGTGCAGTACCAAAGGCATCATTTACAAATATTTCAGCTAGTGATGCCAATTCCTTTGAGTAGCTTTCTTCATTCTTAGTTTCTTCTTTTCTATATCTTGTGTTTTCTAGTAAAACTACATCTCCGTCCTTCATTTGAGCTACAGCTTTCTTGGCATTTTCACCTACTACATTAGCATCCGCAGCAAATACTACCTCCTGACCAAGCATTTCAGATAATCTAGCTGCAACTGGTGCAAGTGATAGTTCTGGCTTTGCCTCTCCCTTTGGCTTACCTAAGTGTGAGCAAAGTATTACCTTGGCTCCATTATCTATTAAGTACTTTATTGTAGGCATGGCCCCAACAAGTCTATTCTCATCCGTTATCTTACCATCCTTCAGAGGTACATTGAAATCACATCTAACAAGACACCTCTTACCTCTTACATTGATATCTTCAATTGTCTTTTTGTTAAGCATTGTCATAGAACTTCTCCTTTTAACCTACTTTTTTTATTAAAATTCTACCCTTGTATATCTCTGTATTTTGACTTAAATAAGCTAAAATACAGCTTTTCATAGTTATTATATCATATTTATTCCTATCATTTAATATTTATATAAACATAATTTATAATAAACTTCAATATTTAAAAAAAGTCCGAGGGATTAACCTCGGACTAAAATAACTTGCATCAACGAGGCTTTGTTTTTTAAAGCCAGGCCTATATTATTTAGTCATACTTCCAACTAAAGCTAGTGTTCTAACTAACTGAGAAGTATAAGACATTTCATTGTCATACCATGAAACTGTCTTTACTAACTGCTTACCAGCTACATCCATAACCTTAGTAAGAGTAGCATCAAATAATGAACCATAGCTAATACCTATTATATCACTAGATACTATTTCATCTTCAGTATAACCGAATGATTCATTAGCAGCAGCCTTCATAGCAGCATTTATTTCTTCTACTGTAGTGTTCTTTTCAAGCACACACACTAGTTCTGTTATAGAACCAGTTGTTACCGGTACTCTCTGTGCGGCTCCATCAAGTTTTCCTGCTAATTCAGGTATTACTAGTCCAATAGCTTTTGCAGCGCCTGTTGTGTTAGGTATAATGTTGCCAGCAGCAGCTCTAGCTCTTCTTAGGTCGCCCTTCTTATGAGGACCATCTAGTGTATTCTGATCATTTGTATATGCATGTATAGTAGTCATTAGACCTTCAACTATACCAAACTTATCCTGTAATACCTTAGCCATTGGTGCTAAACAGTTAGTAGTACAAGATGCACCTGAAACCACTGTTTCACTTCCATCTAGTATATCTGAGTTTACATTGTAAACTATTGTCTTAAGATCACCTGTAGCTGGTGCAGATATTAATACTTTTTTAGCTCCAGCCTTGATATGAGCTTCTGCTTTTTCTCTTGATGTAAATAGACCTGTACACTCTAAAACTATATCTACATCTAATTCTCCCCATGGAAGATTTTCAGGATTGCTTTCAGATACTACTTTTATTTCGTGTCCGTTCACTATGAAAGCACCTTCTTCAACAACTATTTCTCCGTTGAATCTACCCTGAGATGTATCATATTTAAATAGATGTGCCAACATATGAGAGTCTGTTAAGTCATTTATAGCAACTACTTCAAACTTATCAGTCTGTTCCATCATCTTTCTTAAAGCTAGTCTACCTATTCTACCAAAACCATTAATTGCAACTTTTACCATTTTACTACCTCCAAAATACTTTTTGTTTTTACTACTTTTCCTACCAAATTATATATTTAACCCTATAAGGACTAAATTATCACTATTAATTAATTGTTTACAAGATTATATTTTTATAATCTATATCTATTATGACAAACGACTTATTAATTCTTTAGCACATTCCTCATCTGTTATTAAGTTTAAATTCCTATTCAGATTATACATAGCTAAGAATGCTTCAACCTTTTCCTTTCCTGAAAAAACCAGGCTAGCATCTTTTGCTCTCTTGTACATATCAATATCTATACCGACCGTATTCAATTTCAACACTATATTACCATCCTTATCGAAATAGTAACCAAATGCCTCTCCTACTGCCTTCTTTCTTTTGAGAAGATCTAAGTCATCAGCTGACATACCCCTCCTTAATGCCATTACATCCGCCCTGCCTATACTAAAAAAAATCTTATCAGCATCTTTTAAATAATCAAGCGTATGTTTTATATCTGGCACAGACAATATAGCTTCTCTTGCACTTCCATCTAAGGTATCCGGTATATAGAGGAATTCAACTTGTGAACCTAATTTTTTCGCCATCATAGCTGCTATACTGTTAGCCTGCAGGTCAATATCTCCTCCTACACTACCTCTTGTTGGTAACATTCTAACCTTATCAAAAGACTTAACACTCTCAATGTTTTCTGCTATTTCTCTCATAGTAGTACCACCCGCTACTGCTATTATATCCTTGTCTTCAATGTTTTTTATAATATACTCCGCAGCAGACTTAGCTACAGACTTGATATTATCATCTCCAACTCTTTTAGCTATAACAACATCTTTTATACCTAGCAAGTCTTTTAATTTAGTTTGCATATCACTGATGCCCATTATTTCTCCCATGACTAGTTCTAAACTATCCAAAAGTTCTTTACCAAGACTAGTTATGGTCATTCCCGAGACGTCTATATTGATAAATTTCTGTTCTTTCAGAAAATCTATCTCAGTTCTTGTTGTCCTTTCGCTGAGGTTCAAAACAGAAGAAAGCATCCTTCTTCCTATGGGTTGGCTAATATTAATTTGCCTTAGTATTGCATACCTTTTTTCCATCAAATCAATAGCCTGGGGGATAATCTTCTTTTGAACTTCTATTAAATTTTTCATTACTATTCCTCCAAGTGTATGACTAATCGAGTCCCGGATGCATTATATCCGTCCCACAATTTTATTATAAATTAGCGGGACAAAATTTGCAATACTTTTTTGAAATTATTTTTATTTATTTTATTGATATAAATTTAGTCTTATTATATCAGCCTTATCAAAAGTTTTCTAACAATAAAAATAGGGACTATTTTTGTCCCTATTTTTATTGTTAGATTGTTTAAGACGGTATCATAATTTTTTTTAAAATCCATTACTTATAAAAAACACATCTGTAAAAGATCCTCTTATACTTATTATAATATCCATTTATACTTACTATATTATCTATTTATACTTATTATACGTTTTTACCAAACTTTACCTATTTTTATAATACCCCTAAATATTTTAGAGCATACTCTACACCATCATCATCTATATCCTTGGTTACAAAATCTGCTATTTCCTTTACAGCTTGATTTCCATTCCCCATAGCTACACCTATTCCAACGTATTTAAGCATATTTATATCATTTCCACCATCTCCAAATGCCATACATTTTGACTTTTCAATTCCTAGGTAATCTAGTAATACCTGTATGCCCTTTTCTTTACCTCCATCGCTTATTATTATATCAGCAAACTCTGGACACCACCTCATGGCCTTACAACTTGGTATATGTTCTAAAAATTCTTTTTCATCACTTTCATCAATATAAGCTAGTAATTGATACGTTTTTTTCTTATAAATTCTTGAAAGATCCTCTACCTTAGTACTATAGACAGTTCCACCTAGTTTTTTTCTAAAGTTTAAAACCCTATCATTTATAAGGTTTATATACATATGATCTACTTCTACAAATTCACAAGAAATTTTCTTTTCTTGGATATATGGAATTAAACTTTCTAAGCTATCTGTCGGAATAGCAATATCTCTCAGGATCCTATCCTCGTATAGACAATATTGTCCATTTAACATTACATATCCATCGAATTTAAACTCTAGCATACCCTCAATAGAGTCTAGCCATGCCGGTGACCTACCCGTAGCCAAAAATAACTTTATATCTTTTTTTCTCAATGCTTCCAATGACTTTCTTGTAGACTCAGGAACCTTATGGGTTTTCATACTTAATAGGGTACCATCAATATCAAAAAAAATCGCTTTAACCATACTATACCCCTCGTTTTCTATTCATTTAATTAAGTCTTAACTTATGTCTATTTATTTAATTAAAGCTTGACTTATTTGTTTTTTTCAAACTTATAAACCATCTTATATGAGTATAATTACATATATTTTTTTATTAACCGTTATGGAACATTTTTTCCATAAACCATAGTCATTATATTAATTGTAACACATAACTTATATTTTTTAGTATCTTATAATTTACACAAACTGCCACAGGAATTATACAAGCTGAATTTTGTATAATAGAACATTCCCTAAACTTTATTATATAACAAGCTTGTTTAATTACGATTTTTTAAATATAACTATAGCCTTAAATAAGTCTCCATCTAAGTCTATATTTAGGTCTCCACCTTGTACCTGAGCATAACTTTTAGCTATTGATAGACCTAAACCTGAACCTTCTGTATTTCTTGACTTATCGCCTCGTCTAAACCTTTCAGTTATCTCATCTCTGTCATAGTCTATTTCACTTTCAGAAATATTTTTGAATACTATGCTTACTTCTTTATCACTTTCCTCAACTTCTATATATACTCTTGATGCTGTCATAGCATACTTGACCATATTAATCAAGAGATTCTCAAATATCCTATATGTCTTTTCTCCATCAAGATAAACTATTATTTTTTTATCCGGAAATTTAGTTCTTAGGACTAAGTTTCTTTCACTAAACCTATCTTCAACTTCCCATATACACTGCTTAATTAATTCTACAACGTCTATATTATTCAGATCTAAGGTAATACTACCCGATTGAGCCTTTGATATTTCAAACATATCATCTATCAATATCTTTAATCTCTCTGACTTTCTTGATATGGTATCAATATATTCCCTAGACTTAGGTGATAGGTCCTTTTCACTTTTAAGTAAGTCTGAGTAGGATATTATTGAAGTAAGAGGTGTTTTGAGGTCGTGGGATACATTAGATATTAACTCACTTTTTAACTTTTGGCTCTTAATTTCATCTTCTACAGTCTTTTTATAGGCCTCTTGTATACTCACGAGCTGTCTTTTTAATTCTTCATATATACCAACATTTTGCCTCATTATATCTACATCTAGGTTACCATTAGCTATATTTTCTGTTAAGCAAAATAGACTCTTATAATCTTGTTCGCTATCTTTTATTTCTCTAAGAACAACCTTTATGAATATAATAAAACTTATATAATATATAAGTATTATTGTAATCCAAATTGTATAACTGGCTACAAAGCCTGTTAGAATTAGAAAAAATGAACCAAGACTTATAATAACTATTCCTAAAATACACAACCTATTATATCTTTTAGTAAAATCTACATTTATAAACTTCATAATTGATGCAAGTATAAATTTGTATATAAGTGTTAATAGCCTTATTAGTAAACTCTTTTTTCTTAGATAATTTTTTATACCATCTGTTAATATTATTCTCGACCATGCCGCAAATACAAATACTAATAAGAAAATAAACAACCAATATCCTATGTTAATAAGATTTACTACTTGTTTAGATATCCAAATAGGTATATTATTAGCCATCACTTCCTTGAGTAGGTTACCATTTATAGTTTCTCTAACCACCTTAACTGGTACATCATTACTTAGTAAGGTGTAATAAGTCCTTATTAATATGGCAAGCAATATTTCAAATGGTATCTTACTTATACTTTTTATGCTATAAAGTCTTGCAATTAAATTTTTAGGCAATATCATGCCTACTATAAAAACTCCTATTAAAATAATTCTTGCGATTTTTTCAATCAAAGAAAACTTTTTTCTCTCTGTTTGATTTATATACCTACTAATTGTGTCGTTACTAGTATAAAAATTATTGTTTATAGTCTTTGGTATAGCATAAATATAAAGTCTGTTTTTTATAGGACTAGTATTATACCCGAAAAAGTCATTTGATAATTCACCATCAAAGGCATATTCAACTTTCATTTTTCTATCTGATTCATGCTCTAGCATAAATGTATCTATTTTTTGTTTGTTAAAACCATTTGTATATAATAGTTTGAACTTTCCATCCTTATCATATTCTATGAGTATGCAATTTCTAAAGTTCTTTGATATTAACCTATCTGCATACTTGTATTCATCAACTATCCTAGAATAATTATCATCACCTTGTTTAGCCTCTGCATATTTTTTTATACTATTTGATATACCCATGAAATCATAGTTAGAAAAAGTATATCCTGTTTCAGTATTTATACAAGAAAACTTAATATTCCCATCTGAATTCCTTATCATAGACCCTAGATCAGTCTTAGTTATTTGATTAAATGCATTTTTTATGGATTCCTCGTCAAGACTACCAGAATAATAGTCTATACTAGCATTCTTTATTATAGATTTGAGAGTATCCTTACTCAAAAAAATATCTGCTGGCGATATGTCCCTATTTTTTTCCGCCTGATAACTCTTATAATAAAGATAGTAGTTTGAGTTGAATAAATCTAATGTATATGACTCAGTCTCAAATGGGTTGTTTTTTTGTTGCGTTATCTTTGTTTCTATATAGCTATACCTGTGTATCATACTAAGAGATAATATAAACATAACAACTATGACTATTATATTGAAGGTATGTTTATTTTGAATTCTATTAATTTTAAATCTTATCAATTTTATATCCAACTCCCCATACCACTTTTAAATACTTTGGATTTTTAGAATCTAACTCTATTTTTTCCCTAATATTTCTTATATGAACCATAACTGTATCCGTATTAATTGCTATTTCATTCCAAACTTTTTCATATATCTCTTCTGAAGAAAATACCCTTCCTGGATTTTTCATTAGTAGGTTTAGTATCTTAAATTCAATAGGTGTAATCTTTATAGGCTTATCATCTACGCTTACTGTTCTCTTATTTTCATTTAGTTCTAAACCACCTATAATATGAATACCACCTTCTTGATTCTCAGCATCATCTTCACTAATATTCATATATTTAGTATACCTTCTCAACTGTGAATTTACTCTAGCTAAGAGTTCAAGTGGTTTGAAGGGCTTGTTTACATAATCATCTGCACCTATATTTAAACCCATTATGTGGTCTACCTCTTCTGATTTAGCTGATAGTATTATTACGGGAAAATTATATTTTTCTCTTAACTTCATTATCATACTCGTTCCATCCATTACAGGCATCATCATATCTATAATTGCTAAATGAATATCTTCCTCTTCTAAAATTTTTAAACCTTCTTGTCCATTATAAGCCTTAAAAACCCTATAACCTTGGTTTAATAGATATATTTCTACTACATCCGCTATTTCTTTTTCGTCATCAACTACTAGTATGTTATATGATATCATAGGCACCTCTCTTTACAAAACCCCACTATACAAATATATCAATACTAATATAATTAGGTCTTAATATATATCCCTTGTATATAATATAATATTATTTATCTTTCTTGTAATTCTTTATTACAAGTATGCAGCCATCTCTTACATTTATAAAAACATCTTCCGAATTCATTACATTCGATATTCCCCTGGTAACTGAATATTTTAAATCTAATTCATCAACACTATATTCCATATTAGTTAAAGTCAAACCTCTTACATCCCCTCTTATAGGTATAATAGAAACAATATCACCTATATTACCCTTTAGATTCATCTCATCGTCTTTTAGTATATAGATTTCTTCCTTATCAGATATGATTCTCGGATACATTCCTCTATCTAATATATAATATAATAGTTGTATATTGGCTAATTCATGGTCGATACGTCCACCTAGACCGGCATATATATCTATACCTAGTAGACCTACTTCTTCTACCAATAATACTGCTAGTTGTGAATCTGTTTCATCTTTTTTAGACGGAAATTTTTTAAATACCACATTAGAATTTTCATAGTAACTTCTCACATCATTATCTATTGAATCTAAATCTCCCAATATATAGTTCGGAACTATACCCATTTTATAAAGGTGATTAGCCCCTCCATCAACAGCTATTATTAGCTCATATATATTATCCTTTATAACCTTTCTTATATGGTCATAGTCGTCTATATGACCGTTTAATACTAGACATGCAGTCTTACCATGGATTATATTGCTTACCAAAGTTCCCATTATTTTTCTCCGTTTACTGCTTTCCTTAGATCGCTTACAGCCTTATTTATATCATCTTTCCCAAATATTGCAGACCCTGCTACAAGAACATCTGCTCCTGCATCTACTAGAGACTTTATATTATCGCTTGTGACTCCACCATCTACTTCTATTTCTACATTTAAACCCCTATCATCAATCATTTTTCTTAATTCTTTCACCTTGTCTAATACTTCAGGTATAAACTTTTGTCCCCCAAAACCTGGGTTCACTGACATTAATAAAACCATATCTATATCGCCAAGAATATGCTTTATCATACAGACCGGTGTGGCTGGATTTAAAACTACACCTGCCTTAATACCATATGATTTTATATTCTGTATAGTTCTATGCAGGTGGGTACAAGTTTCATAATGAACTGTAATTATATCACACCCTGCTGCTACTAAATCTGGTAAAAATTTGTCTGGATCAGATATCATAAGGTGGGCATCAAATACCATATTTATATCCTTCCTTAAACTCTTTATAATTGGGGCACCGAATGTTATATTTGGTACAAAATGTCCATCCATTACATCTAAATGTAAATATTCACATCCTGCTTTTTCTACTTTCTTACATGATTCTAATAATCTTGCAAAATCTGCTGATAAAATTGATGGTGATAGTTTCATTATATATTCCTCCTAAGTTCTCTACTTTTTAAATTATTTATTTCATCTAATATTTGTAGATATGATCTATACCTACTTTCTGATATTTCTCCTAATTCAAGTGCTTCTTTAACTGCACAATCTGGCTCATTTTTATGTATACATTTATTGGCAAAGCGACATCCTTCATACTTAGCGAATTCTATGAAGTAATCTTGTAAGTCCTCTATTTCTATATTTTTTAAATCAAATGAACTGAAACCTGGCGTATCTGCAACTATAGCACCTTGTTCTATCTCATATAATTGAGAATGCCTTGTCGTATGCTTTCCTCTACCAAGCTTATGAGATATCTCTGCTGTATCAAGTTTAAAATCAGGATTAATGGCATTTAAAATACTTGACTTCCCAACACCTGACTGTCCAGCAAAAACTGATACACAGCCGCTTAATTCCTGCCTCAATTCATCTATTCCTTGACCTGTCTTTATACTTGTTGGAATTACCCTATAACCTATTTTTTCATAATCACTTACTATCCTGCCGACAATAGTTCCATCCCTATCTAAATCGATCTTGGTTAAAATTATCCTAATATCTAAATTTTCTTTTTCTGAGAATACTATGAACCTATCCAAAAGAACCATATTAGGGTTCGGCTCCTTTATTGAAAATGTTATTAGAACCTTATCTATATTTGCTATTGGCGGTCTTAATAATTCCGTTTTCCTGTCATAAATCTTATCTATATTTCCCTTTTTACTAGCTTCATCAATTATGCTAATAGATACCCTATCTCCAACCAAGGGACTAAGCCCCTTTTTACGAAATACACCTCGTGCCTTACACTCATATAAACTATTATCTACTTTTACATAATAAAATCCACTGATTCCTTTAATTATTACTCCTTCTTTCATTATACCTCCAAGTTTATTCTGCTACTTATATGATAACATAAGACTCCTAGCAATTAAAGTTCTTTAGATAACAAAACCACCGTTACTGGCTAATACTTGACCTGTTATAAAGTCAGACTTATCAGATACTAGAAAAGAAACTAGATTAGCGATATCCTTAGTTTGACCCACCCTCATCAGAGGGGTTTCATTTTTTAGGTAGTCTATATCTTCTTGACTAAATCCACTCATCATATCTGTCATAATTACTCCTGGTGCTACCGTATTTACTTTTATCCCTGAAGGACCAACCTCTTTGGCCAAAGCCTTTGTAAAACCAATAATTCCTGCTTTTGAAGTAGAATATGCAACTTCGCATGATGCACCTACTTGACCCCACATAGAAGATATATTTATTATTTTACCTGAATGGTTTGGCAACATATATGTTAGAGCCTCCTTAGAACAAAGAAATACTGACTTTAAATTTGTATCAATTACCCAGTCCCAGTCTTCTTCACTCATATCTGTAATTAGCCCTTCATAGCTAATACCGGCATTATTAACCAAAACATCTATCCTACCAAATTTGCTTATACAAAATGAAAATAAGTCCTCTACCTGGTCTTTTTTTGATACATCTGCCTTAAATATTTCAACTTGATACCCCTTACTTTTCAAGTAATTATATACCTCTTCAGCTTCTTTTTTAGATTTATTATAATTTATAATTATAATATCACCTTGTTGCGATAATTGAATACAAATTTCTCTACCAATTCCCCTTGAACCTCCAGTTACTACTACTACTTTTTTCATTTTACTTCCTCCAAAAATTAAGGAGCTGCCTAATATAGCAACTCCTTACAATTTTTTAGTAACTCATCTAAATTTTATTAATTGTTAGTTCCACCAATTATGTTTTCACTCGTAGTACCACTTGATGAATCTGAACTATTATCAGGTACTATTATGTTACTTCCATTACCACTATTTCTTCCACCAGCATTGTGGTTAGGTCTTGTGTTGTTTGGTCTTGTAGTTCTAGATGGTTTGACGTTAGAAGGATCTATGTCCCTGCTACCATTATCCATGATGCTACTGTCCGTACCATCTGAGCTATCATCTTCTATTATAGATGGTTTTTCCTGTTTTGATTTTTTTCCCTTACTAACTACAAGAGATACTTTCTGCCCCTCGTCACTAGATCCTCCTACAAGACTTTGACTCAAAACAGTACCTTCTAAAGCATCATTATACTCATATTTGACATTGCCCAAAACCAACTTGTTATCGTTCAATAATCTTTCCGCCTGACTTAGCTTAAGACCTACTACATTAGGTACCGGAACCTTAGAATTACCCTTACTAACTACTACACTTACAGAATCACCTTTTTTTAGACTAGTATTTTCACTAGGTGTCTGAGTAATTATCCTATCTTTACTCACACCGTTGCTGTATTCTTCTGACCTAACTACTAGCTTTAGACCAGTTCCCTCCAAACTCTTTTGGGCTTCTTCAATGGTCATATTTACTACACTAGGAACTGTAACATTATCTGAACTGTCCTTATTAAATATACCTAAGCCAAAGTACTTCATAAAAAATACCACGTAACCCATTAAGATCATTATCAATACGAAAGCTAAAATTTTAAGCCTTCTACGAGCCCTAGGAGTTTCCTTTTTAGATTTTTTATCTTTTTTTCTACTTTTAACTTTTGACTTTTTGGTATTAGGTCTTTCTGCATAATAGTTGTCTATATCGCCATCATCGTCGTCATAATACTCATCTTCATAATATTCATCGTAATCAGGTTCATAGTCATCATCATAGTCTGTAACATAATCTTTATCATAGTCATCATTAATATTATTTTTATTAAATGAATTAGACTCAATATTATGGGGTAGATTAATATTTTTCTCTACAAAATCTATATCTTCTATCAACTCTTCGGCTGTCTGATACCTATTTGCAGGTTCTTTCTGAGTTAATTTACTTATTATTGTTCTTACACTATTTGGTATATTTATCCTATCTTGCTCACTAAATGATATATCCTCATTTATATGTTTTAATGCTATTGATATTGGACTGTCACCACTAAAAGGTACCTTCCCTACTATCATTTCATATAAAACTATACCCAATGAATACAGGTCTGCATTACTTGTTAGGTGTTTACCCTTAGCCTGTTCTGGAGATATATAGTGGACTGACCCAATCACACTGCCCATATTTGTCATAGTAGAACTGCTAACAGCCTTTGCTATACCAAAATCTGCAACCTTTACTTGTCTGCCATCTTTGGATATCAATATATTGTGTGGCTTTATATCCCTATGAATTATGCCATTTCTATGGGCTGCACTTAATGCCCTTGCTATCTGCTTAGCTATATCTAAGGCAGTATATTTTTCTAAAAATCCCTCATCTTGTATGATTTCTTTCAGATTTTGTCCATCTACATATTCCATTACTATATAATGGACTTTTCCATCTTCACCTACATCATATACATTAACTATATTCGGATGAGATAAACTAGCTACGGCCTCTGCCTCTCTTTTAAATTTAACCAAAAATTCTTGATCATCTACAAATTCTGGCCTTAGTACCTTAACAGCAACAATTCTATTTAATAACTTGTCTCTAGCCTGATAAACAAAGGCCATTCCTCCGTCGCCAATTTTTCTTAATATTTCATATCTATTTCCTAATACTGTAGCTCCCATAATAACACCACCTTACACCATAACTATTATTACAGTAACATTATCTTTACCAGATGTATCATTGGCCAAGTCTACTAGTCCTTGAGCTAGATCATCAATATTATTATCTAACAATGTTTTTTCTATATCTTTCCTATCAACAGCCCCAGTTAGACCATCTGTAGCCAATAATATTTTGTCACCTTCCTCAAGGTCTACACTATATGTATCTACTACTACAACTGATTCTGTTCCTACTGCTCTCGTTATTTTATTTCTATCTGGATGATTTCTGGCTTCTTGCTCGGTTATTATATTAGCCTTTACATATTCTTCTACAATTGAATGATCATATGTGATTTTTTCCAGACCCCTATCTTTTTTCAAAGTATAACACCTACTGTCACCCACATTACCTATGTAGGCCTTATTTTTATAAACAAGCACCATTGTAAGTGTTGTTCCCATACCATCATATATCATGTCTTCCTTGGACTTATCATACACTTTGGTATTTACAACAGCATATGCCTGCTTAATCATATCTTCTATACACTCAATTTTGACTATACCATCATGTATTAAGTTATCATTAAAAAACTCTATCAAGTTTTCTACAGCAAGCTGGCTGGCAACTTCACCCTTATTATGCCCGCCCATACCATCGGCTATAGCAAATATACCTAGTTCACTGCCATCACTAACTTCTATTATCTCACCCTTGCAATAGTCTTCGTTATTTTTCCTAACCATTCCAATATGAGACTTAAATAAAAAATCCATACAATTCCTCCCCTACCTATCACTTACACTCCTTCTTAACTGACCACAGGCACCACTGATGTCTGCCCCCATAGAATTTCTTATAGTAACAGGTATATTGTGCTTTTCTAAATAAGCCTTAAACTTATTTATATATAAAATATCAGGTTTTTCATACTCCCTTTCCTCTATTGGATTTATAGGAATTAGATTAACATGACATAACATTCCTTTTAACAGCTTTGATATTTTGTCTGCTTCTTTTTTGGAATCATTTATTCCCTTTATCAAGGAATATTCAAAGCTAATCCTACGATTAGTCTTAGAAATATAGTAATGGCACACTTTTATTATGTCTTCTATTTTATACTTATTGGCAACAGGCATAATCTTACGCCTTTCCTCATCAAATGGAGAATGTAGGGATATAGCTAAGTTTATAGGTATTTCTAGGTCTCCTAGTTCCCTAATCCTATCTACTATACCACATGTCGATAGGGTTATATGTCTATTTCCAATATTAAGTCCATTTGGCTCATTTACCAATTTTAAAAACTTTATAGAGTTTTCATAATTATCAAGTGGTTCACCACTACCCATCATAACTATATTTGATACTCTCTTACCCAAGTCTTCCTGAACTTTTATTACTTGATCTAATATTTCCCAAGCTTCTAAATTTCTTGACAGGCCGTCAATGGTTGAAGCACAAAATCTGCATCCCATCCTACAACCAACCTGGTTTGACACACAAACTGTCAGTCTGGTATCATAATCCATTGCAACAGTTTCTATTATGTTTCCGTCATTTAGCCTAAAAAGATATTTTTTTGTTCCATCTATTTTAGAATCTAAACGCAAGTATTTTTCTATATTTCCTATAGTTGCATGCTCTTGCAACTTTAACCTTAGACCCTTTGGTATATTATTCATCTCATCAAAACTTTTAATATTTCTGTATATCCAAGAATATACCTGACTCCCCCTAAACTTTTTTTCATCTAAGTCTATTAGAAAATCCTTTAATTCATCTTCAGTTAAGTTCTTAAGCACAAGTCTTCTCTTATACATTATACCACACCTTTATTGTTTTTTATATTTTTTTCATTCTACATATAAAGAATCCATCCATATCATATTTATCTGGCAAAATATTTATCATTTCCCCATTTTCTAAATTTGGCAAACAGTCTATAGTCTTTGGCTTATCGATAAGAAAATCCTTATGATTTTTCAAGAATTTCTCTATTACTTGCCTATTTTCTTGACTAAATATTGTACAGGTAGAATACATTAATACTCCACTTTTTTTTAGGTATTTACTGGCATTTTCCAATATTTTATACTGAATTTCCGCTAGATTTAAAATATCTTCTTCCTTTTTATACTTAATTTCCGGTTTTCTCCTTACTATACCAAAACCAGAACATGGAACATCACATAATACATAATCAAAAGTGTCTACATATTCATCCTTTATTTTTAGGGCATCTCCTAAGAATACTTTCATGTTTTTTAAGCCCAACCTATTAGCATATGTTTTCATCAGTTTTATCTTGTGTTCATGTACATCTTGGGATATTATTTCACCTGTGTTACCCATTATCTCGCATATATGAGTAGACTTACCTCCTGGTGCTGCACACATGTCCAAAACTTTTGCACCTTCTTTAAGATCCATAAGTTTTGCTACTAACATAGAGCTAGTATCCTGAACACTTATATATCCCTCTTTAAAAAGGGGATGCTTATCTACGGATTTTAGTCCCTTGACTCTTATCGCTTCTTCTATACCATATACACGACTGGCTTCAAAACCTTCTTTTTTTAGTCTCTCAACTATACTCTCTACAAGTTCATCAAACTCTTCACCCCTAGCTACTTTTGTCTTGTTCACCCTCAAATAAATATTTGGCCTAGTTGATAAAGATCTTAATATAGATACTGTCCTATCAAAGCCATATTCTTTTACTAGCCTATCTACAATCCATTTTTCATATGAATAATATATGGCTAGGTTATCAGTTGTATTTAATCTTATTTTTTTAACTTCTTCAACTTGTCTTGATATATTCCTAAGGACCGCATTCACAAATGAAACAGATTTCTTGTCTATTTTTTTAATTATATTAACCGATTCATTTATTGATGCATAATCTACTACACCATCCATATAAATTAATTGATAAGTACCCATTCTTAAGACTAACTTTACAGAGT
This sequence comes from uncultured Peptostreptococcus sp., assembly GCA_963520775.1. Lineage (GTDB taxonomy): Bacteria > Bacillota > Clostridia > Peptostreptococcales > Peptostreptococcaceae > Peptostreptococcus. The sequence continues at coordinate 125,733 of CAUQSL010000002.1, forward strand.
GTTGCATTTTTTTCACCTTAAACTTAGATACCTTATTTATAATATAGTCTAAGTATCTTTTTTTCTCTAATATCCCGTAGACTATTTCTGTTATAAAACCCTTGTCTTGATCACTTATGCTAGTATCTCTTAAGTATTTATTTAAGGCCATATTAGAGTAATTTCCATTAACCTCTATATCAAATAGTATCTTGTAAGCTATATACCTGGTAGACATTTTTTCTCCCTTCAAATAGATATGACTATATACAAATGCATATAGTCACAATTTTTATATATTATAGGCCCTAATCATCATTTCTAGCTATTATAACGAGTCTTAATAACTGCAAAACAGATGCAAAAGCTGCTGCTACATATGTTAAGGCAGCTGCACCTAGGACCTTCCTACTTTCTTTTTTTTCTTCTAAACCTACTATACCTAACATCTCCAATTGTTTTAAGGCCCTTAATGATGCATCGAATTCGACTGGCAACGTAACAATTTGAAATACTACAGTTGCAGAGAATAGCAAAATTCCCAACCATAAAAACTGCCTACTAACAAAAAATCCCATCATAATAATTATCCAAGAGGCTGAAGATGCAAAATTAACTACAGGAACAATTGCACTCCTAAAAAGCATTGGAATATATGACTCCTTATCTTGTATTGCATGACCACATTCATGAGCTGCAACTGATATTGAAGTTATTGAAGTTCCATAAAAAACTTCTTCAGATAAACTTACAGTCTTTCCTCTAGGATCATAGTGGTCAGTTAATGAACCCGGTACTGACATAACTGGTATAGATGACAAACCATTGTGATCTAATATTCTTCTAGCAACTTCTTGACCTGACATACCTCTCATTGCTTTAACCTTGAAATATTTATTTGTAGTCGAACTCACCTTATAAGATGCATACATACTCAGCAAAATAGCTGGTATAAGAATTAACATTGTCTTATCCATGTACATTCCATATGGATACATAATTATCACTCCTACTAATTTAATACTTTTCCTACTTCTATACTATTACCCTTTACATACTCTGATACAGGCATCCTCTTTTTATTTGGCATCTGTATCTCTTCAATTAGAATCGTTCCCTTGCCACAAGCCACTTCTATACCTTGCTTTCCAACAGATAAAATTGTACCTGCTTTTTCTTTAGAATCCTTGTCACCCACATTAGTCTTCCATACCTTTATCTTGCCATAAGAACTATTACACCAAGCCCCTGGCCACGGTACAGTTCCTCTTACTAGATTGTGTACATCAATAGCAGGCTTGTTAAAGTCAATATGACCTAGGTTCCTATCCATCATAGGTGCATAACTTGATTCTTTTCCATTTTGACTTGTTCTACTTGCACTGCCTTCTTCAATGGCCCTTATAGTTTGACTTAATATTTCGGCACCTTCTTCCATCATTATGTCATGTAGTTGGCCTGCATTTATTTCACTATCAAGGTCAAATTCTTTTGCCATTATTATGTCTCCAGTATCTAGACCCTCGTCCATAAACATAGTTGTAATACCAGTTTTGCTTTCTCCGTTTATTATAGCCCAATTTATTGGTGCCGCCCCCCTATATTTTGGCAACAAAGACACATGTACATTTATACAACCATATTTCGGTAGGTCTAGTATGTCCTTTTTTAATATCTGACCAAAGGCTATAACCACTATCAAATCTGGCTTAATTTCATATAATCTGTTTAAAAAATCCTCCTGACTTGCTTTTTGCGGCTGTAAAACCTCTATTCCATAGTTAAGAGCTAGATCTTTAACTGGAGAAAAACTTAATTTTTTACCTCTTCCCTTAGGCCTATCTGGCTGAGTTACTACAGCACACACATAATAACCATCACTTATCAAACGCTTAAGAGATGGTGTTGCAATTTCTGGAGTCCCCATAAATACTATACGCATATTATTCACCATTTTTTGTTTCTTCTACTCTTTCAACAAATAAAACACCCTCTAGATGGTCGATTTCATGACAAAATGCCCTAGCTAAAAAACCATTTGCTTCTTTTTGTATATCATTTCCAAATCTATCTTGAGCTCTTACCTTTATATAGTTAGGTCTTGTTACTTCACCTACATAGCCATCTACGCTTAGACAGCCTTCTACATCTGTCTGTTCACCAGAACTGTCTATTATCTCAGGATTAATAAGCTCTATTAAACCTTCTCCAATATCCACAACTATAACCCTCCTAAGTATACCTACCTGAGGTGCCGCTAAGCCTACACCATCTTCCTTATACATGGTATCAGCCATATCATCTAATAAGGTATGTAGCCTATCATTAAAGTCTGTAACCTTCTTAGATTTTTTATTTAATAGGGGGTCACCCATCTTTAGTACGTTACGTATTGCCATTTATTTTTCCTCCTCAAACTACGTAAAACATCAATTATATGTAGCTCTCACTCTGTAAATCTATAATTAATAAATCCCATTCATAAGCCTTGCTATATAAAGCTATTAGGATTAATTTCTATATTTATGCTTATGTCCTTGTCGAATATTTTATCAAACTTACTTATGCAAATATATCTCAACATAGACTTAATTTCTTTTATATCCATTACCTGGTCTTTTATTATAACCTGCCACCTATACTTATCATTTATTTTATTTATCGAGCACTCATTAGGCCCTAGTATACCTGCAGGCTCTACAGACCTACTTTTTAAAAGATACCTAACTGTTTCGACAAATTTATTAGCATTATTTTTAACTATATTATAGTTTTTACCCGAAAAAACTAGTCTAAACATATTATTAAAAGGTTCGTAACCAAAGGCCTTTCTTAGCCTAATTTCATCATTATAAAAACTCTTATAGTCATAATTTATTGCATGCTTAATTGCAAAGTGGTCCACATTATATGTCTGTAAGACAACATGCCCCTTCTTTTTACCTCTGCCAGCCCTTCCAGCCACTTGTGTTATTAACTGGTAGGTTTGCTCGAAAGACCTATAATCTGGATAATTAAGAATCATATCCGCTGATATAATTCCTACTAGGGTCACATTTTCAAAATCATGACCCTTACTTAATATCTGTGTGCCTATTAGTACATCAGCTTCCTGCCTATTAAACTGATCTAATATAAACTCTAATTCACCCTTTTTCGAACTTGTATCCTTATCTATTCTCAGGGTCCTTATTGAAGGATGTTTTTCATTTATGTATTCTTCTATTTTCTCTGTTCCTAGTCCAAAAACACCTATATTTTGACTAGAACACTCAGGGCAACTTTCAGGAGAATTTTCCTCGTATCCACAATAATGACATATAGACTTTTTCTTATACTTATGGTAAGTAAGGGATATATCACATTTATTACATTTAATTACATGTCCACAGTCCTGACAAGTTATACAGCTTGCATAACCTCTCCTGTTTATAAATAAAATCACCTGATTACCAGCTTTTACAGTGTTGATTATCTGCTGTTCTAAATTATTGCTTATTCCAGACCTATTACCCATACTAGTTTGCTCTTTCATATCAACAACTTCTATTTGGGGCATATCCATCTTATTAGCCCTGGTATTTAACTCTAAAAGTTCATAATCACCTTGACTAGCCCTATAATAATCTGATACAGAAGGGGTTGCTGAACCTAAAATTAAAGTTATCTTATGTTTTATAGTCATATATCTAGCAACTTCAATTGCTGAATACTTAGGTGTCATATCTGATTGGTAACTCATATCATGTTCTTCATCAATTATCACCAAGCCTAAAGTTCTAAAAGGCATAAAAATTGCTGACCTAGTCCCTATAAGAACACGTATATTACCATTTTTTATTTCCCTATATACATCATGCTTTTGACCTTGTGAAAGTCCACTATGAAATACACCAACTATCTCTCCAAATTTAGACTTTACTCTAGATATCATCTGTGGAGTTAAGGCTATTTCTGGTACTAATAAAATACTATCCAAACCTTGATTTAGACTATAGTCTATTGCCTGTATATATACTTCCGTCTTACCACTACCTGTTATTCCATGTAGGAGAATCGGCTTTTTATTTTCAGATAATATATCCTTTTTTATTGCGTTAACCACATCCTGCTGGTCACTATTTAATTCTACTTTTTTTGATTCATAACTAAATTTTACCTTAGACTTCCTATAATAATCCTCTTCTCTTATATCGACTATATCCTTTTCTATAAGACTTTTTATTGTTTGATTAGATGTTCCTAGTATTTCCATTAGGCTCCTATACTCTACATCCTTGTTAAGATTCAAAAACTTGATTATATCTCTTTGCTTTGGTCCTAGCCTATATTTTTTTTCAGAAATCAAATTTTCTATTTTTTCTATATTATATTTTAAAGATAGATACAATATTTTTTTTTCATTTTTTTTATCTTTATAAGTCCAAATTACCTGCCCATTTTCCTCGATTTTTTTAGCCTCTAACCTATAACCCTTTGGATAAAATAAGTTTAAGGCATCCATATAAGTACACATATACCTATTTCTTATCCATATTATCTCTTGGATATTCTCCTTAGTAAACATAGGTTCTAGGTCTAATATTTCGAATATCTCCTTTATCTTATCTTCTTCTATGTGATCATCTATAAGCTTGTTCTTTATAGCAACTACAAAGGCTTCTGTAGGTTTATTAGACTTTCCAAAGGGAAGACTTACCCTATGGCCAACCATTATGCGTTTTTCTAAACCATATGGGACCTTATATGTAAATAGTATATCGGCAAACTTGCTCATATTCCTAAGTATTAAGTCTATATACATACTCTTCCCTCCAATACCTTCATAAAAAATAGCTAAACGGTAAAGTATCACATTTACATTTAGCTATTTTAATCCTACTTTTTTTCTAATATATCCTTTACCTTATCCAAAATAATATCCCCTACTTGAGACTTAAGTAGTTTAGGATATTCGCTAATGCTACCATCAGCACCTATTATCTTGACAATATTTGTTTCTGAATTAAAACCTGCTCCTTTGACAGTTAGATCATTAGCAACTATAAAATCTAAATTCTTCTTTTTTATTTTTTTTGTCGCATTTTCCAAAAGATCATTTGTCTCAGCTGCAAAACCTACTAATATCTTATCCCCTTTTATCTTACCTAACTCCTGGGCTACATCCTTGTTTCTAGTTAAATCTATGCAAAAATCAGAATCGCTTTTTTTTATTTTCTTATAAGAATAAGATTTTGGTCTATAATCTGCTACGGCAGCACTTTGAATAACTACATCATTGTATTGAAACTCTTCTGTTAAGTTATGATAGAGATCTTCAGCGCTTTCTATACTAATAAACTTAGCTAGACCCCTTGGAATATCCAAATTTGTCTTTCCAGATACAAGCGTTACTTTAGCTCCTCTTTCAACAGCCTTTTGAGCTATTGCATATCCCATCTTACCACTTGACCTATTGGTTATATACCTCACTGGGTCTATAGCCTCTATAGTAGGACCTGCGCTAATCATTATCTTCCTACCTACAAGGTCCTTAACTCTAGATTCCTTGCTAAAATATTCCACTACATATTTAATTATATCATCAACATCAGCCAATTTACCTGCTCCAACATCGCCACACGCAAGTCTCCCTGATGCAGGCTCTATAAATAAATATCCTAAATCTTGTAATTTATCTATATTAGCTTGAACTATCTTATTAGTATACATATTTGTATTCATAGCTGGTGCTAGTATTACTTTGGCCCTTGTAGCCATAACCGTAGTAGTTAACATATCATCTGCTATACCTCCTGCAACCTTGCCTATAAAATTGGCTGTAGCTGGTACTATCAAGAAGGCATCTGCTTTTTTGGCTAATTCAATATGCTCTACCTCCCATGTTTTCGGTTCCTTAAACATATCTTTTATAACAAAATTATTACTTAAAGTTTGAAATGTCATTGGATTTACAAATTCACAGGCAGACTCTGTCATTACTACATATATACTTGCATTTAATTTTTTTAATCTACTCACAACATCACAGGCTTTATAGGCTGCTATACCTCCTGTAACACCAACAATAATAGTCTTATTGCTCAACATATTTATAGACTCCTCTTTATAAATTATCATTATTCCTTACTATCATTTCAGGATTAACTGTTCATCCTTTATAATAATTTTTTAAAAGGAATAATTAGTCCTGCTCTAATAGTTTTTTCTCTTGAGCTAGCTTGTGAGCTATCTCTTTAGCCTCAATTTCATCATTTGTAAGCAATCTATATCCAACCTTACCAGCTATTACCTCTTCACTAGCTATTACAACAGGCTTGTTCTTAGAGTCTATAGCTATTAAGGGCTCTTCCTTATTAACTAATTCCCTAGCCCTTTTTGAGACTGTTGCAATTAAGTAGTATCTATTATCTATTTTTTCTACAATATCATTTAGTGATGGCTTTAACATTTTTTATCTCCTTTTCAAACATATCTAAAATATTATTTTTATATCTTTTGACTTTATTTTTTTCTACCTGTAATATATTTAAAATCTCTTCTGAAGACTTTTCAACTATATTATTGAATATAAAGTAGTCATACTCTCCTAAAAGTTTTATTTCATCATAGGCGCTATTAAATCTCTTTTCGATTTCTTCTTCAGTCTCTGTCCCTCTGCCTATTATCCTACTTTTAAGCTCTTGTAAACTTGGTGGTAATACAAAAATAAATACAGCCTCTGGGTAGACTTTTTTTATCTGCATAGCACCCTGCATTTCTATTTCTAAGATGACATCTCTTCCCATATCGAGTTCATCAAAAATAGCCTTCTTTGGCGTACCGTAGTAGTTGTCATAGATTCTGGCATATTCTAAGAATTCGCCCTTTTCTACCATAGCCTCAAATTCTTCTTTTGTCTTAAAAAAATAGCTCCTACCCTCTACTTCACCAACTCTAGGGCTTCTAGTTGTAGCCGAGATAGATAAATTTATATCTTCGTACTTTGAAACGATATCCTTACATATTGTTCCCTTTCCAGTCCCGCTTGGTCCAGATACAACAAGTAATAAGCCTTTTTTATTAATCATATTATCCCTCCAAACTATTCTATATTTTGGACCTGTTCTCTAATCTTTTCCAACTCCGCCTTTATATCTATGACTATATTAGCTATAGCTATATCAGATGATTTAGATCCCATAGTATTTACTTCCCTATTCATCTCTTGTATTAAAAAATCTATTTTTCTTCCTACAGATTCGTCATTTGTTATGAAATTTTTCAATTGATTTATATGACTTTTAAACCTTACAATTTCTTCTGTAATATTCGACTTATCAGCATATATAGCCACTTCCTGTGCCAATCTATATTCATCTATTATGTTTGGATCATCCAAAAGTTCATTAATTCTAGTATATAATTTGTCCTTATACTCTTTTTCAACAGTATCAGTATATTTTTCCAATTCGCATACAGCTTTTTCTAGAAGGTCCGCCCTAGTAAGTATATCTTTTTCTAACTTTTTTCCTTCAATAACTCTCATCTCACATAGGTTTTTAAGTGCCTTATTACTCGCCTCTGATAACATACTCCATAAAAGTTCTTCGTCATCTTTTGATTCCGTAAGTTTTACTATATCTGGTAATTTTGCTATATCAATGGCACTTATATGCTCTTCTAAACCGAAATCTTTTTTTATATTTTCTAAAATACTATAATATTGCTTGGCTAAGTCCGAATCGTAAACCAACTGAGACCCTACAGACGCTACAGTTTCAAATTTAACAAATATATCTATCCTGCCTCTACTAAGGTAGTCCTTAACCAAAAATCTCAACTTGTCTTCCAAAAAGGACAACTTCCTAGGTAGTCTAGGATTTATATCAAGATACTTATGATTTATTGTCTTACATTCAACTGAAAGATTATAATACTGGTCTTTATATTCACCCATACCAAATCCTGTCATACTCTTAGCCATAATATGTCTCCTATCTAATATAAAATTACTGTTAATTTTTATTATAGCATATTGAATAAACTCTAACAACACATAAAACCTCTTGGTCGATAAATTAAAATAAATCAATAGATTAACTTTTATAGTTATATGTGAATTTTTACTTTTTTTAGATAAAAGACTTGCTAAATCAAGATATCTTACATAAAAATCTAACGGAAGCTTAATCATATATTATGTTTGATATTCCTTACTCTCCTTTTCCCTACTTGCTTCTATAATATTAACTTATTTTTTTAGCTGTTTAAATCATACACAAGATTTGATATGTGTTCCTATTTTTATGTAAAAATTTAGCGTTGGAAGAGGATTTTTTCTCTCACCAACGCTAAATATTATGCAATCAATAATAAAAACTTAAAAGACTATAATCTAGCTTCTAACTTAGCCTTTTCTTCTTCGTAACCCGGTTTACCTAGTAAGGCGAACATATTTCTCTTGTAATCTTCTACACCAGGCTGGTTAAATGGGTTAACACCTAAAATAACACCGCCTATACCACAAGCTTTTTCAAAGAAGTATACCATCTGACCAAAAGTGTATTCATCTAGTTTTGCAATATTCAATACTAGATTTGGTACATCTCCATCTGTATGGGCCAACAATGTACCTTGGAATGCCTTTTTGTTTACAAAATCTACAGTCTTGCCTGCTAAATAGTTCAGTCCATCTAAATCATCCTTATCTAACTTTATTTCTATATCTCTTCTTGGGTTTTCTACATTAATTACAGTTTCAAAAATAAATCTTCTACCATCCTGAATGTACTGCCCCATTGAATGTAAGTCAGTTGAGAAGTTGACAGATGCCGGGAAGATGCCTCTTTGATCCTTTCCCTCACTCTCACCAAATAACTGCTTCCACCATTCAGCAAAATACTGTAACTGTGGTTCATAGTTTACCAATAATTCAGTTTCCTTTCCCTTTCTCTGAAGTACAGTTCTTGCAACTGCATACTGGTAAGCCTGGTTCTTATTAAGATCTTTTACAGAATACTCTTCTCTAGCATCTGCAGCCCCCTTCATCATTGAATCTATATCAAAGCCAGCTGCAGCTATAGGTAGCAACCCTACTGCTGTAAGAACTGAGAATCTACCACCTACATCATCTGGTATTACAAAAGTTTCATAACCTTCTGCTTCAGATAAATTCCTAAGAGCACCCTTTTTAGCATCTGTAGTTGCATATATCCTCTTAGCTGCACCCTCTTTACCATACCTCTTTTCTAGATCTTCCTTAAAAATTCTAAATGCTAAAGCTGGCTCAGTTGTTGTCCCTGACTTAGATATTACGTTTACTGAATAGTCTCTATCTCTTACTAAGTCTAATAGATCTAGTAAGTATGATGAACTGATACTATTACCCGCAAAGTATATTTCTGGTGCCTGTCTATCTTCCTTACTTAAATTATTCTTGAAATTTTTACCCAACATTTCTATAGCAGCCTTCGCTCCAAGGTAAGATCCACCTATACCTATTACTATTAGTACTTCTGAATCCGACTTAATCTTATCTGCTGCCTTCTTAATTCTTGAAAATTCGTCTTTATCATAATTTATAGGAAGATCTATCCAACCTATATAGTCATTTCCCAAAGACTTACCTTCATGTAATAGGTCATGTGCCACATCAACAAATGGCTGCATAGCCTCTACTTCTCTCTTAGCTAAAAACTTTTCTGCCTTACTGAAATCAAATTTAATATTACTCATATTGCCTCCTCTACTACTTTTTATTTTAATAAACGACCCTACCTTAGCCATTTTATTACTTTATAAAAATCTACCACCTACATTATACCACTAGTAACCCTTTTTGGTATCTAAAGGTGAATATTTTTCAATTATTTTTTCTGCACACTTAATTCCATCTACTGCAGCGGTTACTATACCTCCTGCATATCCAGCACCTTCACCACAAGGGTATATATTTTCTATGTTTATTGAATGCAAGCTAGTCTTGTCTCTATTTATCCTAACTGGGGCTGAAGACCTTGTTTCTATCCCAGTAAGAATTGCATCATGCATTGCAAAATCCTTTAGCCTCTTGTCCATATCAAGTATACCATCTCTCATTGCTTCTACTACAAAGTCTGGTAGACACAGGCTTAGGTCTGTAAGTTTCACGCCTGGCATATAAGACGGTTTTACACTTCCTATTTTTGTAGATGGCCTAGCTTCTAAAAAATCACCGACAAGTTGACAAGGGGCCTTATAATTACTACCACCTAGTTTAAAGGCCATAGCCTCGTATTTTTCTTGAAAGTCCACTCCTGCCAGCGGGTGATCAGAACCATAGTCTTCCGTCGTTATATTGACTAATAAGCCACTATTAGCATTTTCTTTATCCCTGGCATGTTCACTCATACCATTTGTAACTAAATGTCCGGGACTACTAGCTGATGCTATTACACTACCGCCTGGACACATACAAAAGGTGTATACACTTCTGCCATTTGCTACTTGGCTAGTCAACCTATAATCAGCTGCCCCTAACCTGTGATGACCTGCAAATTTTCCATACTGGGCTTTGTTAATCATATCTTGCGGATGTTCTATTCTTGCTCCTATAGCAAAGGGTTTTTGCTCCATGTAAAGTCCCCTTGAATTAAGCATTCTATAAGTATCTCTCGCACTATGTCCTATGGCTAAAATCAAACTTTGACAAGATACTTCTTCCTCATCATTTATTACAATAGATACTAATTTGCCATTTTTAATTTTTATATCCGTAAGTTTACTAGAAAATCTAACTTGACCACCCAAGTCTATTATTTTATGCCTTATGTTTTTTACAACACTTTTTAATATGTCTGTTCCTACATGTGGCTTATATGAATAAATTATATCTTCTGGGGCACCTGCTATAACAAGTTCACTTAGGACCTTTTCACTCCTAATATCCTTTATTCTTGTGGTCAATTTTCCATCAGAAAAGGTCCCTGCCCCACCTTCACCAAACTGAACATTTGAACTATCATTTAAGATTCCACTATTCCAAAAGTTATCTATATCTTGCGTTCTTGTATCAACATCTTGACCTCTCTCTATCAAAATTGGTCTATATCCTCTTTGAGCTAATAAAAGACTTGCAAAAAGACCTGCTGGCCCTGCCCCAACTACTACTGGTCTTTGTAGCATGGCTACTCTACCCGAATCTACATCTTCATACTTATTACTGGCTATATATAATACATCTTTTAATTTTTTTGCCAAAATTTTTTTTTCATTTTTTGAGCATATATCTACTGTATATACAAAGCTTATTTTGTCCTTTTTTCTTGCATCTATAGACTCTTTATAGATACTATAATAATCTATTTCGCTATCATTTATCCTTAATTTCTTGCATAGTTTTGTCCTTACTATGTCTATATCTTGGTCTATTATATCTATCTTAATATTAGATATTCTTAACATATTCTTCCCTTCTCAATTACAAGCACTATCTTATTATCTTTACGTATACACAAATCATATTTAGTATTCATTAACTATTTTATGTGTACACAAATCATATTTTGTATCATAAATCATATTTTGTATCATAAATCATATTTTGTATTCACTAACCATTGTTTGTATTAACTAAACTTCTATCAGTTATATATTTTCTCATTTCATATTTCAAATACATCTTAATAAATATTCTACTTAAAATATCCTAAGAAAATATTCTACTATACATAAAAAGACTAAATTACAGAAAATACTGGTAATTTAGTCTTAAATTCTTGAATTGACTAGTCTTCACTAATCAACCCCCTTATAACTTTCATATTGTTAAATATCTTTTCAATAAAATTCTCAGCAATTTCATCATCTAATAACTTAATTTCAAGATTTTCATCACCGTCAATACCCTTATTTTTGCAATACTGGTTTGCTATATCTATTATAGCGTCTTTACTATCTGGTGCCAGTGAATACTCCTTGTAATCAACTATTACATACTGAAGAACTTTCTGAACACCCGACTTATTATAACCTATTTCTATATGATAGATGACAGCAAATAAGTTTTCCATCTTATCTTCACCATTGTAAACAGGTACTGCTGGATGTGATTTTATGAAGTTAGTTGCTACTGGTATGCTATTCCCTACTTTTAACTGCATATTCCCTCCTATTAAGCTTCAATAACTGCTAGTATGTCTTTATTTCTCTTAGCTAGAGTACTTGTACTAACACCATACTTCTGAGCTATATAGTTCTGTGTTATAGCTTGTCCGATAGACTTTCTATAATAATATTCAAACCCTGATGCCCAGCCATTTTCCGCTCCAACTAGGTTCAATCTTGATGAAATATCTGTCCATAAACCTATAACTTTATCTAAGATATCTTCCTCTTCTATATTTTTCTTAAGTAGGTCCACCACGCTTGCATCATTATCCAAATTATTATCAGCTTCTAAAGTATGCAGACTCTCTTCCATCATACTATCTTTATAGTCACTCATCTGCAATAAATTTAACATATGCTTATAGAAATATAGGGCATTTATTGATATAAAATAATCTATATTAGCTATATTATTTATATCACCTTTATATTCCTTCATTACGTCCTTATATATATATTTCTTCACATCCTCTTGTATTCTAATCGTTAGGTCAGTTAGTATATATATATCACCTACCTTGACTGGTCTAGCCAATAAATATTGTCCTACTTCAAATCCATCTAATATTTCTGCATCTAAGGTATAATACTCACTACCTGTAAATATATCCTTGATTACTACTTCTAGACCTTCAAATTTATCTATTATAAATAAACTCGGATGAGAATTCAAGCAACTAACAACCAGCTCCCTATCTACTTTATTAAATTTTTTATGACCTATAACATACATGGCCGGTGTATTTTCCCCATCTATCATATAGTCATACGAAAAATACGATGCAAAAAACCTGTTTGATGCTATGTTATTTACAATCATGTCGTCAAAAAATATATTTCTTGCTTCTTCTTCCTTGTTGGCAAAAAACTCTTCCTTTTCAATCAAATCTTCTAAACATTCACTAAGACCTATAATTGCCCTAGAGTAAGCTTCATTTGCCCTTTGCTTTTTGTCGTACAACGCCTTTTGACCCAAAAATAACCTATGATCAATTAAGTCAACTTCCATACAACACTTCTTATATTTTTTACCACTTCCACAATGGCATAAATCATTCCTATTCAACATATGTAACTGCTCCCTACTATTTTCTATTAAAAGACACTTCACACATAAATATCGTTTATTAAATTTTATAATAAGCACAACTATAAAATAATAAACAATACTTTAAATTATATCACAGTCAATTTAATATGACAATACAGTCTTACTTATATCGAATTTATTCTATATCTTTAATTTAAAAAGTGTAGTTGTATAACATATTTTGACTCATTTTGACCTTCGTAAGATAATTTATCTATGACTATACCACTGTCCATAGATTCTAAGGCCTTAGATAATTTCAAAATAGCTCCATTGTCGCCTCCTAGTTTAATTTCGTAATATCTATAAGTGTCTCCTTCTTTTACTTCTAGTGATTCTATATCAAGTCCTTGATTAGCCATGTTATATAGACCTAGATCTCTCCTCTTGCCAGGAAACTCCTCAATCCTTTTTAAGTGTCTAGTAGTATTTAGACCCCCTAATCTTTCATTATTATTTATATTTTCTATTTGCAAGGATAAGTCCCTATTTTCTTCTCTCATAGGGTCAATAAGAATTGTATTTATAAGTATTATAACCGCTAAAAATCCCAAAATATATATTATATTTTTATCAAATCTCATTCCTATCCCACCTACTATCTCTATATCCTTATAAATTTCCATTTATATCAATAAATCTAATCTGCAATTTCCAACCTCACTAGGTATTTATACTTTTTCTTATTTACTTTTTCTTTTACTACTTCAACCTTTTCTTCACCATTAGTATCTACTTCTTCATCAACTCCATCTTGCCTAGGCTTGCTTGTATCTACCTTACGTTCAACCTCTTCTTCAACATAGTATCCTACTTTGTTAATTGACCTAATACTCGCCTTGTCAAACAGCTTATCAGATAAAACCCCACCTATTTTTTTCTTATCATCTACTTCAAACTCTAAAACCATCTTACCCTTACTATAATCTACCCTTCTTAGCATTTTTCCTAACTTGGTTCCTAGTCTATTAGCCTTAATTATATCAAGACCATATATGTTCTTTCTTATTTTTTTAGGCTTATCTGCTTGTTTATACTCCCTACTTATCTCTAACCTTGTTGCTTCTTCTAGGTCTTTATTAAGCCGTCTATTATTCATTATAACGGTCAAGCTCATAAGTATAAATACTACTAGGACTACTAGGACTAAATTGATTAGATACTTATTCAATTTTGATTTTTTTAGATTTTCTAAATAATAATTTGTTAGTGATTTTTTTTTGCTTATACTAATCGATTGAAACTGCGTTTTATTATCTTCTTCAATTTTATTATGTATAAATATGCTGTAATCACTCATTATTTCAGTATTAACTAGACTTTGCACTAAATCATTTAGACTCTTATCACAAGAATCTCCAAGAACCAGTATCTTTCCGCCACTATTCATATAAGATACAAAATTTTCATCTCTATACGATTTATCAATTACTATGGAATTTTTAACTAGACCTTCGTCTAGTATACTTATGACTAAGTCCTCTGACCTAATTTCAACTAGTGAAAAATATTCATCCCTATTTGAGATATAATACTCTGATAACTGATGGTTACTATAGATAGAAACACACCTAATTTTAGAATTTTTTTCAATAAACTTTGCTATATTATAGAAATAATTCGGAAATAAACATGTATATATCTTAACCATACCACTTTCATCTACTGGTCCCTTTTTATATGTTATGTTATGTTATAGTTATGTTTATTTAGGTTCAACAACTGTATTATCTCTAGGTCTATTATTAGGTCTATATCCTTCTTGCTCGACTTATCTAATACTTCTATATCTTTCACAAACACATAGTTATTTTGACAAATCATATGAAATTTTTTTATTTTTTCACCCAATTTTTTCTCGATAACAGAAATATCTTCATAAATCCTATAAGCAATTTCATCCTGTCTTTCGAAAATTGACTCCCTATCTATATCTAGGGGATAATATTGGTTAAATATTGGATTTTTATCACTCATATCATAATATACTGTCAACCTATATCCACTTGTTTCAAAACCTATAAATAAAACCAATTTTATACCCCCTAAAATATAGAAATTACAATTTATTCTAGTTTATTAAGTTTCTAATATAAAAATTAATTTACTTATATAAACCTACTATTGCTAAGCAAATTACTATTCACCTGCATTAGCTTTTGCATCTGCTTTTGGATAGAAAGTTTTTCCTCCTGCAGTTACTTTTATTTCCTTGCTAGTCTCATCTTCTGTTATAGTAAATTCACCTGTTACACTCTGAGGCTTTGGCTTACTTGATAAGTACTTTGATTCTACTAACTTATCTATATTCTTTACATCTTCACCCTCTTTACCCTCGCTTTCTGCCATATATACTGCTGTTGCAATATTTGAAGCATTTGCATAATCTGCACTTTCCTTTGCTTTTTTCTGGGCACCTGAAAATCTTATTGCTACTACTCCTGCAAGTATACCTATAATAGCAACTACAATCACGAGTTCCACTAAGGTGAATCCCTTTCTCCTTTTAGCTTTTATAACATCATCATTTACCTTTAATTTGTTCATGTCCATCCTCCCAAAATAAATTATTTCTTTAAATTTAGTTCAAAAAATCTACTGGCCTAGATTAGATATCATATCAAACATAGGTGATAAAATTGCATATAAGCAGGCGCCTATTATCAAACCCATAATTAGTATTAAGACAGGTTCTAGTATTTTAACCAACTTATCTAGTTCTAAGTCTAGTTCTCTTTCGTAATAAGTGCTCGCCATTTCAAGACTCTTATCAAAATTTCCAGATTCCTCTCCAGACATAAGCATTGATATGAATACTTGAGGAAATAAACCGGATATTTCTAAAGACTTAGTTATTGATCTTCCCTTTTTAACACCTGTCGCTACTAGCTTCATTCTTTTTTCAATATAAGTATTATTAAACAACTTAGTGCTAATATCTATTGATTCGCTAATATGAACTCCACTAGCTAATAGTATATACATAGACCTAGAAAAGCTATCTGAAACTATCATCCTATAGACTCCACCAAGTTTTGGTATTAAAAATTTTTTTTCATCATACCAGAACTTGACCTGTTCACTATTTTTTACTAGTCTAACTATTGATATAATTGTTACTAAAAAGAAAACTACAAGTAGCAAGTAGTTTGCCCTTATAAACTTCGATAAGGAAAATAGACTCCTAGTAGCTAGTGGTAGCTTATCCATGTCAACAGAAAATGCTTGTTCAAAATTAGGTACTACAAAGACTATCATGAATAACAATGATAGTAGGGTGACGACGGCTAGTATAATAGGATAAATGGCTGCTGATAATATCTTGTTTTTAAGCCTATACTCCCTATCATAATATTTAGACATTCTTTCAAATACAAAGTCCATATTACCACTAGCCTCACCTGCCCTAATCATACTAATGAAAAACATAGGAAATGCATTTGTTAGATAAAAAGCCTCTGTCATAGTCCTTCCCCTCTCTACACTTCTCTTAACCATCCTCATCACATCAGATACACTAGTAGAAGATGTATTTATTATGGTATCGAAAATTATCATCAGATCACATCCGGACTTTTCCATACTGGCTATCTGTTGACAAATAAGTTTTAAATCCCTAGACCTTATTTTTTTCTGCAATAGAATTTTCATATGTCACCATTCCATTTTCTATAGCCAATAGTCTTATTTTCTTGGCCTCTAATCCCTCTTTTACCGCAGACCTAATTTTGTCATCCATCTTCAATATTTCATATATCAATGTCCTAGACTCATCCTCAGATCCACTTACTATAAGGTTTTTCTTGACCAACCTTTGGGCTATAAGTCCTAGGATGGCTGAATTAATCATATACTTTTCAATACCCATATCCTCGAGCCTAGCAATTGATGATATAGCATCATTTGTATGTAGGGTTGTAATAACAAGATGTCCTGTTATAGCTGCTCTTAATGCTATTTGAGCTGTTTGTACGTCCCTAATTTCACCAACAACTATGCAATCAGGATCCTGTCTCAATATGGACTTTAACCCGTTATCAAACCTAAGACCAGCCTTATAATTTACTTGAACCTGGTTTATGCCTTCCATCTTATATTCAACTGGGTCTTCTATAGTCGTGATATTAATTTTACTATCCTTTAGTATATTAAGTAAGGAGTATACTGTTGATGATTTACCACTACCCGTTGGACCAGATACAATAAGCATACCTGACTTATGTTTTAAAATATCTCTAATTATACTTATAGCACTTGAGGAAAATCCTAATTCATCTAAACCTTTAAGGGCTGTCTCCTTATTCAAAATTCTCATTACGAATTTTTCCCCATGTATAGTTGGTATTGTACTTAACCTAATATCAATATCTTGTTCTTTATACTTATAGCTGAATCTCCCATCTTGTGGTAGTCTCCTCTCAGTTATATCACAAGATGCCCTTAATTTTATTAACGTGCTTATTTCATTATAGTAGGTCAAAGATAACCTATCTATAAGTAGTAGGTCACCATTAGTCCTATATCTTACCAATACTTCTTTACTAAAAGGTTCAATGTGAATATCGCTTACATTAGACTCTATAGCCCTACTAATAATATCTTCCACCATTCCCTTCACCATAGTTTCAGATATTTTTTCATCACTTTTATAAGATTTTTCTATCATAAATCTTATATTGTCTTTACTATCTAACTTTACTATTATTTCTCTTTTAGATATGGCCTTAAGACTATTTACAAGTCCTATATCGAAGTCTGACATCAGTATTTCTAGACTAGTATCATTAGCACTTACAGGAAATATACAATACTTTTCTGCCATATTTTTGGGAACTAGTGTCGACAAAATATTCTCCAAATTCATCTACCTCCTTACTCAAAAATATATAGACAAAAAAAATAAAAATAACTTATAAAAGTTATTTTTATTTTTTGATCATACCATATACGGCATTATTTAATTATTCTGTATTGTATTAAAATCTGATTTTGAAACATTATATTCTAAGTGTTGCCCTGAATCATCTGGACTTGGTGGTGTAAGTGAAACAATGTAGTCACCTGATGAAATTTTAGGCTTATGTTCTGTTGTGAAAAACTCTATATCACCACCATCATTCATAGAACAAATATTTATTCTTCTATAATCCATTACCCTATAATATTCTTCTTCCGTGAATTCATCTGTAATCTTAGTAGCTGAAAAAGCATAGCCCTCTTCAATCAACCTAATAAGACTAAGGTATGTGGCCCTATAATCTCCTAATCTAGGTACACCTATTCTCTGTAACTCCTTAAAGTCACTTCTTAGCTTATCCCCTAATACATTTATAATACATATATTTCCATGTTCAAACTTGCCTACAAATTCATTTGATACAAGTATATTGTACAGTGGAATTGGTGTATTTAATAACATTTTCTTATAAATAACTAGGTCTAGGTTATAATTGGCAACTTCATAAAGAATTTCTCCTTGATAGGTTTCTATGTCAGTATTTATTACTTGATTTAGATTTTTATCACTATAATCTACTATAAGACTTGGTATATCATATTCGCTTAAAAAATTTGCCATAGCCACCGAAAATTTATTTGATCCTACTATTACTACACCAGGCTTACCTGCATGGGCAAGTCCCAACCTTTTAGCCAAGGGTTGTATAGAGAATCCATGTACTACTACTGTTACTATAACTAAGGCAAATGTTAGGGCTAGTAATAACTGAGCGTCATTGTAACCCTCCTCAACTAATAAGTTAGAAAAGTATCCTGTAACAGTGAGAGCTACAATACCTCTAGGTGCTATCCAACCTATAAGGGCCTTTTCACTCATACTTAAATCTGTACCTATGGTTGATACCCAAATCGACAAGGGTCTTACTACAAATAACATAGATAAAACAAACAGTACTATTTTTAGTTGGAATATATCAATTAAGACACTTCTCGATAGGGATGCTGTTAGCATTATAAATACAGAAGAAGTTAGTAGTACAGATATATTTTCATTAAAGTGCTTTAGTTGCTCAATAGATGATATATGCATATTTGCTAAAATAACACCCATTACAGTTACTGCTAAAAGACCTGTTTCGTGAGTAATAAATTCACTTAAACTAAATGTTCCTAAAACTAGGCACAGTACTATTGCTGATTTTAGGTATTCAGGAAAATAATTTTTCTGTAAACCCCTTCCTGTAGCTAATCCTACTATGGCTCCTATTATTATAGCTATGATTATTCCTATACCAAATTGAACCAAAATGCTAGGACTCACACTTGGTGATGTAAGTACCTTGGCTGCCTCAAAAGACAATACAGCTAAAATAGCCCCCATAGGATCTACCAAGATTCCTTCCCATTTTAAAATAGTAGATACCTTGGCATCTAACTTTGCCTGTCTTAACAGGGCTATTATTACTGTCGGACCAGTAACAATTAATACAGCTCCTATAACGAGGGCTGTCGTTATGGATAAACCAGCCAAATAATAAGCACTTATACTTCCTAATATCCAAGCTATAAGGGCACCAAATACAACTATCCTTTTTATTGTCATTTTTGTATCAGTAATTTCCTTAAAGTCCAATGATAAACTTCCCTCAAATAATATAAGAGCAACTGATATAGATATTATAGACTTATATAAACCTTCGCCCAAAACTTGCGATGGCACAATTATATTCATAAATGGACCAACGAGTAAACCTACTAAACTCATTATTACAATAGCTGGTTTTGAAATCTTCCAAGCCAGCCACTGAGAAAATACTCCTAAAAATATTACTAGTGAAACTGCGAAAGTAGCAGATATTTTCATTAAATTCATCCCTTTCTTTATCTTTTCGAGAAAATAAGGGCTTCCCTTCTCTTAGGTTTATTTGGCCTTGTATCCATATAACCCAAGATTAATGGTGCTACGGCCACATAAGAAGCCGGTATATCATATTCTTTCTTAAAATCGTCCCTGTTAAATATTTCTTTACCAAAACCTATCCAACAAGATCCTATACCCTTACTAAATCCAGCTAATATCATATTCTCTGCTAAACAAGAGCAATCCTCCATATACCAAGGAGAGCTACTATCTCCATATACTACAACTAAATTTTTAGCCCCATAAAATAAATTAAATTCTGGATCCTCAAACCACTTAATATATTTTTTATATGCTGGTAAGTCGTCTATCCTAGATAGAATGTCAGCCTTTCCAAGGTCCGACCATTTCCTAAGTTCATCAGAATTTTGAATAATTACAAATCCCCAAGGTTGACGATATTGGCCAGTTGGAGCATAGGTACCTAGATTAATAAGATCAAGGATTTCATCATAAGTCAAGTCTTTATCTTTGAAGTTTCTAATGCTTCTTCTAGACCTTATACACTCTAATACATCCATTTTTAACCCCCTTACAATAAGCTTGTAAAATAAGCATTCTTCTTCATTTTGCTAAGTCAATATATATGTGCTTGAATAAACAAAAATTATATTATATACTTAGTTCTCTGATATGCTTGACTCCATCATATAAATCAATGATTCTGCTGGCATATTACCTAAATCAGCCAAATCTTTAACTGTCATTTTTTCTAGGTCACCTGTAGCACTTATAGCATCTAATTGGTTAAACTTAGGATTTACAGATATCAGATAATCCTTTAAGTAAGAAAATCTTTCAAAAAGATCCTTTGCTGGCGTATCCAACCTTATACCTGACTTACTTTCAAATACAACTTTTTTTGAATCCATATAATTAATCACTCTCTTTTCTTTAAAAATACATATTATATTTTAAAAATGGACCATATATTCACCTAGATTATACTTGAACTACATGACCTATTTTTACTTTTTAGATATATAATTAAATATCTATTTTTACTTTTAGATGTAGGCTTAAATATCTATTCTTCCCTACCGAATTTTTTTAATAAAAACTCTCCACTTTTATCACATGATAGGGCTAATATCCCACCACATAAAAAAGATAGTATTACATGCACTATATCTCCGCTCATGACATTTATACCCATGGCAGATGCACCAAATGTCGTAAAGCAACCTATAAAGGCCCCTGGTATAAACCATAATTCTTTGGCCTTAGCCTGCCAACACATAGTTGCAGAGATAATTCCTGTCATTATAAAAGATACTGCTACTACGTTTGATAACATACCTGATATAAACATAGCTACAAGGGCAGATACCATACCTGAAAAAGTAGAAATTATAGCCGTCTTTACCCCTTCAAAACCATGTTTACCTGATGCAAAATAAGCAGTACAACCTGCAAATCCAATCCATGTAACCAGGCCCAGTGATTCTATTGAAGATATAGCACCCCATATACCACAACAAATCCCTGTACCTAAACCTAAAGCAAATAAAGTGCTCATTAAAATCCTCCCTACTAAATAACATTAAATAAAATAATATTCCTTGAATAGTATATCATGTTAAATTAATACTTTGCAATTCTTTATTTATACTAATTTTTACAATAAATCTACTAAATATTTATTTTGGTCTTTTTCTTATAATATCCACAAATCCCTTTATCATTATAATCTAATAAATGGCCCTATCGAAAAGTCCATTTAAATATGCTAATACTATACCATAGTTGCTAATTGGTACATTGAATTTTTTTGCTAGATTTATCCTGCTAGTCATATTATTCTTTGTCATCATACAACCTCCACACTGGATCATCAAGGAAAATCTGGATAGGTCTGTTTCATCAAGCTTTCCCTGAGAAAATTCAAAAATTAGGTTTTTACCGATCTTTTTTCTTATTAAATTCGGTATTAAGACACTGCCTATATCTTCATGCGAACTTGTATGAGTACATGATTCGGCTATCAATACTCTATCACCATCTCTGAGTTTGTCAATATAACTAGCTCCCTCTAAGAATATATCTATATCTCCCTTTTGTCTGGCAAACACTATAGAAAAACTAGTTAAGTTTATATTCTTTCCTGATTTATCTATTATTTTCGCAACCTTGTCGAATATTTTTGAATCTGTAATTATAAGATCTATATCCTTAAACCTTTCTAAACTTCTTTCTAACTCTGTGTCCTTGACAACTATACTAATAATCCCTTTATCCAAGGATTCTCTAAGCACCTGAACTTGTGGTAGAATTAACCTACCCTTGGGTGCTTGTGAATCTATAGGCACCACTAAAATAACTGTATCGCCTGGCTTTGCTAGTCCTTCTAGTAAACCAATTTCTTCTTCCGAGCCACTTATATTTTCTACAATAAATTTACAGATCTTATCTTTCTGGTCTATAGGTTTATTTTTATCTGCATATATAAACAAGCAAACTTTATCTGATCCTATTTCATTTTTATATGAGTCAACATCATCCAGCTTATCACACTTATTAAATATATATACTGCCTTTTTATTAAGTTTTTCATATCTTGCCTTAATATCTAAAAAATCATCCCTAGTTTCTTTGCTGGCATCAAACACATGAATTACTAGGTCAGCTTGTTCCACTTCTATCTGAGTTTTATTCACCCTCATTTTACCCAAATCACCAATGTCATCTATACCTGCTGTATCTATAAGTCTTACAGGTCCATAGCCTATTAGTTCCATATTTTTACCTACTGGGTCGGTTGTTGTTCCAGCATAGTCTGATACTATTGACATTTCTTGTCCTAAAATAAGATTAAACAAGCTAGACTTACCACTATTTCTATTACCAACAATAACTATAGTTTTTCTATTTGCAAGTGGTGTATTATTCATCATCAATCACCTATATATACAAGTCCCTGATACCATTTTTTAATTTATCTATATTATCTAGGGTAAACTTTTTAATATCCTCTCTATCTATATCATCAGCTTGACTTCTTACAAACTCTTCGGCCTTTTTCAAAAACTCTTCATTTCCATAGTCGACAGCATATTCCATTAAGGTTGTAAGGGCATTTGGTTTACACATATAATGAATCTTTTCCGACTTAGCAATGTTCATAAACTTCTCACCTGTTCGCCCAGTTCTATAGCAAGCAGTACAGTAACTAGGTATATAACCATTGTCTATAAGGTCGTCAATCACTTCTATAGGCTTTCTATCATCTGCCATCTCAAACTGTCCTATATTTTCACCTACCATAGATTCATGATAACCTCCTACACCAACACATGACCCTGCCGATATTTGTGATATGCCATATTCTATGAGTTCTTTTCTCATATCTTCATCTTCCCTAGTTGATAATATCATACCTGTATAAGGTACAGCCAATCTTATTATAGCAACAATCTTTTTAAACATATCATCATCTAGTAAGTATGGAAATGTATCTAAAGATACACCTTCTGCTGGACGTAGCCTAGGTACTGATATAGTATGAAATCCTACTCCATACTTTTTTTCTAAATGTTCATTATGTATCATAAGACTCAAAACTTCAAACTTAGGATCTGCCAAACCAAATAAAACTCCTGCACCTACATCATCAATACCAGCTTCCATGGCCCTATCAAAAGCTGTTAGGTGGTAATTATAGTCTCCCTTTAGGCAGTTTGGGTGCATTTTTTCATAAACCGTCTTGTCATATGTTTCTTGGAATAAAATGTAAGTCCCTATTTGAGCATCCTTTAATGACTTATAATTTTCAACAGTTGTAGCTGCTATATTCACATTAATTCTCCTAATGACACCATTTTTTTCATATGTATCATAGATTGTCTTAATAGATTCTAGTACATATTCAATAGGACAATTCAGAGGATCTTCACCTGCTTCTAGAGCCAATCTCTTATGCCCCATCTTCTCAAGTATTTCAACCTCACGCCTAATCTCATCCATAGATAGACGTTTCCTATTAAATTTATTCTTACACTTGTAACCACAATAAACACAGTTGTTTACACAGTAGTCACTAATATATAGAGGTGCAAATAATACTATCCTATTTCCATAGACATCTTTTTTTATCTTGCCTGAAACTTCAAACAATTTCTTAACCTGATCTGGATCCTTGATCTCAAGTAGGGCTGCTATTTCAGCATGGTCTAAACCCTTTTTATATGAAGCCTTTTCCAATATTCTGTCTATATCCTGTCTACTAGTATTTTTTGCACCCTTAATCAAAGATAGAACATACTCTCTATCTATACTTACATTTTCTTCAAATCTTTTCCTATTCATTTTTTCCACCTTTCAAATTAGAAATTCTTTTTTGTTAGATTTTATATATTAAGTAATAGACTTATCAAGAAGGTTTTTCCCCCTAACTCGACTAGTCACACATCTTACTATCGCCTCTAGACATATCCGCCATATATCCATAAGACTCTAATTCTTGCTTTATGAGATTTAATGATTCGGCAGATTCACTACCTGTACTTTTTTTATTGTTGTAAAGACTGTAATCCCCCCTATAATCAAGAGGAGTTAAATTAGGCATAATTACATTTGCTCCTGCATCTAGACCATACTTTCTACCACAAGCTCCAATGCTTGCTAGGGCTGTTGTGGCTGGTAGAAGGACCTTAGGTAACAAGAGCCTTAAAAGAGCGAGCATAACTATTGTTTTATCTAAACTTCCTGGTTCATAATCCTTCATACTTGTGCTTGAATGTGGTATAAAGGGACCAATTCCTATCATTTCGGGCTTTAATTCTTTTAAAAATACTAGATCACGTGCATAATCTCTATCTGTATACCACGGAAGGCCTACCATAAAACCTGCTCCTGTTTGAAATCCTACCTGCTTAAGGCTATTTAAACACTTAAGTCTAGAATCTAGATTTGAAAATGGATGTAGCCACCTGTAAAGTTTTGGGTTAGCTGTTTCATGTCTTAAAAGAAACCTATCTGCCCCTGCCTCCTTCATAGCCCTGTATGATTTTTCTTCTCTTTCTCCTAATGATAGGGTAATCGCAACATCTGGAAATATTTTTTTTATACTTTTTACAATATCACAAATACGTTTATCTGTAAAATAAGGATCTTCACCACCCTGTAGTACAAATGTTCTAAAGCCTAAGTTATAACCAAGCCTACAAGTATCTATTATCTCAAACTTGTTCATCCTATATCTTTTGGCACTCTTGTTGTATGCATTTATACCACAGTATTTACACTCTCTTTTACAAAAATTAGTATATTCTATAAGACCTCTAAGGTAAACAAATTTCCCATAGTATTTATTTCTTGTTTTGTAAGCAAGTTCTACCAAATACTCTTTTATTTCCTCATTCATATTTTTTATAATATAGGTCAAATCTTCCTCACCTAAATTATGTTCACAATATAGCTGATTTATTAACTTATATACTTTTTTATCCATTTCTCAGCCCTATCTTGATATGGCAGTCTTTACTGTAACGCCTTGTAAGCACCCCAAGCGTCCTGTCATTGTATTTATTTGATCCATAGTTCCAATTACTGTAATACTTATAACAGACATACACCTATCCTTTAGTGGTAAACCCATTCTACCCATTACTAGATCATGATATTCTGCTACAATTTTATTAAATTGACTCTGAGACTTTATTGGATCTTCTAAAATAGCACCTATAACAGCTACTCTTTCTTGCATTAGTCCACCTCCAAAGTATTCTTCTTACTTGAAAATTATATCATAAAGTAGATACTTTTTATAGATAATCCGATAATCTACTAGACAATATACTAAAAAAATGAAGTCCTACCCCCTACTTAATCAAAGTAGTCCAGTAAGACTTCTCCATTATTCAAACTAATTTTTATAGTACAAGCTAGTACTTTATAATAAAATTAGGCACATGTTTATTATCATAATTAATATATATTAGATAACCTTTCTTTTCCAGATGCCGTAGATCATACCAGATATTACTGTACCTATAATTATTGATAGGAAGAAAAACAATACGTGATGAGGGTTCATTACGAAGGCAACCAAGACACCACCGTGTGGGGCTGGGGCATTAACATGCCATAACTGAGTTAATCCACCTGCTATAGCCGAACCTATAACTGAACTCACGATTACCCTTACTGGGTCTGCTGCTGCGAAAGGTATTGCACCCTCAGTGATAAATGTTGCACCCAACAACCAGTTTGTCATACCAGACTCTCTTTCCTTATCTGTGAACTTATGCCTGAATACTAATGTAGCTAGGGCTATAGCCAAAGGTGGAACCATACCACCTGCCATTACCGCTGCCATGAAGGCACCTGACTTAGTAGCCGAAAATACACCTATTGAGAAAGTATAGGCTGCCTTATTAACCGGACCTCCCATATCAACTGCCATCATACCACCTAGAACTGCTCCTAAAAGGACTGCATTGCCTATACCCAAGTGAGTAAGGGCTGTATTCATTGACTTGTTAATTCCTGCAAATATTGGATTTATACCAAACTGCATGATTAATCCTGTCAATAACAAACCAAATACAGGGTAAATAATCATAGGCTTAATACCATCAATGGATCTAGGCATACCGGATGTCAACTTCTTTAGGAATTGGACTACATAACCTGCTATGAAACCGGCAGCTAGACCACCCAAGAAGCCTGAACCTGAATTGACTGCCAAAAGACCACCGACCATACCTGGCATTAGACCTGGTCTATCAGCTATACTCATTGCTATATAACCTGCCAATATTGGAATAAGCATTGTAAATGCTCCATTACCACCAATATCCATTAAAAACTTATATATTTGACTCTTTTCGCCAAAGGAACTTTCTGCCATAAATGATACTGCTATCAGGATACCTCCACCTACTACGAATGGTAGCATGTGAGATACACCGTTCATTACATCCTTGTATATCTTACTTCCTATAGAAGTTTTTTCCTTATTTTCTTCCTGAGACTTGACCTCTCCACTAGCCTTGAAGACACTTCCTTCCTTGTTTAAAGACTTCTGAATCAGATCTTTAGGATTTCTAATGGCTTCACTAACTGGTGTCTTTAGTAGGTGCTTGCCATCAAACCTATCCATTTCTACATTTTTATCGGCTGCAACTATTACACCAACAGCCTTTTCTATTTCTTCCTTGGTCAATACATTTTTAGCACCATCACTACCGTTTGTCTCAACCCTTACATTTATACCCATCTTCTTGGCCTGCTCCTTTAGGGCATCTTCAGCCATATAGGTATGGGCTATACCAGTTGGGCAAGCAGTAACTGCCACTATCAATGGTTTTTCTTCATCCACTACAACCTGGGCTTCTTCCTTCTTTGCTTCAGTAACTTCTGCTTCACCGGATTCTACTAGAGCTAGGACTTCATCAGCATCCTTGGCAACCTTTAGAGAATCTATAAAGTTTGGCTTTAATAGAAGCCTTGATAGGTTGGCTAGGGTTTCAATATGGGTATTGTTAGCCCCATCTTCTGCCGCTATCATAAAAAATAGGTAGGCAGGCTGGCCATCTAGTGAATCGTAATCAAGTCCCTGAGTTTTCCTTGCAAAAAGAACACAAGGTGTATTTACTGCACTAGTCTTGGCATGAGGCATTGCTATACCATCACCTAGGCCTGTTGATGATAATTCTTCCCTGTTCATAATCTCTTGCTTGAAGACTACAGGGTCATTTATCATATTTTTTTCGCTTAATTTAGCTATCATTTCATCGATTACACCTTCCTTAGTATCAGCACTAAGGTCCATAATCATAATTTCTTTTTTCAACAAATCTGAAATTTTCATAATTTCTCCTTTACAAATTTTAAAACTATTATCTTTTGCTTTTTATATAACCTTATTTTTTAACTCCATTTTTGATCCATTATCCTATGAGTGCCTATAATTATAATTTCTCTATTTTGATCTTTTTATAGATTTCATCAATCTGTTCTTTAGTTGCTATATCTTGACAAAATGCAGTTGCAGTCCCACTGGCAACCGACCATTTAAAAGCTTCTAGGGGTTCTAACCCACTCTTTATACTGCCTACAAAACCTGCTAACATCGAATCTCCTGCCCCTACTGAATTTACCAGTATACCCTTTACAACTGGTGCATAGTAGACCTGGTCTCCATCAAAGAATAGGGCTCCCTCTCCACCCATAGAAACTATGACATACTGGGCACCCATATCTAGGCACTTCTTGCCATATGGGATTATTTCTTCCTTACTAGCAAATTCTTGACCAAATAGCTCGCTCACTTCATCAAAATTTGGCTTGATCAAAAGTGGATTTAACTCTATAGCCTTTTTTAGAGCATGACCGCTAGTATCTATTACAAAGTCAGCTCCCTTATCCTTACATATTTTTATTATTTGGCCAAATATGTCCTTACTAAGTCCTGGTGCTGCACTTCCTGATATGATTACTGTATCACCCTTCTTTAGTTGTGCTAGCTTGTTTAAAAAGTTCTTTTCCTCTTCTGTGCTTATACTTGGACCCTTACCATTTATCTCACTCTCTTGATTATCCTTAATCTTGACATTTATCCTAGTATTTTCTTCTACCTTAGTAAAGTCTTCCTTCATACCCTGGTACTTAAACCAAGAGTATATATATTCGCCTGTAAATCCTCCTAAAAATCCTAGCGCCTTATTTTCTACTCCTATATTAGTTAGTAGCTTGGACACCATTATACCCTTTCCACCAACATTCACATATTCACCCATAGACCTATTTAATTTTCCTTCTCTAAATTCATCTAATCGGACGATGTAATCAATTGACGGATTTAGGGTTATCGAGTATATCATAAAATACACCTCTTTTCTATCATAATATATTATATTCTTTTATTTTCTTCCATTACAAGACTATTATATCACTATTATCACCTATATCAACTATTTTTTATCATTTTCTTCCAAATTCTTTTATTCTTTTCTATCATTAAATTTTTACACTTATAAGTCTTGTCTTATCTACTATTCTCTTATCTATATCTTCTTTTTTAGCGCTTGTGACTATAGATACCTCATCTAAGTCACATATCTTGGCAAAAGACACTCGCCCAAATTTACTAGCATCTGCAAGTATGTAGGCATTTTTAGATCTTTTTATAACCTCTGCTTTTATAATTGCTTCACTAGTATCAGGTGTAGTTATGGACGAATTCGCACTTATACCATTTGCTCCTATAAAGGCTTTGGTAAACCTGTATTTTCCTAAGCTAACAACAAGTTCTTCTCCTATTACGGCCTTAGTTAGAGGTTTTACAAACCCACCAAGTATGTATGTCTTAATGTTATTATCTAATAGGCGTTCAATATTATGAATGCCATTTGTTACAACTACTATATCCTTGCCCTTAAGGAATGGTATTATTTCATAGCAAGTCGTTCCAGAATCTAAGTATATAAAATCCCCCTCTTCTACTAAGTTTGCACAATATCTTCCAATAGCTATCTTCTCACCTGTATATTTTTCACTTCTTTCAACTATTGTATTATCAAAGGTGAAGGTACCATCTACACTTATTGCTCCACCATGAACCCTTTTTACAAGCCCTATTTCTTCTAAATAATCAAAATCTCTCCTAATAGTTGACTCGCTCGTAGCCAACTCAGCTACAAGTTCCTTCAATTTAACAGTATGATACTTATTAATTTTATCTAATATATATGCCTGTCTTTCTTCTGTAAGCATTAATCCAATCTCCTTTAATCCATATTTTCACGTATATTGTTTATTTGTTATTTGCTCCTAAGTCTTGCTTATTTATCACTTGTTATTTCTTATCTATCACTTGTTATTTCTTATCTATCACTTGTTATTTCTTATCTATCGCTTGTTATTTCTTATCTATCACTTATTATTTATATATCAAAAAACTTATCTACACCCTTTGCTATGCCTTCTACTAGTTTATTTTGGTATGACTCAGTTTGTAGAAGTTTGTCTTCTTTTGGGTTAGACATAAATCCCATTTCAATAATACTTACAGGTATCTTACACCAATTTATACCACTCATATTGTTTGTTTCAATTATACCCTTATTTTCTGCACCTGTACTTTTTAACATTTGTTCCAATATTAATAGGGATAGGCGTCTACTATCATCCACAATTGCTGGTGTGTATGGATTATTTTTTCCTGGACACATTGTTAATATGCCAGATACTTCTCGGTTTGGTACTCCATTAGCGTGTATCCTTAAAAAAATACCATCCTTATATTTATTAGCTATTTCAGCCCTACCTTTATTGCTTATCGGGCAGTGGTTGTTTTCTCTTATCATTACAACCTTATATCCCTTCGCCCTCAATTTGTCTCTTAGCTTTAATGATACATCAAGAGTTAACTGATATTCGCTTACACCTGTAACTACCCCCCTTGTGCCTGAAGATAACATTGGTTTAGATTTATTAGAACCAGGTCCAATTGGTTCTAAGCCATTCATAGCTTCTTCTTGATGACCAGGATCAATAACTACAATATTGGTGCTAGTTTTTATGGAGCTATCACCAACATTATAGTCTTTATTTTCCTCTTTATTTTTGTACTCTTTATTTTTATTATTCTGATTGGCGATTTTAGCCTGTATATTTACCTCTTTTTTTATATTATTATCTGACTTCAATCCGCACCCAACAAGAATACTTGATAAAAATATCCCCAAGAAAAATAAGTAAATTAACTTCTTCATCTTCTCCACCTCTTTCATATAAAATCATCTTACAAAACAAAAAAATCTTCTTAATTAGTCTACTTATTTTTAAAAATCTTCTTGCATACATATAACTATTATCTATAAGGATAGCAAACCAACCTACCAAATTCAAGCAAAAAACATCATAAATTTTCTTTATTTTTTTTAACAAGCTTATTATAATTTAAGGTTCTTAATAATATTACTTTTCTTAGGATTTTTAATAAACTTCTGTAATTTATAATAATATCAAAGATTTTTTGGCTATATTAGCAATAATAAAAAAAATTCAGCTTGACCAATAATCAAACTGAATTTTTTTAGCACTTAATATATAGCATATTAACCATATTTATGTTAATGTCAATATATAATTTACAAATAATATCCTAATTTAAATAGTCCATTAAAATTGACTAAAACTATTCTTGAGTATCTTCTTCATCTACCTTAACCTTAGTAGCCATAATTGCTATTATGGTCGCGACAATCATAGCCGCTAGTAATAATAAGGCCATTCCATTGCCAGCAGCAAATCCTTTTGGAGTATTTCCACCAACTATACCTGTGACCTGAAGTATAATACCAACTAGACCTATTATTGATCCACCTGCTACTAATCCTGATGATAAACTAATACCTCTAGATACTCTTGCTGCTCTTTCACCCTCTGATTTAGCCATCTTTTCTACAAGAAGTCTAACTAGGGCACCTATTAGTATTATAGAGCTTGTTGATATTGGTAGATAAAAACCTATAGCAACTGTCATTATTGGTAACTCAAGTAAGAACATAAATAGGGCCATTACAACACCTACTATAATCATTACCCAAGGCAATTCACCAGACATTATACCAGAAGTAAGTGTAGCCATAAGATTAGCCTGTGGTAAGGCAAATGGAGGGTTTGCTCCTGTTACTGATAATTGGTCAGAAAGTAATATCATAACACCTATTACTACAACAACACCTATTATTCCTGATATAGCATAGTGCTTTTCCATTTCTGCTTCATTACCACCAACTATAAAAGTAACTTTCTGTGACTGAGCATATCCACCTGCCATTGCTATTGCAACAACTATAAATGATGCAAACATTAATAAAGTCTTATTTCCATCTGGATTAGTCCAACCGGCAATAACAAATACTAAAGTAGCTATAACTAGAGATGCAATTGTCATGCCTGAAACCGGTAAGTTTGAAGTACCTATTGTACCTGTTAATCTACCTGCAACAATTACAAATAGGGCTGATAATATGAAAGAAATAACTATACCAACGATAGCCATTAAAATGCTACCTGATACCATTACAGCTCCTATGAAGCCTATAATAATACCACCTAATAGGATTAACCTTTGAACCTTTGCACCCTCTTGGTTTGCTCCAGTCGCCTTAGCTCCCATAGTCTGCTTAATAGATGTAACTATAACTGGTATAAGCTTGATGGCACCAATTACACCTCCACATAGCATCATACCTGCACCTATATATTTAACATAGGCACCTGAAATCGTATTAACATCCATCTGACTAATAGCTGTTGCAGAATTGTTCCATACAGTATGCCCTTGTCCTGCCATATCAGAAAAATATCCTATCAAAGGAAGTATTCCAAAGTTTGAAAGTATTGAACCTGCAAACATTGACATAGAAACTTCTAAACCGACTATAAACCCTATTCCTAGTAGTAGTGGATTTGACTCTATCTCGAACTTAAACTTATAAACAGATTCTCCTAGTTTACTATAAACGCTGTTACAAATATTTAAAAATGATCCAGTTAGAACTGTTATAATACCACTTATTACAAATCCAACTCCCATAAATTTAACCGAATCACCAGCACCTTCAGATGCTACTAATGTTTCAGATATAGCCATTGATTCAGGATACACTAAGTTTCCATGCTCTTCTACTATTAAGTAGTCGAGTACTAAAGACGCAACACCTAAACCAAATAGTACTCCTCCTATACCTATTACTAGACCTTCTAGAAAAGATATCTTGCTTCCAACTAGTAGTACTGCTGGTAAAACAAATATTAAACCACTGGCAACTGACTCACCACCACTGGCCATACCTTGAACTAGATTCTTACCTAATAATCCCTTTTTCTTAGCAAAAGCAGCTATAAATGCCGATCCTATTATAGAACCTGGTATACCCGCCGCAACTGTCAACCCAGCCTTCATACCTGAGTAAGCTGTAGAAGCCGCAAATACTATAGCTAATACCAAACCTATGATCATAACAGCTGTATTTGAGCCTCTTTTTGTCTTATCGGTATTGTAGGGTACATAATCCTTCCCCTCAACACCACCGTAAGCTTCTTTTGATAATTTTTTAGCACTCATTATCATACGTTCCTTTCTTAAAATATATGTTGAAAATTAAAATTCCTTTTTATTATATCACAAAATAAGATAATATGCACTTTTTTCTTATTTTTTTAATTTATTAAATTAATTAATCTATTTTGAAATGTTTAATTTTATATAATCAATAAAAAAAGATGCCCTAGAGAGGCATCTTTTTTTCTAGTAAAAAGTCATATTACTAGATTTATCGTATTTTATTTTAGGTATGTTACAAAAAAATCAAACTTTTCTTTTTTAATCAGACTATTCAATGTCTTGATTATTTTTCTTATTATAACTGACTTATTGGTAATGACTATTTTCAATATTTATCTATACAGAAAATTTCACAACAATAATTATTTAGCAAATGTTTCTCCCAATTCTACGCACATAGCTAAACCTTCGTCATCTGGAGTCTCGTTAATAGTTAAGCCATCATCAAATAAATTAGCTCCAGCAGATTCTACTCTTGACTGCCAGTTTCTCATCCATTCTCCGTCTCCCCATCCATATGAACCGAATAGAGCTACTCTCTTTCCGCCTAATGAAGCTTCTGCATTTTCAAAAAATGGTTCAAATTCAGCTTCTTCTAGAACTTCTGATCCCATTGATGGACAACCAAATATTAGAGATTCATAGTCCTTAACACTCTTATCAGGATCGTTTGAAATATTGATTACATCATATTCAACTCCAGCCTTTGCTAGACCTTCACCAATAGCCTCTGCCATTGCCTGTGTATTACCTGTTCCACTCCAATAAAAAACTCCAACCTTCTTCATCTTGTAATTCCTCCTATGCTATGTATAATTGATTTTTAAATTGGCCTAATATATTTTCTAAACACTCACCACAACTCATCTTTTCCATCACCATATACCTAGATTTATCATATAAGTCAAATAGTTCCTTGGCCTCTTCTGTATTTCCATATACCTTCCAATAGCCACTATACTTATAATTCTTACCCTTATTTTCGATAAACCCCTTAATATCTAATACTGGATATCCTAAAAAAGCACCAATTTCATGTGGAAAGTCACCCTTAATCATCCTAGTCTTTAACCTTGTAATATACCTATTAAGAGACCAAGAACTTGAGTAACCATATGCCGACAAGATTGTATTTATATCAGTCTTTTTCAAATATTGATAAAGTTCAGCTTGTTTATAGACAAAAACTAAAATTCTCTGACCACACTCGCATATTGGATTGATTTTAATATCATATTTTTTCAATATATCATTGTAGTACTTAACCAGTCTCCCATATTCAGGCAGTTCGTTCTTAGATATGGATACCAAATTAGAAACCTTTGCCCCTGTAAGAACTGGTGAGCAGTAGTATGCAAGTATGTTTTCAAACTTTAAGTCTGCCATAAAATATACCAACCCTTTCTAGATAAAGTACCGAATTTTTATATCAGTCAATATCTATTATTATTATAGCAATGTTGATAATCTCTGTCAATAACTTTTGATAATAATTTTCTATGAACGCTTATATAATATTTCTTTTACTTGTAGAATTTTTTATGGGATCAAAGACTTACTTTCCCCTTATTATAAGGAATAGTTTAAAAAACAAGCTCATAATACTATTTTGACGAATAAAATCTGAACCTTAAATATACTAATATTATTTGATAAACAAAAATAATAGCGTTGGGAGAGAATTTTTCTCTCACCAACGCTATATACTATACAAACTAATAGACAAGCCCTATTTATAGACTATTTTTGATAGATCACAGATTTTTAACATTGCCCTGTATATAGATGCAAGTAAGGCTAACCTATTATTTCTTATAGCAATATTTTCATCCATAACCATAACTGAATCGAAAAATTTATCTATAGCCGGTTTCAAAGATGCAAAAGAATCTAATGATTCCGTATACTTCTTATCCTTCATAAAAGTTTCTATTTCTTTTTCTACTAGGATAAACTTATAGTATAGGTCTTTTTCACTTGCTTCCACAAAATATTCTTCTTGTACATCTAATAATTCAGCCTTTTCTGCCAGTGTTGATACCCTATTAAAAGCTACTAGCATATCATTTAAACTAGGATTATCAATCCATGCATTAATAGCTTTAGCCCTTGAATATAGGTCAGACATATTCTTTTCGTTACTTGCAAGGACTGCATCGATAACGTCATACCTTATTCCCATATCCTTAAACATTACCCTAGTCCTATCATTAAAGAAGGCAACAATCTGGTCTACTACTAAATCCATATCAAAATCAAGGTTCTTGTACTGTTCAAGCGCTAGATAAACCAGCTTAGTTATATCGACTTGTATGTTCTTTTCAAGTAATATTGTCAAAATTCCCAAACACTGACGTCTTAGTGCAAATGGATCTGCTGAGCCCGTTGGCTGTATACCTATTGCAAAGAAACCTGCTATAGTATCTATCTTATCAACTATTGATAAAATAGCCCCTTCCATTGATTGTGGTGTCAAATCCCCACTAAATCTTGGTAAATAATGGTCATATATGGCTTGAGATACTGCAGAATTTTCCTTATCTAGTTTTGAATACTCCATACCCATATAACCTTGTAATTCATCAAACTCAAAGACCATGCTAGTCACTAGGTCTGCCTTACACAAGTAGGCTGCTCTCTCCAAGATTTTTTTATTTAAATTAATATCTATTGTATCAGCTAACTTTCCTGCCAAATTATACAACCTATCTGACTTATCTAAAAGACTTCCTAATTTTTCCTGGAATACCACTGTATCTAAATCTTTTCTATACTCTTCTAATGACTTCTTCCTATCTTCATTAAAGAAGAATAGGGCATCTGCCAATCTAGCCTCTAATACCTTTTCATTACCCTTCTTTACATTCTCAATTTTATAGTCATTACCGTTTCTAACTGCTATGAAATTGGACATAAGGTTTGAATCGCTATCTATCACCGGAAAATATCTCTGGTGCGCCTTCATAGGAGTTTTTACAACCTCTTTTGGTAGATTTGCGTATTCCTTATTAAACTCTCCATAAAAGGCCCTTGGATATTCTACTATGTAGGTTACTTCATCTAATAGGTCCTCATCCATATCCACTATACCATTTATACTTTTAGCAACTTGGTTTATTTGGTCTCTTATAATATCCTTTCTCTTACTTTGATCTAAGATTACATAATTTTCTTCTAACTTTGCTAAATAATCTTCTATACTTGTCACTTCTATTGATTTAGCACCTAGGAATCTATGACCAACCGTCTTGTTTGATGCTATAATCCCCTCCATATCCACTGGTACGACTTTGTCATTCATTAAAGCTAATAACCACCTAATTGGCCTTACAAACCTCATATTTTTTCCGCCCCAACGCATCGATTTTGGGAAAACAACTGTTTTTACTATATCTACTAGAATTTTTGATAATATCTTTTCCGTCTTTTCTCCAGCCTCTTTTAATACGGCAAATATATACTCTGTTCCATCTAGGTCCTTAAAATATACATCTTCTTCACTAAGC
This sequence comes from uncultured Peptostreptococcus sp., assembly GCA_963520775.1. Taxonomy (GTDB): domain Bacteria; phylum Bacillota; class Clostridia; order Peptostreptococcales; family Peptostreptococcaceae; genus Peptostreptococcus. Next base: position 162,398 of record CAUQSL010000002.1, read on the forward strand.
CCCTTGCCCTTCATAAAACCAAGGGCTGCCTTTGTATAACTGCCATCTTCTGCAAGGGATATTTTCTTAGATGGACCCTTTATCTCTTCTTCAAGGTCTTCCTGCTTGTCTGCTAGCCCCTTTACAATCAACACTAATCTTCTAGGAGTTGCATATGTATCTATACTAGTGAAACCAATCCTGTTTTGTATCAAAGATTTTTCTAAGTTATTCTTTAACTGACTGAGAGTAGACTCCACAAATCTTGACGGCATTTCTTCTACACCTATCTCGTATAATAAATAATTATTCATTAATTTCACCTGCCTTCAATAATGGGTAGCCCAATTCTTTTCTTTGATTTACATAAGATTCTGCTACTAACTTAGCTAGAGACCTTATCTTGCCTATGAAAGCTGCTCTTTGACTAACAGCTACTGCACCTCGTGCTTCCAGAGTATTAAATGTATGAGAACACTTTAATACATAGTCATAACAAGGTATGACTAAACCTACTTCTGCTAAACGTATAGCTTCTTGTTCATACATATCAAATAGCTTAAATAGCATTTCAGGATTACATTCATCAAACGCATACCTAGAATTTTCATATTCTTGCCTTTTAAATACTTCTCCATAAGTTATTTCGTCATTCCATTTTAAATCGTATACACTATCTACATCTTGAATGTACATTCCTATTCTCTCAAGACCATATGTAATTTCACCGGTTTCTAGCTCACATTCTATATTTCCTACTTGTTGAAAATAAGTGAATTGTGTGATTTCCATGCCGTCTAACCATACTTCCCATCCTAATCCCCAAGCTCCGACAGTTGCCGCTTCCCAGTTATCTTCAACAAACCTAATATCATGCTCATCTGGATTGATTCCTATAGCTCTTAGGGATTCGAGATATAGGTCTTGTATATTATCTGGTGATGGTTTTAGGATTACTTGGAATTGGTGGTGTTGATATAACCTATTAGGATTCTCTCCATATCTACCATCTGCAGGTCTCCTTGAAGGTTCTACATAACAAACACTCCATGGCTCAGGCCCCAATGACCTAAGAAAAGTATTGGGATTCATAGTTCCCGCACCCTTTTCTACATCATATGGCTGTGTCATTATACAGCCCTGCTTTGCCCAGAAATTTTGCAAAGTCAAAATCATTTCTTGAAAATTCATAAATAGTTCCTCCTGATTCTTTTATTTCTCATAAGTCTATTCTTATGTCCTACCTATTTTCAATCTTCTTCAAGTAACTCGTATATAATATCTTCGCTAGTATAATCTTTTGTTTTATGTGTAGATTTTTTAAAAGTTTCCTTAATATCATCAAAAGAATTAAATAACATTTCCTTTAAAAGTTCCAACTTTTCAGGAGTTAGATTCCCCACATCAACTGTTTCTCCACTTGTATCATCTCTTATTATTAGAGAGTACTTATTAAGAACTGCTGCTGATAAACCTAATATAGACAGGATTGGCATAGCAGCTACACCTACTATACCTATTGTCAGAGGAATGTTTAGGATGGTAGTAGACTCTTTCTTTATAACCACCCTTACAAAACTCGTTTTTTTAAGTAAGTCTATTAGCTGGCATCTAATTTTTTCTGATTCTTGAGATATACTCTCTCCAAATCTACGTATTGAGTCCCTTTTATTTTCAAAAATACCATCACAATTACCTGATTCTATATATATAACTGCTTCTAGTACGTTTCCCCCCGTCTTGATTAGAGCTTCTCTTGCCTCTTTATAGGTTATATGCGGTAGCCTTTCTAAAACTTGATCTACCATTTCAATTGTTATCTGTTCCATAATCAGATTCCTTTCTCAAGTCACATAAACACCTACTTCAAATGTTTTAAAAGATCGAGCGACTTGAAACTCACATTTTCAAAATAGTTCACTATGTATAACTTCAATAATAATAAAAGTTCCCTAGTTAATACATCTGCCACCTTAGCCTTACTACATACTATTATATCATTATTTAATATATATTGCATAAGCGATATAGTAGTTTGATCTAATTTGACAAAAAAATTTTCATCCCTATAACAAGAACCACATACTAAACCGCCATCTTCAATAGAAAAAACAGGGTAGGTTGAATACTTTTTATCACACACTGTACACCTGTCCAACTGGGGGCGGTATCCCATATAGTCAACAAATTTAAGCAAAAAAGAATCTAAAACTAACATATGAGAGTCAATTCTCTCTGAATATAGAAATAATGTTTGGACTAAAAGCTCAAATAATCTATTATTTGGCTGACCCTCTATAATATTCGCTTCTACTAATTTTACTATAAATGATGCATATGAAAAACTTTCAAAATCCATCGATATATTATAAAAGCTCTTTATATTATTAGCTTGGTATATGCTAAACATATCTTTTTGTTTTCTAAGATTATAATTATTGTAGGAAAAAAGTTGTGACGATGATAAAAATCTACTCTTTTGCCCCTGTGCCCCCTTAGCTATGGCAGAAACCTTACCATATTTCCTTGTAAATATGGTCAATATTAAGTCTCTATCCTTATATTTTACTGCTCTCAACACTATACCTTGTGTATCTAGTACTATCATTTTTACCTCATAAACTACAAAATAGCTAAATTGTAAATCCATTCCAATTTAGCTATTTTCTATTGTATTATAATATATCTATATTAAAAATATACCTATCATTATATAATAAATAACTATACCCACTACATCCATTAAAACAGCCATTATAGGTGAAAATATTGCAGCTGGATCAGAATCCATTTTATCCAAAAATATTGGTAATAGTGTACCTGCGCAAGCTCCTAGAACCATATTTATTAGAATTGTTAAAGCCACAACTAGGGTTATTTCTGCCTTTCCAATAAAGATAGCAAGTAAGGCTACCACTATTAGTGAAATTACAATACCATTTATCAAGCTACCTATTATTTCTTTGAGTATAAGTACCTTATCAACACCCTTATCCTTGTCTGTTAGGTTTATTATAGTCACAGATGATGATTGGCTACTAACACTACCCCCCATAGCTACAACTAGTGGTGCTAAAAATAGTAATTCAACTAAATTCTTATCTATTACTTTTTTGAAGTTCATAAAGATTATTGCTGCTATAAATGAAATTATAGCAGTTAATACCAACCATCCAATCCTACTTCTTACACAGGATATAATCTGCTGACTTAGGGTTGAATTATCATCTTCATCCGTATCTCTTTCTCTTTCACTACTTCCAGCTATCTTATATAGGTCTTCTGAGGCTTCTTCCTCCATTACATCTATAATATCGTCAATAGTAATAATCCCCTTCAGGATACCATCATCATCTACCACAGGTACTGCAACAAGATTGTACTTAGATACAATCTTTACAGCCTCTTCCCTATCTTCGTTATCATTTACATACCTGACATTTTCCATCATAATTTCTTCAATTATTTCTGAATCCTTAGCCAAGAATAACTCTCTTAGAGAAAGAACACCCACTAGCTTTTGATCATTATCAAGTACATAAATATAGTATATTGAGTCTGCATCAACTGCTTCTGCCCTTATATGTTTAATAGCTGATTGAACATTTAAGTTTTTATTTACAGTCACATACCCTTTTTTCATAGTTGATCCGGATGTTTCGTCTACATAGGCCAATAATTCTCTAAGCTCCAATTCATCTTCCTTATTAACCATATCTAGAATTTTTTCTTTTTCATCTTCACCCATATCTCTTAGTATATCTGCCAAGTCTCCCAAGGACATTTCTTCAAATATACTTCTGACATGGTCTACATCCATTTCAGAAATTAGTTGCATAAACAAGTCTAATTCACACTCTTCTAGAATTGATGCTGCTGTATCCAGAGGTAAGACTTCAAACAACTTTACCCTATCCACCTCATCTAACTCCATCAATACATCATATATATCCACCGTATGATATTCTTCTAATGTTTCCTTTAATTCGATTAACTTAGACTTGTCAATCATTTCTTTCACTTCATTATACAACTCTCGCGCCGAGTCCTGTTTTTTATCCATCACAACCACCTTTAATCTCTATTTTCATCTAAGCCAAAATCAGTAATAAAATTAGTCATATTTCTCCAATTTTCTTTCACTTTAACCCATAATTGAAGATTTACTTTTGTATCTAATAAGAATTCTATTTCTTCCCTAGCCGACTTTCCTATTCCCTTTAGCTTTCTGCCATTTTTACCTATTATAATACCCTTATGGGAGTTTCTCTCGCAATAAATAACAGCTGATATATCTACTATTTCCTTACCATTTCTCGATTTCATTTTTTCAATTTCGATAGCTATACCATGAGGAACCTCATCATTAGTATAGTGCAGCACCTTTTCTCTAATTAACTCTGAAACTAGCACCCTTTCTGGCTGATCTGTAACCATGTAATCAGGAAAATATCTTGGTCCTGGGTTTAAAAGTTTTTTTATAGTTTTTATCAAAACATCAATATTAGAATTTTTCAAAGCTGATACTGGTATTATTTCCTTAAATATATTTTCTTGATCATACATCTTTATTAAGTCAAATATTTCTTCCTTATTCGCCAACTTGTCAATCTTGTTTATAACCAAGAAGATAGGTAGATTTGACTTTCTAAGATTATCTATAATCATTGAATCTCCCTTACCAATCTTATCTGATTCATCCACTACAAATATAATGCAATCAACATTTTTAAAAGAATCTTCTGCTGATTTTACCATCATCTTACCTAATTTATTTTTAGGCTTGTGTATACCAGGCGTATCTAAAAAAACTATCTGTGCCTGGTCATCTGTATATATAGCTTGAATTGTATTTCTTGTTGTCTGAGGCTTGTCACTCATTATAGCAACCTTCTCCCCAACCATATTGTTCATCAGTGTTGATTTGCCTACATTAGGCCTACCTACTATACTGACAAAGCCCGATTTATACTCCATTTGCTTCTCCTTGTATATTCACTTTTATTTTGATAAAACATTTTAATTATACCACATAGACTTATTTTTTTCAATCCTAGTAAAACAAGCCTAACTGGAATATAACTATGGCTACTAGGGTCCCAAGTATCCCACCTGCTAGGGTCTCCCAAAAGGTATGGATTTTGCCTTCTATTCTACTCTGTGCAACTAATAATGCCATCAGATAGGCAAGAGAAGATGCTTCTACTCTTTCTGTCATCAGTGTTATTGATGTTGCTATTGCAAAAGCTAAAGCAGCATGACCACTAGGCATTCCTCCTCTCAAGGGTGTACCCGTAAATGTTATAGCCTTCACTACAACAACAGCTATTAAGACAACCACTATGCAAATAAGTGTAATATGTAACTCTGACTCCCTGATCCTATATACAAGGTTTCCTGTCAATAAGGTTAACTTTTTATAAAATAATATATAGGCTACTCCAACTGAATAAATAGAAGATACCAAAACTGCACCGGCAGCCACATCCTTAGCTATTTTAGCTAGAGGGTTATACTCCTGAGTAATCATATCAACTGTTTTTTCTATAGCTGTATTTATCATTTCTGTTATTACAACCAATGTTATAGCTCCTAGAAGAGCTATAAATTCCATCTTTGAAAAATCAAAAAAAAGACTAGCTATCAAGACTATTAAACAGGCAAAATAATGAAACTTCATATTTCTTTCACTTCTAAAAGTATATAATACACCTTCAATAGCTGCATTTACAGACTTAGTAAATCCCTGTTTTATTTTTTTATCCTTATTATTCTTAAAAACCCTATACTTTTCCCTATCTTTTTCTTCTCTTATTTTTTCTTTGTCTACTTTGTAAGAATTTATGTCTGGTTTTTGACCTATTTTATCTTGGCTAACAATAATATCGTCACTACATTTTCCGCTTTCTCCATCTTCAATAAGTTTTCTGCCTACTTTGCCAGTTTCTTTCTCAATATTTAGGTCTTTACTCATACCTGCCTCCACTACCTGTTATCTCTTGTGATTCCCAATCTAGTAAGTACTTCCTCTTCTCTAATACGCATATCCCTAGCCTCTTCATCTTCCATATGGTCATAACCAAGTAAATGGAACATACTATGACATACCAAAAAGCAGACTTCTCTTTCCAAACTATGACCATACTCTTTAACCTGTTCGCTTGCCCTTTCTATTGATATTACAATATCACCTAGTGATATTGTACCAAAATTTATATCAACTTCTTCTCCATCGTAAAGTGGGAAGGACAAGACATCCGTAACCTTATCTATATTCCTATAATCCCTATTTATATTCTTAATTTCCTCGTTTGATACAAATGATAGGCTAACTTCATAGTCATCGTCATAACCTTCATATTTTAAAACTCCTAAGATTACTTTTTCTATTTTTTCCATTAAACTTTGATCTAATTTATAAAAATCTTGTCTGTCATCAAAAACTATTTCCATTTTTTATCCCTACTCTTCCCTCTTGAGTCATTGTTTTTTTCTAGCTTGATACCACCATCTCTTCTGTTTCTATCACTAGACTTTTCCTTAAACTCCATTCTCTTTTCATGTTTTGCATAAGCCTTGATAATCCTCTGAACTAATTCATGTCTAACAACATCTTTTTCAGTTAGTTCCTTGTAACCTATACCTTTTACTCCATTTAGTATCTTTATAGCCTGAACTAGACCGCTTTGTCTAGATCTAGGGAGGTCTGTTTGAGTAATGTCACCAGTAACTACAGCCTTTGACCCAAATCCTAACCTCGTCAAAAACATTTTCATCTGCTCTGGAGTAGTATTTTGTGCCTCATCTAATATAATAAAAGCATTATCAAGTGTTCTACCCCTCATAAAGGCTAAAGGTGCGACCTCTATAATTCCTCTTTCTAGGAATTTACTAAACCTCTCAGGTCCAAACATATCAAAGAGTGCATCATAAAGTGGTCGTAGGTAAGGGTCCACCTTATCTTTCATATCACCAGGTAAAAAACCTAGACTTTCTCCGGCTTCAACTGCTGGCCTAGTTAATATAATCTTTGATACCTGGTCTAATTTAAAGGCCTTTACTGCCATTGCCACTGCTAGATATGTCTTACCAGTACCAGCCGGTCCTATACCAAATGTTATATCATGATTTTCAATTAAATTCACATACTCTTTTTGGCCCAATGTTTTTGGCTTGACAGGATTTCCCTTTTTAGTTATTACTATAGTATCCTCTAGTTCTTTTATCCTATCCTGACTGCCTCCTAATATTAAGTCAATAGCGTATACTATAGACTGTCTGTCTAAAACCCTACCAGACTCTATCATCTTATGTAACTCGCCAAGAAGGTCCATACTAGTTTCTACATTTTTTTCTTCACCTACAACTACAATATTACCTTCCCTAAGTAGGATATCTGTATTTAAACTCTCTTCAATAAGTTTTATATTTTCATCAAAATTTCCAAATAATTCATGCTCGAATTTTTGCTCATAAATTTGAAATTGCTTTTGTATTATCAAGTTACCACCCCTAATTTATTAGTTTATATCATTATATCAAATATAGACTTAAAAGAATAGGGACAGTGTTTGTATACTGTCCCTAAAAAACTCTAAATCCTATATATAAATCATTCTATGTCAACTTTCTTAAAATTATCCCTAATCTTGTTCTATTAACCCGTATCCGCCGTCGCCCCTCCTGTATACTAGGCAAACTTCAAAGGTATCCTGGTCCTTGAATAAGAAAAAGTCGTGTCCCAGTAGGTTCATTTGTAATACAGCCTCTTGTGCTGACATTGGTCTAAGATTAAATTTCTTTTTTCTTTCAAATACTAGCTCTGTGTCTTCAGGTACACTGTCTACTTCTTCTTCAAGTAATTCATCAAATTGTTCAAACCTAATAGTTGAATTTCCGGCACTCCTAGTCTTGAATTTATTCTTATACTTTATGATCTGTCTATTTAACTTGTCGCTCACAAGATCTATTGCTGAATATAGGTCATCTTGGACATCTTCAACTCTTACAATATGTCCATTTATATTATCTAGAGTTACTTCTACTTTTTGCTTTTCCTTTTTATTGGCGCTTACCGTAACCTTTAAATCTGCCTTAGGATCTAGTAATTTTTCTAACTTACTAAACTTTTTATCGATATAAGCTGTAATACCCTCAGTCAACTTTATTTTCTTTCCAGATATTATAATATTCATAAAAAACAACTCCCTTCGATTCGATTGTATATTATAGAAGTTACCTACTTCTCAACTTGAGTATAAAACATATACAGGACTAATTAAAGTCTTTAATTTGTGTGTTTTTTATTGTATAATAGATATAAGAGTGAGTTTATATGTGCTCACTCTTTATTTTATCTGATTTTTTATACTAATGCATATTTATATCTTTTTGATTACTGAATATAATTTAGTTCTAGTAATATGTCTTTTTAAAAAAGAGGAGGCTATGCCTCCCCCTCAAAAGTTTCTAATTATTCAAAATAATATGGTTTTATAAACTTATAACTAAAGAGATCCTTTTGACCCTAATACAGTGTCAATCTTTCCAAGAACAACATTTTTTATAGCGTCTCTACCAGCACCTAGGTACTTTCTTGGGTCAAATTCCTTAGGATTTTCTGCCATGAACTTTCTGATAGCTGCAGTCATTGCAAGTCTTAGGTCTGTATCCATATTGATCTTACAAACAGCCATTTCAGATGCCTTTCTTAGCATTTCTACTGGAACACCCTTAGCACCAGCTATATCACCACCGAACTTGTTACAAGTAGCAACAGCATCCTGGTCAACAGCAGATGCACCGTGAAGTACGATCGGATAGTTTGGTAGCTTAGACTGGATTTCTTCTAGTATATCAAATCTTAACTTAGCTTCACCCTTGAACTTGAAAGCACCATGAGAAGTACCAATTGCTATGGCTAGTGAATCAACACCAGTTCTATTTACAAAGTCTACTGCCTGGTCTGGCTCAGTATATTTGTGTACATCAGATGTAACATCATCTTCTGTACCAGCCAATACACCTAGCTCAGCTTCAACTGTAACATTCTTTGGATGTGCATATTCAACAACCTGCTTAGTAATGGCTACATTTTCCTCATAGTCAAGATGAGAACCATCTATCATAACTGAAGTAAATCCAGCATCAATACACTTCTTAGCCATTTCAAAGTTTGGACCATGGTCTAGGTGTAGGGCACAGTCAACTCCGATTTCATCAGAAGCAGCCTTTACCAACTTCACTAGTGTATCGATACCTGCATATGATATAGCAGACTTTGAAGCCTGGATTATAACAGCAGAATTTCTTTCCTTACAAGCCTCTAATACACCCTGTAACTGTTCTAAGTCACTGATGTTAAAAGCTCCTATAGAATATCCACCTTCATATGCCTTCTTGAACATTTCTTTAGTATTTACTAATGCCATAATTTCCTCCTTATAAACTTTTAAAACTTACCCATCAGATTCATTATACCAAAAAATATGCTTAATTTCTATTTTTTTTGATAAGTTATATATTATAATTCAACTTCAATTTAATCAATTATAAGTATAAGTAGGCAATTATGTCTTTAATCTGCCTAGCTGTATCATTAAATCCCAACTTATATAATTGGCCCAGTTTTTCTAAGTCACCTTCCATTCGACTTATATCCATATAAACAGATGGACTTATAACGTATATTCTTTTTTTTGAGTTTAATATAGTTATCTCATCACACTGCCTGTTATAATCTCTATTAGAATTAGCTAATACTTGTGCAAACTCTGGATAGGATCTATATACACTGCTAGTAACAATATGCTTTGACCTCAACTTTTTCCTATAAGAACTAGGTCTTGTCCTCACGACTATTATTTTATCATAATCCTGATCTATAGCCCACCTATAAGGTATTTTATCACTACATCCTCCATCCAAATATAAGTTACCATCAATTTCTACCATTTTGGATATGAATGGCATACTGGCAGACGCACTTACTGCATCATAGATTTTTTTGCCTACCCTGTCCCTATCGAAGTATTCTGGTTTACCCGTCAAACAGTTAGTTGCAACAACTACAAATTTTTTTTCAGGGTTAAAGAAGGCTTCTTCATCAAATTTTTCTTCTTCTACTTGGTTCATTATAAAGTCGAAACCTACAACGCCTCTATTGTTTTTGATTGCCTTTAACCCTATGTACCTACTATCATGCCTGTATCTTAGGTTAAGTCTAGCAGACCTTCCGATTTGACCAGATACATAATTCATACCATTCATAGCCCCTGCAGATACACCTATTGTACATTGTGCATTTATACCGGCCAACATTAAGGCGTCTAGTACACCTTCGCCATATAGCCCCCTAAAGGCACCACCCTCTAACACTAGGCAAACTTTAGTAATTTTATTTGTCGCCCTACCACTTGGTAGCTTATCCATTTTAGAAAATATCTTTTTACTCATAATTAGCCCCCTCCAAAATAGGCTCTCAATATAGATAATTTTACTATATTAACAAGCATTAATCAAATTTATAGTCATATTCTTATAAATATGCTATAATTACTAGGGTATATTAAAATATTATAATTATTAATAAGAGGTGGTTTTTTGAGAAAATTCATATCTAGAATACCCCTACCAATTACGGCCTTGGCCTTGGCTTGGGTTATTTTAGGAAATATATTTAAGGATTTAATTCCCTTTTTAAGTGATATGTGTATGATAGTTGCTATAATCTTATTACTACTAACTATTGCCAAGATATTCTTGAGTCCAGTTAGTTTTTACACAAGCTTAAAATCACCTGTGGGTCTGTCACTCTTTTCATCCTTTTCAATGTCATTAATAATGATAGCTGTATGGATGAAAGAATTATTCGACAAGGCCAACCTATACTTTTGGGTAGCAGGTGTGATTATTCAAACTATCATATTAATCATTTTTACAATTAAATATGTGTTTAACTTTAGGATAAAGTATGTTTTTCCAAGCTGGTTTATGGTTTATGCAGGACTTGGTATGTCAGCTATTACTTGTAAGGATTTTGGCATGGATATTTTCGGTAGTGCAGTTTACTTTTATACGATATTTATATCAATAATTTTGACGCTACCTATTCTAATTCGATTTTTAAAGAGGGATACTACTATTGCAGCTAAGCCTCTTATAGTACTAATATCTCTACCCTTAGGTATTATATTACCAGCCCATGTAGCCTTGTCTTCTAGTATATCTACTACTAGGTTATGGATTATGTTTATACTTTTACATATAATCCTAATATTTGTTATTATAAACATGATACTTCAACTATTTTATGGTTTTTTTCCTACTTGGTCTTGCTATGCTCTTTCAGTAGCCTTAATTGCCTATGCGTCTAAGTTTTTTTTAGACTACCTAATAGCCCATAAAATGGGAACTTATTTGCTTACATATTTTATTTATGGTGAATTTGCCTTGAGTTTTATGGTAGGTTCCTTTGTTTTGTTAGCAAGTTTTATCTCAATACTGGAAAATCCAGAGGTACATAAGAAAAAAATTCTTGAAAATACTCAAAAGCTAAACCTGCATGAGCTAGAAAAAAAACTGAGAAAAAACGAAAAAAAGAAGATCAAGACCGATAAGTCCACTGCTAGAGTTTATAAAAGCAAGGATACTAATTTAGATATTTTGGAAGATCTTATAGAATAAAGAACGCTATTATATCAAAAAAGGTTGTATGGTATTTGTCCTTAATGGAAAAAATTTTTTCCCGTTAAATACTATACAACCTCTATTTTATACGAGCTATTTCATTCTTATATTATACTTGCTATTTCATTCTTATATTATACTTGCTATTTCGTTATTATATCCTTATAAGTATACTATACCTTCGATGATATTCTATAAAATGTATACTCCATCTTATAAGAGTATGTCTCTAATTTCATGCCAAGAAAATACCCTTTGTATATTTTTGTTTTTTATATCCCTATTATACATAGCATCAATCAAAATAACCTTATAGCCTGCTTGCGATAGATTTAGGGCGTTTGAAGGATCGTCTTCTATAAAGTAATCGCATTTTAACTTTTCTGCCATTATTAACTTGCCCTCATTGCCATTAATAGAAAATATATCTGTACAATTAATACCTTGATTTTTTATCCACTTGTTTGTTATATCTGATATCTCACTGCTTCTTGCTGTAACTATATAAATTCTATCACCCTTATCATAGAGGTCATTAACTACATCCTTAGCACCCTCTACCAATTCACTTTCCAGATATATATGCTTATAAAGGTGATCAAAATTGTCATATATATGACCATACTGTATACCATAAGTATCATTCCAATTTATAGATGTATAATCTTCTATGCGCAAATTTTTACCCGTTATCTCGTTTAAATAGGGTATAAAAAAGTATGGGCTTGTCAGCGTTCCATCAATATCTATACATATATTTCTAGCCATTTAAAGCCTCCTTAGTCCTTATTTTTAAAGATCTTATACTAGACAGGTTTGATATCCTCAATTAAAGCTAATCTAAAGTCTAAATAATCACACGATACTAGGTGATATTCTATATCTTTGTGGCAACCCTTTATTCCTGCACCAAAACTATCCTTTCCATGAAGGTGACCATATATTACATACTTTGGCTTATACTTATTTATAATCTCAGTATAAAGTGAATCTTCGAATTTCTCATTGGTAGGCGGATAGTGTAGGATAACAATATAGTCCTTATAACCAGCTTTTTTTGCAGACTCTAATGATATTTCCAACCTCTTAGCCTCTCTTTTATAGATAGATTCATCTTTTTCATCAAATTTTATTTCATTAGGACTTAACCAACCTCTAGTTCCACATAGGGCATATGGTCCTATATTATGAAAGTTAGTATTCATAAAGACCATACTATCATCATATAACTTGTTTAAGGCTGTTGCTGTAGTCCACCAATAGTCGTGATTACCTTTTATAAAATATTTTTTACCTGGCATCTTGTTTATCTGATCAAGGTCTAGTATAGCATCCTTTAGTTTAGATGCCCAAGATATATCTCCAACTACTAATACTACGTCCTCTTCACCTACCCTTGAAGACCAATCTTCAAAAATTTTTTTATAATGACCCTCCCAGTGTTCTCCAAATACATTCATTGGCTTGTCTACACCTGCAGACAAGTGAAGGTCTCCAATTGCAAAAATCTTCATTTTTTCTCCTATTATAAGTTAACTTTGGTCTTATTTAAGATCTCGTCTAATTCTAACTTTAACATTAGTAGAGATTTTATATTCCTAGACCTAGATATTTCGTTCATCTTCATTCTGTAAAGGTAATAATTCTCTCCATCTCCCAGTTCCTTGAGCTTATTTACCCTAGAGTATATATCTGTCATAACATATTCCTTTTCTGTAAATAATTCTTGAGCCTTTATTATTTCTTCTCTTATTTCACCCATTTCCTGATCAAGCATAAAAGCCGCATCTGCTGCTCTTTTTAACCGATATGCAAGTTCGTCTGGTATGTAGTGGTCATATTTATACTTTAGAGAATGTTCTATTGTAGCCCAAAAATTCATGGAAAGTGTACGTATTTGAATTTCACATTGAACTTCCTTTACTCCATATATTGTATTTACTGGATACATAACTATAAGATGGTAGCTCCTATATCCACTATCTTTAGCATTGTTTATATAATCCTTTTCTAAGACTATACTCATATCATTTCTTTCCTTGATAATATTTACTATTACATATATATCCTCAACAAACTGGCACATTATTCTTATACCTGCCAAGTCTTCTATTTCTTCGATATTATCAATATCTAGTTTTTTCATCTTAGCAAGAGCTGATGAAAGTTTCTTTGTCCTACCAGTCACAAATTCAACCGGAGAATGCTGTTTGGTATCTAAATAGTCATTTCTAATATTTCTAAATTTAATTTTCAATTCCTCTACTGCATATGAATATGGTCTAAGTATCTCTAACCACTGTTCGTATTCCATAATACCACCAACTTTCCTATCCTTATATAATCTAAACTGAATATTTGAATGAATACAAGTTACCTATCCTTAAGCTTATAATATAGTCTATTCTCTTCAATAAGAAACTCTATTATATCTTCATCCAGTAGGTATGAAACCACTGCATTAATTGCATTTCTATAAATCATATAAGATACATAAGTAAAGGGTAACTTATTTTTATCCACTATGAACTTTTCTATATCATCCATTGTTACCTTCTCTTTTACTACCTCTAATACATTTGAAATCATCCTCATAAGAGCCTTATAGTTTTCATTTGCAATTTGTAAAATTTCATCTTTACAATAGGTTTTTCTGGAGTGGCCCAGTACGCCAATTTGAAAATCTACTAATCTTATCCTATCAAGAGAAAGCATTTGTTGCTTATAATTATGCATAAATAAAAAGTCAAACTTATCTAGAGAATTTTTTGTTATCAAAAGATCAGATATAAAAAATACACCATCATCTGTAACCAAACCTATTGAACCTTCTGTATGACCACTACAATCAATAATCTTAAATTCATGACCTAGAATATTTATTGTTTGACCTGGATAAATTGTTTCGTCAACTAAGCATATATTTTCATTTGGTCTTGCAATACCCATATATTCTTCCATTTTTTTTACCAGATATTTAGACCTGGTGCCACCCATTAAATAATCCATGTAGTGATTGGGATTTTCTGCGTATACTCTAGATTGAGGAGAAGAATATATCTTGGCTTCTGGGAAGGCCTTTTTTATCTGGTAGTTCCCCCCAATATGGTCTTCATGCTCATGTGTATTTACTATATACTTTACCTTTATGTTATTTTCTTTAAATATATCTATAATTTTTTCTTGACGCCTTCCCGCTAAACCAGTATCTACTAACAAAGCATCATTATTTTCAAATATATAAACACCTGTGTTAGTACCACCATTTATAAGGTAGGTATTTCCTTTTATTTTTTTTAGTTTCATAAGCCCACCTATTTTTAACCTGCTTATACTTACAAAATTGTCTTTCTATATATATTTTATCATACCTAATCCTAATTTGCATTATATCTATCATAAACCTAATTTGCATTTATGCTATTTGACAATGATGAAATTGACGTGGTATATTTAAATATACTAGATTGGAGGATACTGTTATGAATAGATATACTAAATTTATAAATATGATGGGTAGTTATTATACAAAGGATTATGAAAAGGAAAAGAAAAATATTATAAAGGTAAGGGAAGTTAAAGAAGAAACAGTAAGAAAATTCTTCCTGCAGGGTGACTGTGAGGTCCTAGTTGTCTTTGAAGATACTGGTAAAGAAATCTTAGTAGATGACTTTTCACCAGAAGAAGATATCAAAAAATATCTTGGCAAATCATTTATCAGAAAATAGGCATATCACTCAGCTTTTAAAATAAAGGACTTTTTTTGAAAATAGGCATATCACTCAGTTTTTAAAATAAATAAACAACTTTTTTAGAGAGTATCCTATTTCTCATTTTTTTGAGTTAAATAAGACATTTATTCTTTGACAGATAAGTCAATATCCTACTTGGTCGACCTATAAAATCCTATAAAGTAAGACAGAATCTCGGGGGATGAGATTCTGTCTTGGGGAGATTGAGTATTTTAATTTATTATGTTTGTATTATATATTTTCCCAAATTTATCCTGATTAAACACATAATTTAAAAAAAATTATTTTTTTTCATCTTGTATTTCATTTAAATAATTATATATTGTATACCTAGAAACACCTAACTGTTCTGCTATATAAGGTACACTCTTTTGTATCTTGAATACACCCGCATTTTTAAGATTCCTGATTAATGTAATCCTATCGTTCTTATTCATACCTACTATTTTCTTATTCATTTTTTCTAACTCTATTTGGAATTTTTGTTCTACTAGTTCACCACTATCAAATACATCAAACTCATCATAAGCCTCATCACCCATGGATAAGAATTTTTTTAGATAAGAGTGGAGTACGGTCAAGTCATCACAATCATAGTTTATACAAAAAGATATATTTCTCCCAAAGGCACTCGTCACTATTGTAGAAGATTTTATCTCTTTTTTTATTCTCTTATTGGCCTTCTTGTAGTTAATATTATAACCGCCCTTACTCCTTTCTATCAATTCTTCAGACCTAGTTGTCAATGGATCCCCTGGGCTTCTACCCGTAACATGACCATTATAAATAGACAAAATTGCATTATCTGGATCATCAAGGTCAGATATTACCACTTCGCAATTACTTCCAAACATTTCAGATATTATCATTGCCATAGCATTTAAATAGCTTAAAAAAGAATCAAAATCAGCTACTTTTCCATTATAATCACTTATAGTCATACTAGATTGTCCACCTTTCATTAATTTGTATATTCAAGTTTAATTCTAGTTTTATTAATTATAACATATATCTATACATTAAGAAAAGATTTACATAAAAGTTGACAAAAAATCAATTATCTATAAAGTCATAGAAATCATCACTTCCAGACTCAATAAAATCAAATAATACATTCTGTTCAAATTCCATACTATCCACCAGAAGAATTTCTCTACCCATATTATCCTCTAATACATATCCTACAAAGTCTCTAGTATCTTCATCAAAACAAGCCAAATATAGGGTATCCTCAGTAAGAAATATGTTAAACATTAAGTCGTTATTAATTAAATATTCTCGACTATCAAGGTGGCTATTATCCTTATAATACTGGGTAAATAAAATCCCATTTTCATAAGCCAGTTCTTGTATCCCAGGATATGTTTCCCTTATTTTGTTTGCTATTAATGTCATTTCAACCTCATTGAATACCATATCGTATATATCCACTATTTCCGACTTAGATATTATATCAAACACCTCATAATCATATATACTTTTTTTATCCAATACCATAAAAGACCTCAGGGTATATTTTTTCACTTTGTCATAGTAAAGTAAATTTTCTACCTCACTATTTTCTTCTATACCTTCACTATTGATATTCACAATTATATTAGCATCATAGTAACCATCTATATCCTCATATATAGCCCTACAAAGATATCTTTCTGGTGTTTTTTTCTCAATAGTATTATAAAGCAGGGCCCCATTTATCTGGCTAATGTGACTTGCAGCCACTAAATCACTAGATGAATAGTGGAACAAGGCATCCTTGTCCCTAGCTATAAAGCGCATTAACATATAATTTATAAATTCATATTCAGACTCCATGCTCTTACATAGTTTACTAAATAAGAGGTTTTCATCTATAGAAATATTTTCATCACTGTAAAATTCTTTATATACTAGGTCAAAGCCCTCTGGTAGGTCTTTTTTATACCAAATATTTTTTTGTCTGTACTTATTCACTAGGTATATAGCCTCTTCTAGTTTAAGGTCTATATTAGTTCCACCTAGACCTCCATATCTTTTGCGATAGTTCCTTTGCCTACCTTCCTCATCAAGATTCTCAAGTATAAATAGTTCTGCTATTCCTAATCCTTCTGCATCCAGTATGAACATATGCGATACTATACTATCTTTTTTATCCACAACTGGGTCAATTTTACTAGTTATTCTTCCTTCTTTATTCAACCCTGTTTTAGAATCATAACCTATCTTATCATCTATGAACCACTCTACTGTCAACATCATGGTCCCCATAAGTCGTGTGTTACTACAAAAAGCTTCTTTAAACTTCTTCATGTTACCTCCTAACTCGTTACTTATACAATATTATAATCCCTAATAAGACTTATAGCAAATGCTTTTGTAAATTGAGCTTTTCATCGATTTTTGGTATAATATGCTTATATGAAGGGAGGTAATATAATATGGCTAATATAGCTGCTTTTTTTGATATAGATGGTACCCTATATAGGGATTCTCTTCTAATTGAACATTTTAGAAAATTAATCCAATATGACCTGATTCATAGGAGGGAGTGGTCTGAACAACTAGAAACAACTTATATGAATTGGGAAAAAAGACAGGGTAACTATGATGATTACCTCCACGAGATTTCTGACCAATATGTAGAGGCCTTGACTGGACTGGACAAATCATCTGTAGACTTTGCAAGTGATCAAGTAATAAAACTAAAGGCTGATAGGGTGTATAAGTATACAAGGTCAAGGATTAAGTGGCACCAAGAACTAGGTCATAAGATCATTTTTATTTCTGGTTCACCTGACTTTCTAGTAAGTCGTATGGCCGAAAAATACAAGGCTAGTGACTATATTGGAAGTAAATACTTTGTTGAAAATGGTAAGATGACTGGAGGTGTCTCTCCAATGTGGGGGTCAGATAGTAAGAATAAGGCCATTGAATACTTTATAGAGAAACACTCTATAAATATGGACAAGTCCTATGCCTATGGTGATACAAATGGTGATATTAGTATGTTAAAGAGGGTCGGCAACCCTATAGCTATAAACCCTTCTAGAGAAATGTTACACCAACTAAATCTAGATTATTTTCTTAAAAATAATACTATCGTCATCATAGAAAGGAAGGATGTTATTTATCAGGTTCCTACTTCTGTCCTTCATATTGAGGATTCTTATTAAAGATTAGAAGAATGTGAGGTTATATATGTATAATAAAAAATTACTTAAATTTGATGAAGAAAGCGATAATGTCAAGGATCTAATCGAGGACTTTGATGAGATTATTGAAGACGATTTTGGTCTTGATTTGAATGAAGATGCCAAACAAGATTCAGATGAAAATGGTATTAAAATAGTTTTGCCAGATGGTATAGAACTTGTAGATGACTTGGATGATGACTTTGGTTTTGAACAAGTAAGTTGGCAAAATAATAAGGACTCAGATATTTCTAGATCTTTATCTAGAATAGCTGATGCCCTTGAAAAAATAGCTAAGTCTTTAGAAAAATAGCTTATCTTATCTTTGATTTATCAGATGTCTTAACTCATCTTTAATTTATTAGGTGTCTTATCTCATCTTTAATTTATTAGGTGTCTTATCTCATCTTTATTATCTTAGATAGTTTATCAAGATAAAATATTACAAATTGACTTAACACCCAATCATAAATTAAAAACGACACATTATATATTATAAATATAAGAATTATATAATTATATATTATACTTTTCATAGAAAAAAAAGTTCCTAATATTAAATATATTATTATAAACACTGTACTTGCATAGGCTAATTTTAAACCTAATTCCAACCAAAAGACCTTCGCCTTTTCTACAAGGGCCTTTATCAATGGATAGCTAGCAAAAGTAAATAAGTAACTTATAAAATACATCTTATTATTTATAAGTATAAGGGCTAACAGGATAGAGGACAAGCTGTATAGGACCCCATCTTTTAAGCCAAACTCTATAACTACAACTATAACTGGTAAGCTAGCTATAATTAGTAGGGTTATGGTATTTGTAGTGATATAATTTACTAAAATATATATTATTGAATTAAAGGCTAGGAGAAGACCCATATGGGAAATCTTCCTAGCCTTACTATTTTTATGTTTTTGTCTATGTATTTCTATATCTGTATTTTGCTTTTGTGATTTAAAATAACTTGAATCTCTATGTATCTCTTGGTTACTTGAACTTACCTTTTTATTTTTCATAAGCTACACCTCCATTAACAACAAGGTATAAGGTCTCCTCCCATACACTCGCAACAACAATCTGCAAGCCATAGGTTACAACAAACTTCACAACAGTTTCCACCACAGCAGCAACCAGAGTTATCTAAGTTAGTCCTTCTCCTATTGTAGTAGTCTGCCCTTTGATTGTAGTTGCTCCTGTTGCCTACATAGTTGTTATATGCGTCCTGAAACTCCATATTGTCAGGTTCCATAAACTTGGCCCTCTTGATATAATCCTCACCCTCTTCATAAAATCCAAGGTTCATTGCAGCCACACCCCTTATAAAGAACCATTCTGCATCCCTATCCTGAAAATTATTCATAGTGTCGTAACATCTTCTATAATCACCTCTAGCTAAGAGACTCCTAGCATATGAATAATCGTTGTAACCTGCCATAATATATACCTCCAATTTATGTCTATTCTCAAAATATTTCCAAATAATTTTTAGTGAAGCTTTTGATAGATAGTACTACTACGGTCTATCCAGCCTACCTATAAAATAAAGCTAGACCCATATTAACAGATCTAGCTTAACTTCCCCATAAATGAGCTTAGGATTATTATACCACAAAGCCCTTCTTATTTATAGTTTTTATCAATTATATTTCCTAGAGTATGCCAGGCAAGTACTGCACACTTTACTCTGGCTGGCATATTTGATACATTTTCTAATATAGCCGCGTCACCCAAGGCATCTATCAGGTCATCATCTACAGTTACTTCCTTCTTGATCATACCTATAAACTTCTCTGTCAATTCCTTGGCTTCATGTATGTTTTTACCTTTGATTAGGTCTATCATCATAGATGTTGATGCCCTAGATATTGCACATCCTACTCCTGCAAAACTTGCATCCTTGATAATTTCCCCATCCATTTCTATTTGAAGGGTAATCTCATCACCACAACTTGGATTATGACCTAACTCCTTATATGTAGGGTCCTCTAAGTCCCTCATATTGGCCTTGTTATTGCTCTCCTGAAGGAGCATATCCGTATATAAACTCTTAAGATCCATATCCCATCACCTTTCTTACTTCCTTAAGCTTGTCTATAAAGAAGTCAATTTCTTCAAATGTATTGTAAACTGCAAAGCTAACCCTACATGTTGAATGTTGCTTTATAAAAGTATGTAGAGGCATAGCACAATGGTGACCTGTCCTGATAGCTATGTCATAAGAATCCAAAACAGTTGCTACATCGTGGGCATGGACATCCTTGACATTAAAGTCTATCAAAGGAGACCTCAGATAACTAGGAGTAGAGTAGATTTCCACAAAGTCCAATTCACTCATCTTCTTGTAGGCATAATCTGTCAATGCAAGTTCATGCTCATGTATATTGTCTACACCTATCCTCTCCATAAAGTCTATGGCTGCTGCCAGAGCTATTGCCCCACCAACATTTTGAGTTCCTGCTTCAAACTTGGCAGGAACTGGTGCATATGTAGTTTCCTGTTCATACACATATTCAATCATATCTCCACCATACATAAATGGTGTCATCGATTCTAGTAATTCCATCTTTCCATAAAGGACACCTATACCCATTGGTGCGTACATCTTGTGACCTGAAAATGATATAAAATCAACGTCCCAGTCTTGAACATCCATCCTTAGGTGAGGTGATAGTTGGGCACAATCTATTGATACTACAGCCCCAACCTCATGAGCCAGTCTAACTACTTCCTTTACATCTATCACTCCACCAACAGTATTTGATGCACCTGCTAATGAAACTATCTTAGTTTTATCACTTAGGACCTTCTTGTATCCATCCATATCTAACTCATGCTTGTCATTTAGGTATACATACTTTAGGACTGCACCAGTCTTTTGGGCTACAAACTGCCATGTAACTAAGTTACTGTGGTGTTCATATACTGAAATTACTATTTCATCGCCAGCTTTTAACTTGTCTAAACCATAAGAATATGCTACTAGGTTCAAGGCCTCTGTAGTATTTCTTACAAAGATTATCTCATTTTCAGACTTGGCATTTATAAAGTCCCTAACCTTCAACCTTGAATTTTCATATAGGTCAGTTGCCAGCATACCCAAGTAATGGGCCCCCCTATGAGGGTTGGCATTCTGGAATGAATAGTAGTTGGCAAGGGCATCAATTACACACTGTGGTTTCTGTGAAGTAGCCCCATTGTCCAAGTAAACTATTTTCCTACCCATCTTGGCTTCATCAAGATAAGGGAATTCTTTTCTTATTTCATTTATTGCCTGCTTATCCATGGTTTTTACACCTCTCATTTCTATAATACAGTTAATACTATCATTTAGAAAATTACATTCTTGATTCTATCTGACCCCAAACATCATCTCTTAACTTTTCATCTGGTAGTTTATGAATAGTTGGAGCAAGCTTAGTTTCAACTATAACCTTCTTTGCTTCTTCTTCATTGATACCCCTACTCATTATATAAAATAGAGTATCCTGGTCTATCTTTCCTGCACTGGCTGCATGTACACCCTCTACATCATCTTCCTGACATAGTAGTACTGGCACTGCTATAGACCTTACTTCATCATCTAACAAGGTAGCAAACTCTTCTTCACTACCCTTTGAGCCAACTGATCCTCTCTTAAAATCAATTGTTCCCTTAAATGTCTTTTTAGCCTTGTCTTTTAAGGCACCATTTACTAGTATATTTGAATTTGTTTCCTTACCTATCTGGTTGATATGGTAGAAAATATCTAACCTATTATCCCCATCTGCAAAGTATACAGACTCAACATTTGTACTAGACTTGTCTCCTATTAAGTTGGCAACATAATTGGTTACCACATCTCTGGCTCCTGCCTCTACCTGTATTAGGTTTACACTTGCTGACTCCATTACATCTGCCCTAATATCTGTTAGGGCCTTTTCTTCATCGTGGCTTCTTGCCACATAATATATATTAACTGTAGAGTTTTTTTCTGCCCTTATATTTATAATTGTATGTCTTGAAGATTTTTCCCCTGCCATTTCATTTGTATCAAATAGGGCTGATACTTCTTGACCTTCTTTTGCTATTATTTCATGTACTTGGTCCTTGACCTCAGGCAACTCGATTAGGGATTCATTTACCTTTAGCCATCTCCAAGTAAGAAGTGGTAATGTATTTGCTATCATATTTTTCCTCCTAACCTATAGTACCTTCTAATTCAAGATTGATTAGATTGTTCATCTCCACTGCATATTCAAGTGGCAATTCCTTAGCAATTGGTTCTGCAAAACCTCTTACTACCATTGACTTAGCCTCGGCTTCACTAATACCTCTTGACATCAAGTAGAAGATCACCTCATCATCTATCCTACCAATCTTAGCCTCATGACCTAGGTCAACATCCTGAGTAGCTATGTCTATTACTGGGATTGTGTCTGACCTTGATTCCTGATCAAGCATTAAGGACTCGCAACTAACAGTTGACTTAGACCCCTTGGCATTCTTTGTAACCTTTACAAGACCCCTGTATATTGCTACACCACCGTCCTTTGATATAGACTTTGAGTTTACTGTAGATGAAGTGTTAGGTGCTGCATGAACTACCTTTGTACCTGTATCTAGGTACTGGCCCCTACCAGCAAACGTGATACCAGTAAATTCAGACCTAGCATTTTCACCCCTCAAAACACTCATTGGATATAGGCAAGATACCTTAGAACCGAAAGATCCAGATACCCATTCAATTGCCCCATCCTTTTCTACTATAGCCCTCTTTGTATTCAAGTTGTACATATTTCTTGACCAGTTTTCTATTGTAGAATACCTAAGGGTAGCACCCTCTTGAACAAATAGTTCAACTGCTCCAGCATGGATATTTACAACATTGTACTTAGGTGCTGAACATCCCTCTATAAAGTGACAGTAAGCACCTTCTTCTATAATTATTAGTGTATGCTCAAACTGGCCTGCACCAGGAGCATTTAGTCTGAAGTATGACTGTAGGGGTACGTCTACATTTACTCCCTTTGGTACATATACAAATGATCCACCTGACCATACTGCATAGTGTAGGGCTGCATACTTATGGTCTGCATTAGTAATACACTTCATAAAATATTTCTTTACTATTTCAGGATATTCTCTAACTGCACTCTCAAAATCAGTATAAATTACACCCTGGTCTAGTAGGTGCTGCTGTATATTATGATAAACTACTTCCGAGTCGTACTGGGCTCCAACACCTGATAGATTGTTTTCTCTTTCAGCCTCTGGTATACCTAGTAATTCAAAAGTACTCTTTATATCTTCTGGAACCTGATCCCAATCTTCTACAAGGTCCGCATCTGGTCTTATATATGTAGTTATGTCGTCTATATTTACTTCATCTAAGTTTGGTCCCCATGATGGATTTTCTAATTCATAAAACTTCTTTAGAGATGCTAGCCTGATGTCAAGCATCCACTGAGGTTCATTTTTTTCCTTACTTATCTGAATTACTATCTCTTCTGTTAGACCTTTTTCCGTCTTTGATTTGAACTTGAACTCATTTTTAACATCATATATACCACGGTCATGTTCTTCTATCTGAGTTCTTTTCTTGTTTTCTCTCTTAGTTTCCATTAGATGAATTCACCTCATCTCTAATCCAACCATATCCTTCCTCTTCAATCCTCTGGATCAATGAGAAATCACCCTCTTTTACTATTTTACCATCCATTATTACATGCACATAATCAGGTATTACATTATGTATTATTTCCTTGTGGTGTGTTATTATTAATAGGGCATTATCGTCGTTTTTAAAGTTCTTTATACCTTCTGAAACTATCCTAACCGCATCGACATCTAGCCCTGAATCTGTCTCATCTAGCATAGCCAACTTAGGATTTAAGACCTGCATCTGTAGTATCTCTGTTTTTTTCTTTTCTCCACCTGAGAATCCATAATTCATGTATCTACCTGCATATTCTGTCTTCATATGCAAATCTTTCATTTTCTTAGATAAATCCATATTAAACTTCAAAACAGATACTGGCTTACCATCAACTGCAGACTTAGAAGTTCTTATGAAGTTTTCAACACTGATACCTGGTACCTCTATTGGTGACTGAAAAGACATAAAGATACCCCTTCTTGCTCTTTCATCAGCAGCCATATCTGTAACGTCTTCTCCCTCAAAAAATATTTTTCCTGAAGTAACCTCATACTTTGGGTTACTCATTATAGTATTCACTAGAGTAGACTTGCCTGAACCATTAGGCCCCATAATTACGTGAGTTTCTCCCTTTTTTACTACCAGATTAACATTTTTTAGTATATCTTTTTCACCGACCTTAGTGCTAAGATCTTTTATTTCTAATAATATATCGCTCATACTTTCCACTTTCCTTTCACCTAATTAAGATTATTCTATAATTTCAAATACTAATAATCTGTAGAGATTATCAGTTGAAAATTTTTCAGTTGAAATTTTATACAAGACTATATTACTATGTTTACCCAAAAAAATCAATAATCTTGACTAATTTACTAGGAATTATTTATTTTTTTTTATTTTTTTTCTATAAGCTGCTATATTTATGGATTTTTACTCTATAAACCACTCCTTATTTATAAGAAAAATATATAGTGCACTGCGCTTGTATGATATCTTTCATTTGCATATTCATATTTCAATCCATTCAAAACATACTCAGTCCCTACTGATTTTACTTTTTCGTTGCTTAAAATCACTAAACTCTTATCGTTAGTTCGCATCACTTCTGTTATACTAGCATTAGAACAGATATTATTTCTTCTTATTTTTTGGCGATTTAAATTATATACGGGATTTGATGTATATTCTTTTTTTGCAAAAATTTAGCGTTGGGAGAAAATTTTTTCTATCACCAACGCTAAATATTATACAACCACAAAATTTGTTCGTTGTGACTATATTTTTTTTATGCTTATTCTGTAGTTGTAATAATACAACGAATTATTCATGTATTTAATATCTCACCTCTGAGAAAATATTATTTTAAAATTATTCTTTCAAGTATGTTATTTGTATCAGTTCAATAGATTTTGGAATATTACCATTAGCAAGATTCCACTTATAAGCAATACCCAAAAAACGCTTATAATTGTTGAAATAATATTAGTTGCACCCCTGCTTTC
Source organism: uncultured Peptostreptococcus sp. (assembly GCA_963520775.1). Classification (GTDB taxonomy): domain Bacteria; phylum Bacillota; class Clostridia; order Peptostreptococcales; family Peptostreptococcaceae; genus Peptostreptococcus. Next base: position 188,133 of record CAUQSL010000002.1, read on the forward strand.
ACGATTTTTGACATACATAATGGATATCATTAGACCCATGAAAGCAAAGATTATATTTGCCCCTGCCCACACCAATTGTATGATACCGGTAAGAGATATATTTAACGCCGCTGGTATAAATGTTAACAAAGGCAAAAGACTGATAACTAAACCTAATTTACTCATATTTTGTACTTTTTTATTTTCCATAATGTTATCTCATTTCTTTCTTTCCAAATTGTTTTACTGCTACCATCATCGCTAAAGCAAAGATTGAAATGGCAATAGGAAGAAAAGGAAATAATCTAAAGCTATTATTCACTCCTGACACCGTAAAATCATACAGAGAACAAGACACTAAATACCCGCTATAACAATAAGGGTAAAAAATTCTTAAAGGAGTAGCTGCTACAAGTACACTTGGAATTACCAAGAGCAGATTAAGTCCAACAGACAACATCGGCTTATCAAAAAGTACAGTAATTGCCCACATTGTTGCAACGCTCGGAAGCATTGTCAAAAATAATTGTACACACCATTTAAAAAGATATAAAATTGGTAAAGCTTCCATAATGCCTGAACTTTTCGTTACAAAAACTCCGGCAGCCACAAATACTAACATAAATACTACCATTTCAATAAAGAGATAAAAGACTAACACGCAGAGCTTAGCAAGAGAAAGTTGATATCTGCTGACAGGCAAAGCTAACATTTTTAAGATACCATTATTACTTGTTTCTCGACCTGCAATCATAACACAAACCACAATCATACTGAACGGCATGAGATAATAAGAGTACAATAATGCACTTTGAATGAACATCGCTGCCCATGCATGAGTATATTCAGGTGTCAAATATCTTTGTAAACTTGCCACTCCTGACGCTATAACAAGAAGTGGAGCAATAGAGATTAGAGGTAAGATTTTTCCTCTTTTCACTTTCATAAATTCAATTTTAACTAATTCTAAAAAATTCATTTTTACATCTCCTATTCATAACTCAAATTTTTAGATGTCCATAAACCTACAAAAAGGAAAAGTGCGGTTTCTATCAAAGCTATGAGTGCTATTGTCGTATTCGCCTTTGCGCTCATAGCTACTGCCGGTTTCATCATAAGTACAAAAGGATGTACTAAAAAAAATGATATTTCTGATGAAGCAAGTGCCATTGCACTTAAAAATCCTAAAACACCAACACCGATTGGAATCCAGATATTTTCAAATCTGGAAGATATTAAAGTCATGAAAGACATTACAGGCATTGTTGTTACAAAGGAGTATCCAGCAAACGCTATGAGTGTGTTAAAGTCGAAAGTGCCATGCGGTAATTCGCTTATTCCTATTTTTGCAAGAGCCAAATTCTGCAACACTATCGAAAAAAATAGCATAAATGTCAAAATTGAGAACTTGCACCAATATATTTTAGGAATACTAATAGGAAGCATATACATCTTCTTTATGGCACAGCCCTTGAACTCCATATGGTAAATCATAGAAGTCGCAAGAATAATGCCGAACATATTTAATATCATGAGCATTCCATACAATTGTGTCAGTAAGATATCCATTGGCGGTAAAGGTAAATTAAGTAAACTATTCTTTCTCACGATAAAATTTACAAAGACATACCCTGCTCCAAGAATACCTATACCTAGCATTGTAGGGACAACTCCTGTTCGTTTTTCTTTTCTAAATTCAATTGCTAAAGTTCTCATAGCTGTGCCCTCTGTTTTCTATTGAAATTGTCTTCTTCCACCATGGATAAAAACATATCTTCTAAATTGTCCGTCTCAAATCCGGATGACAATGCCTTATTACGTAGTTCTTCCAAGCTACCCTCAAAAAGTAATCTTCCGTGATTTAGAATACCTATATCATTTGCCATCAATTCGATTTCTGATAGCATATGAGAAGAAATCAGAATAGTGCAATCAAAAATCTTCGGTAGTGATTTAATCAAACTTCTAATTTCATGGATACCGGCAGGGTCAAGTCCGTTTGTCGGTTCATCTAAAATCAGAATAGGTGGTCTTCCAAGCAAAGCTCCTGCAATCCCTAACCTTTGTTTCATACCAAGTGAATATTTTTTCACAAGACGATCACCAAATTCGGTAAGACCAACAAGATCTAATGCGTCATCAACAGCACTCTTTTGCAATCCTAAAATACGACGTATAATATCAAGGTTTTCTTTTCCTGTTAGATTTGCATAATAAGATGGAGATTCTATCAGAGATCCAATCTTTTTTAAAATAGAAATTCGATCTTTTGGGAATTGCTTTCCATCAATTATAAAATTCCCTTTAGTTGGAGTCGTTAACCCCAAAAGCATTTTCATAGTTGTAGATTTCCCAGCTCCATTGGGACCTAGAAAACCGTAAATACTTCCTTTTTTAATATAAAGCGAGACATCATTGACAGCAATAAATGATTTGTACTCTTTTGTAAGCCCTTCTGTTGTAATAATATAATTCATAAATAACATCTCCTTTCAGTTTATCTTTTGTTATTTACATAATTTTAAACGTTCAACCTTGTGATAACATTCCCACTACCTTAAATCTACCTTACTTTTTTCTATTAAAATACTCTATCATAGATAAGATCTCCTTTCAGTTTATCTTTTGTTACTTATATAATTTTAAATGTTCAACCTTGTGATAACATTCTCACTGCCTTAAATCTACCTTACTTTTTTCTATTAAAATACTCTATCATAGATAACATCTCCTTTCAGTTTATCTTTTGTTATTTACATAATTTTAAACGTTCAACCTTGTGATAACATTCTCACTACCTTAAATCCACCTTACTTTTTTCTATTAAAATACTCTAATTTATGTTATAATTATTTATTAAAAGGAGATGATATCATGAATGATAACTATTTATTAGATAAACATATATTAATTGTTGATGACGAACGGGAACTTTTAGATATGGTTTGCTCCATTCTCAATGAATATGGTTTTACCCAAATAAGCACCGCTAAGAATGCGAAAGAAGCAATAATTCAAGCAAAAGAAAAATCACCGAAATTGGCGATACTTGATATCATGCTCCCAGATATGGATGGATTTCATTTAATAAGAGAATTGAGGAAAATTGATAATTTTCCTGTTTTATTTCTTACTGCGCGTGGAGAAGATGATGACAAATTTAAAGGTTTTGATTTAGGGGCTGATGACTACATAGTAAAACCTTTTTTGCCGAAAGAATTGGCGTATCGTATATTGGCAATTTTGAGAAGAACTTATAAAGAAGAAAATCCTCTTGTGCAGTTGGAACATTCCCAAATAGATTTTTCAAAAGCTGAAGTCATAAAAGACGGTGAAAGAATTCCTCTAACGGCAAAAGAATATGAGCTTTTATCTGCATTATATCGTAACGCAGGACGTATTGTAACAATTGATGCCTTGTGTGAAGCTGCTTGGGGAGACAATCCTTATGGATATGAAAATTCTCTAATGGCTCATATCAGGCGAATTAGAGAAAAAATCGAACTCAATCCGTCTAAACCCCTATCTTTGGTAACCATCAAGGGGTTGGGATATAAACTTAAGATGGAGAACAAATAAAATGAAAAATGTACTCAAACTCATAAGAAGACTTGTCGGCCTTTTGCTTTTTAGTAGTTTTCTCATTCTTTTGATCAATCTTATAATATTAATATCCTTGATGTTTAAACATATTCCTGATGCTGATTCTTCTCCGTATAAGATAGCGAAAGAAACAGCAAAAGCATTATACCTGACAGAACAAGGAAATTACGCCCTTCCAGAATTCATGTTGGAAAAGTTGGATAAAAGTGATGCATGGGCATTTTTAATTGATAATGATACTTCTAAAATGATTTGGCATACTGACAATCTTCCAAGTTCAATACCAAATCAATTCACTTTATCCGATATTGCTGATTTAAGTATCGGTTATCTTTTAGACTATCCGACCTTTACTGGAGCAAATGAAAGGGGACTTGTAGTAATAGGCTATCCTGTAAAAAGTTTTTGGAAACATACCAGTCCAACCTTAAAATACAATATAATTGCAGATATGCCAAAAGCAATCGCAGTCGTCATTTTCATTAATGTTGTTCTAATACTTATCATATATCTATTGACGAACTTAGGACTCATAAAATCCATTAATCCTATCATCAAAGGTATACAAGATTTAGCTTCAAAAAAACCTGTAAGTATCGCAGAAAAAGGAGTACTATCTGAAATTTCTGCTAATATCAATTTGACCTCTGTCATCTTGCAAGACCAACAAGAACAATTGCGAAAAAAAGAAAAAGCAAGGGCAAATTGGATTGCTGGTGTATCCCATGATATCAGAACACCTCTATCTATGATTATGGGTTATGCAGGACAATTGGAAAATTCTACGAATTTACCAGAAAACGCTCAAAAGAAAGCCTCTGCGATTGTGAAGCAAAGTGAAATAATGAAAAATCTGATTAACGACTTGAATCTTGCTTCTAAACTCGAGTACAATATGCAACCTTTAATGAAAAAAGATATAAATATTGTTGCACTTGTTCGTCAAACAATTGTGGACTTTATGAATATGGATATTGATGACAAGTACTCCATTGAATGGAAAAGTAATGAATATCTTACTAAATGCATCATTAATGTTGACGCAGAATTGTTAAAACGTGCAATTTCAAATCTAATTCAAAATAGTATAAACCATAATGAAGAAGGTTGTACAATCTATATTGATATTGCTATTAACCAGAAATTTTTCATAGTATGCGTTGAAGATAATGGTGTAGGTATTTCGGATGAGCAACTCAAAAAACTAAATGAAACACCTCATTACATGATTTGTGATAACAATATCAGCGAACAGCGTCATGGATTAGGTTTGCAAATTGTAAAGCAGATCATGGATGCTCATCAAGGAACTGTTACCATAAACCATAGTAAACATGGGGGTTTTAAAGTTGTCTTAGCAATCCCATTTCATCCCTAATAATATAATTTTACCGTAGACGATTAGGTTAATTTTAAGCACTATACTTAACGCTACTCTTATGCTGTTAGTATAAGAGCAAGCACAGTAAGTGTACGGACACTTACAAAAAAAGGTTGTATAATATTTAGCGTTTGGAGAGAATTTTTTCTCACCAACGCTAAATATTGTACAACCATTTTTATATTTTTAACTATCTAATCGTCAGATTAACCGTAGTAATCTCTACAACTCCAAGCAATATCCTCTAAACAAGTATTATGCCCCTATTTTATACTCTCATATAAATAATGTGAAATTTTATATATTATTACCTCCATATCATTGTTAGCCATCTAATCATATCTTAATTATTTTTTTCTATATCTAAAAAAATCAGCCCAATATGGATTTTCTTTATCAAAAATTTCAACCTCATCTTCTGTAAGATTATGAGGATAATCAGCAAACAAATTATATATTTTCTTTCTATCGAAACTAAATAAAAACTCACCTACTGAATCTAACCTTTCTACCCACCATACCTTACTTGTTTTACCATCCTTATGAAAGTTACTCATACCCTCTATATCACAATCTGCAAAAACAGTATTGTCTGGTTTGGAAGCATATTCTTCTAATCTATTGATAAAATCATCATAATTGTTATTATTTGACACTAGCTCCATCCCCTTTCATTTAATATTTTTATCATTGTTAATGTAAGCTAACATTTTTATAAACTCTATATTCTTTAAAGTATCAATATCAATTAAAATACTTTCTTTTATCAATGTTGCTATAATTCTTTTTCAAATAAATATTTTCTTCTGCATATGCATTCATGTCATTTTCAAAACCATCACCTTCTTTGAAAAGCTCCTCATAACGCTTTTCAAAGGCACTGGATATATAACGAAGAAAAATAAGTCCAACAATTACTTTTCTATATTATTTTTTATTATGCTTTTATACAGTTCTTTATTTTTTATCAACTCTTTTGCCTCTGATTCAGTGATGGCTATTGTTGTTATACTGCCATCATAAACCCCAACCAACCAATCTCCTTCAGCCCACTCTCGATCAGTGTAAGAATAAGCTTCCAATAACAAAGGTTCTTTTTCTCTTATTAAAATTTCATCCCTAATATCAACTAGATATTTCATATTATCACCTACTTATTTTTTATTTTACTTATATCAGGTGGCACAGGTATTTCTATATTTTTTTCATTTCTTTATATAATTCTAATCGCCTTGTTTGTTTTTTAAATCTAACTTCTTAATATAATTTATGGTTAACTTCCTTTATATTCAAAGATTACGTTGTGTGGAATTAAAACCCAGATACATAGCTATCTTTATCTGATATAATACATTTACACCTCTATAACTAGGGTTTAAATCTCCCAATGTGTTTATTACCTCAATTATATTATACGACTCTTTATTCAAATTATCCATTATTGAATTGTAATCTCTAACAAATTTTTCAATATATGATATATTTGTATATTTTAATATATCCGTAACTTTATTAGTATATTTATTAATACTTATATCCTTTAACTCTGATTTATCTATTAGTTTTAGTAGGTTGATTATACAATCAACCTTTCTTTTCTATTACATAAAATTACTAAATTGTTATCGTTAATCCCCAAGATTTCTGTTATGCTAGCATTAGAACACATATCATTTCTCCTTTTTTTATTTTGTGCGATTTAAATTATACACAAGATTTGATGTGTGTTCCTATTTTTTTGCAAAAATTTAGCGTTGGAAGAGAATTTTTCTCTCACCAACTCTATATATTATAAAACCTTTTTAATTTATACAACTAAGGATTTTAGATTATCTAGTATAAAGTTCATTTTTTCACTACCACCTTCAGCATGTAAAAATCTGGAAAATAAAACTGTATTTTTAATTTTTAACTTTTGTATTCTAGTGAATTCAGCATAACCTAATTTTGTGTCGCCAATAAACAATTTTTTCTTCGTTTTCCTATAGTAATCTGATGAACTTTTTTCAATAACCATGCTTAATGATTTCATGCATAGTTCTTTACGAGAAAGGATTAGTTTGGCCACATCTGAAATTAAGATATCTTTATCTTTGTTCACTATCTTTATAAACTCTCTTTCTGTATTATATACTTTTACATCACTGAAAAACGAGTCCATTTTTATGACACTTTCCCAACTCTCAGATTCAGTCTCAAGAAAATGTATTCCATAATCTGCTCTATTTGTTTTCGATCTAATGCTAGTTATCAATTTTGCAAAGTCATCTGTTTTACTAGAACTAACTATTCTGTGTAATCCTATACGTGTTCCTTCAGAATACGAACTTGTAACAAAAATTAGATGTTGAACCATATCTATCCCCCCTTCATCATATTCATTGGAGAATCAAGCGTATACACGCTTCTGCTTATGATTTTTGTGACTTAGCTCATTTTCATAGATTAACATTCCATCGTCTTAATTCACTCTTATATTCACTCTTATATTTCCTTTAATGTATCCTTCGCTACTTCAAGGTATGCTGCAATCCACAGTGCAATTTTAGGTATCCCATAAGGACTGATTAAGAATACTAGAAGTAATGCTACCATTCCAGTTGCTGTATCTTTTTGTACAAAGCAAGCTACTTCTCCTATAAATACCAAAAAAGATATTATTCCTAAAATCATTCCACTAACTTTTATAAAAGCAATTAGTATCGACAAGAGCAATATTATTTGAAACAAGACAATTTTCAATGCCCACCTCGTAACATATCTCTCTATTTCTTTGACTTATCCTCTAGGCTCTTAATTCCTGTATTGTTCAACTTTTCAATTGACATCAGTTGAGTTCTTGCAAGCTTTCTAAGTTCTATCATTCTTTCTTTTTGATCCATGCCTTTACCGATAAGAACTGCATTATAGCTTTCCATATTTGCAAGTACAAGTAACTCATTAAGACTTGCATAGTCTCTCATCTTACCTTTTAAGTCAGGATTTTCTTCACACCACTGTTTTGCTCTTTTGTTAAATAAGGCAACATTGAGCATATCGGCTTCACTTGCGTACTTATAAGACAACTGTTCGCTAGTAAGATCCTTTATAAGATATTCTTTGATTGCGTCCGTATGAATTTTGTAGTTAATCTTGGAGATTTCTCGATTAAGATTCCAACCTAATGATAGCTTAGAATTCTCGTCTCCTTTTAGTCTCTTGTAATCTTGGATTAAGTAGAGCTTAAACTCTGCTGAAATCCATGAAGCAAATTCCATAGCTATATCAGGATGAGCAAATGTTCCTCCTCCTCGCCCAGATTTAGAAACAATACCGATCGCATTTGTGTTTTCAATCCACCTTTGAGGGGATAAGGTAAATGCATTTGTTCCTGCTTCCTTTCTAAAGGAGTCGAATTCGACCCCTTTAAAATTAGGATTGTGAATAGTCTCCCAGAGACCAAGGAATTCAATTGTATCTCTTACTCGTAACCAGTTTTTAACAACATCTTTAGGTTCATGCACATTTTTGTATCTTGCAATATCTGTTAGACTTATATAGTCTTTTTTAAAATCTTCAGTATAAATTTGAATAGCAAAACCTTTTGCTTCGATTGTTTCTTTTTTTGCCTTAGACATGTGAGTTCCTCCTTTATGCTGATGTACTGTATACAATATTGGTTTTCGTAATAAGTGCTCTAGACAGCACACAAACGATTCATTTTTTTGATTTTAAACTTTGGTAGAAGCTCTAAAACCCTTATATT
>CAUQSL010000003.1:0-95023 GCA_963520775.1 uncultured Peptostreptococcus sp.
TAATAGATTTTGTTGATTTAAATTATCACCAACGTTATTTGACATAGAGCCAATAAAAAAAGGTATTAGTATATACTATATCATATACTAATACCTCAATGGTTACAAAATATTACTGGTCCTTGTCTTCTATTAGAACTGAGTCCTCCAATTTTGGATTCTCTTGCTCATATTCGTGCATTGAAACAATAAAACTGTCAATGTCATCTTCAATTTTAGATCCTTCTTCGTTTTTCTTATCAATCAAATCATTAATAGTATCTCTTAGTGATTCCAATTCCTCAAGTTCAAAATCATCTTCATAAATGTCATCATCTAGATGAAGTTTTTCACGAATAAATTCATTTACTTCTTCCTCATTTTCCTTGTACAGCTTATAACCTAGAGCACCTGCTGTAAGACCTAAAGCAGTAGCAAATAATATTTTTTTCATAAGTTACCTCCTTGTGATTTATAAACCACATTCTTTTAAAAATTCTTTTGGACTTTCAAACATATATTGCATATGACTCATACCATCAATTATTTTTATTTTGCCTGTTCCTAGCGATTTTATTTCTGGCAAGTTTATCTTTGCCTTGTCCTTTTCTCCAAATAGGAATACAATGCTTGTACCAGTCCTATAAAGCCTCGATGGTAGTGTGTAATCATAACATGAAAAGGCAATTTTTTTCAATGAATTATTGTCAATAGCCTTATATACTTCTATACAGTATTTTTCATCTTCCTTAGTTAAATATTTATACTTCTTACTTTTACTTAAAAATTCATCAGGATATTTTTTAAATCCATTTGATGTTTTTTTCATTTCAAGATACAATCTTAAACCATATATTCTACTAGACTTCATAGCTGGTGCATCCAATGCCGCCTTATCTATTTCTATACTTATATCTTTTAATATTTCAAATGCAACCGAAGCACCATATGATGAACCTAACAAAAATGCTATTTTATTTATATTATGTCCCCTCATCCATTCTATTATCTTGTCAGACTGACACCTAGCAGATACAAAGTCTGAATGTGGGTAGTCAAGTCCTTCTAAATTTGGTATGACAACATAATAGTCATCTATTAATAGTGGTAATATCCTTCTATAACTGGTAACTCCAGGATAAAAAATACTATGTACTAAAAGTGCTACAGGCTTTTGTGGATCACCAAAAGTTTCAACCTTCATATTATAATTCCTCCCTATAACCTACCATACCCCTCCAAACTATAATACGCCTATATTTGGAAAATGTAAAGTATTTAGAAAGTTTTTATTCATTTAAATTAATTTATGATAGGTTTTCCGTCATTATCTAGTTGAGCCTTCCCCTTATCATCTATCAAGACGCCATCAAGAACTGTATCTTTTTGTAAAACACCTTTGTCATTATAGAAATATTTGTCATACCCATAATTTGTTGTATTGGGTTGAAATAGCCAACCTTTAAAAGTGGACCTATCAGAGAACTTATATGTTTGGCTTTCTTCATCAAAACCTATATTATAGTAAGAATCATAGCTATAGAGATACCTGTCAATTATAGCATTAACTGTTAATCCACTTACTGAATTCGAACCTCCGATTACCGTTATGCTATTGACATCTGAAGTATACTTGAGTACATTTTCATCGTAGTTGTTTGTACATAAAAGTACACCCATATCTCCTAAACTTGTCATTGATGAAGCTGAAAGTGCATCCGGGAAGTTAGTTCCACTAGCTATAAGTATGTTTTTAGGGTTTATCATATTTAAAATTTGATAGCAAGTTTTATACCTATCTTCTCCAGCAATTCTTTTACCATAAGTATTTTTTATAGAGTTAGGTCCACCAATTGTATATAAGACCTTGTAATCGGGTCTAAGATTAAGATTTTTACTCCCATCAACAAGTAGAAGTCCAGTATTTGTTTTATTTACTAAAGCACTTGTTGATAAGGCATCTGGATAACCTCTACCATCTGCTATACAAAGATTCTTGTATCCTGATTTTTCTATTACCCTCAGACTCGTTTCATACCTATCCTTACCCTCGATTCTTTCTACAAAGAAAAACTTTTTCAATTCTCTCTCATATCCAGAGTCTACAGACTTATTTCCCCCAACTATATAAACATTTTTAACTTTTCTATTTATAAGTTCAGAAGTTAACTTCCTATGTTCTAAAATATCAGATGTAGTTTTAGCTAGAATAATATTAGCCTTGTATTTATTTGACAAGCTAATTGCTGATAGGGCATCTGGAAAATTTTTACCGCTGACAAGTACAGCTATATCAGACTTGTGGTGGTCAGCTATATTAAATGAGGTTTGATACCTATCTTGTCCACTTATACGCTTAATAGTAATTGCAGATGAGTTTTCAGCAAATAGGCTAGAAAAAATTATCATTCCAATTATAAAAGATGCATATTTTTTTTGTTTATTTTTATTAAATATCATTTTATACTATTATCCCCCTTATTTACTTCACAAATATCCCAAAACTTTTTTTCATTAATTAGCCTAATATCATGACCAAGTGCCAAATAAGATAAAAGTATTTCACATTCTCTTGATTCGTAAAATACTGGTTTGTCAAAACCTTCTCCAACTATTATATAGTCAGTTTGCTTATTTATTTCTTTTACCAAAATAGCACCTTTTCTAATTAATACATCAGCTATATATTCTTTTGCCTCATAGTTAAAATCATTATACAAGTATACTTTTCTTTGTGAAAAATCAAAATCAAAGCACTTATTCTCTTCTTCATAGACTTGTTCATCAATACTATTAAAGTTTTCTAATATAGAAATAAATTCATCAAGTGCGAGTATTTTTACAGATTTACCTAATTTATTGATACTAACAACTTTTTTAATAATCTGTTTATCTATATCTTCACTATCGTATAAAGAGTTTTTCGTAATATAGTAGTCACAAGACGGATCCAAGCTTTTGGAAAGATTCAATTTATACTCACATAAAAGATTTTTCAACTTAGAATTACTCTTTAAATTAATCCTATTAGATAGACAAAATTTAGAATTAAAAAAAGTCAAGTCAAGCCTGTATTCATCTAAATAATTGTGTCGTTTCAAACTCCAGTTTTTAGAATTTATACTAGTCATCACCCTATTTTTAAGAATTCTATTTTGTTTAAGAAGTGATTTTTCCATCCACTGAAAAAAGGCATCACTATAAGAATCTTGACCGTACTTGCCTTTTATATATCTAAGTAATTCTATATAGGATAGGTGGGTCCTATAAGCATCCGACCTAGCTCTATGCATATTAATATTATCAATACCTAGTTTATTACACAAATTTATTAGAGAAAACTTATCATCATACGCAAATTCTGCAATATCAAATGTGTCTATACATAAGTTATTAAAATCCACATCTAAGACGCGTTTAAAGGCTCTCTTAATTTCTAAAATATCATTTGCCATACCATGACCAACAAGAGGCATATCACCTATGAAGTTATAAAATTCATTAATTACTAGACCTTCTTCATTTGCATTATAAAGCATATCATTGGATATGCCTGTTAAATTTTCTATAAATTCATCTATATAATAAATATCTTCTCCATCTATAGAAATTATTGATTTAATTTTTTTATGTTTATTTTTACTAGTATTTCTATCACTACTATAATATTTTTTATAGCTTGGTGGTTTTACCAAACTAGTAAATTCATCTACAAGCTGACCATTTACAAATTTAAGGGCAGCAACTTCAATAATATAATTAAGCTTGTAATCACCTGTCAACTCTAAATCCATAGCTACGTATTTTTCTGGTAAAATTTTTATATCAGGCCTATATTTATTAGAATCAATATACAAAGTACACCTCCTATAAATAACTGATTTATATTATATCATATAAATCACTTTGTTTATAACTTCTTTTCAAAATATATAAATAAATAAATATAATTCAACGCAAATAATCCTAATTTGAAAATTTATCCCTCTTGGAAAAAACTACCATACTAAGAATTATTATAAGACCTCCTATGAGAGTACCCGTATTAGGTAATTCTCCTAAGATAATATTACCTAATATTGTAGCAAAAAATGGTGTCAAAAAACTGTAATTTGCTACTTCACTAGTATTATCAGCGATTGTAAGAGCTATACTCCATAAGAAATAGGCTATTGCACTTGAAAAAATACTCAAAATTAGCAAAACTCCAATATATTTAACTGGTGCCACCATTATTTCAGTGTAGGCATCTTTATAAAACGGTGACAATATTAATATTGAAAATGCCATACTGTATGTTACGATTTCAATTCCTCTATATCCTTTCATAGAAAGATGCCTATTTAAGTTATTATATACAGAAAATAATATAGATGCACAGAGTGTCCATAAAATACCTGTGTCTATTGAAAAAACACCATCCCATAGCATCATTATCAATACTCCAACAAAGGCCGTAAGCATAGAAAACCAACCTAGCTTATTTATTTTTTCTCCATATATCTTACTAGATTCAATAGCAGTTAATATTGGTGTAAGAGCTATTATAATACTAGATGATGCTGAGCTTATAGTTTGTATACCCTTATTAAATACAAACAGATAAATACCAAATCCACATGCAGCTGATAAAAAGAGTAAGCCTAGGTCTTTTATTTTCGGTTTTCTTATCTTGTTGTAAAAACCAATAATGATTAGTACTATAGTCGCAATACATACTCTTAAAAAACCTAATGAAAATGGTGTAAAATATTGCATCGCAAGTTTAGAAAATGGAAATGCCAAAGACCAAAATAAGATTGTTGTAAGACCCAAAAGGTTGACTTTTAACTTTTTATTCATGCATATAATCTCCTTTACGTTATTTTATTCAAGCTAATTATTTATAAATACTCACCCTATTAAGTGTTAATATTATACCTATTATCTTAATCAAAAAAGGCTAATTGGTCTTTTTCACTCATATCAGTTAAAGTGCCGTGTTCAGATAGTTTTTCTACAACTGTTTTAGATAATTTTGTTCTTTTTATTAGGTCCTCTTTTGATAAAAAGTCACCGTTTTTTCTAGCCTCAACAACATTTAACGCCGCATTTTCTCCCATACCTTGAAGTGATATCATTGGTGGTAGTATCTTTTTTGGTCCATATATTTTAAAGTTTTTTGCATCGGATTCATAAATATCTATATGCATAAATTCAATCCCCCTGGCATACATTTCTACAACCACTTCTAATATTGTATACTGGGAATTTTCTTTAGTAGTTGCTTTGGTTCCAAGTTCCTTTATTTGTGCAAGTCTTGATTTTACTCTATCTATACCTGACATAACCAGTTCTATATCAAAATCATCTACTTTTGTAGTAAAATAAGTTGCATAAAAGGCTTCCGGATAGTTAATCTTGCAGTAGGCTATCCTAAAGGACGTCATAACATAAGCCACTGCATGAGCCTTAGGGAACATGTACTTGATCTTTTTACAAGAAGATATATACCAGTCTGGGACCTCGTTTTCTAACATAGCCTCTTCATGTTCCGGTTTAAGACCCTTACCCTTTCTAACACTCTCCATTATAGTAAAGGCCATCTTTGGTTTAAGACCTTTAAATATAAGATAATTCATTATATCATCACGAGTTGAAATTACATCTTTAAGCCCTACTAAATTTGACCTTACTAGATCTTGTGCATTATTTAGCCATACATCTGTACCATGAGATAGTCCTGCAATTCTTACTAGTTCGGCAAAGGTGGTTGGTTTTGTGTCAACAAGCATTTGCCTAGTAAATTTAGTACCAAACTCTGGAATTGCCATGGATCCTACTGTTGTACCATCAATATCTTCCGGTTTTATTCCCAGGGCCTTTGTTGAAGTAAATAGAGACATAGTTTCAGGATCATCAAGTGGTATATCTGTTATGTTTATTCCAGTCATATCTTCTAACATTCTTATTATGGTAGGACCATCATGGCCTAGTATATCGAGCTTTAAAATCCTACCACTTATTGAATGGTAATCAAAATGTGTGGTAATAACTCCAGATGTCTTATCGTTAGCAGGATATTGAACTGGTGTAAAATCATGTACATTTTTATAGTCAGGAATTACCATTACACCACCCGGATGTTGCCCTGAAGTTCTTTTAACTTCTGTACATCCTTTAGTAAGCCAAGTCATTTCAGCATTTGTTAAGTCAAGATGATTCTCCTTAGAATAGTTCTTCACATACCCAAAGGCAGTTTTTTCCTGGACAGTTCCTATTGTACCAGCCCTAAAAGTATAGCCCTCTCCAAATAGTTTCTCAGTATACTTGTGTATAATAGGTTGGTAAACTCCAGAAAAGTTTAGGTCGATATCAGGTTCCTTGTCGCCTTCAAATCCTAAGAAAACTTCAAAAGGTATATCCTGACCTTCTTTTAACATTTTATGGCCACACAAAGGACAGTTTTTGTCTGGAAGGTCTATACCTGAACCGTACTCACCTATTGCAAAAAATTCTGTATGTTTACATTTGTCATTTGGACATATATAATGAGCTGGTAGTGGATTTACCTCAGTTATATCACTCATTGTAGCGGCAAGAGATGAGCCAACAGACCCTCTTGATCCAACTAGATAGCCATCTGATAGTGATTTTGCAACTAGTTTATTTGCTATAATATACATAACCGCATATCCATTTCCAATAATTGAGTTCAACTCTTTGTTAAGTCTATTTTCTACGATCTCTGGTAGGGGGTCTCCATATATTTTCCTTGCCTTATCAAAACACATTCGTCTTAATTCTTCTTCAGAACCGTCGATTACTGGTGGATATGTATCCTTTGGTATAGGAATAATATCTTCGAACATATCTGCTATTATATTTGAATTATCAACCACAACCTTGTAGGCAAGATCGTTACCAAGGTATTCAAACTCTTTTAGCATTTCATCTGTTGTACGAAAATGAAGAGATTCAATATCTTTTTTGTATTTTGACATTTGAGCATACTTCAAGACACTCCTATAGGCTTTTTCATATGGTTCTAGTGTATGAACATCCCCGGTAGCAACTACCAGTTTGTTGAACTTTTCTCCTAAATCTACAATTTTCTTATTTATAGCAACTAAATCGTCGAATGTTTTTACTTCTCCTGACTCTACCAAATACCTTAGGTTATCTATAGGCATTACTTCTATAAAATCATAAAATGATAATATTTTTTCTATTTCCTTATCGCCCTTATTCCTTTGAACTCCATTAAATACTTCCCCACTGGAACAAGCACTACCAATTATTAAGCCTTGCCTCTTTTCCCTAATAATACTCTTTAACATTAGGGGTTGTCTATAAAAATGATTTATATGTGAATCACTTATCAACTCATAAAGATTTCTTAACCCTACATAATTTTTAGCGTATATTGTTGCATGACTTGGTCTTAATTTGGTATAATCAATCTTTCCATATACATCATTAATATCAGTGAGTTTTTCCACGCCGTTGTTTTTCATAATGTTAATAAATTTAATAAATATTTGTGCTGTTGCCTCTGCATCATTTACTGCACGATGGTGTCCACTAAGGTTTATACCTAAATCCTTTGCAATCTTATCAAGACTGAACCTTTTCATATGGGGCATAAGCACCCTAGCTAATAGTAGTGTGTCTATTTTTTCGTACTTATATTCTAGGCCTATTTCTGCGCATTTTTGTGCTATAAATCCTGTATCAAAATCTGCATTGTGGGCTACTAGCACCGAATCTTTGGCAAATTCCAAAAAATTTTCTAGGGCTTCATCAATAAGAGGTGCATCCTCAACCATTTCATTTGTTATTTTGGTAAGTTCCTGAACCTGGTAGGGTATGTCCATATTAGGATTTACGAATGTTGAAAATCTGTCTTTTATCTTTCCATTTTCTAACAAAACGGCCCCTATCTCAGTTATATTATCTCCTGTAACAGAAAATCCTGTAGTTTCAATATCAAAAACTACAAACCTCTGATTGAAGTCCTTATTGTTTGGATTTTGAACTATATCGAGATCATCGTCAATTATATAAGCTTCTACCCCATAAATAACTTTTATATTCTTACCCTTTGAGGCATTCATAGCATCTGGAAAAGCTTGAACAACACCGTGGTCTGTGATCGCTATAGCCTTATGCCCCCAATCAATAGCCTTGTTGATTAGCTTTTTTACATCTACAACTGAATCCATCGATGACATTTTTGTATGGGCATGAAGTTCTACCCTCTTAATTGGGGCTGTATCCACTCTTTCATGCTTATTTTCATACCTTATACCTGTTACATTCAGCTCTATATCGTCAGTATATGAACTTGTTAGAATATCTCCCTTAATTCTTACATATGTTCCAGGTTTTGTAGACTTTTTTACCGATTCGCTATTAGTATCGTTAAGTTGCAATTTACAAAGGATTGCCCCTGTAGTGTCTGATAAAAATATTGAATACAATGATTTTCCACTTCTAAGATTTGCCTCTTCAACATGAAAAATTTCCCCTTCAACTGCTATAGTTCTGTAGGAATCATTAATAGAGGATATTTTTACTAAATCAGCTCTAACATCCTCACCATATATTAGCATAGGGTCTAGGCTATCTTTATTTAATCTATATCCTTCTTCCGATTCACTATCATTTGGACAATTAAAGTTCATTTTCGATACTTGCTCTTCTATTTCAAAATCGATATATTTTATTATATTGTTAACTTGATCGTCCTTATCAATATTGAGATTTTTTTTAGCTATATCAAAGTATACCTTAATATCTCTATTGAGTTGCCTTCTAACCATAGCTATTATAGTTTTATCTATATTTTTATCGAGTAATCTTTCATATACATATTCATCTGGAAGTTTAATTTTTAATAAATTACCATCGGTCATATATTCAATGTTTTCATATACATGTAGAAGAGGTGCACTAGAATATAACAGGTCTTTTATATTCGGCCAGTACTCCTTAATCATATCTTTTAAATCTCTTTTATCTGAGCAAGTAAACCTACAGTCTAATTTTACTGATTTTAGGGGTGGGCACAGTTTTTTAATAATCTTAGTTTCTAATCTAGTTAACCGTTCTCTAAGTATTATTACATCTGACCTCAAATATATAGTGCATACCTGTTTATCCTTATCTAGGACTGATTTTTCAATAACAACATTATCAAATTCTTCCAAGGTGTCTTTTTTTTCTAAACCAATATTCATTAAAAAATTACAAAATTTCATAAGTACCTCCTTTCTACATTCTCTATGAATAATAAAGCAGATTAGTATTAACAATCTAATTACAATATACTTGCCTATATTTTTTATTAATAAATTCACCTAATATAACTTTATCTTATATATCTAAGCCCTATATTACTCTTGATATGTTTTATCTTACACACCTAAAATCATATATTTATCATAATATATTTAATCTATTTCTATACCATTCTTACCAATTTTACTTGTATCAATAAAATTAATATTAGTCAACAATTCACTATTCTTTTCCCTAAACTTATCAATTACTTCAAATTTATCCCAACAATGCATGGGTGCTACATTTTTGCACCTAATCTTTTCTATAAAGTATTTCATACCCCAATCAAAGCGCTCACCCTGTCTAGGATCCAATGGTATCATAGCAAGATCAATTATCCTACCCTCCATTTTGTTAATTTCTGCTTTAAATTTTTTTGTAAGGTCTTCAAATTCATCTTGAGTCTCATAACCTACCCATGTCCACCAATTCAAATCTCCTGCATGATAAATAGTTTTACCCTCGTATGAAATCATATAGGCTAGACCAAGATCAGTACTTAAATAAGTATTAATTTTCAATGAATCAATTTCATAATTCTTATTGGCATCTAAATAATGTATTCTATCCATTACTTCTCTCTTTTTATAAGGAATATCATTAGATAGAATATACTGAACGTTAGCATGATCTTTGAATATCATGAAGATGTCCTCACAATAGTGATCGCTATGACCATGACTAACAAATACGTATAATTTTTTATCATTATCAATATTAGGAACTTGTCCCTTAAAGTAATCAAATAAAAAATACGCATTTTCTAATTCTAATAAAAAACTACTATGGTATATATATTTTAAATTCATATTTACCTCCAAGATTCTTTTAAAATATTATATCACAATGACAAGTTCATATCTACACCCACAAATATCTTGAATATCATACTAATATATTTAATTATAAGTAAAAATGGTGGACAATATATCTTTGTCCACCTAATGCGATTCTTATAAGCTAACTATTAAATACCAATTTTTCAGACTAGTTTACTTGTAAACCTAATAAGAAGAGTTGCTTTTTGTTGGTATAATATCTATACACTACAAAAACCTAGTTTTTACGTCTATGTAAATTATCCATCCCATGATTATGACAAGAACAAGAAGAGTGATTGTGGTCATGACATGTAGATTCTTTAGATACTTGTGATTTTTTAAATTCAACTAAGGAATCAAATCTATATTTCTCCTTTTCATCAATATCATTAAGGTTCTTTCTTTTTTCTAGTGCTTCGTCTAGCATTTTATCACTAATACTTGATAGTTTTTTTATATCAATGCATAAGTCTTCTGAAAAATTCATATTGACACTTCTTTTTTTCCTATATACATAACCGACCATACTTAGTATACTTGATAAGCCCTCTATATACTCGAGTGTTTTCTTAAATTGATTTAATTCAGATATCCCTTTAGCCCTAGACTTCATTTCGATATCAGAATTTAGGGCAAATGAGTCTAATAAGGAGTCCTTAATAAATTCCAAAACAAGCATAAGTACACTAAAAATATCCACCGCACTATAATCCTTATTATATACCAATTCATATATTTCTTCTTCTCTAATCATATAAGTATTTGGTTCATATAAGTCTATCTTTAGACTAACTTTGCCGAGGCTTGCAACTCTCTCTATAACCTTATTAAAATCATTAGATAATAGATCTATAGTATCTATATTATTGCTATCATTGACTAGCATAAGGTTGTACTCACCTATAATTAAAGAAATGATTTTTATCATTTCAATGGGACCAGTTTCATGTTTTTCATTAACTTCGAATTGATTGTTATTAACATCAACATTAATTTCAATACTATTTACCTTCTTCATATTAACCTCCGAGCTTATAAACAATTTGAATAATATTTGTTTTTATTATATCATATTTTACTTTTTATAAACAAGTTTTTCGTTTTAAATATCTTGATGAAAAATATATTTATATAATTTTATTAGCTTAATTAGAAAAAGAGGGGCAATACTCCCCCTCTTTTATAATAAAAATAAATAATATTATCTATGTACTATTACCGGTGTACCTACATTAATCTTCGAATACAAGTAGGACATATTTGCTAGTGGTGTATTAACACAGCCATGTGAACCTGCATATAAATATCTAGATCCACCGTAGACTGGTTGCCAATATGAATCATGGATACCTATACTACCATTAAATGGTACCCAATATTTTACAGGAGATGCATATCCTGGACCTCGTAAAACAGCATTCTTCATCATTTTATTAACCTTGAATATGCCAGGAGGTGTTGCCATTCCCTTATTTGGATTACCTGTAACAACAGGTGTAGCCATCTTTTCATAGCCATTTTCCTTTAGCAACATTTTCTGTTTAGTTAAGTCAACTTCAACATATTTTTTACCTAAATTTACTGCATTTGAAGGTATGTTAGTATCATTTTTTATTAAATATTTTGGACTAATATCAAATTTTGATACACCTGATTTTAGTATAGATAAAAGTCTATTCGCTTCGTAACCTATGTCTATTTTTTTTATTTGATTTTGTCTTTCTATTGTAACATTTCCATCTTTCCAATAGGCATAAGAGTCACCATTTTGACCGGAAACACTATCATTTTCTAAGTTTTTTAATGTATACTGGATCATATTCATATCATAGTCTATATTAAATGACGGGTCAATTTTTGCAGTAGTTAAAAATTGACTTCCTAATACATCTTTTTTTACTCCACCAATATTGTATTGAAGAATCAAATTTTCTAGCTTCATTAAACTGACAAAGGAAGAATCAGCCTTACTATTACCCTTATTTTCTATAAGTAATTTTAAATTATTAATGCTAGCCCCAAGATTATCTCCACCACTGACCTGTGTAATACCCTTAAGGTTTATTGAATTATAAAGGTTCTTGTACTGGCTAAAAGAAAGCCCTTTGTTAGAATTTACCAACATTACGGCACCTTCAGGTAAGTTATTAGATATTGAATCTTTTTTAGGACCTTCTAATTCCTCACCTTCAATCTCCTTATTAGCCTTTACATTACTTGCTACTATTCCAGAATTAATTAAAACTGCATCTATAAGTCTATTGTTCTTTATAGAACCATCGTCAGTCAAGTAAATAAAATTAGGATTCGGACTAAATTTATTTATCATTTTTAGATTTGTTTCTTGCCTGTTTGACCCTGCAATTCTCTCAACCCCACTAGTTATCTTATCAAAGTCACTTCCAAGACTTGAGTTGCCTCCAATGACATATGCATTATCTATACCAAGTTCATTTAACTTATTTCTTGTATCCTCTAATTTAGTATTGGATGTGAATAATATTGGTATACCTTTTTTAGCGGCTATTGCCCCAATGCCTGCAGCATCAGCTAGACCCTTGTGACCATTAACTAAAAATGCTGCTTCAAATCCACCAGTATTTAACTCTTTTAGCCTATTAGCAATGTTAATAGATGTTTCCTCCCTACTATCACCTTCTATTCTTTCTACTTCAAAAGAACCCGCCCTTAAGCTATCTTCTAAACCTCTTGATATAGAATTCTGTCCACCGACAATTATTATTTTTTTTGCACCTAACCTACTTATTTCTGTCCTTGTGGATTCATTTAGACTTGAAGATTGAGTTAGTAAGACAGGTACCTTTAATCTACTGGCAAGAGGAGCAACTGATAATGAATCTGCAACTGCACTAGAGTTTGTTAATATAAGGATGTCCGATTGCTTCCATCCAGATTCTGATATTTTTACTGCAGTAGAAAATCTATCACTACCGCTTATATTATTAGACATTATACCTTGAGCGAATGCTGATGGTGCCATTATACCAGCAAATATACTAGCTGTAATAGTTAGCCCACACATACCTTTAAATATTTTTTTCATCTTATACCCCCATAATTATTTAAACTAAAATAAAATATAAACTAACTATAGTATATATAGTAAAACATATAATTACAAGTAACATTGTGATTACAGATATGTCCTTATCAATCACAAAAAAATAAACTTATCTGATACTTTTAGCTATTATATGGTAAAATACTAATATATATGTGAATAAATTTATATTTTGGAGGAAATTATGACTATAGCAGATGATAATTTGAAATCACTTTGTAATAACATTATAAATAGTGGTAATAATACCTTAGGAGAAAGTGTTAGACCAAAGTATCGTGATGGTACACCATCTCATACAATTTTTGTAAATCAAGTTTTTGAAAGGTATGATCTGTCAAAGGGTGAACTACCTATTGTTACACTTAGGCCGGTTGCCTGGAAGTCTGGTATTAAAGAGATTTTATGGATATATCAAGACCAGAGTAATAACCTTGACCTTCTTAAAGATAAGTATGGTATTACTTGGTGGGATGAATGGGATATTGGAGATAGAACTATAGGTCAGAGATACGGAGCAACCGTAAAAAGGTATAGCCTCATTGATAAACTTTTAGATAACCTAAAAAATCAACCATATGGTAGGAGGCATATAATGAATTTATATCAGGAGGCCGACCTAGATGAAACAAAGGGCTTATACCCTTGTGCAATGGAAACTCAATGGTCTGTAAGAGATGGTTATCTTGATTTGACACTTATACAAAGGTCATCAGATGTTGCAGTAGCCAATGCTATCAATAAAATACAATATGTTGCACTTCAGATGATGGTTGCTAGGCATGTGAATTTAAAACCTGGTGTGTTTTGTCACTATGTAAACAACGCCCACATATATGATAGACATATTGATCAAATCAAAGAAATGATTTCTAGAAAACCTCAATTAGGACATGAAAATGTAAGATTGGTTTTAAATCCTGAAAAAAACAACTTCTATGAATTTACAATAGATGACTTTATTATGGAAAACTATGATCCTGTAAAACCAAACTTCCAATTTGAACTGGCAATTTAATTATCTATATAATGCAAGCAATTACATAAGAATATAGGATATGATTAATAATCTATAAGTCATATCCTGTATTCTTATATAGAAATATTTCATATATAATATATGATTATTTAATATAGAAGTGTTTCATGTATAATATACGATTATTTAATTTCTTGTGTAGAGTATTTAACATGTAGTATAGGAGAAAAATTTATGATAAACAATATATATATGATAGTAGCTATGACAAAAAATACTCGGGCTATTGGTATCGGTGGAGATATGCTTTACCACCTAAAAGATGACCTTAAATATTTTAAGGAAACAACTCTTAACCATACTATAGTATGTGGGAGAAAAACTTACTTTAGTTTTCCAAAAAGACCACTCCCTAATAGGAAAAACATTGTACTAACAAGGACTGATACAAATTTTGATCAAGCTTTTAGCCTACATTCTAGCCAAGAGGTAATTGAGTATGCGCTTAATAATCCAAATGAATACATATTTATTTGCGGTGGAGATAATGTTTATAAGCAGTTTATAGATATAGCAAGTAGACTATATATAACAGAAATAGATGAAGATAGTCCTGTAAATGCAGATAGCTTTTTCCCTTATATAGATCCCTCAATTTGGAGGCAGGTATCTAGTTCTGACTATATTAAACCAGAAAATGCACCTAGGTATAGATTTTTGGTTTTTGATAGAAAATAAAATATATTTAAAATTATAACCAATAGTAAGGATAGTAACAATAAATAGAGAGCACGTATTCTAGAGTCATGAAAATTAATGCGTGCCCTCTATTTTTATGTGTACTCATTTTATTATATCAGTATGACTTTTTACTCTGAAGTGCGATAGATTTCTAATATTATGTGCTATATCCGTCAAACCAAATTCAAAATATGTAAAAAAACACCGAAGGTGATTTTTTGTTAACCTTCGGTATTTTATGGGACTTTTAAGTCATCCCCTTATTGATTACTTGCAATTTTAATCTACTTATAAGTGTTTTTTATTTATATAGGTATCCTGAAACTATATTTGAAGGTATATACCTTTCTCCACCTACTACGATCAATTTTGTAATTTTAAATATCTTAATATAATCTGACACAGGTTTACTAATATAAGAACTTGGTGTAAGTAGTATAGGCTCATTATATTTACCAGCTACAGGACCTATAACCAATGCGTCTGCAAAAACTTCTCCTGATGCTAGATAGGCCTTGTTAGCATGTATAAATTTATTGCTTGCTATTTTAGCAGATGTCTCGTATCTATCCTTACCAGCTATTCTTTCTATAATTCTAGGTAGTCTATACTCAATTTTTCTTGAAATAGTATTTTCACCACCTATTAGGTATATGTCATTAATTTCTAGTTTTTTTATAGCATTATTAATATATATCGGTAGTAAGTTCTTTTTTACTAATAGGATAGGATATCCATTTTTAGCTGCAAATGAACTTACTGATAAGGCGTCAGGAAATACCTCCCCTGATGCTATTACAGCCTTATGAGTAAATCCAGTAAGACCTACAACCCTATTTGCCACTGCTTGTGATGTTCCATATCTATCTAGACCTGCAAGCCTTTCGATCTTATCTTTATCAAGTTTTTCTAATTCTTCCTCAACTCCTAAACTAACAGAATTAGGTCCTCCAACTATTATTATATCTTTAGCGCCCAACCTAATTATTTCTTCTCTAACTCTTTCATCCAGGCGTTCAGAATTAGTAAGTAATATTGGTGCCATTAATTGTTTTGATAAAACAGTTGCAGTCATTGAGTCAGGGAATAAGTCTTTTCTAACCACTATTGCGATTTTTGATTTATCGTACTCTGATTTAGATATTTTTATAGCAGTATCTACCCTATCCACACCTGGTATCCTATTAATTTCTGGATTAGTCGGTTTACTTGGCAAATTTGGTGTATTCGGTTTACTTGGAGTATTTGGTTTACTTGGTTCATTGTATTTATAATTTATCTTAGGCATAGAGAATACTATTTCTTTTCCAGGGTTTTTATTAGCATCAACAGGGAATAGTATAGCCTTTTCATTTGTATTGTAAATATATGAACCTGATTTTGTAGGTTTATTAACTAATTTTTCTACATACTCAAGTAGGACAGGTGTATTCGGATATATTGTTTCATTAACTAAAAGTTTTAACATCTCCTTATCACCCTTAATATACTCAAGTTCGTACCTATATGTTCCATCACCTAATTTACCAAAACCATACTTATCCTCACTAATTTTTTCAGTATCAAGTACATCATTGCCAACTTTAAGTTTAATTTTATTTATATCATTTACAAAGTCAAAATCTTTACCTATATAATCTTCTATTCGAGAACCATTAGAAATCTTGTCCAGTACCTTTTTCTTCAATTCATTGAAATCAGTATGTAATTTACTCTTGTTGGAATTTCTAGCTAGATATTTCAAAAAATTGCTACCATCAAAATCTGCATCATTTTTAAAATATACATTCATATTATATCCTGATTTATACATTTCCTGAAAAGTATCATCTGCACTCCAAAATGCTACATCAATATTTGAAGGTGCGTTTACATCAATAGGTGTATACTTACGTCCTATTCCAAAACGAGAAGATAGGAAATCATATACATACTCATACTGAGACCAGTTTTTACTTGTATCCTTATCTTGTTCCCTATAGTAGTTTAAATATTCTTCTAGTTTTTTGGGATCCTGAATAGCTTGAGAAAATACAAAATTACTTCCATCTGAAAACTTCTTAAAATCATTTGGTGTATTATATTCACGACTCTGAGATTCCCAAATACCTCCTTGCTTATCATCACTTTGTGTATAGGCCTGCCCAGTTTTAGGATCTATTTGTTTTTTAGGATCACCAAACGACCTTGTATATGCTTTATTATAATCACCGTCTTTTGAATATAGGTATGTAGCACCATCTGAAATTAAAACAATATGCTTATTAACCGCTGCTACACTAGTATCATCATCTAAAATTTTTTTTGCTGCTAAAAGCCCAGCATGCATATTTGTACCAAAACGCACACTAGAATTCATAGCTTTAATAATATCCTTATATCCTGTTCTTACATCAGTAAGTTTTTGTTTAATATTTCCAACACTACTAAAAAGGACTACCCCAACCTTAATATCTAACCCTTTAGCTTCTGCCTGATTTTTAACTTCTTCCAAAAATGTTTTAGCTTGTGCAAATATATCCTTTTCAGCTGATGCACCTGATTTATCTAGTAGAAATACAATATCAGTTGGTAGAACATCCTGCTTACCAGGAAATGATAAGTTTATCTTCGTTTCTAAATTTTTATCTAACTCAGTAGCTGTTTTATTATTTCTTTCTAGCAACTGAACTCCTGAATTATTCTCTGAATTATCAGCTGCAATTACATCAACTTCATTTGACAATAGGGTGAATATCATCAAAACAACTAGTATTAATGATATAGCTTTATTTATTAACTTATTAACAAGTTTTTTCATTAGTTCAAATATCCCTTCTTAATTTATTTTTAAAAAATAGTGTTGGTAGAAATATTTTTTCTACCAACACTAATAAATTACTTAAGTCCAGCTAATATTGATTCAATTTTTTCCTTAGGCATAAAACCTATTTCTCTACTAACTTCTTTACCACCCTTAAAGAATATAACAGTAGGAACAGTGCTTACTCCAAATTCCTGTGCTAATTCCATACTTTCATCAACATCAACCTTTGCGAAATAAGCAGAGTCCTTCTTCTCTTCTGCTACTTCAGCAAAAACAGGACCCAACATATTACATGGTCCACACCATGTAGCAAAAAAGTCCACTACTGCTAGTCCCTCGTTTTCCTTTACGTTTTTAACAAAATCTTGTGCCTTAATTACATTTGCCATTTTTATATCCTCCTAGATTTTCATTCTATTAATTATATTTTATCAAATATCACTTGATAAGTATACTAATATTATAATACCATATAAAATTATTCTCAAACACTTATTCTACTTTTTAAGACTTTATATGATTAGATCTATATATTGGATTTACTATGTCAAAAATTTTTTAAACCTTATTTTGCCCTTTAGACTTACCTCTTGGTAGATCTATTGTAAAACTTGTCCCTTGACCTAATTTTGACTTCACTCTAATATTACCATAAAGACTTGTTGAAATTAGTTTTGCTATTGATAGACCAATACCAGAACCCTCTACCTCAGTAGCTCTTACTGCATCACTTCTAAAAAATCGTTCAAATATTCTTTTTTGGTCTTTGTCTGCTATTCCTATACCTGAATCTTCCACCAAAATTAAAATTCTATCTCTCCCCTTTTCACTAGCAGTTATCTTTATTTCATCGCCTTCATTAGTATACTTGAATGCATTGTCAACAAGTATTCTTATCAGCTGATTTAGTTTGGTCTCATCAGTATAAATGTTCTTATTTTTTAGTAAGATTTTATATGAAAATTTTTTCTCTTGATAGTCAGCTATTTCAATATAACTCTCAAATGTAGCTTTAAATAGCTGCTCTATATCTACAATAGAAATATTAAGTTTTACTATAGATTCTTCTTTTGTAAGCGATAGTAACTCGCTGATCATTTTTTTTAATTGTCTTGTTTCCCTCATTGCAACAGCTATTGTTTCAGCCTCTTCTTCTATTATAGTATCCGGTTGCTTAAGTAGGGACTCCAGTTTCGATTGTATTATTGCCACAGGTGTCCTTAGTTCGTGGGATGCATCCTGTACGAACTTAACTTGATTATTCCACGAAAACTCAATTGGTTTTAGAGCCTTATTTGATAAATACCTAGCTATTACATATACCAAAAGTAATGATATTGTATCAACAAGCATTAATAATGTAATCATATTTCCTAAACTAATTATTTCAGAATCAATATTTCTCATAATTTTATACATATAATTGTTGTCACCTTTAACAATCAATGACCTAAAATTATATCCATTCACATTTTCATATATAAACCCTTCATCTTTAATAAGACTGTTTAGGGGCAAACTTATACCAAAATACCTATTTCTAGTATAATATATAACCGTTTTATCCTTATATACATATAATATGTCCTTTGGATCTTGCAATATTATTGGACTCATAATTGAGTCTTTGCTATATTGATTTTTTATAAAATTAAGTTCCTCTGCAATATTATTCTCAATTGTACTTATAAGACTCGATTTAAAATATGTGTATATAAAACAACTAACTAAAATCATAAAAATTTCAACAACACACATAATTGTCATCGTTAGGTTTCGTTTGGTTTTATCAAAAACATTATTGTTTATCATCCAAAATATATCCAACCTTTCTCTTTGTCTTTATAAATTTATCATAATCATACTTAGAAAGTTTTTTTCTTAAATTACTTACATATACTTCTACAATCTCAATAGTAGCATCTGAATCTATACCCCATATCCTATCATAAATTTGTTCTTTAAGAAGTATTGATCCCTTATTTAGTACGAAATATTCTAAAAGTTTAAATTGCTTATTTTGTAATTCAATTTCTTCATCATTTATATAAACGCTATTTTTTTCAGAATCTATCCTCAAATCCTTAAATTCAAGATATTTATTATCCTTTATCTTACCATTGGTTCTTAATATAGCGTATACCCTTGCTACTAATTCATCCATATAAAATGGTTTTGTTAAATAGTCATTGGCACCTAGGCTAAAAGCCTCAACCTTATCATCAAGTGTTTCCTTTGCTGTCAATATTAAAATTGGTGTATCTATACCGTCTTTCCTAGCTTGGTTTAGTATCTCTATCCCTCCCATATTCGGCAACATTAGATCAAGTATAATTAAGTCATAAATACCTTGTGATATAAGGTAAAGACCTTCCTCACCATCTCCACATGTTTCGGTATCAAAGTGCTTTGATAGTTCCTTATCTATGTCCTTTTGTATCGTTTTGTTATCTTCGACTATTAAAATTTTCATATTATCCCCCTCTTCTCTTAGCTTATTACTACTCCTAGATACTTTAGTATTGTCCAGATTTGCGAATTAATTGGCTATTACTTTTATATTATAATCAAAATACCATATATACCTTATTTTATCATTAACAGTTTAAAATTTCCATACAAGCAGCTATTATATATGTTATAATATTGTAGTAATTTAGTAAGATATAGGAGGTTAAAATGTCTAACAAACAAATGAGTTTTAATGAAATTTTTGAACCAAAAAAATCTGTAAATAACAAAAAATCGAGAAAAAAGAGTATAGATAAAGAAGCTAAGGGCTATGTACAAAAATATAAAAAAAATGATTTAGTATCAAGCAAACCTAATAATGTACAAAAAACAAGAAAAACTTTATCAAAGACTGCTATTATAAAAGAAAGTAAAATAGAAAGAAAACCTAAAACTAATAAGGTTACATTTACTCAAGATGAGCTAGATAAATTATGTGAAATATACGACTGGTATATAAGGGTCAAAGATTTAGACAATCTTAGAGATGACCTATCTCATAACAGTAGTAAAGTACTAGTTGAAAAACAAATAATAAAAAATCCAAAGAAAATTAGTATAACTGTAGATCAGGAAATTTGGGACAATTTTTCAGCATTAGCAACAAATATAGGTGAAAAAAAGGGCAACCTTCTTAGCGATGTGTTAAAAACTTACCTTATAAACCATAAAGACCTTTATTAAATATATAGTCATATATCTATGTGGTATTGTACTCAAATAGAACCTAACTTTTTAAATATATAAAAGCCCTCCTTAATACAATCAATAGTATGTAAGGAGGGCTTTTCTTATTTAATCTTATATTATTCTAACTAAAAATTTAAACCTTCTTTAGCTAGCTTAGACTCAAATTCTTTATCATCAAGATCAACTCTCTTGCCAATAACTCTTAAGCCTACAGCTGAGGCAATAATTGCTACTGGTAGCACAATGTAAAATGGTATTCCCAAACCTGCTGGTACATAACCAAAAACAACAGTTATAATGCTTATAAATATAGCATAAGGCATTTGTGTATTAACATGGTCTATATGATTACAACCTGCACCCATAGATGATAGTATAGTTGTATCAGAAATAGGTGAACAATGATCACCAAATATAGCTCCAGTCAAAACAGCTGATGTGGCAACTACTACGTAAGACATATCAGGAGATAGGGAGTGTGCTAATGGTATAGCTAGAGGCATTAGTATACCCATAGTACCATAAGCTGTTCCTGTAGAGAATGATATAATCGCTCCTAAAATAAATATTATACTTGGTAATAGGAATGGTGGTATAGAACCTGATAAATATCTAATAAGGAATTTAGCAGTTCCAACTTCTTTAATAACTGAACTCAAAGACCAAGCAAGTATCAAGATAACTCCTGTAATCATTAATGTCTTCATACCATCTACCCAAACTTCAATAGCTTCTGACATTGTATAAATCTTCTTAAATTTAGCGATCAAGATAGATACAATTGACGAGAATATAGCAGATTGGAATAAGGCAACTGATGCATCAGATGATGAAAAACACTGCCTAACTGATGAAAATGAAAACGGACTGGCATTAATTGATGAAATTAAGGCCTTGTCACTACCACCCATAATTGTTGAATAACCGCTATAATAAAAGGCTACTAGTGAACTTATTATCAAAACTCCAATAGGTATAATAGCATTCCATATACTTAACTTAACACCCTCTTTTGGTGCCATATCATCTAACTCTTCAACACCTTGATCTAAATCAGTAGTTATATTATTTCTTCTTCTAGCTACATATTCAGCCTTTCTCATTGGTCCAAATTCTCTTGCCATATATGCCGTTATCATTATAAATGCTAGTATTAATATATTATAAAATCTATATGGTATAGTGCTTAGAAATACTCCAAAGGCATCTGTATCAACATGTATACTATTAAATGCATCGTGTATTAAACCTACTTCAAGACCTATCCAAGTTGAAATAATAGCCAAACCAGCTATTGGAGCTGCAGTAGCATCAATTACAAAAGCTAGTTTTTCTCTTGAAATATTCATTTTGTCAAACACAGGTCTCATTATAGGTCCTACAATTAATGAATTTGCATAATCATCGAAAAACACTAATATACCAAGTAACCAAGATATTGTTTGGGCACCTCTAGCAGTCTTAGCTCTTTTTGCTAGGGCTTCAGCCACAGCCTTGGCACCCCCCATCTTGCCAACCAGATTTATAACCCCTCCTATACATAGAACTTGTAACACTATTCCTGCATTCCAGGGATTAGCTAATGAGTTTAATGCCCTAGTTATAAAGTCTAAAAAGGCCAGTACTACTCCTCCTGCTAAGCCTTTGCCAGCCGATAGCTGCAATATTAGGGAACCTGATATTACCCCTAAAAATAGAGATATCACAACATTCCTAGTAATAAAAGCTAATAAAATTGCCAATAATGGCGGTATAACTGTTATAATTCCTAGTTTAAGTGAATTTGCCTGCGCTATTTTGTCAACTTCTTCAGCGTATGATGGAGCCGCTATCATAATTGTCATCATAAGTGCTATAAAACAAATTCGAAAATTTCTAATATTCATAATAACCTCCTTAATAATATTAATTTTATAATTTAGACAGAAAAAAAAAGCCTCAGATGGGCATCCGAGGCGTGTAAAAACATACTCAAACGATAGCCCAACACAAAAACTTGTGACAGTGATACGCATATTATACATACCCCCAGCAATACAAATCTAAAGCAATCTGCATACTTCGGCACTTATTCCTTTCCTTGTAGGTGCTTTACCCTTTTTACCAAGTACTGATAATAAATGCTCCTCTATCTTCTGTATTCAATTACTAAAGCAAGTATACACTAGTTAATTAGAAAAATCAAGCTTTTCTTTTCAACATTTTTAAAAGACTTTCTACCTGTACTTAGGAACCTTATACACCATTGAACCTGTATTGGATGAATATGTTGCTATTTCAGCCATTATACTAGCTATTGAACATGGCCATCTAACTTCACTAGCGTACTGGTGAGTAACAAAATTCGGATTCCATTTCATACTATGAAGCGTATTTTGCTTGTACTTATTACTATGTATATATCTAGATGATATCCACGAAGCAGCACCATCTATACCAGACTCAACA
The DNA here is from genome assembly GCA_963520775.1 of uncultured Peptostreptococcus sp. Taxonomy (GTDB): domain Bacteria; phylum Bacillota; class Clostridia; order Peptostreptococcales; family Peptostreptococcaceae; genus Peptostreptococcus. The sequence continues at coordinate 23,382 of CAUQSL010000003.1, forward strand.
CTTGTCCAACCATTATTGTAGGCAGTAGCACTACCACTAGCTAAGGCATTTCCATCTACGGCACCTATTCCAAAGAAATTGTAAACAGTATTACCATTATAAACGGTTCCTCGTGCCAGTTTAGAGGTTCCATAACCAGTTTCAATCATTGAATGAGCTACAAAATACAGTACATTTATATTATTTTTTTTGGCTGCATCAATAAATGTTTGTCCATGGTTATAAAAAACATTTCCTGGTTTACAATATTTTGATAGGTAGGAATTTAGTTGACTAGGGCTAATGTCATCTGAATACCTATCAAGAAGTGCAAACTGCATTATATCGTTAGAACCCATGTGTATTGATGGATCCATATATGATCTTAGTTCATCTCTATTAACCTTTCTCCACCCACCAACTGTAAGTGTGTTTAAAGCCTTAGACATTTGTTTATCAAGATGGCTATCAAGAGTCATACCCATATCATAATAGTCGATTTTATTACCTAAGGATCCGTCTTTTTCTTTTACTTCTTCTTTTTCCTCTTTCTTACTATCATCTTTTTTGATATCGTCAGCAATACTTACGCCGGCTAAGTCACCCGTATCTTTTAGATAGTATGAAGACACATATCCTAAATATCCATTAAAACTTACCTTGTACCAGCCATCAGAGCTAGATATAAATTCTACTATATCACCCTTATTTAAGTCTAAGAGCTTTTCACTAAAAGAATTAGCTGACTTTCTTATGCTTAGATTATTTGCTACAACTCTTAATTTTCCTGGTTGACTTGTGGACGCATTAGCTGGTTTATTAGTTAAAAATCTAGTAGATATATAGCCTATTTTGCCATTATAACTTACTTTTGACCAGTCTGACCCTTCCTCTATAAGGTTTACACTCTCGCCTTTTTTGACTACTTGTAGCACACTCGATTTTGTATTAGCCTCCTGCCTTAAATTCATATTATTTGTAAGCATCTTTACTTTGTTTGATGGACCTGACTTAAGATAATTTTTAACTGATGCCTTTTTCTCTATAAGAGCTGAATCTTGAATCCAACCTTCCTTATTATTATATCTTATATTTACCCAAGAATCTTCTTTAGCTAATATTTCAACTTCGTCGCCCCTTTTCAGCACAAAGTTTACACTATTATCTATTCCAGGATTTATTCTAACATTTACATATTCATAATTAACTGTTCCTATTTGTCCGGACGCACTCACCGTACTAGCAAATAAAGGTAATACAGCAAGGCTTGATAAACATATTTTTATATTCAAAAAAACACTCCCCTTCTAAACTATTTTCATTATAGCAAATATTTACAAGTTTGTAAACATTTCAAGTTACAAAATAGTAACATTTTTTATTTCTACATCAAAGCGCCTTTTTCATTATATTCTAGTAGAACTATTCTAATCTATAATTTATTATGTCACATCATATTTTAATAAATTGTATTTTATTATAATTTAGTGAAAAAAAATCTTTTTTCTATGTTAATATTGTGATATAATTAAATTATGAAATGTAATCGATACTATTTTTTGTAGATTATAATTCAAAGGTATCAGGTGTATCAAATTAAGAAATACTAATTTTTAAAGGAGGACATTTAAATGCAGGATAAAGAATTAGCAATACTTTTATTAGAAAGCTTTAACAAATTTGATAATCTAATTAAGAACGTAACAAACACAGGAACTAGGAAGATTCAAAAACTTACTTCAAAGCAGTTTTTCACTCTACAGCAGATTAGCAAGTACGAGAAGATTGAACTTAAAAATTTAAGCAAGGACCTATATGTTTCTACATCTAGTTTATGTATCCTTCTTAATAAGATGGTTTCTTCTGGATATGTTTTCAGAGAAGAAGATCCAAGAGATAGGAGAAATACTTTTTATGGTATTACAAGCGAAGGTATAAATGTATTAAAAGAAGAGGAAGAAAGAATTACTGCTACTTTTGTAGAAGGTATGAGTGGCTTTGATCATAAGTTTAAAAGCAATTTAGAAAAGAGCCTTTCAGTTCTTGTAAAGGCCGCTGAAAAATTATACTAGTAGTATATACGATTTTTCTGTAAATTGAGTATCTGGGCTAGTCTACTGATTAGGAACTCGATATTATACAAGCCAATTTTACAGATTTTTCATAAATCTATACTCTAGACTTAACTAAGTCTATAAATAAAAAATAACCTCTCAGCTAAACTGTGGGGTTATTTTTTATTTATAGACTTAGTTATACAAAAATTATAGTGTTTTTCTCAAATATATTTTATTACTTCATCCAACACATACCCAATAGAATTATTTATTACTAAGTTTGCTCTTTGATCGAATTTTGTTTCATCTTTATTTATTAAAACTATATTTTTCCCCTTAAAATAATCCAAAAAACCTGCTGCTGGATACACTACTAAAGATGTTCCTCCTACTATTAACATGTCAGCCTCAGAAATTTCATAAATAGCTTTTCTTACTATATCATCATTTAGGGCTTCTTCATATAGGACTACATCAGGTTTTACCCTGCCGCCACACTTACTGCACTTAGGAACTATATCTTTTAGTGATAAAAAATCATCCAAATTTATTCTATGGCCACATACTTGGCACGTATTTGAATGTACACTACCATGAAGTTCCAAAACATTTCTAGAACCAGCTATCTGGTGAAGACCGTCAATATTCTGCGTTATAACAGCACTTAACTTACCGATTTCTTCTAATTTTGCTAAGGCTAAGTGGGCCTTATTAGGTTTAGCATCAATGTATATAAGATTATTCTTATAAAATTGAAAAAAATCTTCTGGATATTTGATAAAAAATGTATGAGATACTAGCTGTTCCGGACTAAAATTCTTATTGAGCCTTTTATTGAATAGTCCCTCTGAACTTCTGAAATCTGGAATATTAGATTCTGTTGATACACCTGCACCACCAAAAAATACTATTTTATTTGAACTTTTAATCATATTAGCAAAAGACCTGATTTTTTCTTCAAAAATTTCCATACTATCAACTCCTTATTAACTGTCATTACTGATCAATATATTTATACCTTATATATATTAGATTTTATTAATTTTATGTAGTTATCAAAACTTTAACTTGTACTATAATACCTACTTACCTTAGTTTTCTTAACTAAATTAGTCCTCTGAATCCAAGTTCTCGCATGTATCTATATTTGGTAGATCATCTAATGATTCTATTTCAAGAAGTTTAAGAAACTCTTGACCTGTTTTATATATTATGGGTTTACCTATTTTATTTAACCTGCCCGCCTCATAAATCAAATCATTATCCAAAAGTGTTTTAAGAACCTTATCACACTTTACACCCCTAATACTTTCTATATCATTTTTTGTTATAGGTTGTTTATAAGCAATTATTATCAAGGTTTCAAGAGTTGCCTGACTTATGCTCCTCTTTTTACCAGGTTCTATTAACTTTTTTATATAAGGCGCATAGTCTTCATTAGAACACATCTGATATTTATCATCTATCCTTATTATTTGTATGCCCCTATCACTTTCCTTATATTCTTCAATTAGCTTATATAACATTATTTCTATTTCCTTGAAAGATAATTCCTCATTTATAGCTATGTTTAAATCTTCTATGCTAACTGGTTTAGCAACTGAAAATAATATAGCTTCAATTATATTTTTTATCTGACTTCTTCTCACTTATCCTTATCCTCCCTCTTTATTATAATAATGTCATTATTGATACTGTCTTGTTGAATTTTAATTTCTTTTAATTTTATTAATTCCAAAATAGCTAAAAAACTTGCTATGACTTCTCTTTTATCCTTACACTCAAGACTATCTTCAAAACTTATCTTATTTAGACTAGAAATTTTACTTCTTATTAAGATAATTCTATCCTCAACAGATATATTTTTATTCTCAACTATTTTTCTTAAGTTGGAATTTTTTTCTAAGATAGGTTTATCCTGATCAATTTTAGATAATAACTTGATTATATTTGGCATCATAAATTTCACTTCATCTAAGTTGATTCTTGCTAGATCTAAACACTCATCATCCATACTATCATTTTCTTCTGATTTCCTGTAGAATCTATGATCATATTCCTTGATATTGATTTTTAAAAGATCTACTATTTGCCTATATTTTTTATATTCTTCTATCTGATCTATCAGTTCAAGCCTTGGATCTTGCTCGTCCTGTCCATGATCTTTAATGTACAATAAATATCTAGACTTTATCTCCAAAAGCCTTGCAGCCATCATTATGAAGTCACTCGCTAGGTCCATGTCTGTAGATTTAACATGATCCACATAATCCATATACTGGTTTGTTATCTCTACAATTGATATGTCTCTTATATCTATTTTGTTCCTACTTATAAGGTCAAACAATAAGTCCATTGGTCCTTCATATTTTTTAGTTTGTATACTATAATCCATTTTTTCACCTACTAAAGAAATATTGTTACTAAATTAAAAAATACCATATATATAGGGTTTAATATATATGTAATTGTATTTGTCATCATTAAAATTATAAATATTATAAATGTATACCTTGAATACTCGTACACCTTATATACCATATCTTTAGGTAGAAAGGTTGATATAAGGCTCCATCCATCTAGTGGTGGTATTGGTAGTATATTGAAGGCTGCAAAACCAACATTGTAAGTAATTAATGATCTGGTAACCATGAGCATAGTTTCCTTATCCAAAAAAGATAGTAATGACCATTCATTAGACAATTTATATATCATAACAAATATAAAGGCTGATATTAAATTGAAAGCTATTCCAGCAATAGAAACACTAATATTACCAATTTTTTTATACTTATAATTATAAGGATTAACTGGTACAGGTTTAGCCCATCCAAAATGAACCATAAACATCATAAGAATACCAAATGGATCTATATGACTCATTGGATTAATATTCATTCTTCCAGCCTTTTTTGCTGTATTATCACCATTTAGATATGCTACAAATGCATGTCCAAATTCATGTACAGATATGGCAAATAATATACCTAAAACTGTCGAAAAAAATTCTGGTATACTATTTAAAAAACTTAAATTCATATCTATTTACTCCTTTCGATTATATACAAATATGATACTATGTTTATCATCCGCATATAGCAATCAATTATATATTTTTTTATTACTAGTTATTATAGAATTTACACTGATTATAACACCCTTACCTTTATAAATGCTTGTTAAAATAAAAAAGTGGGGCAAAGTCCCACTTTTTATCTTAAATTCATAAGGCTTATACTTCCATAAGTATTGGCAGTATCATAGGATTCCTCTTGGTCTTTATATATAAGTACTCTTTTAATTCATCCTTTATAGTATTTTTAATATATGCCCATTCCTTTATTTTTTTATTCTCACACTGTTTAAATATATTTAAAACTATATCTCTTGCACCATCCATTAGGGTTTCAGATTCTCTGACATAAACAAATCCCCTAGATATGATATCTGGTCCTGCAAGTATCCTTCCATCTTCTTTTGAAAGTGTAACAACAATCGTCATTAGTCCATCTTCTGATAGATGTTTTCTATCTCTTAGGACTATATTGCCAACATCTCCTACACCAAGGCCATCAATTAATATTCTTCCTGAAGGTACACGACCATTCTTTCTAGCAGATTTTCTATCAACTTCTAAAACATCTCCATTTGATATGATAAATATATTATTAGGGTCTGTTCCTACTTCCTTAGCCAATTCAGAATGTCTTTTTAACATCTTGTATTCACCATGGACTGGAAGGAAAAATTTTGGTTTTGCTATTGCATGCATTAATTTTAATTCTTCCTGTCTAGCATGACCTGATACATGTATATCTGCTATATCACTTGAAACTACATCTGCACCCTTTTCTAACAAGAAATTTATTACCTTTGAAACTGTCTTTTCGTTTCCTGGAATTGGATGGGCGGAAATAATTACTAAGTCGCCCTTTTTAATTTCTACTTTTTTGTGTTCTGAATTTGCCATTCTTGCAAGGGCTGACATTGGTTCTCCCTGAGATCCTGTAGTAATTATAACTAACTCATTATCTTTATACTTGTGTATAGAATTCAGGTCTATAATGTGTTCATCAGAACTCAAATAACCTAATTCCTTAGCAACACCAAGTATATTAACCATAGACCTGCCAGATACTGCAACCTTTCTTCCGTATGTCTTAGCTACATCAGCTATTTGTTGTAACCTATGTATATTAGAAGCGAATGTAGCAACTATAATTCTGCTATCGTGGGCTCTTTTAAATAGGTCGTCTAAACCTGCTCCAACACTTTTTTCTGACATAGTTGACCCAGGTTTATCGGCATTAGTAGAGTCTGCCATCATCAAAAGTATGCCTTCTTCATCACTTATCTGACAAATCCTATGTATATCCATCATCTGTCCATCAATAGGCGTTAGGTCAATTTTAAAGTCTCCCGTATGAAAAATAACACCTTGATTTGTATGTACTGCTATAGCATATGCATCAGGTATAGAATGGTTAACCCTAATAAACTCAACCTGCATATTCTTCAACTTGATTTTCTGCCTTGGACCTACTGTATTTAGCTTAGCATTTGTTATTCTATGTTCTTTTAACTTTACCCTTATTAATTCAATACTAAGTGGTGAACCATATACTGGTATATTTATCTTCTTTAGCAAGTAAGGAATAGCTCCTATATGGTCTTCGTGACCATGAGTAATAAATATTCCTTTTACCTTATTAACATTTTTCATCAGGTATATAATGTCTGGTATTACTATATCAATACCTAATAATTCATCTTCTGGAAAACTAAGTCCAGCATCTATTACTATTATTTCATCCTTATACTCTACAACGGTCATATTTTTTCCGATTTCATTAATACCGCCTAATGGTATAATTTTTATCTTATCATTATTATAATTATTATTTTTTGCCAAAATTTATCTCCTTTTTTATATTTTCACGAACACAAAATATCTATATAATATAATACCACAAAATACATACTTTTAAATACTTTTTTCAAATTATCTACTTTATTGGTTTTTTATGATATAATCAATTAATATGTATTTAGAACATTATTTTAAATTTATGATACTAGCAATTAAATACATATTTAGATTATTATTTTAAGAAAGGTTTTATATGAGAGGTAGAACACACTTAATAGCGGGAACAATGGCAACTTTTGAAATATCCATTCTATGTGGCCTATCCATTGTTTTACTAACCCTGCCTGTAACGATGATTTGCTCGGTTATTCCCGATATAGATGAGGCCAACTCTAATACTCTTAGCAAGCTTATAAGTAAAAGTATTACAAAAAAAATTCACCTTGCCCTTTTATTTTCTTTTACAGCTTTGTCCTTTTATATGTATATGAAAACGGGTATGAATGCTTACCTAGGTATGGTTTTATCTGTCCTCTTTAGCATACTTGTATCTAAAAGGCTTACATCCTCTCTAGTAAGGTCTATTGTTATATCTAGTCTTTTCTTTATAGTAAGCCTAACACTTTATTTACATAAATTTAATTTGGGCTATAGTCTATTTGCACTGATATTTGCAATATATCCACTGCTAAAACATAGGGGTATAAGCCATAGTTTACTTGGTTCAATTATTGTTTTTTTTATTTTTACCTATATCGAAAAAAGTGGTGGACCTGCTAATCTAGCCTATCCTGCAAGTATGGCTTATTTAATCCACTTAGTTTTCGATATGGCGACTAAAAGGGGTGTACCACTCCTTCTTCCTTTTAGTAAAAGGTACTATAGGTTTGGAAATTTAAGAGTTGGATCTATTATTTGCAATCTTATAGAAAATATTTTGATTATCTTATTGGCAGTCATATTAGTGGTAACTTTAATACATAGTATAAATTTAAAGTTATAGTAGACATTTTCTTTTTTAATTTGATTATTGCCTTTTATATAGAAAGAAAATTTGATATAATATGTTCATATATTATTTTAAACGAATACATTCATGTATTACTTTAAAATAATATAATTATTCGAATATGCTAGTTATTAGCCTATATTGGTTTTTAAATAGTATATTTTTTATACTTTTAAGTATATTATTAGGTATAAATATAAATTTATTAAGGAGATGATAATTAATGGCTTTTTATTTCGATACTCCATCTAGAACCTTTAGTGAGTATTTATTAGTACCTGGGTATTCATCAGCTGATTGTATACCTGCAAATGTAAGTCTAGAAACACCTATTGTTAAATTCAGAAAGGGAGAAGAACCTAGTTTAAAAATGAATATACCTCTTGTTTCTGCAATTATGCAGGCTGTTTCGGACGATAAAATGGCAATTGCGCTTGCAAAAGAAGGTGGTATTTCTTTTATATACGGTTCCCAATCAATTGAAAGCCAGGCTGCAATGGTTTCAAGAGTTAAAATGCATAAGGCTGGTTTTGTAGTAAGTGACTCTAATATTAAGCCAGATAATACTCTAGCTGATATTTTAGAACTAAAGAAAGAGACAGGTCACTCAACTGTTGCTGTGACTAATGATGGTAGTCCAAATGGAGTGCTTCTTGGTATAGTAGCAAGTAGGGACTATAGGGTAAGCAGGATGTCTCTTGATACAAAGGTTTCTGAATTTATGACTCCTCTTGATCAAATAGTATCTGCTCCTAAAAGTGTTACATTAAAAGAGGCTAATAATATAATTTGGGATAATAAATTAAATTCTCTACCAATAGTTGATGAAGATGGTAAGCTAGTTTACATGGTATTTAGAAAAGACTACGATTCACATAAGGAAAATCCTCTTGAATTACATGATAGTTTGAAAAGATATGTAGTAGGTGCAGGTATAAACACCAGAGACTATGAACAGAGGGTTCCAGCTTTATTGGATGCCGGAGTGGATATTTTATGTATTGACTCTTCTGAAGGACATTCAGAGTGGCAAGCAAGGACTATCTCTTGGATTAGGGAAACATATGGTGATAGTGTTAAAATTGGAGCTGGTAATGTAGTAGATAAGGAAGGATTTAGGTTCTTAGCTGATGCTGGTGCAGACTTTATAAAAATAGGCATTGGTGGTGGATCTATTTGCATAACAAGAGAACAAAAGGGAATTGGCCGCGGCCAAGCAACATCAGTTATAGATGTCGCTAGGGCTAGAGATGAATATTTTGAAGAAACAGGTGTATACATTCCTATCTGTTCTGATGGAGGTATTGTCTATGACCACCATATTACACTTGCCCTTGCTATGGGATCTGATTTTGTAATGTTAGGTAGGTACTTCTCAAGGTTTGATGAATCCCCTACTAACAAGGTTAATATAAATGGATCATACATGAAAGAATATTGGGGTGAAGGTTCTGCTAGAGCGAGAAATTGGCAGAGATACGACCTTGGCGGAGATAAAAAACTATCCTTTGAGGAAGGTGTTGACTCATATGTTCCATATGCTGGCTCTCTTAAAGACAATGTTGGTTTAACCTTGTCAAAAATTAGGTCAACAATGTGTAACTGTGGAGCCTTATCTATTACGGAACTACAACAAAAGGCTAAACTTACAGTTGTATCCTCTACATCAATAGTAGAAGGTGGAGCTCATGATGTCTTATTAAAAGATAATAGAAATTTATAAATTAATTCCATATTTAAGTAGTGCTGATTTATATTCTATAATATGAGTTCTATAATTTAAATCAATAAAAAGGGATCTATCTCAAATAACGTTGGTGATAATTTAAATCAACAAAATCTATTAAATTATGTGGCAGCATTCATAGCAAACTTATAGCTATGGATGTTGCCCTTTTGTATTTTATACCTTTCCATTAGCATTATCCTTACCCTTATATTACTAAATTCTTATCCTTAATTTCCAAAACTTCTCTTATACTAACATTAGAACACATATCATTTCTCCTTTTTTATTTTGTGCGATTTAAATTATACACGAGATTTGATGTGTGTTCCTATTTTTTTTACAAAAATTTAGCGTTGGGAAAGAAATTTTTCTCTCACCAACGCTAAATATTATACAACTACTTAAATTTTATACTAAAATTGCATCTGTCCCTGATCATTTGAGCTGGAATTTACATCTACAGAATCCGACGATAATCCATAATACTCTCTTACCTTGGCTTCGATTTCAGCAGCAATATCTTCATTTTCCTCTAAGAAGTTCTTTGAATTTTCTCTACCTTGCCCCATCTTTTCGTCATTATAACTATACCAAGCCCCTGCTTTCTTAATGATATCAATGCCCACAGCAGCATCTAAAAGATCACCCGATTTAGATATACCGCTACCATACATAATATCAAATTCAACCTGTTTGAAAGGTGGAGCTACCTTATTTTTAACTATTTTTATCCTAGTTCTATTACCAAGAATTTTATCGCCCTGCTTTATTGAGTCTACCCTTCTAACTTCTATCCTCATTGTAGAGAAAAACTTAAGAGCCCTACCACCTGTAGTTGTTTCTGGATTACCAAACATTACTCCTACCTTTTCTCTCAACTGGTTTATAAATATAACTACACAGTTAGATTTTTTAATAGAGCCTGTTAGTTTTCTAAGAGCCTGTGACATTAATCTAGCTTGAAGACCTACATGTGAATCACCCATATCACCCTCAATTTCTGCTTTAGGAACAAGGGCTGCAACAGAGTCTATTACTAAAATATCTATAGCTCCAGATCTTATTAGTGACTCAGCAATATCCAAAGCCTGCTCTCCTGTATCAGGTTGAGAAATTATTAGGTTGTCTACGTCAACACCCAATGACCTTGCATATACAGGGTCTAGTGCATGTTCTGCATCTATAAAGGCAGCTATTCCATCCCTCTTTTGAGCCTCTGCTATACAGTGAAGAGTAACAGTTGTCTTACCTGAAGATTCTGGACCATATACTTCAATTATTCTACCTCTTGGTAATCCTCCTACACCAGCAGCAATATCCAATCCTATCACACCAGTAGGTATAGCATCAATATCTAGACCTGTTGTTTCACCAAGTTTCATAACAGAACCCTTGCCATGTTCTTTTTCAATCTTTTTTAAGGCCTCATTAAGAGCCTCCATTTTATTATTGTCAATAGTCATATTTTTACCCTTTCTTATAAAACAAACATACGTTCTTCTTAATCGTATTATACTTTAAATCATCATAATAGTCAAGAACGTTTGTTCTTGTTTAATTATTTCCTGATTACTCCCAATTAAGAGTTCCTCATGACCTATTAATTTTAAAAGCTCACTAGTTACTCTTATTTAAAACTTCACTAAGACCTTTTATTGAATAAGTATAATATACCCTATATTTTGTATCTAAATTAATTTTCCTACTTGAATATAGACAAATTTAATAAAAAAAACATACTAAACATTATTAAATTACTATTACATATCTTTGAATAGGTCTCTATTTTTATAAAAATATTCGTATCCAGAATATATAGTAAGTAAGGCTGATACATATATTAATATTGTCCCTACAGTTAAAATAATTCCACCGCCAATGTGTCCTCCTAATAGTAAAAATACTATCGCTAACATTTGTGTTACTGTTTTAATTTTACCACTATTAGCTGCTGCTATTACCTTTCCGTCAGCTGCTGCTATCGCCCTCATAATACTTACAGATAATTCCCTTGCCACTATAAGTGTGACTATCCATGCTGGTACAAATCCAGGTCCAATAAGGCATATTAAGGCAGCTATTACCAAAAGTTTATCTGCCAAAGGATCCATAAACTTTCCAAAGTCAGTAATTATGTTATATTTTCTTGCTATTTTTCCATCTAATGCATCCGTAATTGCAGCTATTAGAAATATGATTAAAGAAATTAAGTATCTACCTGGAATTGGTAGATATGTAAATAATATAAATACTGGTACCATGCACATCCTAAAAACCGTCAATTTATTAGGTAAATTCATAATATAACCTCCAAAAACTAATCTACTAAGTAACCCTTAAGATCGTACTCAAAAGCTTCTTTTACATTAACATTCACAAAATCACCAGGATTTAGGTCCTTGTTTGATTCAACATATAATACACTGTCTATATCTTCTGCATCATGCTCAGTTCTGGCTATATATAAGGTATTGTCAATCCTATCTTCTATAAGGGCCTTGAATACTTTGCCAATCTTATTTCTATTAAGTTCTTCCGATATGGACTGTTGGACAAGCATAAGCCTTTCTAAACGTTCTTGTTTTATTTTTTCGTCTAAGTGTCCATCAAGCCTATCAGCTGGAGTATCTTCTTCTCTAGAATAGGTAAATGCACCCATCCTATCTAGCCTCATATCTTTTACAAAGGATATCAACTCTTCAAAATCAGATTCAGTTTCACCTGGAAAGCCAACTATAAAAGTGGTTCTAATCGTTGCATTTGGTATTTTTTCCTTTATCAACTTGATTTTTTCTCGTAATTCTTTTTGATTTGTCTTCCTATTCATTAGTTTAAGTATCTTATCACTTGCATGTTGCATTGGTATATCAAAATATGAGCATATGTTATCGTATTTTGCAACTACATCAACTACATCTTCACTTATCCCCTCTGGATAAGAATACATTACTCGTATCCAGTCAAAACCTAATAGTGATAAGTCCTCTAATAATTCAGCTAGCATTACTTTTCCATACAAGTCCCTACCATAAACACTAGTATCCTGTGCTATTACCACTAGCTCTTTTACACCAGATTCTTTTAAATTTTTTGCTTCCTCTAAAATACTTTCAAGACTCCTAGACCTATATTTTCCTCTCAATTTTGGTATAATACAGTATGTACAGTTATTGTCACATCCCTCGCCTATCTTCAAGTAGGCTAAGTGGTCTGGTGTTGACACATACCTTGGTAGGTCTTCATTAAAAGTAAAGTTGATGTCTTCAATTAACCTAATACCATCTCTTTTAGCCAAGTTATCTACAACATCTGTTATATTCTGATAAGAACCTGTTCCTACTATAGCATCAATTTCTGGTATCTCCTCTAGAAGTTCGTCTGGATATCTTTGAGCCAGACATCCAGATACTAAAAGGTAAGTAAGTTTTCCTTCGTTTTTTAGATCAGCATATTGCACTATTGAATCAATCGATTCCTGTTTAGCAGATTCAATAAATCCACATGTATTAACGATAACTATATCAGCATCATTATAATCACCAACTAACTGGTGACCCTTTTTATTAAGAAGTCCCAACATTATCTCAGCATCAACTAAGTTTTTAGAACAACCCAATGATTCTAATGCTATTTTCAATTTTCTTCCTCCACATCTACACATATATTTTAATGAAAGCCCTATTCTAATTCTAGTAAGTCACCTTCATCAATCAAAACTTTTCTTGGCTTACTACCCTCACTTGGACCTACTATTCCTCTTTCTTCCATGTTATCTATTAATCTTGCTGCCCTGTTAAAACCAATCTTATACTTTCTTTGTAGCATAGAAGATGATGCTTGACCATTCGCTACTACAAAACTAATTGCATCATATAATAATTCGTCCTCATCTCCGTTTCTCTCAGTATTTATATTTGAAATAGACTCTTCAATATGACCAGCGTATGATATCTCACCAGCTTCTTTTTGTACATGATCGATTACATTTTCAGACTCAGCCTCTGATATAAAGGCCCCTTGAAGTCTTACTGGCTTGGCTGCTCCAAGTGGATAAAATAGCATATCTCCCTTACCTAGGAGTTTTTCTGCTCCACCCATATCAATAATAGTTCTAGAGTCCGTTTGCGAAGATACTGCAAATGCAATTCTTGATGGTATGTTAGCCTTTATTACACCAGTGATTACATCAACCGATGGCCTTTGTGTAGCAACAATCAAATGCATACCTGCTGCCCTTGCCATCTGAGCTAACCTACATATATGATCTTCAACATCATTAGCACTCACCATCATAAGGTCTGCTAATTCATCTATAATTATTACTATTTTAGGCAAAGGGTCGTTGGATTTTTCGTTATAGGAGCTAATATCCTTAACCTGATTTTCAGCAAATAATTTGTATCGACGGTTCATCTCACTTACTGCCCAGCCTAATGCATTAGCGGCTTTTTTAGGATCGGTAACTACTGGTACCAGAAGATGAGGTATACCATTATAATTTGCTAATTCTACAACCTTTGGATCAATAAGCATAAGCTTTACTTCGTCTGGTTTTGCCTTATACATTATACTTGTGATAAGTGTGTTTACACATACTGACTTACCTGAACCTGTAGACCCTGCTATTAAAAGATGTGGCATTTTACCAATATCACCTAATATAATTCTACCAGATACATCTTTACCAAGCCCCATTACTAGAGGTGAAGGGAAATTCTTAAATTCATCACTATCTATTATTTCCCTAATACTAACCATTTGAGATTCATCATTTGGAACTTCTATACCTATAGCACTCTTGCCAGGTATCGGAGCTTCCATCCTGATACTTTTAGCAGCCAGACTCAAGGCTATATCATCTGTTAGATTCACTATTTTGCTAACCTTTACTCCTGGACTTGGCTGTATTTCATATCTTGTTATAGTTGGTCCTACTGTTACTTGATTAATATTGGCATCTACTCCAAAATCTTTTAGAGTCTTTTCAAGCCTACGTGCATTTTCTAAAACCTTATGCTTAGATTTTTTATCACCGCTATTATTAGACTTATTTAGAAGTGATACCGGTGGCATCTTATAGTTTTTATATTTTTCATGTTCATTTTCAATCATCAATTTATCATTTTCTTCTATGTAGGTCTTATTTGTTTGAATATGACCTACTTTAACATCTTCACTTATCCCATTTATCTTTTTCTTAGCCTGATCATTTGAAAAATTCATATCACCGAGTTGATTTTTATTTTCTGAAAACTTTTCATCATCAAGTTGTAGTAGCTTGTTTACTTTTTTATGGTTCCTTGAATCATCATCAGCCACTACTAGACCGTCTATTATTGGTTCTTCGTTTTTCATTTGATTTAATATATCTAAATCAGAAAGTCCCTGACTTCCTTCTAATATTTCTAAATAGTCATCATCAGCCTTATTAAAACCAATTATTTTTATAGTCCTATCATCCTCAACTTCTTCTAGGTCATCATCAATGTTTTCTTCTTTATTAAACTTACTTTTCAGCCTTTCAAATAAACCCGTTTTATTAAAAATTGTCTTATCATCTATACCTGCAACTTTTGCTTTTTTACCAAACTTAAGTCTAATCTTATTTAGAATTTTGTTAGAATCCTTAGGATTTTTTGCATATTCTACTATATCCTTAACAGAGATTTCAAAGCAATAAAGGAGAAACAAGATACTTGCAAAAATTGTCAGTAACCATGCTCCAACAAATCCGAGTAGGTGGCTAAGTAAATATGTAATTATTGATGGTACAAGTCCAATTCCTTCTCTTGAAACACCCATCTTTATAATGTCTTGTATCATATCAATTGTAAATGGATTTTCTGAAGGTGTTCTTGCATAATTAATTAAACCATAGTATATAATCAAAAATAATATAGAAATCTTAAGAATTTTTGTTCTTTTTACTCTATTAACTTTTTCGTTACCGTCTAGTATTCCTATTAGACCAGTAGACACCATTGCAAGCGGAATTAATATTGCTAAACCACCAAATAAGCCCTTACATATTAATTGAATAATCCTCGGAATTAAGGCATTTGATAATGAAATAAGTCCATAAGAAAAAAACAGTCCTAAAAAAACTAATATTAGATACTGATATTCTCCATTTATTTTTATTCCATACTTTTTATTCATATTTTGTTTTTTCTTTTTGTTATTTCTAACAGGTTTACTAGGTGGACCTGATCTCCTACTATCCTGTCTAGTATTTTTGCTAGGCATTACTTCACCTCTCTTTAATCTATTATCTTATTAAGCAATGATTTTGCTGACCTTCCTGTTATACCTAAGGACATTACATTTTTAAAAATTTCATCAATAGTCTTCTTCATATAATCAAGGTCAATATAATCAATAATATTTAATACTTCTTCTAAAGAAAGTAGTCTCTTATTATTTACCTCATACTCACCAATCATGAGCATCCTATCTTCTGTATCTTCAAGATTCATAAGTACACTTCCCTTATACTGTTCCTTAGCAAAATCAAGTTCATCCTGACTAATATAATTACTTCTTAGGCTGTCTATCTCATCAATAATCAGCTTGTAGACTTGGTATAGGTTCTCATCAGCCATGCTAGAATATATGCCCAACTCCGCATAACCTACATAAAAATTATCCGATGAATATATATTATAGGTCAACCCCCTATCTTCTCTTATATTTTGAAACAATCTAGAGCTAGTCGAATTTCCAATAATATTATTTAACAATTTTACCGCTAAAAAATCCTTGTAATTACCATCATTTGGACACGGAAATAACATAGCAATATTAGACTGTTCATCGTCCCTGTATTCTATATATTTTTGAGACTTAAAAACTTGTCCCTGTCTAGATATAGAAAAATCCCTTGGCATCCATTCTGAGAAAATATCCTCTATTTTATCTATTATATCTTCAAATACAAAATTCCCACTTATAACTAAGACTGAATTGTTTGGTAGATAATAACTACTAAAAAAATCAAGTATATCCTTCCTTGTAATGTTATTTATTGATTCTATAGTCCCCAATACTGATCTTCCTACCCCCATATTAGAGTAGGTTCTCCTCATAAGTTCTTCGTAAAGATAGTCCTCAGGAGAGTCTTCATACATCTTTATCTCATCTCTAATTACCAATTTTTCTTTTTCTATATCGCTTTCTAAAAATAATGAACCTGTGAGTAAGTCTCCTATAACGTCAAGTCCGTCTAATATATGGTTATATGGCATTTTTACAAGATAGCACGTATGGTCATGACTAGTGAAGGCGTTTAGAATACCTCCATAATAGTCTATATCGTTAGATATCTTTTTTGAAGATCTCCTCTGAGTACCCTTAAACAGCATATGTTCTATAAAATGAGCTAAGCCACTTGGATAGCCCTCTTCCATCCTGGCACCTACATTTATCCAAATACCTGCTGATACTGACCTGACATAGGGTATTTCTTCGGCCACTACCCTTAATCCATTTTTCAGTGATTTATATTTTATCATCCTATCTCCTTATCTGCTTCTTATATAATACTAGTACTATATAAGGTGTAGCATATATAGTTCTAGACAAAATTTTGTAATTATAATCTCATTTTATCATAGTTTTCTTAACTAAAAATGTACTATGCAAATAAAAGTATAGCTTCTAGTTGAGTTCATACTGCTATTGCTCATTATATTTACTAGTCTAATTGTATAAGTTTGTAAAATCACGACCAGACCTTACATAATCTATAAAGGCAGATGATGAAGTAACTAACCTGGCGATATCATTAATTTCATTTTTGAAAACTCCAGTCTTACCACCGTTTACGTAAGCATAACCATACTGATGAATCATATAAGGCCTTGACTTAGAGTCCTTACCTAAATACATCATTACATGCCCCTTCATATACATACAAATTCCTGGTTTCTGTCTCATTAGAAATTCTTCCTTTGACGCCCTACTAGAATATTGACTAAAGTCTATATTCTCTCCGACTATATCATTTGCCTGTTGTGAAGTATCTCTTGGAATAATTACACCAAAAGACCTGTAAACATCTCTTATAAATCCTGAGCAATCTCTTGTCATATTGCTATGTCCCCATCCATATTTTTCACCCTCAAACTTTAGAGCCTGTTTTATTATATTAGCTTGGTTAAATGGAAGGAATGACTTAACAGCTTCAGACTTATTTAAGCTGATAGTTGTTGTTTTGTAAGTATCTCCAGCTACAGGCATAGCAAGCTTAAAACCACTTCTGTCCTCAGATACTATTGGCATTTTAGTTCCCATATCAATAATATGGTTTCCAATGATTTTTTGCCTATTAATATAAGTAGCAAAATCAACTATCCTGTTAGATAAAAACTCTGTTTTGCTAACCTTCATTATACTATTAACTGGAATCCATCCATAATAATCAAGGCAATATACCTTAGCCCATGTCTTATCTGAATTATATCCAACTATTACAACTTCATCCCAAGGAAAAAGACCTGTTAGGGCACCCTGGTCCTGAATACTTGATGTGTCCATTCTACCGGGTTTGTCTCTCATAACAGTCCTCTTAGCTATAAGACCATACTGACCACTTATATCTTCAAGTTTGTATAGGTGCTTAGACCTAGCTATATTCCTGGCATTTATTTCTTTTATTTGATCCTGACTATATATTATAGTCTTGTCATAGTGATTATAGTAATCCCAATATTCATATGAAGACCTATTACTTGGTGCTTTTGGAGTGTCTACCCTCATATTTTCATCACTAGGTACTTGTGAATTAAATAAGATTTCTGGTATCCATTTTTGTCCTCCTACCAATTTTATATCCTTGTATTTGCTATTTATATAGGCTTTATAAGAAATATCCACACCATATTTTTTACTAAGTATTATTCCCGCCCTATCTTCAAAGGCAAGTGGACCTAACGAAAGAGCATCAACTATATTCTGACCACTGGCCACATAAAGCTTATCTCCTGATATTAACCTCGAAATTTGTATAGCTGTATCATATCTGTCTCTTCCAGCTATCCTATACTTCAAGCCAAGCCTATCATATAGATCTTGACTTATTGAGTCCTTACCACCTATTGCAAACATATTTACATTACCATATTTTAGGTTAATGTGATTGTTAGCTAGGGACTTATCTATTAGTAGTATTGGGTTTTTCCCCCCACAATAGGCACAGGCTGATATAGCATCCATCTGATTTGATACTAGACACAAACCATCAATCCCATACCTGTTTTTTATCTCTTCGACTATATTCTCAGAAGTTTCATACCTATTTTGTCCACTAATCCTAATAATCTCATATCCCCTAGCTTTTAAGTCATCCTCAACTTTCAGCGAAATAGATGAATAACCTCCCAATATATATATCCTGTTTGGCCTAATACTTGTAAGTTCATCCATAGTTTGACCAGGTATTATATCTTTTTCAACAAGAAGGATCCTTCCTTTACTAGCAGATGCCAAGCTCCCTCCAGATAGGGCATCTACATACGACCTAGCATTTGCCATAACTACTGTCCTATTTTCCGGATTTATTTTTCTTGATATTTCAGCAGCAGTTGAAAATCTATCCTTACCTGATAACCTTTCTAGCGCATGTCCGTCACTTAAAAAACTTGCTAGGATCAAACTTGCAAGTATGCTACTTGCCAATATTCTAGCAAGTACTATGTACTTACGTTTTATTATAGTCATAACTACCTCCCAACCTACCTATATTGTCTTATCACAAAATCTCTAAAAAGCTATTGTATATACAGGAAAAGTCAGTGCAAAATCTATTCACACTGACTTTAATGAACTATAATATAAACTATCTCTTAATAGCCTTTATTGAAAGATTTATCCTGTCCTTGTCATCTATTTCGGTTACTAAAACATCTATCTGGTCACCAATAGCCAGTACATCTTCTACCTTTGCAACCCTATCATGTGATATTTGTGATATATGAAGTAGTCCCTGTTTTCCTGGTAAGATTTCAACAAAGGCACCGAATTTTTCTATTCTTGTAACAGTTCCATTATAAATCTTACCTGGTTCGGCTTCTGCAACAATCTCCTCGATCATTACTAATGCCTTATTTATCATATCTTGTTCAACACCTACAACAAATACTTCACCAGTCTGTTCTATATCAATCTTAACACCAGTTTCATCTATAATCTTATTTATCATCTTTCCACCTGGTCCAATTACATCCCTAATCTTATCTGGGTCTATCATAGTCTTAACTATCTTTGGAGCGTACTGAGATAACTCTGGTCTAGGCTCAGTAATTACCTTCTTCATTTCACCTAGTATATGAAGTCTACCTTCTCTGGCCTGCTTTAGGGCCTGTCTAAGTACAGGTTCGTCTATACCAGCTATCTTTATATCCATCTGTATAGCCGTTACACCCTTTTCAGTACCCGCAACCTTAAAGTCCATGTCTCCTAGGTGGTCTTCCATGCCCTGGATATCAGACAATACTGCCACCTTACCATGGTGTTTAATTAAACCCATAGCTATACCTGCTACCATATCCTTAATAGGCACACCAGCATCTAAAAGCGAAAGTGTCGATGCACACACTGAAGCCTGAGAAGTTGAACCGTTAGAGCTTAATACTTCTGATACTAGTCTGATGGCATATGGAAAATCTTCCTTACTTGGAATTACTGGTAATAAGGCTCTTTCCGCAAGAGCACCATGGCCAATTTCTCTTCTTCCTGGGCCTCTTGAAGGTCTAGTTTCACCTACAGAATATGCTGGGAAATTGTAGTGGTGCATATATCTCTTATTTTCTTCTTCATCTAGTCCATCTAACTTTTGAACATCACCTAGAGCTCCTAATGTTGTCACATTAAGCACCTGAGTCTGACCTCTTGTGAATATTGCAGAGCCATGAGTTCTTGGTATCATACCAACTTCACACCAAATAGGTCTAATTTCATCTAGGGACCTATTGTCTGGTCTTACACTGTGGTCAGCTATAAGACTTCTAACTTCATCCTTTATTATAGCATGTAGGACATCTTCTATATCCCCTGCTACTTCCTCAAAATTATCCCATTTTTCTTCAAAGTATGCCATCGTTTCTTCACTGACAGCATCCATTTTTTCTGTTCTTTCCATCTTTTCAACTGTCTTAACAGCTTGTCTCATTTTTTCTCTGGCAAATTCATTAACAGCTGCTTCAACTTCTTGACTTGGAACATGTAGTTCAACCGTACACTTTTCATGACCCACTTCAGCTACAATACCTTCAATAAATTCAACGATCTTCTTAATTTCCTCGTGAGCATAAAGGATTGCATCCAATACAATATCGTCGTCGACTTCCTTAGCACCTGCTTCAACCATCATTATAGCATCTTTAGTACCAGATACTACCAAATGTAGGTCACTTAACTCTCTTTGTTCTTGGTTAGGATTTAAGACAAATTCTCCATCAATCAAGCCTACTAAAACTGATCCAGTCGGCCCATTAAAAGGTATATCAGATATTGATAGGGCTATAGAAGAACCCAACATAGCTACTATATCAGGAGTACAGTCCTGCTCAACTGATAAGACTGTAGCAACTACTTGTACATCATTTCTAAAACCTTCTGGGAATAGGGGTCTAATCGGTCTATCAATCAATCTAGAAGTTAATGTTGCCTTTTCTGATGCCTTTCCCTCTCTTTTCAAAAATCCACCTGGTATCTTACCAACTGAATATAATTTTTCTTCAAAATCAACGCTTAAAGGGAAAAAGTCAATCCCATCTCTTGGTTGTGCTGATTTAGTTACATTAACCATAAGCATAGTATCACCATAGCTTATAATACAGTTACCATTTGTCATTTCGGCAATCTTACCAATTTCAACAGTTAATGTTCTACCGGCGATTTCCGTTTTAAATATTCTATGTTCAAACATAGTATCCTCCTCTTACCTATTTATATAAAGTTTTTTAATAGCTATTTAATAGATTTCTTTCTGAACTTATATAATTAGAAATTCACGAAATTTGCAACATATACCTATATACCTATATACCTATATAATTATAAATTTACAATTAAATAATAGCATAATTATACGCTTACACCTTCACTATATATAATAATTTTGCATAACAACTAAACACTTATAAATCCTTACTATATTATTTAGAATAACTAATTGCTATTATATCCGGACCTGCATGAGAGCATATGCAAGCTCCACCCTTAACATATAGGATCTTCTTAACCTTGTCCTTTAGTCTTTTTTCTACTTCCTCGTTTAATTTTGATAATAGTTCAAGGTTTGAACCATAGCCCACCATAAGAGTAACCTCACTTAGGTATTTTTCATTTTTTTCTATGACCATATCTACTAAGTTTCCTACTAGTTTCTTAATACCTCTCACCTTAGTCGCCACAGAAATTTCGCCCTTTTCCATTATGAAAATAGGCTTTATGTTCAACATATTTCCTAAAATTGCAGTAGAAAGATTAACCCTTCCACTCTTCTTTAAAAAATCAAAAGAAGATGGTGAAAATAATATATTAACACTTTCTCTTATAGACTCAAGACCCTCTAATACTTCTTCAAAAGATAGTCCTTCTTCTATCATATCACAGGCTCTAACAACATACTGTCCTGCCCCCATCGACAATTGCTCTGTGTCGAAAATATGTATAGTACCCTGGGTATCATTTTTGGCTAATACTGCACTCTGGTAGGTACCACTCTTAGTAGATGATCCAGTTATACAAATTATTTTTTTACCTTCCTCTATATATCTATCAAATACTTCCTTGAATTGTATATATGTTGCCTGAGATGTTTTTGGTACTTGGCTAGACTTTAAGGCGATTTCATAAAATTCTTCCTTTGTTAAATCTACATTATCTTTATACTCTCTTCCATCTAATATTAAAGTTAATGGAACTACTTCCAGATATTCCTTATTGTACAGTTCATCTGGTATATCACATAAACTATCACATATTAATTTTATGTCCAAAGTACTACCTCCTAAAACTTATTATATATAAGTCGATATAATCTATTATACCATATTGTAGGCTACAAATATATATTTTTATTTATTTGAAAACTTAATTTTTATTAGCTGTCAACAAATATCTTAAACTTTTAATAAAAAATAAAATGTCTACTTTTTATGTAAAAATTTATTTCATGCGTCAAGGTTTTAAGCTGAGTCTTCCTTGACACGCTTAAGTTATAACTAGCCCTATTTTGCATAGAGCCTAAATAAGCTGCTCGTATTAAATATTTCTGGGTATATTCATGATTATACAAGTAAACAAAGCTTATATATGCGAAAAAGCAGGTATGAAAAACATACCTGCTTAAGGAAAATTATTTTCTTAATCCTAATCTAGCTATTAAGGCTCTGTAACCTTCTAGATCATTTTTCTTCAAATATCCTAGTAGATTTCTTCTTCTACCAACCATCTTTAATAGACCTCTTCTTGAGTGGTGGTCCTTCTTATGAACCTTTAAGTGTTCATTAAGTTCGTTAATTCTAGCTGTTAATAAAGCTATCTGTACTTCTGGAGAACCAGTATCTCCTTCTTTTCTACCAAAATCTTTGATTATTTGTTCCTTGTTCATTTCTTTCCTCCTAAAAATTTAAAAATCGCCATTAGCTAAGCAAGGAGTGGAGCCTCGTTTGCCGAGCCATGGTTAAACCTCTATCATTATAACATACCATTTTTTTTAATACAAGTTTTATTTAATTATATCTATACTTTATTTTAGCTTATCTATACTAGATTTAAGACATGATAAGTATTTTTGTCTAACATATTTAACATCTTTCTTAAGCTGATTCATAAGGTCTTCCTTACTATCAAATTTGACTTCATCGCGCATATGCTCAAGAAATTCAACCCTGAGGTCCTTACCATAAATCATTTGATCAAAATCAAGAATATAGGTCTCTATAGTAACTTTTTTTCCATTTACAGTGGGATTTGTTCCTATATTAGTTGCACCACAATAAATGTTTCCCTCAACTGTAGCTAATGTCGCATAGATACCCCTTCTAGGAATTACCATAGATTGGTCAAAGTCTATATTGGCTGTTGGAAATCCGATTGTCCTACCAATCTGCCTTCCTTCAACTACAACCCCTTCTATGCAATAATAATGACCTAGTAGTTTTTTAGCACCGTCTATATCACCATTACTTATCATTTTCCTTATGTCGGTTGAGCTGACTCTCCTACCATCAAGTAATATAGGTCCTAATATCTCAACTTCAAAATCATACTCCTTGCCAAAATAAGTTAGATTTTCCGTATTACCTTCTTTTTTCCTAGCAAAAGAAAAATCATGACCTACTATAATTTTTTTTATGTGCAATTTGTTAACTAGTATTTTTTCAACGTAGTCTTTAGCAGATATTTGAGTCATACTAATATCAAATGGAATATTTACATATATATCCACACCCAACTCTTCTACTATGGACTTTTTTTGTTCTTGACTGACTATATTTTTTACATATCCTGGCTTAAAAAAATTAACAGGATGGTTTGAAAAAGTAAACACTACACTTTTTAGTCCATTCTTTTTAGCATATTTGACTGTCTTGGATATTAATTCTTTATGTCCAACATGTACCCCATCAAAATTTCCTATAGTTACACATGTACTAACATCCAAGACAATATCTTCAATACTATTAAAAACTATCATCACATCACCTATTTCTTTATCATCTATTATACATAACCTGTCTTAGGCTAGATTTACTATATAAAATCAGGTTGCAGGAGTAAGCCTAAAAGTTGTTTCAACTAGAAAAACTTATGACTCTTCACAAATATATTTTCACCCTGTCTAATTATCTGTCCTGAACCAATAAAACCCTCCTTTGAATAAACCCTAACTAGGTTGGATTTATCACATAAATTATGGCCTTCAAACCTTCTTTCTTCAATCCTACCTCCATTTGAGTAATACTTTACAGCATTATCATTTAGAACAATATATGGTAAGTCAAAAAGCACATCTTCTACTGAATAAGAATTTTCTTCAATCTTATTCTCATCCCTAAACTTTTCAAGGTCTTCCAGGCTGATTGCCTCTTCTAATTCAAATATACCCGTTTTAGAACGAATTAATCTGGTCATATGCGCTCCAACCCCTAAGATCTGACCAATATCATGGCAAATACTCCTAACATAGGTACCCTTGGTACATTCAACCTCGAATTTAAGTCTAGGTAGGTCAATTGATATAATGTCAATTTTATTAATGATGACTCTTCTTGCTACAAGCTCAATTTGGTCACCCTTGCCTGCTCTGACTAAATCACACATTCTTTTACCATTTACCTTAAGTGCAGAATACTTAGGTGGCAATTGGTCTATCGGACCTAGCTGACTGTTAACAGCCTTCATTAAGTCCTCTTCACTGATTTTTGATGTGTCAACCTCTTTTAGTATATTACCAGATGAGTCATATGTATCGGTCTCTATTCCTAAAACCATATCACAAATATAAGTTTTGTTTTTATTTAGTATTAAATCACATACTTTGGTTGCCCTACCTACACAAATAGGTAATACACCTACTGCATCTGGGTCTAGTGTACCTGTGTGACCCACCTTTTTTATACCTAATATTTTTCTCACCTTATAAACTACATCATGCGATGTCATACCAGCCGGCTTGTAAATATTAAAAATTCTATCCATTAATTCCTACCTTCTAAAAAGTTTTTTGCTTCATCAAGAATCAGTTTTCTAACTTCTTCAATGCTTTTATCCCTAAATGTACATCCCGATGCCCTTACATGACCTCCACCATCAAAAATGGCTGCCAACTCTGTACAGTCAATATATGATTTTGACCTTAGGCTTACCTTTATCTCATTAACCTCTTTTTGTTTTATGAAGATTCCTAATTCAACCCCATCTATATCTCTAGTATAGGGTATGATTGAGTCTATATCTCCATAGTCTAAATCATACCTTTCTAGCATTTCCTTAGTAACTATAGCTATGCAAATTTTGGAATCCACAATTTCCAAGTTTTTTAAACATTCACCCAGTATCCTATAATATCCATATGAATTTTTCTGGTATATATTTTCTATTACTTCCTGCTTTTTAGCCCCTCTAGCTATAAGGTCTGCTGCCATCAAAAAAGATGATGGTTCGGTATTAGAATACTGGAAGTTGCCAGTGTCTGTAACTAAACCCGCATAAAGACATGTTCCTATTTCTGAGCCAATAAGAGATGCAGACCTAGTATCCTCATACCTCTTAATAATATTGTAGACCAATTCACAGGTAGAAGATGCCTTGGAATCTATATAGTTTATAAATCCATAGTCACCATTAGTATGGTGGTGGTCTATACAAATGATCCCCTCGGCAGTTTCAAGCAGGTCCTTGTCCATGCAAATTCTCTCATAAGACCCTGAGTCTTGGGCTATTACTGTATATCCGTCTAGACTAGATATCTGGTCAGATGTTTTTCTAAAACCTTCCTTATCCAAAAAAACTAAGCTGGTCGGATAATTATCATCTAACAAGTATATATATTCCTTGCCTAGGGCTTCTAAAAATTTACACATAGCCAAGGATGAACCAATATTATCACCATCTGGGTTAATATGCGAAGTAACTACAAATTTATCATTAGTCAATATATAATCTATTATCTTATCTATTTCTACTAGGAATTCATTTGATAAACTCCTATTTTTTATCTTAGTCATCACACGACCTCCTCAGTATAATCCATTATTTATTATACAGCAAATAACATATGTATGACAATACAATTTCATTGATATACATACTAGTGACATACATAGAGTAGTACATCTTCTATGAAATGCTATTTATCCTTTCGCACATAGTGTGTACCTATCTTATTTTATTCAAGATATATTTTGTACCTAACTATTTATAAACATGAAATTTTCCAGTATCTTCAAGAGTGAAGTCTAATACCTTTATAGGAAATATTTTTTATTAAGCAATCTACATTAAGGTCACCAAGAACTCCTAGATAAGAAAACGGAAACAATACATTCATTTCATGTGCTTAGAATGCATAGCCTCCGTTTTCCTTTTATTGACATTATGTCCTTATTATTTAATTAAAAAACTACTCTTCGTCCTTATTTACACTCTTGATCAACTCATCCATATACATTCCTCTTTCAATAGAGTCATCTATTTTGAAGATAATCTCAGGTGCATACCTTAGTTTAACTTGCCTACCCACTTCTCTTCTTATATAGCCCCTGGCTGAGTTTAGACCCTCTAAAGATGCTTCCTTATCTCCACCTAGTATACTTATATATACAAAAGCATACCTTAGGTCATTTGTAACTTCTACATCAGTTACGCTGATCATAGATGTTATTCTTGGGTCTTTAATTCCATTAATCAACATAGTACTGACTGACTTTTTTACTTCTTCACTAATTCTTTTTATCCTATTTGAAGCCATAATATATCCCTCTTTTCTGAGGCACTATTAGTCTAGAGTTCTTTCGACCTCTTTAGTGATATATGCCTCTACAATATCACCCGGTTTGATGTCATTATAGTTTACAAAACTTAAACCGCACTCAAATCCCTGGGCTACTTCCTTTACATCATCTTTAAACCTCTTTAGGGCCGCTAGCTCACCTTCATGAATGATAATGCCATCCCTAACTATTCTGACCTTAGAGGCTCTTAATATCTTACCAGATGTTACATAACAACCAGCAACTGTTCCTATGCCAGATATTTTGTATATTTCTCTTATTTCTACCTTACCAGTATCTTCATCTACATAGTCAGGATCTAACATACCACTCATGGCAGCCTTAATATCTTCAATTGCCTTATATATGATTGTGTATGTCCTAATATCAACAGACTCTTTTTCAGCTACCTGCTCAGATCCTGAAACTGGTCTAACATTAAATCCTATTATTATGGCATTAGATGCAGATGCTAGTAATACATCAGATTCTGTTATAGCACCAACACCACCATGTATAACCTTAATAGCAACTTCTTCATTAGATAGCTTCTCTAATGACTGCTTTACAGCCTGTACAGACCCCTGAACATCTGCCTTGATAACGATATTAAGGTCCTTAACCTTTCCTTCTGACATCTGGGCAAATAAATCGTCAAGAGAAATTTTTGATGAGGCTTTTAGCATCTCTTCTCTTTGCATTGCCTTTCTCTTTTCTGCTATAAGTCTAGCAGTCTTATCATTAGGAGTCTCAGCAAACTGGTCTCCACCTGAAGGCACTTCTGATAAACCTAATATTTCTACAGCTGTAGATGGCCCAGCCTCTTTTATCCTCTTTCCCTTGTAGTTGATCATGGCCCTAACTTTACCAGATGCTACACCAGCAACTATAGGGTCACCAACACTTAGGGTACCGCCTTGAACAAGTACAGTTGCAACTGGCCCCCTTGCCTTATCAAGTTCTGCTTCTATTACAGTACCAACAGCCCTCTTATTCGGGTTGGCCTTTAATTCTTCAACCTCTGCAACAAGTAGTACCATTTCAAGTAGATTTTCTATATTTAACCTCTTCTTGGCCGATACTTCTACAGATATGACATCTCCACCCCAGTCCTCGACTAATAATCCTTGTTCAGATAACTCCTGTTTTACCCTATCAGGATTTGCCCCTGGTTTATCAATTTTATTTATAGCTACTATCAGGGGTACATTAGCAGCCTTTGCATGATTTATTGCTTCAACTGTCTGTGGCATTATTCCATCATCGGCAGCAACTACTAGTATTGCTATATCAGTAACCTGAGCACCTCTTGCCCTCATTGATGTAAAGGCTTCATGACCAGGGGTATCTAAAAACACTATCTTCTGTCCTTTAATTTTAACTTCAGACGCACCTATATGTTGAGTGATTCCACCTGCTTCTCCAGATATTACATCTGTGTCTCTTATTGCATCTAGAAGTGATGTTTTACCATGGTCAACATGACCCATTACAGTAACAACTGGTGGTCTTGATACTAGATCTTTTTCATCATCTTCTTCAATTTCCATTAGCGCTTCTATTTCTAACTCTTCTATCTCTGAATTATCAGATCTCATTAAGCTATAACCAAACTCATTGCAGACTAGGGCTGCTATATCAAAACTTATTTCCTGATTAATAGTTGCCATAGTACCCATTTTCATCAGCTTCATTATTACTTCTGAAGCTGGTTTTTCCATTTGAGTGGCGATTTCTTGTACTGTTATTTTTCCATCTACTTCAACTACATTACCTCTTGCTTCCTTTATTTCTTCATTTAGCATCTCAATAAATAGCTTTAAGTTTTCACCCTCTATATATTTTTTATTTTCTGTTGTTTCTATACCAAAGTCATTAATTTTTTTCACGATTTCTTTTTCGCTCATTTTAAAATCTTCGGCAATATTTTTTATGCTAGTTTTAGACATAAAAACACCTCCTATAACTGTGTCCCATCTAATAATCCTAATATTTGATCTGATATCTTCTTATCTTTTATTCCAAGTACAGCCCTGGGACTTTTACCTATTGACCTGCCTAATTCTTCCTTTGTTCCGAATTGTCTACATGCCACATTTCTATAACTGGACTTGTCTATAAATAACTTTTTAGTATTATCAGATGCATCTCCAGCAACTATTATTAAGTTTAATCTCATCTTTTTAAGGTCTCTCATAGTAGTATCGTCTCCTGATACTAGGTTTGCAGACCTCATGGCTAGACCTAACCATGAATATATTTTTTTTTCCACCATAGGCTAAACCTCTAATTTTTCTAGTTGGCTTAGCAAGTTTTCATAAACTTGGTCATCAACTTCAATCTTAAAGGCACGGTTTAACTGTTTTGTCTTAATCGCTTTTTTTAGACATTCTTGATTTGCACATACATAGGCACCCCTACCATTTGCTCTACCTGTTGGATCAATAAATATTTCATTTTCCTTGTTTTTTACTACCCTTATCAATCCCCTCTTTGCATCCCTAGTTTGGCATACAATACACTTTCTTTGTGGAATTTTTTTTTGTTTTTGCATTGGAACCTCCAACCATATCTACATACTAGTTTACTTATGAGCTTTTAGTTTAGATCATCTTCTACTTCACTAGATAAAACTTCGCTATCTAGATCTAGGTCTTCACATTCACTATTTTCTTCGTCAACTAAATCTTCTTTATCTAGATCTTGTTTAGGTGACTCAGCTAACAACTTGTTTTTATTTATTTCTTCTAATAAAGAAGCTTCTTCTTCTGGACCAAACTCAGATTCTGGTTTTATATCAATCTTCCAGTTAGTTAACCTTGCTGCTAACCTAGCATTTTGACCTTCTTTACCTATGGCTAGTGATAGTTGGTAATCTGGTACTATTACAATAGCTGACTTGTTGACTTCGTCTACAAATACTTTTGTAACCTTTGATGGACTAAGGGCTGCCTCTATAAATGTAGAAGGATCGTCACTATATTTAACTATATCTATCTTTTCATCACCAAGTTCATCTACTATGTTTCTTACCCTAGCCCCCTGTGTACCTACACATGAGCCTATTGGATCTATATTATCATCTAATGACTTAACTGCCATCTTTGTTCTAGATCCTGCCTCTCTTGATATTGACTTGATAAGGACTGTTCCTTCCTGAATTTCAGGAACTTCCATTTCAAATAATCTCTTAACTAGACCCGCATTAGTTCTTGATAAAAGTATTTGAGGGTTCTTATTTGTCTTATTAACTTCAAGCACATAGAATTTCATATTACTACCAATAATGTATTCTTCATTTTTGATCTGCTCACTGTGTAATAATACACCCTCGCCCTTACCTATCTGTACAAATACTATTTGCTTTCCATCTCTAGTAGACATTCTAGATATTTCACCAGTTACTAACTCATCTTGCTTTTCCAGGAATTCATTATAAGTCATTTCTCTCTCAGCTTCCCTAATTTTCTGTACAACTATCTGCTTAGCTGTCTGGGCAGCGATTCTTCCAAAGTCCTTAGGTGTTACCTCGTGTTCTATTATATCCCCTAGTTCATAAGCTTGACTAATTTGCCTTGCTTCTGACAACTCTATTTCCAAGAAGTTATCATACAAGTCTGACTCATCTACAACTACTCTTTGGGAATAAACCTTTATGTCACCTGTTTCCCTATTCATATCAATCCTAACATTTTGTGCAGAACCGAAATTCTTTTTGTAGGCAGATGTCAATGCCTGTTCTATAGTTTCTAGTAGGACATCCTTATCTATACCCCTATCTCTAACAAGCTCATTAAGGGCTTGCATAAATTCTGTATTCATTACTACCTCCAATTTTATTAATATTAAAATTCAATTGCCAACCTGATTTGAGCAACTTCTTTTTTATCTAATTTTTTTTCTTCACTACCAATAGACACAATTATCTTGCCGTCTAGATCAAGACCAATTAACTTAGCCTCAAATTGTTTTGTTTTTAAGATTTCATCATTTTTATACAGTTTAACTTCTACAGCCTTTCCTGCATACTTTGTAAACTCTTTATCCTTTTTTAAAATCCTATCAATGCCTGGTGAGCAAACCTCTAGAAAATAATTATCTTCTATGTAATCCCCTTCATCAAGTATAGGATTTATCATACGACTTACTTTTTCACATTCGTCAAGTCCTATACCGTCTTGATGGTCTATGATTATTCTTAAATAAAATACTCCAGCTTCCTTAACGTATTCTACATCCACTAATTCATATCCCATATCTTGAATATTTGATATTACAAGTTCTTCCACTTTTTGTGCAATATTCTTTTTCATAATACACCTCCTATTCAGTTTTCAAATTATCGACCTAGATACTGGTCGAATAATAATGTTTTTCATATTTTAATGCAAATATCTTATATTAGCACTAAAAAATGTGAGCCAAGAAATGCCTCACATTTAAAACATATATTATGTAATAATTATAACATAGTCTTTACTCAGCTTCAAGTATTTTAAAATAATTACTTGAAGCGTTTCAATTCATTTAAATTAAACGTCCATTGAGGTGTTACTAATTTACCGGTATTTTTGATTTCATCAAGCTTGTACCAAGGGCTAATATCTTTATTATCCCTGTTAACTAAAATCTGTGTTTGTTGAGCTGGCATATATGATTGGGCTAGCATAAATACTTTTTCACCCTTATGATTTTCAGCCATATCTACTACCATTATAGCATGACCTACCCTTTTTGTACCTGGACTACCACCTCTAACAAATACATCTCCTATTTTCATATCATCGATATTAACATATTCTGTATCCTTTTCAAGCGATAAAGTACCGCAATAGCCATACACCACATCCATAAATTTCTTGTATACAGACTCAGAGTTGTCAGGCTCAGCCATCAGAAAATACTCTCCACTTTCAGGATCTACCCTATATCCATTTGCATACTTATTAAAATCAGCTATACCTTTAGATACAAAATTAAATTTAATTTTATTATATTGTCCTGTATCGTACAAGTAGTCTCCTCTAAATTTAAAGCATGCATCTGCACAGTGGAGTAGGTTTTTCCCTTCTAAGTCAATATCAAATACAGAATCATATACTCCCTGAGATGGCTTGATTTTACCATTATAATAGTATGACTTTTCTCCATATTTTTTCAATTTTTCATGCCTTAAAAAATATCCAAAACTACCTTTTTCTGCTTTTAATCTTATATATCCATCTGGTGTCTTGTACCTTGAGACTATATCTTGTCCTTGCTTATATAAGATGGCGGTAGGTTTGTCAACTTTTAGGCTAGTCTCTTTTGACTCGCAAGCTGTCAAAGATATAGTTATCAATAAAGATAAGATAAGTGCTGAAAATTTTATTTTTTTGAAAACACTTCTAATAAACATATATAACCTCCTTACAAAAATCCCCCCTACCCTATACAAGGTAGAGGGTAAAATATTTCCCTATAAATCTTTATTAAACTATTCAAAATTTATCATAACCTCATATAAAAAAAATATAATTTACTAAAAATTCATCGTACTCCTACATTTAATTTATTAAAAATATCGGTGCATATTATCAGGTTAACTATATCCCTATAAGAAATATAACAATACAAAATAAACAAATGGCGATACTAATAGAACGCTATCAAATCTATCAAGAACTCCTCCATGACCTGGAATCAGCTTCCCGTAGTCTTTTATGCCAACATATCTTTTAATAGATGATGCCACTAGATCTCCTAGTTGGGCGATTATGCTACCTAGTATAGACATAAACACCACTGTAGGAATTGGAAGTTTAAAAATAATGGCAAATACAAGACACGATACAAGAGACCCTATGATACCGCCAATACTTCCTTCTATTGTCTTTTTGGGACTAGTAGCCGGCATTAACTTATGCCTTCCATATTTTCTTCCTATAAGGTAGGCAAAGGTATCTGTCAAAAAAGCAATTATAAATACCAACCAAACATAGATATGACCATTTTCAAGCCTTTCAGATATAAGTAGTATATAATTGAAAGAGAAACAAATATATAAAATACCAGAAAAAGTCAACGATATATCTATAACATCTACCTTTCTCATAAGCAAGAGCAAAATTCCTACTAAAAACAAGATAAATACTATAGGTTCATATATGTCCTTATTAAACTCATATACATTAGCTAAAAAAATGGATAATACAAATATATATCCTATTGCATATATAGGTTGCTTACCAATTTTGTTGAATGCACTATAAAATTCATATAGTGATATTCCCATAAGAATTAAACCACCAACATATAAGGGTAATCCACCTAAAAATACTAATATTAAAAGCGGTAGCATAATCATTGTTGAAATCAATCTCTGCTTCATAAGTTCACCTCTACTTTACGCCTCCAAAACGCCTATCCCTAGCTTGATAAGTATAAATAGCCTTTTGTAGTTCCTTTTCATCGAAATCAGGCCAGTGTATATTAAGAAAATAAAACTCACTGTAAGCTAATTCCCATAATAAGAAATTACTTAATCTTTGTTCACCACTTGTTCTTATAACTAGGTCTGGATCGGGAGATTCATAAGTTGATAAGTTATTAGATATAAGGTCTTCTCCTATATCGTCTAGGCTTAGACTACCATCTAAAATTTCTTGACCTATCCTTTTAACTGCATTTAGGATATCATTCCTACCACCATAATTTAGGGCCAAAGACATTACAAGACCAGTATTATTTTTTGTTTTTTCTTTTGCTTGATTTAGTTCGTCTATACATGCCTGTGGCAATTTCCCAATATCACCAATCGTAAGTAATCTAACATTATTTTTATCCAGTTCATCCAATTCACTTTTAAGGTACTTAACCAATAAGCCCATAAGTGCAGATACCTCTTCTTGTGGTCTTTTCCAGTTTTCTGTGGAAAATGCGTATAAAGTCAGATATCCTACCCCTAACCTTGAGCATTCTTTAACTACTTTTCTTATAGTTTCTACACCCATCTTATGACCATAAGTTCTTGGCATAAATCTAGATTTGGCCCATCTTCCATTCCCGTCCATAATAATAGCTATATGTTTTGGTAACCTATCTAAATCTATTTCATAGAATAAATTTTCCATCTTACACTTCCATTATATCTTTTTCTTTATCAGCAGTCATTTGTTCAATTGTCTTTATATACTTGTCAGTCATTTTTTGAACTTCATCAACGGCCTTCTTAGCTTCATCTTCAGCTAATTCTCCTGCCTTTTCCATTTTTTTGATCTTATCATTAGCATCTCTTCTTTCATTCCTTATTCTTACCTTAAATGTTTCAGAAGACTTAGAAGCTTTTTTTGCAAGTTCTTTTCTTCTTTCCTCTGTCAATGGTGGTACAACCAACCTAATTACAGAGCCATCATTTGCCGGTGCTATACCTACATCTGACTCAGAAATAGCCTTTTCTATAGTATGAATACTAGACTTATCCCATGGAGTTATTGTTAGTATCCTACCTTCAGAAACAGCAATAGCGGCCATTTGGTTAACAGGTGTAGGTGTTCCATAATAGTCAACCTTAACCTTATCTAACATTGAAGCATTAGCTCTTCCTGCCCTAATAGTTCCAAACTCAAACTTTAAGGCCTCTATCGTCTTTTCCATTTGTTCTTCTAATTGAACATGTATATCCAATTTCATATTTTACCTCCTAATATTTAATTAATAAATTTCATATATATTTATATTATACTACTAATTAACCTACTATTCTACTGTAGTCCCAACATCTTCTCCATATACAACCTTGATTATATTTTCAGTACTTAATTCAAATACCTTTATAGTTATATTATTATCCATACATAATGACGTTGCCGTAGAATCCATTACTTTTAGCTCCCTATTTATAACTTCCATATATGAAAGTTTTGTAAACTTAATAGCATCAGGATATTGCTTTGGATCTTTATCATAAACTGCATCAACGTTTTTAGCAAGAAGAATCACGTCAGCTTCCATTTCTGCAGCCCTAAGAGCTGCTGCTGTATCTGTTGAGAAATATGGGTTGCCAGTACCTGCTCCAAATATGACCACTCTACCTTTTTCTAGATGTCTTACAGCTCTCCTTCTAATGTATGGCTCTGCTACCTTATTCATTTCTATACCTGTTTGAACCCTTGTAGGTACGCCTATATTTTCCAATGAATCTTGTAGGGCCATAGCATTCATTACAGTTGCTAACATACCAATATAGTCAGCTGTAGTCCTATCCATACCTTGACTAGTTCTTCCCCTCCAGAAGTTACCGCCTCCTACTACTACTGCCACTTCTACTCCTGCATCATTTAAATTTTTTATGCCCATAGAAATTTCACTTACTACATCATTATTTATACCGAATCCAGTTCCACCAGAAAGAGCCTCTCCACTTATCTTTAGTAATACCCTCTTATACATTGGCTGTTTGCTCATTTTATTCCTCCTAACAAATATCTTAAAAAAAAGAGAACACAAGAAGTGTCCTCTTTAATTACAATTACTTCATCTGCTTAGCTACTTCTTCAGCAAAGTTTTCTTCTTTCTTTTCTATACCTTCACCAACTTCATATCTAACCATTTTTGCAATACTAATATCGCTAGCAACTTCCTTTGCAACCTTAGCTATAAGCTTAGATATAGTTAACTCAGAATCTTTTACGAATACTTGATCAACTAAGCATACTTCTTTTAATTCCTTGTTCAATCTACCAACAACCATCTTTTCAACTATGTTAGCTGGCTTACCTTCATTAAGTGCCTGCTGAGTTAATACTTCAGTTTCATGAGCTATATAATCTTGATCAACGTCATCTCTAGATATATATTTTGGATTCATAGCAGCTACTTGCATAGCTATATCCTTACCAAGAGTAAGGACTCTTTCATCATTTGAATCTGTAGCTAATTCAACTACAACTCCTATTTTTCCACCACCGTGGATATATCCAGCCACTTTACCACTTGTTGCAATCTTTTCAAATCTTCTAACATCAAGTTTTTCACCAATTGTAGCTACTCTATCATTTAATACATCCTTTAGAGCCTTACCTTCTTTGTGGTTTGACGCAAGAAGTGCTTCTAAGTCAGCAGCTTCTCCTTCTAGTACCATTTCTGCCACATCTGCTACGAAATCCTTGAAATCCTGGTTCTTTGCAACGAAGTCAGTTTCAGAATTGACTTCTACTATAGCGGCAATAGTGTTTTCAGCATTAGACTTAATAGTTACTAGTCCTTCTGCAGCTACTCTATCAGCTTTCTTTGCAGCCTTAGAAAGCCCTTTTTCTCTCAATATATCAACTGCTCTTTCCATATCTCCATTGGCTTCAGTAAGAGCCTTCTTACAGTCCATCATTCCAGCGCCTGTTGATTCTCTTAATTCTTTTACCATCTGTGCTGTTACAGCCATTGTAAAATCCTCCTAAATTATAATTTTTTCTATTTTATTCACAAAATGGTAAGGGCATTGCCCTTACCATAAGCTTTACATATTGAATGTAATTAATTACATTTCTTCTGTAGTTTCTTCAGTTTCTTCAACTTCAACAGCCTCAGATTCTTCAGCTACATCATCAAGTCCTTGTCTAGCTTCGATTACGGCACTAGCCATTGCACCAGTTATTAATTTTACAGCTCTGATTGCATCATCATTAGCTGGGATTGGGTAGTCAATTTGATCTGGGTCACAGTTTGTATCAACTGTTCCTATTACAGGTATACCTAGTCTATGAGCTTCCTGGATAGCTATGTTTTCTTTTCTTGGATCTACTACGAATAGTGCAGCTGGTAGTTCAGGCATATCCTTAACACCACCTAAGAACTTTTCTAGTTTTTCTTTTTCAGCTCTAAGCTTAATTACTTCCTTCTTTGGTAGTACCTCAAAAGTACCATCTTCTTCCATTGCTTCCAATTCTCTTAATTTCTGGATTCTAGTCTTGATAGTCCTGTGGTTAGTTAACATACCACCTAACCATCTTTCGTTTACGAAGTACATTCCACATCTCTGAGCTTCTTCTTTTATTGCTTCTTGAGCCTGCTTCTTTGTACCAACGAAAAGGATTGGCTTTCCAGTTTCTGCTACTTCTAGCATAAACTTATAAGCTTCATCGATCTTCTTTACTGTTTTTTGTAGGTCAATGATATATATTCCATTTCTTTCTGTGAATATAAACTTGGCCATCTTTGGGTTCCATCTTCTAGTCTGGTGACCGAAGTGTACACCAGCTTCTAGCAATTGTTTCATTGAAATTACTGACATTAAATTTTCCTCCTTGGTTTTTACCTCCAGCACGTTCTACTTCCTAAAAAACCTTCTAGGCACCTTTTAAGAATCCCGTTGCTGTGTTTATTTAATTCGGTTATATACATAACCTATATTATTTTAACATCTATATATAGACATGTCAAGCACTTAAATTATAATATACTTAACTTTTTACAGGGCGGCTTCGTATATTTTCACTATATCTTGTGGTTTCAAATCTACGAAACCTTGTATAATTCCACCCTTTACTTTTGCCGCATGATTTGCCATTGCTTCAAAATTTTCTCTACCAATTCCTAGTTGACTTAGACTTGACGGTATATTCAAATCCTTAGTGAAAAAGTCTTGAGTTAGGTCTATTGACTTATTAGCTATTTCATATTTATCTAAGTTTGGATCAAGCCCCCAAACATTTATACCATAATCCACAAAATTATCTAGGGTATCATCATTTAGTACATACCTCATCCAGTGCGGTGTTAGGATTGCTAGACCAACTCCATGGGTTACATCATAGTAGGCACTTAATTCATGCTCCATTGGGTGCACAGACCAATTATTAGCACAACCACTTGATAATAAACCATTGATTGCCCAAGAAGATGCCCACATTAAATTGGCCCTAGCTTCATAATTTTCCGGCTCTTGACAGGCGATTGGACCGTAGTAGAAACAAGTTTTTAAAACTGCCTCTGCTAGCCTAGCCTGGATATAGCCACCCTTCACATTTGTAAAATAATTTTCAAAGGTATGGCTTATAATATCTGCTGTTCCTGCCGCAGTATGTTTGGCTGGTACCGTATATGTATATTCTGGATCAAGTATTGACGCCTTAGGAAGTGTTACTCCTGCCATACCTGTACCTAATTTTTGATTTGTTTTCATATTAGAGATTACAGCATTAGGGTTCATTTCTGATCCTGTAGCTGATAAGGTTAGGACTGAAAAAACAGGTAATGCATCTATCATTTTTTTCCTATCAAGTACTAGCTCCCATGAATCTCCATCGTACTTTACACCGGCAGCTATTACCTTAGAACAGTCTATAGAGCTACCACCACCAACAGCCAGGACTCCACCTAGCTGGTTTTCTCTACAGAGTCTGATTCCCTCTCTAACTGATTCTATCCTCGGATTAGGATCAACCCCATCTAATTCAATATAAGATATTCCCTTATTCTTTAACTCACTAACCACTGAATCATATATACCATTTTTCTTGATACTTCCACCACCATAAACTAGCAAGACCCTGTCAGTATATTTAATTATTTCATTTCCCAGCTTAGTAACTTGGCCTTTACCAAAATGGATACTTGTAGCTAAATTCATACTAAAATTGTACATAAAATCCTCCTCTATCATTTATATCTTCATTAATTTCCACTTTATTAATCTAACTAACTATTTTCGTTAGTTGTTTTTTTAATCCGATTAACTATTAATTAGCTTGTTTCTTTATCCGATTAACTACTCATTAGCTTAGATTTTTTAATCCGATTAACTGTTTGTTAATTTATATTTTTCATCTAATTTGCTACTAATAATTAAGATTCTTTCATCTAATTTTGCTATTAATTATTTAGTACCTTATTAATCTAATTTACTTCCTATGTAGGATTCTACCTTTTGTAAATCTTCTATGTTATCTATTTCCATAAGGTCATTTCTTTCTAATTTATTTATTACTATATTAAGCTGACCTATATTATCCCTGACTACATCATCCCAATATTTATTTTCATAGTCCTTTATTTTTTCGATATAATCAAGTTTTTCTTTTATATATTTGCCATCTTCATAATCCCAATAGGATACTCCACACATGATAAATCCATTGCCATCGCATATATCTATCCCACTTACCCTATCATTAGAATCCACTACTAGCTTCCACTCGTTAGTAAAATCTTCTTTGTAACAAGAAAAATAGGTTGACTCCAATATATTTGGATCTATTATGTTTTTGTACATATATATGTCCCCCTCTAGGACATATGATCCACCTAATATATCTCTAACCTTATACATTGAATATATATTATTATATGTGTCATATTTTTCATTAAAAACTAATTTTACACCATATCTATCTACTAGGTAATCAAATTCCTCTTTTTTGTATCCAACGACTATAGTTATATCATCTATCCCCTTTTCTTTTAAAAACCTTACCTGCCTTTCGGTCATAGGCTCACCAGCAACTTTAACTAAAGATTTTGGTTTATTGTCTGTCAAGGGCCTTAATCTTGTACCCATTCCAGCAGCTAAAATAATTGCTCTCATTCCTCTTAACTCCTATCCCTACACTTAGACCTAGTCTTTTGACACAAGTACTGAGCCTATAATTATCAGTACTGAACAAAATACTAGTCTTAGATTAAATTCTGTTCCCAAAGCTATAGTAGATATTATCATGGCCCATATAGAATATGTAATATTAAGTCCAGTTGCCTTAACTGGTCCAATTAAATCTATAGCACTATAATAAAACAAATAAGATGCTGTGCCAACAAAGGCCGTAATAATGATAAAAATCATTAGCTTGGACGAGATTATCTCCACAGAAAGCGGAGCCTCCTTTATAAATAATACCACAATGATGACATATATAAAAGCAGAAGTCACCTGTCTAATCCACAAAGCTTCTACAGGACTTACATCATCCTTCATCCCGTAGGCACATATTACACTTTCAAGCGACCATGCAAGAACTGTTATTAAGGCAGCCCCAAAGCCTAGGGCGAAATTCTTAACTTCAATATGTCCAGGACTATAGCCTAATATAATAATTGATACGATACTCAAAAATAGTCCAAACCAACCCTTTTTTGATAGCTTGATCTTCAAAAAAATATAACTAAAAAAGGCCCCAGCTGCAGGATACATTGCCGATATAGAAGCAGTATAACTAGCCCCGATATTCCCAATAGCAAACATATATGCCATCATACCTATAGGTCCCCCAAAAATGGCAGCCAAACTTACAAATCTACCGCTCCTTGAGTATAAGAGCCTAAGAGTGTTAAAAAAATCCTTTCTAATAATAGATAAGAGAGTCATCCAAAACGCAGATGAAAAGTCATGCAAGAAGGCTCCTAATATCGGTGCAACTGCTATGGCTTGTGCAGTGGTTACAAAGGGTGACTTGGATAAAATCATACCCGTTAATACAGTATCCAGCCCCCAAAAAATACCTGATAGGAGGGCATAAGATACTCCAAATTTCAAGTTATTTCTATAGTTTTTAATCATTAGATCCTCCAAATACATAAAATACTTATCAATATCTCTTAGGGTAAGATCTATTCACATACCTAAGACTCAAAACTGCTTAATATATATTATAGATACATTATGCATTATTATGCATTACTATGTATTGCTATATATTACTGTTCATTTCTATACATTTCTATACATTTCTATACATTGCTATTCATCACTGTTCATTTCTATATATTGCTATGCATTACTATACATTACTGTTTATTTCTATACATTGCTATGCATTACTGTGCATTGCTATGCATTACTATGTATTTCTATTCATTTCTATGCATTGCTATGCATTACTAAACACATACATTACATATATATATCATAGAATTTTTCTATATTCTGTTTGGCCCTTTCATACCTCATTGGACCATAATCACCAAATTTTACTCCTTTAGCCTCCTTGTAAACCGTCCAAATAGACCACAAAAAATCCTGGCATATCTTGAATAGGAGAATTTTTTCCTCCTGGACTGGACTAGGCTTGTCTGATCCTTTTTTTAGGTCATAATCTATGCTAAAATACTTATTTTTGAATAGTTCTTCCTCATCCTTATTAAAGTCACACTCTATAATATGTCCGGCTATATCCCACATAGGGTCGTTCATTCCCGAATACTCCCAATCAATTAGGTAGTTCCTATCTGCCCCCTTTATAAAATTTTCAGGAACAGTGTCATTATGACAAGTATAAAGGTCTCTTCCAATTTCGTCTAAGACTCTCTCTAGGGCCATTACCTTCCTTCTTATAATAGGGTATTCATCATCATAGTAATGTCCATTGACCTCTGCTACCAATTTCTCATATTTTTCAATTTCCCTAAACACATTAAATTCATTGTCAAAGTCTACACAAGAAAAATGTAGTTTCTTTAGGAGTTGGGCTACTATTTCCATATTTTCTTCCCTCTTGGCTGTTGTAGGATTTAGGGTTTGTGCATTTTCAATTAGCCTACTAACTTTTGTACCCGTCTCTTCATTAAAATATAGGGTATCTGTATTAAGCCCCAAAATGCCTCCTATAATAGAATTTGTCTTTTCATTAACCCTACTTATCATACTCTTAGTACCAGCACCTGCCACTCTTAGTATATAAGCCTGACCATCTATGTCAACCCTATAGTTTTTATTAGTCATTCCTCCAGCAGGTTCTATTTTACCTATCCTATCATCTTCAACATTAAGGGCATTCATTAACTCCTTCTTAATATCAGCTAACTTCATCTTGTCATCCCTTCTAAGGATAGCAGAATATACCTGCCCCTTGGCCCTGGCAAAATTATCCTTATTGTTAATCTCATACCACATAAGGTCATCAAGCTTGATATAGGCAACCTTATATTCCCTACCAACATCTATTATTGTATGCTCATAGTCCATATATGGATTATTATTTTTTTTATATAGGTCAAGCATTTTACTATAGAAAGAGCTTGATATTTTTGCCAATCCTACCAACTCTCCATCCACCCTATTAAACTGGCGGATATCTTTTGATAACTTGTAGACCCATCCATCTCTTAATTCAACAAGGGTTTCATTTCCTGATCCCGACTCAGAAGTGAGCAACATTATAGTTTGATCAGGACTTGCCAAAAGGCTTTTAATTGCCCTTTCCTCAAATATCAAGTTGTCTGACATTAAGATAAAGTTACCCCTAATATAGTCCTTGCATAGGGATAGGGCATACATACTTCCCCTATACTTGTACTTATCATTTTGTATTATTCTTATCTTTGGATTGGACAGGGCTAATTCCTTGTAGTAGTCAGACTTATAGCCTACTACCACAATTATCTCCTCTAGGTCTAAATCTTCAAGGAGCTTTAATATTCTCTTTGCAACAGTTTCCTCTCCTATCTTTAGGAACCCTGTAGGTTTACCAAAGTCACCCATGACCTTATCTGCTAGAATTACTGCCTGAGACAAGTCCACAAGGTCTTTTTTAGACTCAAGACTAATTCTTCTGTTTTGATTTTCCACTATAAAGTTTTCAAGGACTTCCATACCCTGCCTAGTCAAACTATAGTCTGACTTTGAATTTGGTATCTTTACTATATAGTGCTCTTCTTCTAGGTTCTTTACAATAGAGTTTACTGCCCCAAGCGATATACCTGACTCATCAGCTAGCATCCTCTGTGTCACCTTTTCATTATTATTTATCAACAATAAAATATCATATAATCTACTCATTTTATCACTCCTCCAAGGAATTTGTTCATTATATGAACACGAATAAAGTATATTCTTTTTTGACTAAATTGTCAATATAAAGAATATACTTTATGAACTTTAATCCTTGTATACTATTGTTGAGTTTATTATGTAGTTTTACAGTGTTTTTGCATAATAATTATACTCTTAGATTACATAGTTTAATAGACTTTATCTACATAGTTTAATAGGCTTTATCTACATAGTTTAATAGACTTTATCTATATAATTTAATAGACCTTATCTACATAATTTAATAGACTTTATAGAATTGAATTATAGCCTATAGTATTTATGATAATCCCTATATAAAAACAATATCCATAATTATCATTTTATTATAGATCTTGCAATATTTAATATTTTTTTTGATTACAATACTTACTTCAATATTTCAATCTTTCCAGTTTCCTTGTTTTCAAATAACTTATCACCATTTTTTGCAATTGCCTTACCATCTTTATCAAACTTCAAGTTTTCCTTGTTTTGGAACACACCATCCTGGTCAGAGTAGCTATATCCTATGCCCTCATCATAGCTGTAACCAATCTTTAATTCTGGTAGTAACAAGTACAACTTTCCACCTACAAAAGTAGGTCCGTTAGCCCTTGTTCCATCACTAAGAATAAAGAACCTGCCTTCCTTTGTATCCTTCCACTGACCTATTTCTCCCTTGTAAGTTCCTTTGGCCATTGGCTTATACTTACCGTCCTTGTCTACATAGTAACGAAGATAAAATGGACCTTCCTTGGCATACTTTTCTACATCCAACTTATTTTCTTCTGGAAAGGCACCTATCCAAGCATCAAATTTCATTTTTCCATCTATTCCGAAGTAGTAGAAGTCTCCCTTGTACTTTGACCAACCACTTTCAACCATTTTACCACTCTGTCCCATAAAATACCATCGGTTAGCAGATCTAACCCAGCCAGTCTTCATATCACCACTAGGGTTGAAATAGTACCATCCATTATATGATTGATCGAATAACCAACCTGTTTTCATCTTTCCATTTCTATCAAAATAGTACCACTTGTCATTTATCTTCTTCCAAGTATTTTCTAGCTGTATACCTTTTGAGTAATAGTAGTAATTATTAGAAGATTTGTGCCAGCCATCTCTTGATATAGCAGATGATACAGATGGTAGTGATATTGTAGCTACCAATGATGTTACTAATGCTAGTTTTAAAAGTTTCCTCTTCATAGTATGACCTCCTTTATTACCAACATCTTCTATAGTCTATTAATGAACCATATGCAGGTAAAAGATTTCTAATTTGACACTTTTTACCTGGTGATGGCATTTCAACTATTCTTTC
This sequence comes from uncultured Peptostreptococcus sp., assembly GCA_963520775.1. Taxonomy (GTDB): domain Bacteria; phylum Bacillota; class Clostridia; order Peptostreptococcales; family Peptostreptococcaceae; genus Peptostreptococcus. The sequence continues at coordinate 67,614 of CAUQSL010000003.1, forward strand.
ACTTCCTATATACATTACAACATGTCCACTATCTCCTCCAGTTCTATAAACTGCTATGTCTCCTGGTAAAAGATTACTATAGTCGACATGCCTGCCATTATTAGCCTGAGCAGTGCTCTTTCTGTTTATCGTAATTCCAAAAACATTATGAATAGCTTTTGTAAATCCAGAACAATCTGCACCATTTATTAAACTCTCTCCACCCCAAACATATGGAAGTTTACCGACAAAAGTTTGTGCATACAAGGACATTGCTTCTCCCTTATTTTCTACCCAAGCTCCATTTCCTCTAAAGAAATAGTTCGTACCATTCACATTATAAAGATCAGTAACCATTTTCCCTGATAGCATGCAATAATACCAAACACCACTATCCTTTATCCAACCTGTTTGCATTATCTCATCTATAAAGTAATACCAGCCACCATCAATCTTTATCCAACCATTTTCAAAATATGAACCATCGTTTTTATATTTCCACTTTCCACTAATTTGAATCCATTGTCCTTTAGATCTAGTAGCATTATAAGCTGTTTTTATATCACATATTTCGTCACTAGTCAATTCTCTAGGAGTAAAACCAACAATTTTTATATCATTCACATCAATACTTCGCCCGATACTGTCAAGAGCTATATTATTCTTAATAACACTCAGTTCCTCCTGTCTAAAGTTTTGATTCAAATCATTATCTGCATCAAAATATATACTCCCATATGCAGATATTGATGTTGCACCCATTAGAATTGAGAACACAAAAGCTAATAACGATTTTAATAAAATTTTCCTAAAATTGTTTTTCATCTTAATTCCTCCAAAAAAACTTATCTCGAACATCCCTTATACATTTTCTATAAATAGTACTATTTGTTCATATTATAATATATTATTTTATTTTTTACAAGTATAATTTTATCTTAAATATATTTAACTTTTATTTATTATTTTAAATATTATTTGTAACTAAAACATTTAATGCATCCTCTTGACTTATTAATTTGAGTACTTTAATAAGCTAAGAGGATGCATTAACGCTTCAATAAAACTAGATATTAATATTTTAAAAAATTGAGTTTGTTTAGCTGATAATACTAAACCTATATCTTTAAATCTAAAATATGAGGTACTCTTTCCTCTTCTGGTGGTATTTTCATGTAGTCACCATATAGGTCTTCCAGGTAGGCATGAACATCCTTTGGAGCTTTTAACTGGTAACCCTCAAAATCAATAGTTGATAAAGGAAATATATAGTCCTTTTTTTTCAAAAACTCTCTGGTCATAAATGGTGTGTCTAAGCCATAGACTACATATGGAGCATCACACTTGTCCTCAAGCTTGGCACACTTTCTTATCCAAATTTCTTCTAAACCAGAGTTTTGTAGAAATATTTTTATGTAGTCCTTTAATTTATTTGGTTTAGACTTCCTGAAGAAAGATAGTTTATGCATAAAGTTTCCCATTTTAGAATCTATCAATTCATCATTCATAGGGTCCATAGGGAAAATATCTACAAAGGTTCCATGGCATGGTAGACCTGATGCCCTTTCAAAACCAGAAAAATGCCCCAAGTAGAATATTTTAAGGAAGGACGGTTGTATATCCACTTCCTTTTGTGACCAGTCTTTACAATCCTTATTTTCATATATGAGGCCCTCAGGTAAGTGCTCTTTAATTATACCTATAAACCTATTATAATCGTCTCTCATCATGCATATATCACAATCATCATCCCAAGGTATAAAACCACCATGCCTTTTCGCACCAAGTAAAGTTCCTGCATCAATCCAGTAGTCTATATCATTTTCCTTACATAATCTATCTATAACCTTCATTATCTCTAAAATTACTAGCTGTAATTTTCTTAAGTCACTTTCTTCACTTGCAATTATAGTATCTACGTTATCCTTAAACATTTTATATCACTTTCCTTTAAAATCAACTAGACCCTTAAAAAGGGCCTAGTTACTATATTAAAATAAATTATACTCTTTCAACTTTTATACCAGTTTCATGATCATTTAAGTTTTGTTTTTCTAAACTTGAATCTTCTACCTTTACTAGTTCAAGAGCAAGAGTTTCAGTCTTGATATAGTCTTCAAAATCAGCTACAGCATTTACAACTTCACTATCTCCATCGAAGTAGATCTTTATGTTATCCAATACTTCAAATCCGCTAGACTTCCTAAGCTGCTGTACCTTTGATACAAACTCTCTAGCAAATCCTTCGCTGATAAGTTCTGGGCTTAGGTTAGTTTCAAGAATTACAAATAGGTTGTTTTCCATAGAAACATTGAAACCTTCTTTTGAATCTATATTTATTAATATATCATCTTTACCAAATTTAAATGTCTGACCATCAACATCTACTTCCACTTTTTCACCGGCTTCTACCTTAGCAACTACTTCATGAGCATTTAGACTAGATAAAACTTCTCCAAATGCGTTTATATTTTTACCAAGAACTGGTCCAAGTGCCTTAAAGTTTGGCTTTAGGTTAAAGTTCATGTATTCTCCTAATTCCTTAGCAAACTTTACCTGCTTAACATTTAGTTCTTCTCTGATGATTTCAACAAGATCTCCAAGAGTAACTTCATACTTACCATCTACAAGAACTTCTGCTATTGGTTGTCTTACCTTTATCTTAGCATTTTCTCTTGCCGCTCTACCAAGAGTTACAAGGTCTCTAGCCAAGTCCATCTTTTCTTCTAGGGCAATGTCTACAAGACTAGCATCACATCTTGGATAATCAGCGCAGTGAACTGAATACTCTCCTGTTAGGTTTCTATACATTTCTTCTGATAGGTATGGTGAGAATGGTGCTATCATCTTACAGAAATCTCTTAATACTTCATATGTAGTATTGTAAACGGACTTCTTGTCTTCAGTTAATTCAGTTCCCCAGAATCTTCTTCTTGACCTTCTGATGTACCAGTTAGATAGGTCGTCATTTAAGAATTCTGTCATTCGTCTGATTGACTTATTTACCTCGAATATTTCTAGATTTTCTTCTATTTCCTTCTTTAAGTTGTTGAACTTAGATAGGATCCACCTATCAAGCTCAGGTCTATCCTTATACTCTACAAAGAAGTCGTTTGGATTTAATCCATCTGTATTAGCATATAGGGTAAAGAAGTTGTAAGTATTCTTCAATGTTCCTATAAACTTCGACATGATTTCCTTTAGACCATCTTCATCAAATCTTAATGGTGTCCATGGTGGTGATACGTATAGTAGGTACCATCTTAAGGCGTCTGCTCCATATTTGTCAAACATTTCAAATGGGTTGATTGTGTTACCCTTTGATTTTGACATCTTCTTACCATTCTTATCGAGTACTAGGTCTGTAACTAGAACGTTTTTGTATGGTGACTTACCAGTAACAAATGTAGAAACAGCTAGTAATGAATAGAACCAACCTCTAGTCTGGTCTATACCTTCACAGATATAGTCAGCTGGGAATAATTTATCAAAGTTTTCCTTATTTTCAAATGGGTAATGCCACTGAGCAAAAGGCATAGCTCCTGAATCAAACCAACAGTCTATAACTTCTGTTACCCTTGTCATAGTTCCACCACAATCTGGGCACTTTAGATGTACCTCATCTATATATGGTCTGTGTAGCTCTATAGTCTTTGGATCTACATCTTCAACAGCTAACTTGGCTAATTCTTCTCTTGATCCTACTGTAGTCTTGCAGCCACATTCACACTTCCAAACTGGTAGTGGTGTACCCCAATACCTAGTTCTAGAAATAGCCCAGTCCTTAAGTTCTTCTAGCCAGTTTCCAAACCTTCCCTGACCCACAAACTCTGGGAACCAGTTGACACCATTGTTATTTTCAATCAACTTATCTTTTAACTTAGTCATTTCTAAGTACCAGCCAGGATTAGCATAGTATACAAGTGGTGTAGAACATCTCCAGCAATGAGGATAGTTATGCTCTACCTTTAGCTTAGAGAAGAGCTTATTTTCAGCTGCCAACCACTTGATGATTTCAACATCTAGGCCTTCTTCCATTACGAATTTGCCCTTCCATGGAGTAGTAGTAAATTTACCTTCTGTGTCAACTGGTTGAACAAATGGCAAACTATAAGTCCTACCCATATTGTAATCATCTTCACCAAAGGCAGGTGCTGAGTGTACTATACCAGTACCGTCAGTAGTAGTTACATAGTCAGCACAAGTTACAAAGAATGCCTTGCCTTCAACCTCAACAAAAGGCATTAACTGTTCATATTCCTGGTATTCTAAATCTTTTCCCTTAAAAGTTTCTAATAACTTATATTCCTTATCACCTAGATGCTTTTCTAATAGAGCTTGAGCTAGGTAGTATACTTCATCTTCAACTTGTACCTTAACATAATCAACATCAGGGTTAACTGTTAGGGCAACATTTGATGGTAGGGTCCAAGGAGTAGTTGTCCATGCAAGGAAGTATTCATTTTCTGTATCCTTTTTCTTGAATTTTGCAACTAGTGTATTTGATTTAACTTCCTTATAACCCTGAGCAACCTCATGAGATGCAAGACCTGTTCCACATCTAGGACAGTATGGTAAGATCTTGTGACCTTCGTATAGTAGTCCTTCCTTGTTGAACTTGTCTAGGATCCACCAAAGTGATTCTATATAGTCATTATCAAGAGTGATATAAGGATCGTCTAGGTCTATAGCGTATGCCATTCTTTCAGACATCTTTCTCCATTCTCTTTCATAGGTGAAAACAGAATCTCTACACTTGTGACAAAATTCCTCTATACCATAGTCTTCTATAGCCTTTTTATCTGATAAACCTAATTCTTTTTCAACCTGTAATTCTACTGGTAGACCATGTGTATCCCAACCAGCCTTTCTTGGTACTTTGTAGCCACTCATTGTCTTATAACGACAAACCCAGTCCTTTAGTGTTCTTGAGATTACATGGTGGATACCAGGGTTACCATTTGCTGTTGGTGGTCCTTCAAAAAACACATATGTAGGGTCATTTTCACCCTTTTCCAATACCTTTTCTAGTATATTATCTTCTTGCCAACGCTTTAATGTTAGCTCTTCTGCTTGGGCAACTGAGCCTTCATGCAGTTTTTTAAATACAGTCTTATTTTCCATATTTCATCATCCTTTCTAATTTTATTTGATAGTTTCAACGAATATAAAAAACTCGTCACCTTGATCAATCAAGGGACGAGTCAAATCGCGTTACCACCCTAGTTCCTGGACAAAACCCAGACACTCTCAGTCAATATCGGAACTACCCGGTCAACTTAATCAGCCATGGCCTTTCAGTATCCAGCTCAGAAGTGATCTTCACTTAACATTTCATATATCGGCTCACACCATACCCGACTCGCTTAAAAGAAATATCAAATTACTCTCTTCGTCAAAGCTATCTTTAAAATACTATGTTAATAATTATATTAAATTAAATAAAAATAGTCAAGCTTTTTTTATAATTATTTAAAATTTTCTGAAATACTGTTAAAATTCAATCGATTCAAACAATATTATCTCTTATTTAATATCAAATATATCTTCTGGTATATTATTTCCTTGGTTTTCAGCATCAAATTCCTCAATATTTAAAGCTAGATTTTCCATGCTGATAGTATTATCTTCTTCCTCTTGAGCATTTTCAAGTGCGTTCATCCTCATTGTTCCACTTGCCTCAATATCTACTACCCTACTAACAGCTTGGCAGAACTCTTCCTTTTCATTATCTATACTACTAAAAATTTGATCAATATTTTGCATTTCGTCTTCCAAAAGCGATTTAAACTTAATTCTAAATAGTTTAAATTCCTTTACTAAACTTTCATACTCGTTTCTGATTTCAACAACCTTGTTATTTGCCCTATCAATCAACTGTTTTGCTTGTAATTCTGCTTCTTGAACTATAATCCTAGCCTTTTTATTTGCTGAACTAGTAGTATCTTCTGCCGCACTTTGAGCAGTTATTAAGGTTTCTTTTAGTGTTTCTTCTATACTAGAATACTTACCCACTTGATCCTTATACATTTCAAGTTTTTCTTTTAAAGATTCATTTTCTTTTATAAGTGTTTCATAGTCTTCTCTTATTTCATCTAAGAAAATATCGACTTCTTCTTCAGAGTAACCCCTAAATACCTTTTTAAATTCTTTACTTTCAATAAGTTCTGGTGCTATCATTTTATCACTTCCTATACAAATTTATTAATTTTAACTCTTAATTTATCTTTCTTAGATACTCCTAAGATTTTATCAAAGATAAACCTACCCTTCTTTCTTACAGATACAATAGAGCCTTCTTCAAGATTTTTAGAAACACTATAAATAGGCTCATAATCAACTTTTACATAACCAGAATTAATTAACTTCATAGCTTCTTGCCTAGAAAGGTTAAAGCTACCTGCTACTATGGAATCCAACCTCAAAGAAGATACACTAAATATTTTTTCATCAAATTTTACATCTGGTGGTAAAAGATCAACTTTATCTATCTTAGTAACTTTTACCTTATTGTTTTTTATCCTATTGTAATTAAACATGATAAAATCAGCAATATCACTATCAACTATTATTTGGCAATAATCGTCATGAACTAGTATATCGCCTATCTTCTCTCTTTTAATACCCAAAGAAAGTAATGACCCTAAATAATCTCTATGTGATATACTTGTAAACTTAAAATTACCCCTCACTTCAAGGTATGTTAAACCAATTTCTAGTTCTTCAAAGTTATAATAGTCAGGATATATAAATAACACTGACCTCTCAGCGCCATTATAACCACCCTCTAAAGTATATTTTAAGTCCTTATCATGATTTACAATAGAAATAGCATTTCTAATTTCATAGGGATTTAGAAAGTCTGTACTCCTGATCCCATAATTTTTCGAAACGCTACTACAAATATCAACTATTTTATACATTTTTATTTTTAATTCTTCGTCATTAATATAACCTGTTACTTTAAACTTATCCATATAATATACCTTCTATAAATAAGCATCTATTAACCTGGTTAAAAACCACAAAAATAAGATAGAAAACATAGGTGACATATCTAATGGACCTGTATTAAACCTAGATAGAAATTTTCTTGTTGGACCCTCTATCGGTTCAGTCAGATCATCTAGGATGCTGTATATCCTACTATCCTGACTTCCTGGAAACCAAGACATCATCGACTTAGCTATTATAAGCCAAGCTATGATATCGAAAAGACGTATCAATACAATTTTAAAAATATCCATAATACACCTAATTACTTATTCTGCCAAGGAAAGATAGCCTTACTTTCTAATTCTTTTTTTATACTTGCATCAACATCAACATTTTTTGGTGCCAATATAAAGATTGACTTTGATACACGTTGGATACTACCATCAAGGACATACACTGCACCGTTCATAAAGTCAAATATGGATTTTTTTGTGTTCTGCTGAGTCATAGCTTCCAAATTGACTATTACTGTCTTTCTTAATCTCAAGTGATCTGCTATAGTTGCAGCATCATCATATACCTTAGGTTCAACAATTACAACCTTCATCTGATTGTGAGCTTGATAATCAACCCTAGAACCTACTGTAGAGTTATATAAGTCATCTTGTTCATCATCATAAACATCATCTTCATAATCATCATCTTCGTAGTCATCATCTTCGTAGTCATCATACGAATCATATTCATCATTTGAGTTATCATTATCCACAATCATCCAATTTTTTAGCTTTCCCATTTTATCTTTTATACCAGCCATATTATACCTCCTAAAGCTTGCTTCTATATTTTAAATATTATAATTTCTTTTTCCAAATATTGATGTTCCAACTCTTATTATAGTTGCACCTTCTTCTATAGCTAATTGATAATCTCCACTCATACCCATAGAAAGTTCTCTCATATCTACACCAGGTATAGACATGGATTTTATAGTTTCAAATTTTTCTTTAAGTGTTCTAAATACAAGTCTAAGTTCTTGCTCATCATCTGTATCCGGCGCAATAGTCATTAAGCCAATAATATTAATCCAATTAAAATTACTAGCACACTCCCTAATAAATGTTTCTAAATCTTCTAAATATACACCATGCTTACTTTCTTCCCTAGATACATTAACCTGTACAAGGCAATTAATATTTCGTTGAATTTTTTTAGCCCTACTATTAATTTCTTCAGCTAAAGAAAGTCTATCTAGGGAATGAATTAGGTCTACCTTATCTATTATATATCTAACCTTATTAGTTTGTAGTGTCCCTATTTGATGCCATTTAACTCTATCTCCAATAAGTTCATACTTTCGTCTAAGTTCCTGAGGCTTATTTTCTCCAACATCTGTAATACCATATTTAATTGCTTCTTCAATTACTGGTACGTCAACAGTTTTAGTCACACCAACAAGCAATATATCTTTTCGATTTCTATTAACTTTAATAGATGTAGACAGTACCTTAGACTTAACTTCTTCTATTCTAAGTGAAATATCGTCCATAACATCACCCTCTTCTAATCAATTAAGAATATATATAGTCCATTATAGCATAACAAGCTTTATTTGTATACTTTTGTAACCTATAATTTAAAAATTGATTCATTTTCATATTTTTTATTTCTTGTCATTAATTCTTTCACAGCTCTTTTAGGGTCAATATATCCTTCGACAACTCTATAAATACATTCTGTAATTGGCATTTCTACTCCGATTTCTTTTGCTACCTTATATACGGCTTCAGTAGCAGTTATACCTTCTACCACCATATCAATTTTTTTTTGAGTTTCTTCTATGCTATAACCTTGGCCAACTAGTATTCCTGCCCTTCTGTTTCTTGAATGCATACTTGTACATGTAACTATTAGATCTCCTATGCCTGATAGTCCAGAAAAAGTTGATATGTCAGCACCTAAAGCTACACCAAACCTAGAAATTTCAGCTATTCCCCTAGTCATTAATGCTGCCTTAGAGTTGTCTCCTAAACCCATACCTTCTAATATTCCTGCCCCAAAGGCAATAATATTTTTTGTGGTACTTCCAAGTTCAACACCTACCATATCTGTATTTGTATAAACTCTTATGTATTCGTTCATAAATAAGTCCTGAACTTTCTGTGATACTTCTAAAGATTCAGAAGCTGAAACAAGTGTTGTTGGCATCTTCATTATTACTTCCTCTGCATGAGATGGCCCAGACAATATACAATACGGATTATTAGGTAATTCCTCTAAACATACCTGTGAAAGCCTACTGCTAGTTGACTTTTCAATACCTTTTGCAACATTTACCAGCACTTGCTCCCGCCTGATAGACTTTGATATTTCTTTACATACGGATCTAATTTGTTGAGATGGAACTGCTAAAACGATGAAATCCGCCATAGAGACTATATCATGTATTTCTGATGATGCTCTCAATGTATCGCTAAGCCTTACTCCTTTTAGGTATTTTTCATTTGAATGCCTATTATTTATTTCATCAACTTGTTCTGTTCTTCTAGCCCAAATTGAGACTTCATGCCCATTATCATCCAATACTGATGCAAGGGCACTTCCCCAGCTCCCTGCACCTAATACGCAAACTTTACTCATAAAATCCTCCAAAGTATTTAAGTGTTTTCTGTCTTAGCTTTTTGTCTTACAGCCAAGCTTATTTTCTGACCCATCAATTAATCTTCTAATATTATCTCTATGCTTGTATATGACTGATATAGAAAGCAATATCCCCAACCATATCCCCGACATATCATTAGCAAGCACCATAAGAATAGGAAATAAAGATACACCCAAAATAGATGCTATTGAAACATATCTTGTTACAACCAGTATAACCAAATAGAAAGAAATACTGGCTAGTGTCATTAAGGGTGAAATTACTAGCATTGTCCCATAGCTAGTTGCAACCCCCTTGCCTCCCTTAAAACGCATGAAAATTGACCAATTATGTCCACAAACAACTGCCAAAGCAGATATGTACTTTGCCAGATCAGGTTCTAAACCCATTCTAGCAGCCAATAAATTAGATATTACTACTGCCAAACTACCTTTTATTAAATCACCTAATAAGGTTATTACGCCCGCTTTTTTACCAAATGTTCTAAGCATATTAGTTGTACCAGGATTTTTTGAACCATATTGCCTTATATCAGAAGAAAATACATACTTACTTATTATATAGGCCCAGGAAATGCTACCTAAAAAATAAGAAATAAGAATAACTAGTAAATAAATAAGCATAATCAAGCCTCCTTATTTTTTCTTTTTCTGACTGTATTCTATCTTTATAGACGTGCCTTCAAACCCAAAGTTTTCCCTTAACCTATTTTCAAGATACCTTGTATAAGAAAAGTGAGTTAACTCCTTGTCATTTATAAAGAGATTAAACGTTGGAGGTTTAACTCCTGTCTGTGTTCCATAGTATATCTTTAACCTTCTACCCTTGTCTGATGGTGGCTGATTGAGCATTATAGCCTCGCCTATTACCTGATTTAAAACAGAAGTAGTTACTCTCTTATTTTGTTCTTCTGATACTTGAACAGCTGTCTCTAAAATTTTACCTATTCTTTGGTTACTTACTGCCGAAACGAATAATATAGGTGCATAAGTCATAAATGGAAACTTTTCTCTTACACTCATTTTAAAATTGCCCATAGTCTTGTTATCTTTTTCTATCAGATCCCACTTATTTACAACAAATATACACGCCTTACCTTCATCATGAGCTATACCTGCTATTTTAGTGTCTTGCTCTGTAACCCCTTCAGTAGCATCAATTACTATCAGCACAACATCAGCCCTATCAACCGCACTCATTGACCTTATAACTGAAAAACGTTCTACATTTTCATAAACCTTACTTTTTCTTCTGATTCCTGCTGTATCTATCAACAAAAACTTTTTGTCATCTTTTTCCAAATATGTATCTATTGCATCTCTTGTAGTACCGGCTATAGGGGATACAATGACTCTATCTTCACCTAATATATTATTTAGTATAGAAGATTTTCCGGCATTTGGTTTACCTGTTATTGCAATCCTAATTACATCATCATCATATTCAGTGTTCATACCATCAGGAAAATTTTCTACTACTTCATCCAACAAATCTCCTAGGCCCATACTATTAGCGCCAGAAATACCTATTGGAGTTCCTAATCCTAATTCATAAAAATCGTATACATTATCAAATTGACTTTTAGAGTCTATTTTATTAACCACTAATAATACTGGTTTTTTTGTTTTTCTTAGTATATCAGCTACTTCTTTATCCGCAGCTGTAAGCCCACTCTTACCATCTACCACAAATAATATTACATGCGCCATATCGATCGCAAGCATAGCTTGGTTTCTCATCTGTGAAACAATTATATCGTCACTTTTGGGTTCAATACCGCCTGTATCAATAATCGTAAAATACTTATTTAACCATTCTACTTGCCCAAATATTCTATCTCTAGTTACGCCAGGCGTATCTTCAACTATAGATACCTTAGTTCCTGTAAGTTTGTTAAATATAGTGGATTTTCCCACATTTGGTCTTCCTACAACAGCCACAATAGGCCTATTATCACTATTCAAAAAATCACGTCCCTTTCCTTTATAAGTTTTACCTATAAAATCAAATTATTATTTTCTCTTTTTAATATCCTAATATGAATAAATTAATTTTTATATTATACTTATTTATACACCCTACTATTTTTATATTTTAATATTATATATACACTAATACACTGTCTATTATTATTTTACATATGCTAACACTATATATTTTATTCTCTAACCTTTAATGATTTGTATTTAAGATAACTCTATGTACATCCATAAATATATATTCTTATATCACTATAATAAGTATTTTACCATAGCTGTTAAACAATTATAACTTATTTTTCAATATTTTTGATATACTATATTTTCGATTTCTTAGGCAGGCTAATTTTAAATTTTGACCCATTATTAATATAGGACTCTAAGTTAATACTACCCCCTAAAGATACTATTATATGTTTAACAATTGCCATCCCTAGACCAGTTCCTTCTATTTCCCTATCTCTTGATTTTGTAGCCCTATAAAATCTTTCAAATATCCTATCTTGTTCTTCTTTACCTATACCAATACCGTTATCTTCAACATCTATTAAGTAGCTTGTATCATCTTCAAAAAAAGTGACTCTTACATATCCACCTGGCCTGTTATATTTAATGCCATTTGACACTAAATTTATTATTAATTCTCTATAATATTCTCTATGACTATATATTGTCTTAAGTCCATTATAAATAAAACTTACGTGAATATTTTTTTTTGATGCTTTGTCCTGAAATAGATCTATAATTTTTTTATTTTCGTATTCTAGATCTATATCTTCCATAGATAAAACAATATCACCCTCAATCGAAGACAGCATCAAAATATCATTTATCAATATTCTTAACCTAGAGGACTCATTATCTATAATATCTAAAAATCTTTTTCTAGTATCAGAGTCAATTGTTTCATCATTCATCTTTAGAGTTTCAATAAAACCTTGTATAGATGTTAGGGGAGTCTTTAGTTCATGACTAACATTAGCAGCAAAATCTTTCCTAATATTTTCAAGCTTAATTCTTTCTGTAATGTCCTCGATATTTATTACAGAAGAAATTACAATATCTTTATTTGGGTTGATTTTTACTGGGTCTATCTTAACCTTAAATGTTTTGCCATTTAAACATCTTATTTCCTTAGATACACTTGTGTTAATACCAGTATTATATATTATAAATTCTAGTAGGATATCATTATTTACAACGTTTGATATTGGCATCCCCTCAATTTTACCCTCTTGATTACAGTCTATATAATCTCTAGCTAAAGAGTTTATTAGATAAACCTTATTATCTATATCTATTACTATTATCCCATTTGATACCGATTTAATTATAGCATCTAACTGTCTATTTTTTTTATCAACCTCGTGAAATAAATGTTCTAAATAATAAAGCATAGAGTTAAAATTATTGATAAAAAATGTAAGTTCCGAACCAGTTAAGTTCTTAAGTCTAGCCGAAAAATCACCTTTTTTAACCCTGTTTAATACTCTACTTGCATCTTTAATAAAGGCCTTAAAAACATATATGTATCTCCAATATAATATCAATAATAACCATAATGACAACATTATAAGTGCCAAAATATATAAAACCTCATCCATACTGCCTCCAAAAATTAAGGATAATAAAACTTGTTTACTACCCTCAGTGTTGCTATTTGAATTTATATCCTATTCCCCTTATGGTATATATAGAATTTTTACTGGTATCATCAAGTCCTAACTTTTTTCTAAGATACCTAATATGCACATCAACAGTTCTAGTTTCACCAAAAAATTCATAACCCCATATCTTCTCAAGTATAAAATCCCTCTTTAAAACCTTGTCCTTATTTTCCATAAATAGTCTCAATAAATCGAATTCCTTGCGAGTTAATTCAATATTATTACCTTCAAGTGTTACTTTATGTTCTTCTAAGTTTAGTACAATATCTCCAACTATAATTTTACTATCAATTTTCTTGTCTGATTTATACCTTCTAAGAACAGTCTTAATCCTTGCCATCAATTCTTTTATACTGAATGGTTTTGTTATATAATCATCTGCCCCTAAATTTAAACCCTCTATCTTATCATCTTCCATATTTTTAGCTGTTAACATTATTACTGGTAGGTAATCTAGACTTTTATCAGATCTAATTTTCTTTAATATTTCTACACCACTAATAGAAGGTAACATCCAATCTAATATTAGAAGGTCAGGATTTTCTATACCTATTAGGTCAATTACAGTTTTTGCTTCTGTAGAGACGCATACTTCAAAACCGGATAGTTTAAGGTTGAATTTTAATAATTCTAGTATATGTTTTTCATCATCTATAACTAATATCTTCACTACTACTTTTCATCCCTTTTTTCTTTTAATATAGATTCTAATTCATTTACAAAGGTATTTAAATCTTTGAACTGTCTATATACTGATGCAAATCTAACATAAGCAACTTCGTCTATATCTTTAAGCCTATCCATTAACATTTCACCAATTTTTGTTGTTTCAATCTCATTAACAAACATTTTATTAATTTCGCCTTCTATTGAGTCAACTAACTCATCAATCTTGGCTACAGACACAGGTAATTTTTCACAAGACCTAATTAAACCATACTTAATTTTATCTCTGTCAAAAGACTCTCTTCTTCCATCCTTTTTTATTACCATAACAGGGATTAATTCTATTTTTTCATAAGTAGTAAATCTTTTTTTACATCTTTCACATTCTCTCCTTCTTCTGATAGAAGATGAATCTATATGTCTAGAATCTAATACTTTTGATTCCTTATACTCACAATATGGGCAAATCATCTAAAATATCCTCCTTATAAAAATATGACCCAGACAAGAGCTGAGTCATACCTAATTTTCTATTGACTTATTTATTTCTTTCTTCTTAAAAAAGTAGGAATAACCATATCATCATCACTTGCTGTAGCAGTATCATCAAAAGTATTTGAGAAAGTTTCTTCAGCTGGCTTGATGTTTTCAGCATTTTGAATTTCAGTTACTCTAGGTATTTCATTATATTTAGGTGTCACTGGTGTTTGGTTACTTCTCCTTAATTGCGGAGTGAATAAATCATCAGAATTATCTTGTAGTCCAGTTGCAACTACAGTAATGACAATCTCGTCACCGAAATCTTCTCTAGTAGCTGCACCGAATATAATCATAGCATCCGGATCGCACTTTTGCCTGATGATATCAGTAGCCTCACTTACTTCTAATAGACCAAGGTCAGTTCCACCTGTAACATTTATCAAGACACCCTTTGCTCCATCTATAGTAGTTTCTAATAGTGGAGATTCTATAGCTTGTCTTGCAGCAGCTATGGCCCTATCTTCACCCGAAGCCATACCCATACCCATATGAGCTAGACCCTGATCTTTCATTACTGCTTCAACGTCAGCAAAGTCAAGGTTAATAAGGGCAGCCTCAGAAATTAGACCAGAAATTGACTGAATACCCTGTTTTAAAATATCATCTGCCTTAGATAAAGCGTCGGTAATACTAGTTCTTTTTTCAATTATCTGAAGAATTTTGTCATTTGGTATAGTTATCAAAGTATCTACATTTTTCTTTAATTCTATTATACCTTCTTCAGCCTTATTCATCCTGACTCTTCCTTCAAAAGAGAATGGCTTAGTAACAACTGCGACAGTAAGTGCTCCTGCTTCCTTAGCAATCTTAGCAACAACTGGAGCGGCGCCAGTACCTGTTCCACCACCCATACCTGCAGTTACGAATACCATATCTGCACCTTCTATTGCCTTAGCTATTTCATCTGCAGATTCTTCAGCAGCCTTCTTTCCTTTTTCTGGGTTTGCGCCTGCTCCCAAGCCTTTTGTTAGCTTTTCACCAATTTGTAACACATGTTCCGCCTTTGACGCTTCTAAGGCCTGCTTGTCAGTATTTAGTGAAATAAATTCAACGCCTCTAACGCCTGCATTAATCATAACATTTATGGCATTGTTTCCACCGCCGCCTACACCTATAACTTTTATATTGGCAGCTCCATTTTGTTCTTCAACAAAGTTTAACATTTATAAACCCCCATTCACAACATAGTTTAATATCATTAAGTATTCTGTAATTATATCCATAAATTATATTCATAAATAATACTCAAAAAAGTTATAATTTAAAAACAAATAATATTCTATCTATTATATAATATCTCAAAGTATCATACTTATGCAATATATTTTTGACTTTTTTTCTTAATAAATCGTAATTTATTTAGAGAAATTTAGATATGCTCTTATATATCACTTCTATAGCATCCCTTTTACCAAAAGACCTACTAGACTTACTCATAAGCTCAAGTTTTTCCTTGTCATAAAGTAGGTCAAATACTGCTTGATACAAGGTGTTTTCGTTTAACTCCCTCTCTGTTATACAAATAGCACCACCAGCACTTTCAAGACTCTTAGCATTATATTCTTGATGATTTTCAGCTGTGTAAGCCTTTGGAACTATGATTGCTGGAACTCCTATTGCTGTCATTTCTGCCATAGATATTGCACCTGCAGATCCAATGACCAAGTCTGCTGCTGATAGATTAGTTGCCATATCATCTAAGTATGGAATAACCTTTTGATTATGTCCAAAGCTAAGATCTCCATACATTTTCATAAAGTCTTCATAGTAGGCTCTACCTGTTGATATTGTAAAAGCCACCTTATCTTCAATCAATCTTGGTATAACCTTCTTTAGTGCAAGATTAATCTCTTCAGAACCTCCACTTCCTCCTGATACTAGAAGCATTCTTTCTTCTTTAGTTAATCCCAATTTTACTCTTGAATCCGACTTATTAGATTTTAGTATATCATCTCTTACTGGGTTACCTGTGAATAATAATTTTCCCTCTACTTGTCTTGGAAATCTCTTATGTGAATCTTCAAAACTAGTCATAACTAAATCTACGCTTTTTGATAACATTTTATTAGTTATGCCAGGAAACGAGTTTTGTTCATGTATACATGACCTTATCCCCATTCTACTTGCCTTGAGAACTATCGACCCGCTTACATAACCACCTGTTCCAATTACTAAATCAGGCTTGAAGCTTTTTATTATTTTCTTTGAATCATTTAATGACTTCAAAAATTTTATAAGTCTTTTAATATTGTCAAAATCAATTTTTCTTCTAAAACCTTGAACATCTATATATTTTATATTATATCCATATTTTGGAACTATCTCTGCCTCTATCCCTTTTTTAGTGCCGACAAAAAGTATTTCGGCATCTGGATGGTATTCCTTAATTTTGTTAGCGATAGCAATAGCTGGATATACATGACCACCTGTTCCACCACCCGATAATATAACTCTCATAATAAGCCCCTCATTTATAAAATCTTATTTACTATATACTTAAATTCTCTTCCTCTTTCTTCATAGTTATTATACATTCCCCAACTAGCGCAAGCAGGAGATAATAAGACCACATCATCTTTATTTGCAATCTGACTGGCCTTTATAACAGCTTCTTTTAAACTGTCTAATTTATAAACTTCTATTATTCCTGCCTTATGTGCAGCCTCAGCTATAATATCTGCAGTTTGCCCTATTACCAAGACTGTCCTTACATAATTGACAGCAATATCAAACAATTCTTTAAAATCACTACCCTTATCATAACCACCTGCGATCAGAATTACTGGTGTCTTATATGATTGAACAGCCTTTATAGTCGAATCTGGATTTGTTCCCTTAGAGTCATTCACATACTTGACATCTTTTATAGTATTTACATATTCCAACCTATGTTCTACTGCTTTAAATGTGGTTAATACACTTTTTATAATTTCTTTATCTATACCAAAGTGAAGACAAAGTCCTATTGCTGCCATTGAATTTTCTAAATTATGCCCTCCTGGCAAACTCAAGTCATCTGCATTTACTATCTCTACTTCACAATTATCCTTGACCGCTATAATATTATTTTTATCATCAAGGTAAATGCCATTTTGAGGTTTAGATTTTCTAGAAAAATAAACTACCCTTGCCTTACAAGTATTAGACATAGACCTAGTAATAGAATCATCATAATTCAATACGCACACCTTAGATTCTGACTGCTTAGCGAATATATTAGCCTTGGCTCTAGCGTAATTTTCCATAGTATGATGCCTGTTCATGTGATCTTCGGTAAGATTCAATATTGTAGAAACTTCCGGACAAAAATCATATACCGATTCAAGTTGAAAGCTCGATAGCTCAGTCACTAAAACCGCACCTGACTTGGCCTCTTCAACAGCGCTTATTGCTGGATTTCCTATATTTCCTACCACATAGGTTTCTAGTCCTGCTTTTTTACAAATTTCTCCAACGATTGATGTTGTAGTAGTTTTTCCATTTGTACCAGTAATGCCTATAAATTTTATATTTTTACTTCTGCCTTCCCTATAAGCTAGCTCTATTTCACTTATTACTTCCTTGCCCATTTCCCTTAATTTTACTAAAAAATCAAGTTCCAATGGAACTCCAGGCGAAATAACAGCTAAATCTACTAGTTTTAAAATATCATCACTAGGGTTTTTTCCCAGCACATATTCTACCCCTTTATATGATTTAAGTTCATCTAAGACTTCTTTAATGTCATTGCCTGACTTAGAGTCGTTAACTACTACTTCATAGCCCTTATTAGCAAGATATTTGACCGTTGCAAGTCCTGACCTAGCCATACCGACTACTAATATTTTCTTATACATCATTGTCACCTTCATTCAAATTTTATAAGTGGATACAATTTTACCAACTTTATAATATACTATAGTTGTAAATCCTATTATTTCAATGTATATTTTTATTTAAGTTCCCTACAATTAAAACATTGCCACTACACCCAGCAAGGCAAGTATAATTGACACTAACCAAAAAATAAATACAACCTTTGTTTCTGGCCATCCACATTGTTCATAGTGGTGATGTAGTGGAGCCATCTTAAAAATTCGCTTTCTTGTTTTCTTAAAGTATGTCACCTGTACAATTACTGATAAAGCCTCTGCAAAGTATATACCGCCAACTATTGGTATAATAAGGACTGAATTAGTAAACAAGGCAAAGGCTGTAACAGCTCCACCAAGAGCCATTGAACCTGTATCCCCCATAAATACTTTTGCAGGGTTAACATTAAACCACAAAAATCCTATACAAGCTCCTAATGTGGATGCAGCCATTTGTGATATACCTATATTTTGGGCTATAATCATTGAAAATAAAACGAAAAATACAGATACAATAGCTGTAATTCCGGAAGCTAGTCCATCTAAACCATCTGTTAAATTAACAGCATTTACCGTTCCAATAATAACAATTAAGATAAGTGGTACATATAATATTCCTATATTTATACCAACATTCACAAACGGAATTATGAACTGGTCACCTGAACCAATGCTAACATATCTATAAATAGCAAGCACTAGAGCTAAAATAACCTGTATTCCTATCTTTTGTATAGGTGTAAGACCTAAAGATCTAGTCATCTTTATCTTAACAATATCATCGAAAAAACCGACTAATCCAAAACCAAACATACATAGTAGGGCCATTAATATTTCGGTATTTATCCCGACTCTAATTATAGTAACGAGTAATATTGATATTATTAACATGATCCCACCCATCGTTGGAGTTCCATTTTTTTTCAAGTGTGTTTGTGGACCATCATCTCTGACTGTTTGTCCAAACTTAAATCTGTGAAGGGCGGGTAGTACTACTGGCCCCATCAATATTACCACTATCAAGGCGATTAAAGCAGTAATTGATAATTCTTTAAAACCTAGCATTTACAGCCTCCTTTCAAGACTTCTACTATATCTTCAAACTTCATTCCCCTAGATGCTTTTAGGAGTATTATATCACCCTCTTGCAATATTTTTTCAAGAGAATTGATTAATTCATTCTTATTTTCAAAATGATATACCTTGCTAAGATCAAAACCTTTCTCCATTGCCTCTATTCCTATATATTTTGCAGCTTGACCTGTTGTTATAATAATATCCGCCTTATGTACGGATTGGTATCCAATTTTTCTGTGCCCTTGTTCAGCATATTCACCCATTTCTAAACAATCCCCAAGTATTGCTATTCTTCTATTATTCTTATATAGGGCAAGTACCTTTAAGGCCGCAACCATAGAATCTGGACTCGCATTATATACATCGTTAATTATAGTATATTTGCCTGTTTTAATTATATCCTGCCTGTTTTCTGTAGCAATAAAGTTCATCAATCCAATGGAAATTTCATCCATGGTCATACCCATAATGTATCCTACTAATATTGCTGCCATTGCATTTTTCACATTATGTTCTCCTAGGCATGGTATAGTAAAATCATACAGGTTATTTTCAAAACTACATGTAAATTTAGTCATTTCATTATTAAGTATTTCTTGTGACTTACAGCATAAATCATTTTGCAGTTCCATACCAAAAGAATAAAGATTGTATTTTTTTTCATATTAATTCATGTACATAATTAGTTATTCTCTTAAAAAAGAGTCATCTCCGTTTATTATCAATGAAGAGTCTTTATCAAAATATGATGTTATTTCCATTTTAGCTTTGAATATACCCTCTTGTGTTCCTAAATGTTCTATATGAGACATACCTATATTGGTTATAATAGCTATTTTAGGCCTAACTATATTAGATAGATACTCTATTTCACCAAATCCAGACATACCCATTTCTATTACTGCACATTCATTACTATCCTTTAATCTTAAAAGAGTAAGAGGAACACCAAACTGGTTGTTATAATTTTTTTCATTTTTTATCGTATTGAACTTGCTTGCTAAAACTGAATAAACCATATCCCTAGTAGTTGTTTTTCCTACACTACCTGTTATACCTATAAATGGTATATCAAACTTATCCCTGTAATACTTACTTATCAAACCAAGACCTATTTCTGTATTATCTACCTTGATTACTGTACTATCTTTAAATATATCACTTATATAGTTTTGATCGCTTACCAAGAAAAATCTACATCCATTTTGATGTGCAGACTCTAAAAAAATATGTCCGTCTTTATTTTCACCTACTATAGCAACAAACATAATTCCAGGTCCAGCTTGTCTGCTATCAATAACTAGGTTAGTAACATCTCTAAATTCGTCATTCTTATATAAAAACGTCCCATGTGTAGCTTGAACGATTTCTTCAACCTTTAAGCCTATCATAGATTCACCTCAATTCATAGAAATTGTTTACTTTTTTTCTGCCACCCTCAGCTTTGAACTCCTAGACCTAGGATTGAGTTCTATTTCTTCCTCGCTTGGTAGAATTGGTTTCTTTGTTATAATCTTGACCTCACTCTTCTTATTGCACTGACAGAATGGTAATTCAGTTGGGCATATACATGACCTATTCAAGTATTTAAACTCATTCTTAACTATCCTGTCTTCTAAGGAGTGAAATGTTATTATACAAATCCTTCCTCCCTTGTTTAACATTGATACAGAATCCCTTATCATTGTATTAATTACACCCAACTCATTATTAACTTCTATCCTAATAGCCTGAAATGTCCTTTTTGCAGGGTGTGGTCCATCTATCCTCGCAGATTTTGGTATTGCCTTTTTAATCACATCTACAAGGTCATATGTAGTATTAATTGGACTAAGTTTTCTTTCATCTACTATAAACTTCGCAATCCTCTTAGACCAATTTTCTTCTCCATAATCTTTAATTATAGTATGAAGTTTATCTTCAGAATACTCATTTACAACATTCCAAGCAGAAATACAATTCCTATCATCCATTCTCATATCAAGAGGTGCATCATTCATATAAGAGAATCCCCTAAGGGCCTCGTCTAACTGATGAGACGATACCCCAAGATCTGCCAAAACACCATCAATATGTTCAATGCCCCTAGACAAGAGTTCTTCTTTTATATCTTTAAAATTACTGTGAATCAAAATCACCCTATCATTATATTCCTTTAGACGGTCTTTAGCAACATTAATCGCATTAATATCTTGATCAAAGCAAATCAATTTTCCCTTTTCTGACAATCTTTTTGCTATCTCTTTGCTGTGACCGGCTCCCCCCATTGTACAATCTACATAAATCCCATTAGATTTTATATTTAGATTTTCAATGCACTCATTTAGGAGAACTGATATATGGTTAAACTCCATCTTTTTACCTACTTTCTTTTTCCTTTTTTAAAAGGAAGTATTTCATCAGGAGTGCTACTAATACTCCTACAAAACTTATAAATTGAGCCATCCTAATCGGCCCTAACATAAGTGAATCAGTTCTTAGTCCTTCTATAAAAAATCTTCCTATGGAATATAAAAATATATAGTTGACTAGAAGTTGACCTTCATATTTTTTCTTCTTTCTAAACATAAACAAGTAGGCAAATATCATCCAATCCCATATCGACTCGTAAAGAAAGGTTGGATGAACCTTTTGACCTTCAACTAAAATAGCCCAAGGTAGATTAGTTGGCCCGCCATGTGCCTCACCATTTATAAAGTTACCCCATCTACCAATAGCCTGGGCCATTGGTAATCCTAACACTAAAATATCAGATGTAATTAAAAAATCTATTTCTTTTATCTTAGTATATATCCATACTGTTAATACTCCTGCTAAGATACCACCATGTATAGCTAAGCCTCCACCTCTTATATTAATTATCTCCCTAAAATTTCCTGCATACTGGTTCCAATTAAATATGACATAGTACAACCTAGCTCCAATTATTCCTATGGGTATTGCAAAAATACAAATGTCTATAATTTGCCCTTCATCATAACCTAGCCTAGAAGCCTCCTTTGAGGATGCAGTTATTGCTAGTACTATTCCTATGGCTATTAAAATACCATACCACATTATGTCTAATCCAAATATTGAAAATGCTACCCTATCCATAAAGTCACCTCCTAAACATCAGACTTAGGCTTTACTATGGATATTACACTCTGTTCTTGATAAAAAAATTCGTCCAACCTTTCAACAAGATCTTCAAAGCTTATTTCCTTTAATACTTCTAAATAGTCTAAGAAGTCTATGTTTCTAAATCTATATGATAAGAAGTTATTAGCTATATATCCAATAGAATCAAAAGACTTTAAGAATCCACCGATTTTCTTTTTCTTATTAGTCTCAAAATCCTCCTCGTTCAAACCTGTTTTTCTTAATTCATCTATATAATTATCAACTATTAATTTTAATTTTTCAGGATCCTTAGATGCTCCCGACGCAATTGCATAGGCATAGTCTTTCTGACATAAATAACCACCAGCAATATTACCTATCAAAAGACCTTGTTCGTATAAAGTCTGATGTAGGTCTCCACTTTCCGAAAAAATCATATCAAAAAGTATATCTGTTCTTATCTCATTTTTAAGAGCTTGTCTTGGCTCCATATCTACTTTTATATCCTTATAACCTATATAAAATAAGGGCATTGAAACCATAAATTCTGCAACTATTTTTTCATGAGCCACAGAAATAGGTTCTTCTGGCATAAAGGTTACTATGTTCTTATCAAAATCTAACTCCTTATGATTCGCTTTTATAATAGTTTCCATTAAGTCATCTTCATCCAAATCACCTACAATGAATAATTTCATATTTGCCGGATTATAAAATGTCCTATAGCACTTGTATAGCTCTTCCGGTGTAATCTTGTTGATAGACTCCACACTTCCAGCAATATCAATACTGGTATGATGTTTGGAATACATAGCCTTCAAACAGTTGAAATATACATTCCATTCCGGATCATCTTCATACATTTTTATTTCTTGCCCAATTATCCCTTTTTCCTTATTTACATTCTCATCTGTATAATATGGAGTTTGAACATAGTCTATTAAATGTGACAATGATTCCATAAAATTATCAGTAGCTGAAAATAAGTATGCAGTCGTAGTAAAACTTGTAAATGCATTTGCACTAGCCCCTAGTTTGGAAAATTTGTCAAAGGCGTTAGTCCCATCAGGTTGTTCAAACATTTTATGTTCTAAAAAATGCGCAATTCCTTCCTGAACCTTTAACCTTTTTGTCTCACCTATAGGTATAAAATCAAGATCATTAGAACCGAAATTGACACCTAAAACTGCATATTTATTAGTATAACCTTCTTTAGGCATATAATATATTTCCAAGCCGTTTTCTAGAGTTTCAAAATAAAGACTTTCTTTAATTACTTCACTATATATTTTTTTCATAAAATCCTCCCTTTCAACTATTTCAAAAAGAAAACCGTATCTTCTTTAACATCCTTCATGGATTCTATGATCATGTTAATATCAACCTTTTCAATGTATGATATCACTTCTTCAAGGCTTAAATTACTGTTAGATACGTATTGATTATATAAAAAATCCATATCTGAAATTATTGAGTCTCCAACAGATTTTAATGAGTTTATTATACTTTTTTTTGCATTTTCTAACTCTATAGAGGTAATATTACCTGTTTTGGTATCTTCTAGTTCTTTTGATATAAGTTCCCTTGCCTTATTATAATTTTCCGCATCTATTCCAGAACTTATAAACATTAAGCCCTTTGTCTTTTCAAGGTTTGATGAAGCATAATAACATATACTTTCTTTTTCTCTTACATTATTAAAAAGCTTGGAGTGGGGTCCACCACCAAATATGCTATTTCCAACCATCAAGCTGTAGTACCTATCATAATCTTGGTAATCCACTCCCGTCCTCAAACCAATCACTAATTTAGCCTGGTTAGTGGACATATCTTCTTGGAAAAATTTTGTAATAGAAGGCATATAACTATAACTTTCTCTATGAAAAGTTTGTACATTGGTTCTTTTGAACTTGAATTTTTCTACACACAGTTTTTTCACCTTTTCTTCATCAAAATCGCCCTCGATCATTATGAAAATTTTAGAAGTAGATATCAAGTCTTTGTAAGTTTCATACATAATGCTAGCATCAATAGTATCCAAGTCCTCTATATATCCTAATGGATCAATTGAATAAGGTTCATCCTTACACATTAACTCTATACACCTAAGATTGGCATAAGATCTTTTATCATTAATTTTTGATCTTATTTCCTCTTCTAGACTCTTCTTTTCGATATCTAGCATGGTTGGATTTAACTTATCATCAACAACCAGTGGATTTAAGAGAATTTCACTTGCAAAATCTATTACATCTTCGAATACCGGTTGTTCAATATACTTATCAGATATACTTAAAAGTTTTAAGCAAGTTATTAACTTTTCTCCGTACTTTGATGAGGTTAAATTCATTGATAGACCATACATATTATCCATTTTTTGAGACATCGCCTTCATATTTGGATACTTATTAGTGGCCACCTGCATCAAATTTGTCAATAAAGAAATCCTCGTTACATCTTTTCTATCTAATTTTCTTTGAAAATATATAGAAATTAAATTTGATTTAAATTTTTTATTAGCTATTAGACCCAGGGACACACTATCTCCTAGGTCTATTATTTTCATATTAGTCATATCTATTCCTTTCTTGGTAAGACTTTTATACAATTGAGGCTCTACTTTTTCACAAACCTGATATGACGTAGGGGTAGCCTATTTTCAATCGTATTGCCAGATATATTAATGCTATCTATATTGGCAATATCATTCAAGGCCATTACATCTGTAATATTGTTGTAGGCTATATTTAGAGACTCAAGCCTTCTCAAAAGTTCAAGTGGCCATATGTCCTCCACCTGGTTTTTCTGGAAGTCAAGAATCTCAAGCTTACCACACTCCTTAAGAGGAGCAAGGTCCTTTATCTCATTGTTGGCCATATATAAAAGCCTAAGATTTTTAGCATATTGGATACCTTCAATACTGGTAATACCATAGTCATTCATATCCAATAGGTCAAACTTTTCCATCATATCAGGGCTGATATCCTGTCCTTGGAAGTTAGATTCAATTTTTTCCCTGTAATTATCAATTATTGCTCTTTTAAAATTATCGCATTCAAACTTTACAAACATATCCACACCTCAAATCGTTTAAAGTTGCAAGTAAATTTTTTAAACTTGCATCTATAAAATATTCCTATACATTAAACTTAAACAGTATTACATCTCCATCCTTAACCACATACTCTTTTCCCTCTAATCTTACCAGCCCCTTTTCCTTGGCTGCAGACATAGTTCCATGCTCTATTAGAGCATCATAGGCTATAGTCTCCGCCTTTATAAAACCTCTTTCAATATCTGAATGGATCTTGCCACCTGCCTGTGGGGCCTTTGTACCATTCTTTATAGTCCATGCCCTAACCTCCTGCTCACCAGCAGTAAGGAAGGAAATTAAGCCTAATAGGTGGTAAGAAGACTTAATCAGCTTGTCTAGGCCAGACTGGGATAAGCCCAGAGTTTCCAGGAATTCCAACTTTTCCTCTTCGGTTTCCAATTCTGATATTTCAGCTTCAATCTGGGCACAGATTACAACCACCTCAGAATTTTCAGTTGCAGCAAATTCCCTGACAGCCTTGACCATCTCATTGTTGACACCATCATCAGCCAGGTCATCTTCAGATACATTTGATACATATATCACCGGCTTTGAACTAAGTAGGTCTAGTGACCTTACAAAGGCCCAATCGTCATCTGATAGGTCCATAGTCCTTATACTCTTACCCTCTTCTAGGGTAGCCTTGACCTGGTTGAGTATATCTAACTCTCCCTGTAGGGTCTTGTCAGCCTTTAGGGCCTTTGTAGTCTTGGCTATTCTCCTATCCAATGTTTCCATATCTGAAAAGATCAACTCAAGGTTGATAGTTTCTATATCCCTCAAGGAATTTATAGAACCATCAACATGGACTACATTTGAATCTTCAAAACACCTTACTACATGAACTATGGCATCTACTTCCCTGATATTTGAAAGGAACTTGTTGCCAAGACCCTCACCCTTTGATGCCCCCTTGACTAGACCAGCTATATCGACAAACTCTATAGCAGTCTGAACTATTTTTTTAGAATTGTACAGGTCTTTTAACTTGTTCAATCTATTATCAGGAACTGATACCACACCCACATTTGGATCTATAGTACAGAATGGGTAGTTGGCAGATTCAGCCCCTGCCTGCGTAATTGCATTAAAAAGTGTACTCTTACCTACATTTGGTAAGCCTACTATACCTAATTTCATAATTAAACCTCCGAAATATATTCTTAGCAATCAAATATATTGCCGAAAAACCTATTTCTCGTGCAATATATTTGTTAAATTACATTATTTAACATCCTATATTATAACCTAAAAGAGCCTTAAAATCAATCAATTGGGCTATAAAATACATATTCAAACAAGTATATAAGTGGACATACTACTCACCCCTAAATTTAAATTCTTATTTAGTGTCACAAACCCCTCCTCCCTGTGTTATATTTATATAAAGAAAATTTACTTAAGTGAATTTCTCAAACTAGTTTTAAGCAAAATTATATGGGTTTAAGTAATTACTGGGCTAGCCACCATCTTCAAGGAGGTATATATGGAGAACACGGACTTTGAACAGATATACAAAAAATATCATAAGAACCTGCTCGTATATGCCCTTTCCCTTTGTGGTGACTACGACCTGGCCCAGTCTTTAGTACAGGTTACCTTCGCCAAGGCCTACCTTTCATATAGGGAGGGTGGTAGCCTAAAGTTTTGGCTGTCTAAGGTTCTTAAAAATGAGTTTATAAACCATATACGGCATAGTTCACGTTATGTAGATGACTCTGACCTAATATTTGAGCGTTTATCTGGACCAGATAACCCTCTGGATATCCTAATAAAAGAGGAGAGTAAAACGGAGTATTCTAGCAACACTAGTAGGAGATACACAGTGTTCTCTTGCAATTAAGTCCATTGACTTAG
>CAUQSL010000004.1:0-87934 GCA_963520775.1 uncultured Peptostreptococcus sp.
ATTTAGCGTTGGGAGAGAACTTTTTCTCTCACCAACGCTAAATATTATACAACCATTATTTATATAAATCAATTATGTTAATGCCATGCTTTATATTAAGTCAAAATGCCTATAATCATTTAATTATAGGCATTTTAATAAGTCTATTAAATTCTAATTATTACTAACTACTATTTTATCATTATCTGTACCAATTTTTATATTTGATCCTTGCTTTATATCACCTTCAATAATTTTTTTAGCTAATAGGGTTTCAATATTATTACTAATATATCTCTTAAGTGGCCTAGCTCCATAAACAGGATTATAGGCTTGTTCTATCATAAAATCCTTGGCATCTTGTCCAACTTCTAACCTTATGTCACTTTCAGATAACCTTGATGATAAGTCCTTAAAGAATATATCAATAACCTTATCTATTTCATCTTTCATTAATGGTTTAAACATTATTATATCATCTACCCTATTAAGAAATTCTGGTTTGAATCTGCTTCTCATCTGTCTTAAAACTTCTTCACTTATATTTTCATCAATACGACCACCTGATTCTAGTAGGGTTGAACTACCTATATTAGAAGTCATTATTATAAGACAATTTTTAAAGTCAACAGTTTTTCCCTTGTTGTCTGTGAGTCTACCATCATCAAGAATTTGTAGAAAAATATTAAAAACATCATCATGGGCCTTCTCGATCTCATCAAATAAGATAACTGAGTATGGTTTCCTACGTATTGCTTCAGTCAGCTGTCCACCTTCATCGTAACCGACATAACCCGGAGGTGGACCTACCAACCTTGACACACTATGTTTCTCCATATACTCTGACATATCTATCCTAACAATACTGTCTTCACTATCAAATAATTCTCTCGCCAAAGTCTTCGCTAATTCTGTCTTACCAACCCCTGTTGGCCCCAGGAAAATAAATGATCCTATAGGTTTTTTAGGATCTCCAAGCCCAGCCCTAGATCTTAATATAGCATTTGATACTACTCTTACTGCCTCATCTTGACCAATAACCCTCTTATGTAAGTGGTCTTCAAGGCTCAGTAGTTTTGTTTTTTCAGTTTCAACTAATTTGCTAATTGGAATACCAGTCCACTTAGAAATTATATCTGCAATTTCACTTTCACTTACCTCTTCCTTTAGTAAAGAGTCATCTCTTTGATTTTCATATTTTTCTTCTAAATTTTTCAGTTCTTCTTCTAACTTTGGAATTTGTCCAAATTTAACTTCAGCAGCCTTATTAAAGTCATACTCTCTCTCATATTTTTCAACCTTAGACCTAGCTTCATCTAGACTTGACTTTAAAACTTTCAACTCACTTATCTTATTTTTTTCTTTTTCGTACTTTGCTGTCATACTGTCATTTTCTTCCTTTAAATCAGCCAATTCTTTTTCTAGCTCATTGAGTCTATTTTTGGATTTTTCATCGTTTTCTTTCAAAAGAGCTTCCCTTTCTGTTTCTAAGGTGAATAATCTTCTTCTAACTATATCAAGTTGAGTAGGTAATGAATCTATTTCTGTTCTTATCATAGCTCCGGCCTCATCTATAAGGTCTATAGCTTTATCAGGAAGAAACCTATCTTGTATGTACCTGTCAGACAATTTTGCTGCTGCAACCAGTGCATTATCATGTATTCTTATGCCATGGTGAATCTCAAACCTTTCTTTTAGCCCCCTTAAAATTGATATTGTGTCTTCAAGACTTGGTTCTTCAACTATAAGTGGCTGGAATCTTCTCTCCAAGGCCTTGTCTTTTTCTATATATTTCCTGTATTCATCAAAGGTAGTAGCCCCTATACAGTTTAATTCTCCTCTTGCTAGCATAGGTTTTATCAGGTTACCTGCATCCATTGAACCCTCAGTCTTTCCTGCACCTACTATTGTGTGTATCTCGTCAATAAATAATATTATCTTTCCGTCCGAACTTGAAACCTCCTTTAAAACTGCCTTTAGTCTTTCTTCAAATTCCCCCCTATATTTAGCTCCTGCTATTAAGGCTCCCATGTCTAATGAAAATATAATCTTATCTTTTAATCCTTCTGGTACATCGCCCTTAATTATCCTCTGCGCCAAACCTTCAACAATTGCAGTTTTTCCTACACCTGGTTCTCCAATAAGGACGGGATTGTTTTTAGTCCTTCTTGATAGGATCCTTATAGCCCTTCTGATTTCTTCATCTCTACCAATAACAGGATCAAGTTTATTATTTTCAGCTAACTTAACAAGGTTTATACCGTATTTACTTAGAGCGTCATACGTACCTTCAGGATCCTGACTATCTACCCTCTGATTACCTCTGACATCATAAAGTACTTTTAAAAAATCTTGTTTATTTAAACCATACTTGCTGAATATCTCCGCTATCTTATACGATTTATCTATATCAAACATAGCCAACATAAGGTGTTCTACACTAATATATGAGTCTTTAAACTCATTTGCGATTTTTTCGGCAGACAACAAGACTTCATTAATCCCTCTTGTAGCAGTTACAGATTGTGAATTAGCTCCTGCCCCAGTAACACTTGGTAATTTACCTATTTCGCTCTTTATAGATTTTTTTAGAGTTTCAGAACTTATATTCATCTTTTCTATCACATTAGGTATTAGTCCATCCTCTTGATCAAGCAAGGCATATAATAAATGAATTACATCCACTTGTTGATTATTATTTCTAACAGCCTCTGAAAAAGCTTCATTCAAGGCATTTTGTACTCTTAATGTCATTTTCTCCATATTCATATTCCAACATCCTCCCTTTTATTTGTCTTTTATTCAATCTTCTATTTATTATTTTATTAGGCCTTTGTTTTATCTTTTATTTTGTCTTTTATTCTATCTTCTGTTTGTTATTTTATTAGGCCTTTGTTTTATCTTTTATTTTGTCTTCTATATTAATGTTTAATATCCTTTCAATCTATTAATCAGTCATCACCAAGTGCTAAGAAGTATTGATTCTGTTAAATCAATTATTGAATCCATCAATCCTACACCCAATTTTTTGTCAAATCTTAAGTTTAAATTAAACCTATTACAACTGTCCACAAAATTTAATTCTTTTTCTGATACAAAATACATGTATATTGATTCTGTAATCATTACCCTATTATTTATCTCTATAATTGAGCAAAGATTTATAAATTCATCACTATAGTCTATATAATAATTGTCCTCATCTATGTCATATCGGTAATCAATAACAAATTCTAAAATTTCTATTATTTGATTATTTATAAATGAATATACTTCATCATTGTTATACACTGATACATTTTCAAATATGTAGTGTCCAAAGTATGGGTGGACATTTTCTTTAAGAAGTGATACATATTTTGATGAAAGCAAAAAACTCACTGTCCATAGATTTGATTCTTTTTTAGACAGACTAATTACTCTATCTTCCACAGAACAATCCAACTCAAGTGGTATTAAATTCGTACCATTGTTCGATTTACTATTGTCGCTTATCTTAATTAATTTACTATTGTCATAAATATTACACATAAAGTTTTCTACCAAGAAGCTACTTACATTCTTTTCAAACAGGTTATCAAACCACCTCATTATATCTCTATCAAATTGATACCTCACTTTATCACCTCTTTCTTTTATCCACTTTATTGTACTCCTCAATTAATTTTTCCCTCTCATACCTAGACCCCCTATACGATACCAAGGGATTAATCATATACAGTCCATTCCTCATTTTTTTTAAAAAATCTCTCTTTTTATATTCACTAAAT
This sequence comes from uncultured Peptostreptococcus sp., assembly GCA_963520775.1. GTDB lineage: Bacteria > Bacillota > Clostridia > Peptostreptococcales > Peptostreptococcaceae > Peptostreptococcus. The sequence goes on from CAUQSL010000004.1 coordinate 3,750, forward strand.
AAGGCTGACAAACCCGTTTTTGGATAATCTAACTTGCTAGATAAATCATCTAAGGTCATATACAACTTGTTATTTTTGTCCATTAAGCTTATCAATGTCATAGGTATCATAGCCTTCTTTGATGAAACATCTTCTAAGGCTCTTACAAAGTTATTCGGTGATATATTTATAAACCGCTCCTGCTCTTTTTTATAATTTACCATTTGACTTTCACTATATCTAGACTTATCTAATTTTCTAGGTCTATGTTCTAAATCTAACAAACATATCACTTCCTATTCTTTCAAAAATTTTCAATCCTTTTTTTATATAGTATACCCTAATAAATCTACTAGTCAACCTAAGATATGATTTTATTTAGCTAATCATATAATAAAACTTTATCATTTTATATAACTTTATTTTCCTTTTTTTTTATTAAAGATAGCCTATTATCACGTTTTACAAAAAAACATAAAAAAATTTTAAAATTCTTCAACATATACTTTTAATTAGATATGTTATAATATACTAAGTATTTTATGAAAGGAGTGATACAATGAATATAAAAACTATATCTATTCTAGGATCAACCGGATCTATTGGAATGCAAACTCTAGATGTTATCAGGAGAAATCCTGATAAATATAAGGTCGAGGGTTTAACTGTAAATAAAAGTATAGATAAGTTGTTGGACCAGATATATGAATTTAAACCAAGTTCTGTAGCCATTTTCGATGAGAAAAGTTATGATGAATTTATGACTATACTTAATAATGAAAAATCAACTAGCCCTGTCCTATCATCTCTGAATGTTTACAAGGGTCACGATGGTCTTTTGAAGATTGCTTCATCTAAAACGATAGATATTCTCCTAACCGCCCTTGTTGGTATGATAGGACTTTTACCAACAGTAGAGGCTATAAAAAACTCTACTACAATAGCTTTAGCTAATAAGGAAACTCTTGTAACTGCCGGAAAGATTGTTATGGCCCTAGCAAGAAAATACCAGGCAAGGATATTGCCTGTTGATAGTGAACATAGTGCAATATTTCAATGCCTTAATGGGGAATCTTCTAACAAAATAGATAAGATCCTGTTAACAGCATCTGGTGGTCCTTTTAGGAATATGTCAAGGGAAGATTTAAAAAATGTTAGTAAGACTGATGCCCTTAAGCATCCTAACTGGTCTATGGGGCAAAAAATAAGTATTGATTCTTCAACTCTTATGAATAAAGGCCTTGAGGTAATAGAAGCAAAATGGCTTTTTGATGTAGATGCAGACAACATTATTGTCCATATTCATCCTGAGAGCATAATTCACTCAATGGTTCAATTTGAAGATTCCTCTGTGATTGCCCAACTTGGATGCCCTGATATGAGAGTTCCAATCCAATATGCCCTTAGCTATCCTAATAGATTTGATAGTAATTTTGAAAAACTTGACTTATTTAAAATATCTACTCTTAATTTTGAAAAACCAAAGTCAGAAGTTTTTCCTTGCCTAGGCTTAGCTTATAGGGCCCTTAAAGAAGGTGGTACTACTGCAACAGTACTAAATGCTGCTAATGAAGTCTTAGTGGAAGGCTTTCTAAATAATAAAATTGGTTTTTATGATATACCAAAATATATAGAAAAAGCTATGGATAGCCATCCTTTCATAGCAGACCCTACTCTTGATGATATAATAAACCTAGACTCTTGGGCTAGAACTTTTATAAAAGATATTGTCAATATTTAAAATATATCCTAAATAATAACCATTAATAATTATTATGGTTTTTATAAAATATATGACTTATAATATAAGAGTCTTACACAGGATATAAAATATATACTTTGTGCTAGTATTAAGAATAATTCAAGAATAATATAGTAGTATTAATGTAATTTATAAAAGGAATCTAACTAACATTGTACATCAGTATAAAGTATGTATCATATGTTTATTTTTCTTCTATATATAATACAAAACAAATACAAAAAAGGTAGGTGAATTATGAATATTATTGTTGCGATTTTAGTCTTCGGACTAATTATATTTGTTCATGAACTTGGACATTTTCTACTGGCCAAGAGGGCTGGTGTTACAATACATGAATTTTCTATTGGAATGGGTCCACAATTAATATCAAAAGAACATGGTGGTATAAAATACTCCTTGAGACTAGTACCTCTTGGAGGTTATGTTGCCATGGAAGGTGAGGATGAAGACTCAGATGATCCTAATTCATTCGGAAAAAAATCATTAATAGACCGCTTCTTGACTATATTTGCAGGACCATTTGTAAATATTATTTTGTGTATAGTCTTGCTTATTCCAGTATTTTTCTTTATCGGAACACCTAGTACAAAATTAGCATCTGTCGTGCCAAAGTCTCCTGCATATCTAGCAGGACTAAAAAAAGATGATAATATCTTATCTATAAATGGTAAAGAAACTAAGGAGTTTAATGATATTAGTTCTTTAGTGAATAAGTATGGTGATAAAGAGCTTACTATTAAATATAAGAGAAATGATAAGATCAATACTATTATATTAAAGGCACAAAATCAAGCAGACAGATACATAATAGGGGTACAACCCTCTTACCAAAAAAATCATCCAATTAAGGCTATCAAACAAGCCTTTATACTTACATATGACACGTCTAAAACCATGTTGACTTTTATATGGAAGTTAATCAGTGGTCAGTTGTCTGGTAAGGCAGCCGACGCCCTGTCTGGTCCTGTTGGCGTAGTAAAAATGGTTTCTAATGCCGCTACAACAGGTTTAATTAATGTAATATATTTAACTGCTATTATAAGCTTAAATATTGGTCTTATGAACCTACTTCCAATACCTGCACTTGATGGTTGGAGAATCCTTATGCTACTTATAGAGGGCATCAGAGGTGGCAAAAAAATACCAGGAAAAATTGAAGGCTATATAAATACATTTGGTCTAGTGGCCTTATTGGGTTTAATGTTATTTGTAACCTATAAGGATATTATTAGGCTATTTAGTTAGAAAGGTTAAAAATGAGCTATAAAAGAAGGAAAACTAGACTTGTAAAAGTGGGTGGGCTTGATATAGGTGGGGATAGCCCTATATCAGTACAATCTATGACAACGACTGATACTAGAGATGCACAAGCTACAATTAATCAAATACACAAACTAGAAGAAGTCGGCTGTGATCTTGTTAGGGTTGCTGTCGTTGACATTGAAGCTGCTAAAAAGATTTCCCTGATAAAAAAGAATATAAATATACCTATTGTAGCTGATATTCACTTCGACCACAAGTTGGCTCTTGAAGCCATTAATAATAAGGTTGATGCTATTAGAATAAATCCCGGCAATATAGGAAGTTTGGCTAAGACTAAGGAAGTTGTAAGAGCTTGTAAGGATAGTAATATTCCTATTAGGATTGGTGTCAACGGTGGGTCGTTAGAAAGAGATCTGCTAGAACAATATGGTGGACCTGTGTCCCAAGCTATGGTTGAGTCTGCTATGAGACATGTAAGAATATTAGAAGCTTTAGACTTTAATGATATTGTAATTTCTCTAAAAAATTCAGATGTAATAAAAACAATTGAGGCATATAGACTAATGTCCCAAACAGTTGATTATCCACTTCACCTTGGTATTACTGAAGCAGGTAGTATAAAAATGGGAACTATTAAGTCTGCAATCGGAGTTGGTTCACTTCTAGCAGATGGCATAGGTGATACCATTAGAATATCTTTAACTGGAGACCCCACAGAGGAAATACCCGTAGCTAAAAATATATTGAGGAGTCTAGATCTATTAAATGATAAGATAAAAATTGTTTCATGTCCAACTTGTGGTCGATGCAATATAAATCTTATAGATTTAGCAAATGAAGTTGAGGAAAAAATTTCCTCTATAAATAAGGATATAACTGTTGCAATAATGGGATGTGCTGTCAATGGACCTGGTGAAGCCAGAGAGGCTGATATAGGTATAGCTGGAGGTCATAAGGTTGGCCTCCTATTCAAAAAGGGACAGATAATTAAAAAAATACCTCAAGAATCTATTGTTGACACACTTTTGGATGAAATTAATAAATTAACGTAAAAATTAGGGGATTTATCTTGAACGAATAAGTCCCCTAAATTTTTTAAACTAAAACTTCAAACTGATATAATCAACCATATTACAAACTTTTAACTTAAACCTTTTGACGGATATAACATTTTTATTATAGTAGAATCCTTAATAGAATTTTCACCACCAATAACTATTGCGTATCCAGACTTTTCAATATCCCATTGACCTGGTTCATCTAAAGACTGTGGTAGCATTGTTAAAAATTCTTTCATATCGCTATTATCTCTTGTGTCAGATATTGGCATTATAATTGAATTTCTAGGCTTGACAAGATTTATGGCACTAATTGAGTCTGGAAATTTTCTTCCATCTACGAATAATATATTATAATATCCCTTTGCCTCTCTTGCTACTTCCTTAGCTGTTTCATACCTATCTGAACCTGCTAATCTAGTTCCTCCATCTTGTGAAACTGAGTCACTACCACCTACTGTATAAGATACTTTAGTTCCAGTAGGTAAACTGTATGACTTTGAACCGTCTACTAGCATTAAACCTAAATTTTTATTATGACATAAACCAGAAGCTGTTAAGGCATCTGGGAATTTTCTACCATCTGCTACTGCAAGATTTGAAAAACCTGCTATCTTTATAGTAGCAATGTTTCTATCATAGACACTAGCATCACCTATTCTAATAACATTAGCCTTAGGCATATTCTTTTTTATATACTTTTCTGTACTAGGATATATTTCCTTTTCACTACCTATTAAATAAACTGTCTTACTCTTATAGTATTCTTTCATAAGACCTATGTTAGCATAATCAGGTCTTATTAATAGCAATCTAGCATTAAATGCCCTACAAAGATTATAGGCACTCAATCCATCTTGAAAGCTATTTTGGTTTACTAAAACAGTAGGCACACTCTTATCCTCTGTTAGTGGATATACATCTGATGCATTTTTATGTGGGTTCAAAGAATTTGCTGTATACTCAGCTGTCTTAATCCTATCAGCTCCATAAAATCTTTTCCAACCACCATCAAAACCACCATATGGTCTATAATTTTTCCATAAGGCAGATGAAGGAACACTTGCAGACATTGCTACAAAACTTGCAACAAATAAACCTACTAGTCCCTTTTTAGCTAGCTCCATTTTTTTGATTTTCATACATTACCTCCCATATTTTTTTGTAATTAATTGATTATACAATATTATTATATATATATATATATATTGTCAATATTTTATGTGATATTTCATATTTTTTATTTTTCTATAGTAATTTTTTTCAAAAAAACACTATTATTTATTTTAAATATAATGCTAAAGTCTAAGTAGTTATCAGAATCAACTAGATCAATCTTCCAAATATGCCTTCCAATCTGATATTTACCTTCATTTTCTATATATAGTCTGTCTGATTCTAGAGAAATATACTTTTTTTCAAGCACTTCTTTTTGAAGTTTATCATATGCCCTATACTCCACTTTTCTAACATCAGTATATTTATTTTTGTTATCATAATTAATATTACTAGCCCTTGACCATATATTGCTAATTCCTATACTATTTTCTAGCTCATATCTTATTCTATCCTCTACAACAGATGCCATTTCTCTCATCTCTACCTTATTAACTATTTCTGACTTAAGACTAATTGATGATCTGAAAATCAAGGCCAAAGACATAAGTAATATACTGGCTATCATCAAATATACTATAACTTCTAGCATTATATAGCCACCTTTACATTTAAAATTGCTATTACTTCTACATTTTAAATATTCTTCCATAAACAGATACTTCCTCCCATAATTCATATTAAAATTCCTATCAATATATGCCTACATCTGCTTACTATTCAAATTTATTTTAATCAAAATTTATCCTATCTCAAGTTAGTAATCCAAGAATCTATCATACCTTTATTCTTATAGTAGTTATCTTCATACGACATAACCCTACCGCTTGCTGGTATGTAGGTTATCTTCTCAAGTTTTTTACTTTTTTCATTAAATACATACAAACTACCACCTCGCCCTGGTGCTCCAATCCTGTTTATTCCATTGAATTTTAATGATTCTCCTGCTAGTACATGTATATTCTTTTCAAGTTTTCTTATCATAAATCTTCGATTTCCTTTGTAAATTATATATGAACCCTTGTATATATTTATACTATAAGAATTATTATCATCTTCTCCTCTTAAAATTATCCTTCTTATATCAGACTTTATCCTAATTACCGTAGAATCAAATGCTAAATTATCAGTATTTATTCTAACTATAGACATTGATATTATAATAGCTATAATTGATATTGCAATTACTAGTTCAACAAAACTAGTTCCCTTATGTCTTCTCATACATTACCCCTTAATACATTTAATAATAAAGTTACCAATTATTCTGTATAAAAAATACTATTTATACTATTTCAATAAACATCTTTTTAAATTATCCTGTATAAAAAACACCATTTATGCTATTTCAATAAACATCTTTTTAATATCTTCTTCCTTAAGTTGATAGCTAGAATTTTTCTTAATATCTAACTTTTCAAAAGGGCAATATACCCTGTATTTCTTCCTTTTCCACCTTTCAATACTCCTATATTCATAGTAGTAATTTATATAGAATTCTACACACTTTTCCTTTTTGACTATTTCTAAGTAGTCGCCACCACCTACTAGCAACTCATACTTGGTTTGGGGAGATTTTACATATTTTTGCCCTAGTAGCGACTTATAAAAACTACTATTCTTCCTTAATAATAACTTATAAAATTCTTTAGAGTCCTTGCTTTTTATATATGCCTCCTCTACTGAATAATAACCATTTACTAAAAATGATTTCTCAATAGAAGCCAAATCATAGTCATGTTCATATAAGCTATCATATTCTTTTTTAAAGTCTGATAGGTCATTATATAGCGGCATAAATAGTAGTATTATCCCTACTAAAAAAGAAAATAATATAATAATATTTATTGACAAAGACCCTCTTATTTTTAAGAACTCCTTATGAACATCATATTTTTTTATTAAAAATTGCATATGTAAATCTCTCTTCCTTTAAACATAATATTTAATTTGATTCATTAGAAATCTTAGCTTTAAGTTATTGCTTATATTAAGTATCAGCAATAATTAATAATTAATAATTAATAATTAATAATTAACTATATACGATATCTAATTCTATATAACTAATACTACTTGCTTGTTATTAATTAAAAACTACTAATCAACACCCATTATTGAATGTAACTTTACAATCTTTGTTATCCCCTTTTTATTGACTCTAATTTCCGACTCAATCCAATCAAACTTTTTATCCTTAAACCTCCTAATAATCTTTATTTCACTATCATCCATATCTTTATTCTCATCAAGAGTCAAGCTATCCTTATCTAACTTATAGTTTTTAAGAAATACCTTTTCTTCAACGATTACCTTGGATAAAATATAATCAAGATCATCCCTATCCTTAAATTTTCTTTCTACACAGGCTACATTCCTTACAAAAATCGAGAAAGTATATATCAATATAGAAAAAATTATCAAAGTAAATATAAACTCAGTAGCTAGGTAAGCCTGGTAGTACTTATTCCTATCCTTATTATTATCCTTATTATTATCCTTATTATTATCCTTATTATTATTCTTATCCTTATTATTATCCTTATTCTTTTTTTTAATACTCGATAAGTTATAAATTTTTTCTTTTTTAAAATAAGACTTTAAGAATTTTATATAATCCATAACCTAACCCCCACAGTTTTTCACTAGAATAAACCTATATACATATAGACAAAATAAAAAAAGATATCTCCAATATTTGAAAATATCTTTTTAAAAAATCTAAAGCTAATATTTATTTTATATTACTTTTCTTCAATTGCCTTTCTTAGCATAAAGTTGTTGGTTACTCCTGCTGGTAGTTTCATCTTTACCAACTGTCTTGGATGTGGTGCCTCACTTATAGGAAGCATATCTATATCAAACATTTCCTTGATTTCAGTATCAACGGTAGGACTATATGGTCCTATTATCTCAATTTGATCCCCAACAACCATCTTATTTCTTTGTTCAACTGTTACATATCCATCTTGATCAGGTCCACCAATAACAATACCAATAAAATCATAATTCCTTACATATGATGCTGAAGCATAATTTTGTTCTTCATGACCAGGTTTATCATTATAAAAACCTGTTGTAAAATGCCTATGGCTACCTTTTTTTAATTCATCCAACCAGATAGGATCAAACTCCCAGCCTGGACCTTTTTCATAGTAGGCATCAATGGCCATCCTATATGCCCTAACTACTGTCGCAACATAGTAGGCAGTCTTCATCCTACCTTCAATCTTTAAACTACTTATTCCTGATTCAATTAGTTGAGGAACATACTCAATCATACATAGGTCTTTTGAGTTAAAGAAGAAAGTCCCTCTCTCATCTTCATAAACAGGGAAATATTCACCTGGCCTTTTTTCTTCAACCAAACTATACTTCCACCTACATGATTGAGCACATGATCCCCTATTTGCATCCCTTCCTGTCATATAATTACTTATCAGACATCTTCCTGAATAGGAAATACACATTGCTCCATGCATAAATGCTTCTACATCCATGTCCCTAGGTATTTTCTCTTTTAACTCTTTTATTTCAGCAAAAGATAATTCCCTGGCAACAACTACCCTCTTTACACCCTGCTTATACCAAAAATTTGCACTATGATAATTAGTTGTATTTGCTTGAGTACTTAAGTGTATCTCCATATTAGGTATTGTGGACTTAATAAGTGATATAACACCTGGATCAGATGCTATAAGGGCATCTACACCCGCCTTATCCAATTCTATAAGATAATCTTCTATACCATCGAAGTCTTCATTATGTGGTATTATATTCACTGTAACAAATACCTTTTTACCTCTTTCATGGGCAAACTTTACCCCTTCCCTAATATCTTCATTTGAAAAGTTCTTTGCCGCTGTCCTCATACCAAAATTTTCACCACCAAGATATACTGCATCTGCACCATACTCAATAGCTATTTTTAATCTTTCTAAATCTCCTGCAGGAGCTAATAATTCTACTCTTTCCATCTATTCCTTCCTTTTGATTAATAAAGTGATAATTAGTCCTTATAAGATATGGCTAAACCATCTCCAATTGGTACTAACGATGTACTTATACCCTCTAAATCACATATATAATCTAAATATGTCCTCATCCTATTAACAATAGTCTTCTTTCTCCTTATGACATAATCATCACTTGCTATCATACCTTTGTATAAAATATTATCAGATACAACTATTCCACCATGGTTAAGCTTATCTATCAACATATCGAAAAATAACTTATAGTGTCCCTTAGCTGCATCTATAAATATCATATCAAACTTACCATCTATATCCTTTAAAGTTTCCTCTGCATTACCCACTAAAATTTTTATCCTATCACTCATGCCAGCTTTTTTTATATTATCTTCTGCTTTTTCTAACATAATGGGATTTCTCTCAGTAGTTATAATATCAACATCTCCACCCAAGCAATCAGCAAAAAAAATTGACGAATATCCAATTGCACACCCTAATTCTAGTATCCTCTTTGGCTTTTTCAACTTTAAAATTACTCGCAATAGGTCAGCCACTTCCTTGTGTATAATAGGCACTGAATTTTCTTTAGCATACAACTCTAATTCTCCCAACAAGCCTTGACTTGGCCTAAGTGTCTCCCTAATATAATTTTCAACCTTATCATTAACAATATTACTCACTAAATTCACTCCTTTAAAAAGCAGGGAAGTTGAACCTCCCTGCAATACAGTACAAATCTAATTTGTTTTACCTGTCTTTGAGCTAGACTTATCATTTTCGTTTTTGCTTGTACTAGTCTCATTATTTGTCTTAGTATTAGCTGGCCTATCTTGATCAGACTTTTCTTTTGCATCTCTTTCTTTATGATAAGTCTCAGCATTTTTGCTATGTTCTTCAAATGTCTTGCTATATGAATTGACACCATTTACATTTGTTACAAAATACAGATAGTCAGTTTTACTTGGTCTTGCTGCTGCTATTAAAGACTTAATACCAGGACTAGCTACTGGTGTTGGAGGCAAGCCATCATGTAGGTAAAGGTTGTATACTGACTCAGTTTTTAGATCAGAATATAAAACCTTGCCCTTCCTCTCTGGCAGCCCATATTGAAGTACTGCATCTGACTGTAACTTCATTTTCTTAGCCAGTCTATTATAAAATACGCTTGCTATAATTGGTCTATCTTCATCCTTTACAGCTTCTTTTTCAACTATTGATGCCATAATAAGAGTGTCATATAAATTATACTTATTCTTTTCTACCATAGCCTTTACACTCTTGTTATAATTTTTATTAAATTCGCTTATCATCTTATCAAATATATCCTTTTCACTACTACCCTTTTTAAAGTAGTATGTTTCAGGGTATAAGAAACCTTCAAGTGTAATTATCCTCTTGTCTTTTAAAAATTTATATTTATCAGCAAAATCACTTGGTGACCTAAATAACTTAACAAATTTTTCCCTATCACCAAGTTTTTTCTTAACTAGAAGGTTTACTATCTCTGTAGATACACTTCCTTCTGGTATAGTAACTTTTATACCATCTTGGTATATTTGTCCCCTTAAAAGTTTGTCTATAATCTGCGCATTTGACATATTCTGCGACAACTTATATTTACCAGACTTAATTTGTTCTGCCCTACCAGTTTCCTTGACATTTGATACAAATACACTTTTATTTTTAATCATATCCTTCTCTTTTAGTAATCTTGCAATCTGCTTTACATTAGCTCCTGCTGGAATATCAATTATTTGACTAACAGTGGAATTTGGATTTACGGCCTTTGATGCAGACTTATAATATAAGTTTCCTGCCAATGAAATGACTGCCAATAATATTAGTACTAGTATTGCTAATCTAAGTATTCTTATCCTAGGTCTTTTCCTAGCCTTAGACTTTTTAGTATTTTTTTTGATTTGTTTATTTCTAGGCTTATTAGTATTCAATATAAGAACCCTCCATCTTAAATTTTTTCTAAAAATAATCTTATAAGGGAAGAAAATTTATCCTTTACCCTATTACTCGTTTCTATTACTTCTTTATGATCTAAAATATTTTCTGTTATTCCTGCTGCCATATTAGTTATGCAAGATATACCAAATACCCTCATACCACAATACCTTGCTACTATAACCTCTGGAACTGTAGACATTCCTACTGCATCAGCACCAAGTAAACTTGCCATTCTTATCTCGGCAGGAGTTTCATAACTTGGACCCGAAAAAAACATATAAGTTCCTTCCCTAAGACTAAGCCCTAGTTCTTTTGAACAGGATTTAAATAAATTTATACCTTCTATATCGTAGGCATCTGTCATATCCGGAAATCTTGGTCCCAACCTATTATCATTTTTTCCAATCAAAGGGTTTGAACCACTTAAATTAATATGGTCCTTAATGAGCATCAAGTCACCTGGTCTAAAAGACTTGTTGCAAGATCCAGCTGCATTAGTCACCAGGATTTTTTTTATACCAAGCCTATCAAATACTCTTATCGGATATGTGATATCAGACTGGCTATATCCCTCATAGTAATGAAACCTCCCCTTCATAGCTATTACCTTTTTACCACAAAAGTCTCCAATTATTAAGGTATTATCGTGTCCTTGAACTTGTGATGTATAGAAATTTGGTATATCCTTATAAGCTATAGAAATCGTATTATCAAATTCTTCTACTAAATAGGAAAGTCCTGACCCCAAGATTAAGGCTATATCAATTTTACCATCATAATACCTTCTTATATGGTCTACACTATCTAACAGACAATTATACATATTTTCCATACAGGCCTCCTGTCTTAAAAGTTAAAATTAAGATGCCACTAGTGTTATTTATTATAGTCATATATAATTTATTATAAACGCCTTATATTTCTCATAAAGGCAACTCGTTTATTTTAACCACCTTAGATTCCTCATAAAGGCATCTTGTTATTTTTACCATCATATATTTCTTATAAAGGCTCCTTGTTAATTATGACAACATATATTCTCATAAAGGCATATTCTTTATTGCCATATTAAATTAAAATTCTTTAGATATCCTATATGCAACAGTAGATGCTGCTATGAAAAATTCTTTATCTTCATCATAAGACCTACCCATACTCTTAACCTTTAAATCATAAAAATCAATATCTTCCTTAGTTCTAACATAATTCTCATATTCTACCTTATGTTTGTCATCTATGCTATTTAAGAGTATCTGTTCACTTATTAGCTTCAGCTTAGTGGATTCATAAGATGAATTAATGACTAGGTTTGTTGACTTATTAGTTATCTCACTTAAAATTGTAAGCGTATGGTGTGATATCCCCTTATGCCTTGGTCTATTATCTGCAAAACTTATCCTAGGTATAATAAATGACTTGCCGTCTAACTTTTCTACAGCATCTATTATCGTTGCCTGGTCTATTCCACTAAAGCCATACTTTGTACCCGTACCAGCTATTCCTGGTCCCATAGCAACCAATACACAATCTGCCTTACATATTTCCTTAGCAGTTATCAAAGATGTGTAAATATTTATACACTCGTAATCACCCCCAAAGGCATTTCCATATGTAATCGTATTGTCAATAAGACCAATTTCTTTTAATTTTTCTACATTTTTACTAAAAGCCATTGGCAAGGCCGCTCCATCAGACATTATATATACCAATCTTTTATTGGGGCATAACCTCTTAAATGTTGCTGCAAATACTGGTATTATACTATGAAGTGCACCAACGGCAACTGGAAGACCATCTAGACACACAAACTCATTGAAAATATCATGGTAGCTACTTTCCTGCTCTTCGACTGTATCGACCTTAATCTGAAAAGGTGTATATCTAAGCTTCATAATGTGACCGCCTTGTGTATATTTCGATTCAGGCTTATTTAGATTTGCTATTACAAAATGAAATCCTCCTGTACCGAGACTTAATTCTACTGCTGTAGTATTTACTATAACTTGATCTCCAACTTCAACACATCCTGTCAACTGTATATAGTTATATGCTTTTTCAAGGCTGCCATTTATATCAACCCTAATATCCTCTATTAAACTACTCTTACTTTTTATTTCAACTACCTTGGCCAGTCTTTTGCTAATCATTTATAAACCCCTTCCTAATTTATCTATATAGTTTAGAAACTTATTATCTTCAATAAACTTAGTTAGAGAAATCTTTTCTGTTATTATATGCATAGCTATTAGTAGTATTAAGCACACGAGCTGTACAAGAAAATTAAATGACAAGACTATAAATACCCCAATCGATACCCCTAATACATTCGATCCTGCATCGCCCATCATAGTAAGAGCCTTCAAATCATAGTAAAAATATGCAATGACTGCTGGTATTAATGTCATCATAACTTCCCTATGAAATTTAGCACTAGCAATAAATATTATTATAGATAAAACAATATATACCTTTATTGCCCTACCTGGTCTCAAGTCAAATAGGTTCATCATATTTGTCGACAAGGCAACTACAAGCGTAGTTACTATTATACTAGGAATTGACTTAGTCATTGTTACTCCTATTGCTAAACCTACAAAACCACCCATCAAAGCCTTAAAAGCACCTGTCGTTAGTTTCCCCTTATATAGGGCCTTGAAATGACCTAAAAGACCACTTACACTTCTATCACCAAGGATGTCATCAACTATACCAACGAAAGACATTGCAATACAAGCGAATAATAGCATGTAAATTAAAATAATCTTATCTGAGATAATATTAGAATAAATAAGTATAATTGAGTTAACCACAAGAGTCGGTATAAAGACTATACCTAAACCAACAGGTATCATATCTCCCCTGTAATTTTCTCTTGTCAAACCAGTTTTAACCAACATATCTCTTATCATTGGTAGAGTTATTAAAGTAACTACCAAGCCAATACAAAATAACATCATTGTCATCAAATAAGTATACATGACTACCTCCACTCAGACCTTTTTTGTTTAACAATTTTCTTAATATGTAAATACTGCTTGCCCCTATGAATAAAACCTTTCAAATCTCTTCCAGTTTCATTGTGGCTCATATCAACCATTATTTCCTTGATCCTGTAGCCCCATTTTAATATATCTATTGTCATACCAACTTCTACACCGTAACCCTCTGGTATACGCTTAAACCTGGATATAACTTCTTTTTTGAAGGCTCTCTGTCCTGAAATTGTTGCATTTAGCTCAAATCCAGTGATTTCATACACTGAATCCTTAGCCAACCTCTTTACAAATCCCATTCCACCCTTTTTACTTGCAGGTTTGAACCTTGCTATAGATACATCACATTGATCCTCTAGTACTGGTTGAATAAGTTTAGATATCTCAGATGATGTTATCCCTACGTCAGCATCTAAAAAAACAACTATATCTGCATTATCATTGGCCAATTCTAAACCTTTCTCCAGGGCTTTTCCCTTTCCCTGATTTGGATTTTGTATGAAATATACTAATTTATCTGACCTATAGTTTTTTATAAGCTCTGCTGTTTTATCACTAGAACCATCATCAATTACAACAATTTCATCTACAAGGTCTATATTATTTATTCCATCTAAGGTATCCCTTATCCTACCTTCTTCGTTGTAGGCAGGTATTATTACACTAGTAAACATACAACCTCCTATTTTCCAACAGGTAATAACTTATATCCATCAAGGTTATTACCAAAATTTCCTATGATATTAGAACTTGATAATAAGTCTACAAGAGTTACCCTACCGACAGACTCATCAATATTATCTATAGTTGATATCTTAATTTTATGAAAATCTCCTAAACCTATATTTTCTCCCTTAAAGGCTGTGGCTACTATGTACTTATTCTCTTTTATTTCTTCTAAAATAGGTCTAATTAAATTGAGAAACTTACTTTTACCACTCGAATCTTGACCATTAATAAGTACAATAGAATTTATATGTTCGTAATTTTCCTTGTATGACCCTATTTTTATCAATCCTGCTTCTTCTAAATTCTTTAAACTGCTTATATCCGTTGCCGTTTTTATAGAATTAGCTATATAAGATATTACTTCTTCTTTTTTTATGAATTTCTGACCTAATTTATTATTTATTTTATCTAACTTTGATGTGTCAAGGACATCATCCTTTACTAATATATCAAAATCAACACTTGCTCCTGAACTAGTTAGACTTGCCTTAATATCATCTAAATTTGCCTTTTCATTAAATGAAACTATTCCAATATTCTTTCCAAGAAGCTTTTGTTGTGTTAGGATTTCTTCATTATCAGCTACAAAGTCTTTAACATCATCTAGCTTTGCAAGCAAGTTCTTATTTTCCCTGCTTAATTTATCATCCTTTTCTTTTAAGAGTTTAAATTGTTTGTCAATATCTGTAACAATAGCAGCATTTTTTTCTTGAATATCAACACTAGATCCCATACTAGTTCCTATCAAGATGCCAACTCCAAGGGCTAGAAATATAGCCCCTATAGATACTATAAAATATTTAAAATTTATATGCATTGTTTTTCCTCCACCCTACATTATATCTGTAATAGTAGTTTTATTTTTATACTTAATAACTGCATTAGTGTTTGAACTTTTGGAGAATTACTCACAACTATTATTACCGGAAATAAGGCTGTCGCTATCAGGGCAAATATGTACTTTAATTTCAAGCGGCTTTGATATAACATACTAACACCTCTAGCATCTATAAGCCTAGATCCAATTTTAAGCCTTACTAAAAATGTTGATGCCATACCCTTTCTTCCCTTTTCAAGAAAATCAATCATATTAGAATGGGTGCCTAGAGCAACTATTAATTTAGCCTTGTATTCATAGGCAGCTAACATAGCTATATCTTCACTTGTACCTGGGGATGGGAATACTACTGCCTCCAAACCCAAATCCTCTACCCTCTTAAGACCAGGCGCCCTTCCATCTGTATACGCATGTACAACTATTTCACCAGCTGCCTTAAGGGCCTCATCAGTAACACTATCCATATCACCAACAACTACATCAGGTTTATATCCTGCCTCTAAAATAGCATCTGCTCCACCATCTACACCTACTAAAACTGGTTTGACTTCCTCTATATATGAAATCATAGCCTCTAGGTCATCCTTGTAATTATGACCCCTAACTACTACTAATACATGCTTGTCTTCATATATTGTTTTCATAAGAGGTATTTTTACATCTCCTAGTATTAGGCCTTTTTCCTTTTTAGCATACTCTATTGTATTGTCAATAAACCTGTCCAATTCAACTTCTAAATTTTCATATGCTAATTTAGTTTTTTCAACAACAAGTCCAGCATCCATGACTTGCCCAACACCAACTTTTTCATTATTCCTGTATATTATCCCATCTTCTATAACTATTTGGTCATCCTCTTTCAGACTGTCAAAGCTTTCTATACCTATATTATCTATTATTAATATACCCTCCTTCATAAGTATAGAAGGACCAACATTTGGATACCTACCGCTTATAGACTCAGCAGCGTTTATTACTAATTTCACCCTTGCTTCAACCAAAGACTTGGCAGCTACTTCATCTAAATCAACATGGTTTATAAGGGCTATTTCACCAGCACTAATTCGTTTAGCAAGCTTTTTAGTTTTCTTATCCTTTTTTAACTTACCTTCTAGGCGCATGATTACCTCCTATGACTTTGATTTATTGGCAAACTCAATCATTTCATGAGAATGTTCTAAGGTTTTTTCTGTTATTATCTTTCCAGATATTAGCCTTGCAATCTCCTCTTTCCTTTCCTTATAAGTTAAGTTTCTTACACTAGTAAATGTCCTATTATTTTCAATATTTTTTTCTATACAAAAGTGGTCATCTGCAAATGCGGCTATTTGTGGTAGGTGTGTAATACAAATCAGCTGTTTAGATTTAGCTATTTGAGCTAATTTTTCTCCAACAACCTGGGCTGCCCTGCCACTTATCCCTGCATCGACTTCATCAAAAATCATACTCTCAATCTTATCAACATCAGATAGTATTTTTTTAAATGCTAACATAAAACGTGACATCTCACCACCTGATGCTACCTTGTTTAGTGGATTTAGATTTTCTCCTAGATTAAATGATATATAAAATTCTACATCATCACATCCACTATTATTATAAGCTACTTTATTAAAGATTACCTTAAATTTTGTATTTTTCATATTAAGAGACTCTAACTCATTTAATATGCTCGCCTCTAAAAAAGCTGCAATTTTTTTTCTTGTATTAGTCAGATCTTCTCCTATTTTTTCTAACTCTGACTCTATTTTTTCCTGTTCTTTTAATAACTCTAGCCTCGTTTGTTCTCTATTTTCAATATTATAAAGTTTATTCTTCATTTCGATTTTGTAGTCTAATATATCTTCTATATTATCTCCATACTTCCTTTTCATAGAATTAATGAAGTCCATTCTAAGCTGAATTTCTTCAAGTTCATGGGGATTATATTCGTTTTTTTCTATATAAGATCTCATCTGAACATCGATATCTTCTATATAATAGGCTAGGTTTTCTAACCTTTCTACAAACTCTTCTAATACCAAATCATACTCAGAAACTGGAGTCAATGAGGCTATGGCCTTACCAATCCTGTCATACACACTTATATCACCAGATTTCAATAAGTCATAACTTGTAAGTATTGAATTATTTATTTTATCTAGGTTTGAATATTTTTTGTACTTTTCCCTTAAAATTTCATATTCATCTACACATAAATTAGCCTTTTCTATTTCATCAATTTGATATTTTAAAAGGTCTACTTCTCTTTCTAATTCTCTAGGTGTCATATTATCATTCAAGTCTAAAATTTTTGATTTAATTTCTGTATATTTATTATAAGTCTTCCTATAACTTAAACTTATATCTTTCAAATCATCCTTTCCATACAAATCTAGAAAGTTAATATGGAGGTCACGATTATAAAGAGCTTGATTTTGATGCTGACTATGTATGTCTATTATAGTCATCATGATTGTTCTCAAGTCTGCAAGCCTAATAGATTTACCATTTAGTTTTGTTGTAGACTTACCATCTTCAAATATTGTTCTTGAAACTAGTAGCTCATTATCACTATATGGTATAGAGTACTCATCTAATAGACTCTCTATAACTACATTATCACTATGTATAAGTAATTCAACTAGGCCCTTTTCACAATCCTTTCTTAAAAAAGATCTATCATACTTACCTCCTAGGCATAGGTTAAGTCCCTCCAAAATGATAGACTTCCCAGAGCCTGTTTCTCCAGTAAGTATATTTAACTTGTCTCCAAAATCAACCCTTAGTTCATCAATTATAGCACAATTTTTCATATACAGTTCTTTAATCATTTTTATCCCCCTACTAATCTAAAGAATGTGATCTGTCAACTAAATTTACAATTATATTGTAATTAACTCCACATTCAGCCAGTAATTTGACTTCATCTTCATGAGTTAAAATATCTAACTTATTATTTTTTTCAAGGAAAATAAGATATTCTATGTTTCCTTCTGGACCCTTTATTGGTGAAAAGTCAAGATCTAGAATTTTAAATCCCTCTTTAATAGCTACTCTACAAATCATATCAATTACTTCTATATGGGTTGACTTTTCTCTCACAACACCCTTTTTACCAACTTTTTCTCTTCCAGCTTCAAACTGTGGCTTTATAAGAGCAACCAGGCTTGCCTTGTCAGCTAATAAGTCCCATGCCTTAGGTAATACTAACTTTAATGATATAAAAGACACATCTATTGAAGCAAAGTCAAGTCTTTCATCAAGGCTATCCGGCTCTAAGTACCTTATATTCTGCCTTTCCATACATACAACTCTTTCATCCTGCCTTAACTTCCAAGCTAATTGGCCATATCCTACATCAACGGAATAGACTTTCCTTGCTCCATTTTGTAACATACAGTCAGTAAATCCACCTGTTGATGCACCAATATCCATGCAGACCTTGTTTTCTAAACTCAAATCAAAATTATTCATAGCCTTTTCCAATTTAAGGCCTCCCCTGCTTACATAGGCTAGTGGTTTTCCCTTTACGGTAATCTCCACATCTTCCTTTACCGTTGTTCCAGGCTTATCAACTCTTTGTCTATCTACAAAGACATTACCGGCCATGATTGTCCTCCTAGCCTGTTCACGACTAGGAAAAAAACCCTTATCAACCAGTAAGACGTCAACCCTTTTTTTCATCGTTACCTCCACTGACATAGGTCCTATACCTATTCAACAATTTTTATTACCCTCTCTTTTATCTTCATTGCCGATAGACCAACTTCATCCATTAACACATCGATATTTCCATGCTCAATAAACTCCTCAGGTATGGCGAAAACATCAACCTTAGCCCTAAGTTCATTTTCAGATACAAGCTTTAATATATTAGATCCAAATCCTCCCCTAATTACATTATCTTCTAATGTGATTATATTATCTACCTTACTCAATAGATCCACATATACTTGTGTGTTTAGTGGTTTTAAATATCTTGCGTTAAGTAATATTAACTCAAAATCCCTACCATAGTGACTATCCTTATACGCTTTCCTAATTTCTGGTAGGGCATCTAATACAGGTTTAAGCATATTACCTATACTGATTATAGCCACTTTTTTTGAGTCTTTATTATTGCTTTGACCCACTTCATTAATTAATATTTGAGGCTTGCCTATTGAATTAATATCAAAACCTTCCCTATCTATATTACAAAAACTATATTCTTTCTGACTGATTATATATTCACTCCCCCTTGGATATCTTATGGCTAAGGGGCCTGCAACGCTTTCTGAAAACCTAATCATATCAACCATTTCTTGGCTATCCATAGGTGCCATTACTGTCAGGTTTGGTATAGGATTAAGATAAGATAGGTCAAAGATTCCATGATGAGTTTCTCCATCATTTCCAACTAGCCCTGCCCTATCAATAAGAAATGTGACTGGCTTACTAGTTATAGAAACATCATGTATCAACTGATCGTATGCTCTTTGTAAAAAGCTAGAATAAACTGCAAAATAAGGCTTCATACCAAGGCTAGCAAGACCAGCTGCAAATGTTGTTGCATGCTGTTCAGCTATACCTACATCAAAATACCTATCTGGATGCAACTTAGAAAAAATATTTAGACCGGTACCAGTTGGCATTGCGGCAGTAATAGCAATGATATTTTCGTTATAATTAGCCATTTCCGCAAGTGTAATTCCTACTATAGATGATATAGACCTAGTCTTACTCGGACAGACACCCACCCTATAGTCAAACTTTCCTACTCCATGATATGCTTCTGGATGTTCTTGAGCAAACTTATAACCCTTGCCCTTTATCGTTTTAACATGGATAAACTTTGGACCATCTATATTTTTTACAAACTCCAGTGTTTCTACAAGTTCATCTAAATTATGACCATCTATAGGACCAAAATATTTAATTCCTAAGGCATCAATTAAACCACACTCCGATGGTGATAGGCTAGAAAATATTGAATCTGTCAACCTGCTTGCCTTTTTAGATATCTTGCTACCTATTTGGGTCATGTTCATAAACTTATCTATGTTTTCTTTTACAAGCCTAGTATCGCTGTTCATTCTAATTTTCGACATGTACGATGAAAATGCCCCTGTATTTTTATCAATAGACATTTCATTGTCATTTAAAATTACTATCATATTTTTCTTCAAATA
The DNA here is from genome assembly GCA_963520775.1 of uncultured Peptostreptococcus sp. GTDB lineage: Bacteria > Bacillota > Clostridia > Peptostreptococcales > Peptostreptococcaceae > Peptostreptococcus. Next base: position 24,574 of record CAUQSL010000004.1, read on the forward strand.
TCCAAGATTGTTTAGGGCCTCCATGGCCATACCGCCAGTAAATGCTCCATCACCTATTACAGATATTACTTGGTAACTTTTATTCCTAATATCTCTAGCACATGCAAGTCCTAAACCAATAGATATAGATGTTGAACTGTGTCCTGTATCAAATACATCATGCTTACTTTCTGACTCTTTTGGAAATCCTGACATACCTCCATACTGTCTTAGCGAATCGAAGCCATCCATTCTGCCAGTTAAAATTTTATGGACGTAAGCCTGATGACCAACATCCCATATAATCTTATCTTTTGGGCTGTCAAAAACCTTATGTAATGCAAGGGTCAACTCTACTACACCTAAGTTAGACGCTAGGTGTCCACCCGTTTGTGAAACTTTTTTTATTAAGAACTTTCTTATATCCTTAGACAAAAGTGACAGTTCTTCTTTATTCATTTTTTTTATATCTGTTGGGGAGTTAATCCCCCTTATCAATTCATACATTTTATCACCCTATTTTAGAATATTAGTCCAATTACTATGCCCAACAAGGCTCCAAAAAAAACTTGCTTTGGTGTATGCCCTATTAATTCCTTCAATTTTTCTTGCTTTATTTCTTTCTTATTATGCCAGTCCTCTATTAACTGATTTAAGATAGTTGCCTGTTTACCTACAGCCTGCCTAACTCCAGAGGCATCATACATTATTATTAATGACACAACGGCTGCTACTGCAAATATTTCAGACGAAAAACCATACTTTCGTCCAACCATAGTAGACATACAAGAAACAAAAGAACTATGTGAACTAGGCATACCACCAGATACTATTATACGACTAATATCAAATTTCTTTTCTCCTGAAAAAACTTTCAAGAATTGTGCAAAAAAACATGCAAAAATGCTTGTCCATAATACATGATTACTAAATATATCACTTATTAAATACATATTTCCTCCATAAGATGCTAGCTTGTCCTATTAATAATATAGTCAGCTAGTAGTAAAAGGAACTCATTTTCCTCAAAGTCATCAATAGCTAACTTGGCCCTTTTAATTATACCTTTGGCAATTTCTTTAGACTTTCCCATGCCTAGTATATGTGGATAAGTAGCCTTGTCGTTGTATACATCACTACCTATATTTTTTCCAAGTTTATCTTGATCGCCTTCTATATCAAGTATATCGTCTGCTATTTGAAAAGCAAGACCTATCAGTCGCCCATAGTCTTCTAGTTTTTCAACTTTATTATCATCGGCGCCTGCTAGGTAGGCTCCACACTTCATACAGGCTACTATCATTGCGGCTGTTTTATTTAAGTGTATGAAATCTAGACAAGTAAGATCAATCTCCTTAGATTCACTTTCAACATCTACAACCTGACCTCCTACCATACCATAAATACCTGCTCCATCTGCTATTGCTTTACAGGCCTTGATTGCATTTTCTTTATTAGTAGATACTAGAGCTTCTTTAAGCATGACCTCATAAGCATAATTAAGCAAACCATCTCCTGCAAGTATAGCCATAGCTTCACCATATACCTTATGATTTGTCTTTTTACCTCTTCTCAAATCATCATTATCAAGAGCTGGTAAATCATCATGAATTAATGAATAGGTGTGAATCATCTCTATAGCAGCTGCATAGGCAATATAATCCTTAGACCTTCCTCCACAAATCCTATATGATTCCATTATCAGTATAGGTCTTAATCTCTTACCACCAGCCTTAAAACTATAATTCATAGCTGAAAAAAGTGTCTTTTGATAACCCTCTTCTACAGGCAAGTATTTGCATATCTCTTTTTCTATAAAATCACTTTTTTTCCTCAATTCACTGGCAAAATCCATTAGTCTACCTCTATTTCTTCCTGATATTCATTAAATTTACTTATCTTCAGTTCTGTCTTTTCTAAGATGGCGTTGCAATGTCTATATAGACTTATTCCCTCTTCAAATAATAAAAGGGATTCCTCAAGATTAACCTGATCATTTTCTAATCTATTAACCAAGTCTTTCATCTTGTCAAAAGCCTCCTCGTAAGACATTTTTTCTACATCCTCACTTCTTAGTTTATTTTTTATTTCATTATCCATACCACTTATCTCTCCATCCTAGATATTTTTATTTCCTTACTTCTAGTATCTACTACTTGACAATCAATTTCCCCATCAATTAGACTGATTTTCAATTTATCTTTTGGTAATATACCTTCAATACTAGTTAGGAGCCTGCCATCCTTTTGTGCTATAGAATATCCTCTATCGAATATAGCAAATGGATTTAAGCTAGACATCTTTGCCCCTTGGAAATTCATTTCGTCCTTTTTTTTATCAATATATTTTGTAAAAGACTCGTTTAACTTATCATATATAAAATCTAAGGCCATAGCCCTATCACCTATAATATATCTTTGGGCATAATCACTAATTTTTTCAATTGATGAGCCTAATTTATGTTTTTCTAAAATGAGCCTATTCTTTAATGAGTTTTCTATTCTCCTAGCTATTAAATATTGTTCTCTTAATAGGTCGTATAAGTTAGGTGTAGCAATTTCCGCCGCTGCTGATGGTGTCGGTGCCCTTTCATCAGAAACAAAATCACATATTGTAAAATCTGTTTCATGCCCTACAGCAGATATTACAGGTATAGTGGATGAGAATATTGTCCTTGCAAGTTCTTCATCATTAAACGACCACAATTCTTCAAGAGATCCACCACCTCTACCTATAATTATTGTATCAACTGGATGGTCATGATTAAAAAAATTAATACCATCAATTAGGCTGCAAACCGAATCTTTACCTTGTACTAAGGCTGGATACAGTTTTATTCTTACTTTTGGATATCTCCTAGATATAACGTTGATTATATCTTTTATCACTGCACCAGTTTCAGACGTAACTACTCCTATAGATTTTGGAAAGCTGGGAATTTTCTTTTTATATTCTTTTGAAAAAAGACCCTCGCTTTCCAGTCTTTTTTTTAATTTAATAAACTCCATATATAAGTTTCCCATACCTTCAATAGATAAGTTTCTAATATAAAACTGGTAGGATCCGTCGCTAACATAATTAGAAATATAGCCATCTGCAACCACCTTACTACCGTTATCTAAGTTAAGTTCTTTGTTATAGTCTGACCTATATATCATACACCTTATTCGAGACTTATCATCCTTCAAGGTTAAATATACATGTCCACTAGAGTGTATTTTAAAATTGGAAATCTCTCCCCTTATCCTAATTGTGTTTAAGATTGGATCATCAATAAAGACCTTCTTAATATATTCATTTACTTCAGATACTTCTAAAGCCCTTATTTTCACTTAATCACCACCAAACTACATAATATATCAACTATAATTATACCACAATACAAAGAAATTTACGAATAAAAAGCCCATACTATAAGCGCAGACTTTTCATTATGTAATATTTCGTGTTAGCGGGAGAAAATTGTCTTTCAAAAATAAGAATACTTATCAAAACTTATGTATAGTTTAAATCAAAAAATATAAGAAGTATAAGTTTATGGATATAGGATATTAAGACAAGGATAATCCTTATTAAAAAGTTTAATATAAAAAAGGCAACATCCATAGTTTTATGGATGTTGCAGAATAGTTTAAGGAATTTTATTGATTTTAATTATCATCAAACTTATATGACAAATAGCCGTAGTTTAATGATTCTTGTTGATTTAAAGTCTCCCCAACATTATTTACACAGTTACAAATTTTTCTTTATAGAAATATATTAATAAACGGAAATATGATTACAACAATAAGGATTAATATAATAATTATTAAGGATAACTTACTTTTACTATTATTTTCTTCATCATCGTCTTCTTCATGACCATTTTTTACAATCTTCATATCATCAATACTCTTATCTTCAAGTTCATTTTGTATATCAGATAAATACATCTTTCTTGTCTTATAAAAATCATCCGGACTTACATGGCCTGTCTTGTGTAATACAGACTCCAAATGAGGTTTATTATCTTCCTCTCTTAAGGCCTCAATATCAATTTTCGATGTCTTGTACAAGAATCGACTTAGGTCTAAGAGAACTTCATTGTAGTCCTTATAGCATAAATTATCATTTCTTTCTAAAAGACGCTTTATAATATTTACAAAATCTTTATTCAAACCCTTAGTATTGACTTTAGCCCATATTACACCCTTATCAATAGACTTTATAAGTTGTTTTTCTGTATGAGCATCACTGAAAGGAAATTTTTTAAAAACAGATTCATATAAAATTACACCCAAACAATAAAAATCAGTTTTTATATCTGTAAAATCTATACTTAATTGTGATGGTGATAGGTACTTCAAATTGCCTGAACACCTAATATTTGTACCCTTATTTGCTTCTGTGATTCCAAAATCAGCTATTTTAATCTCATACTTTTCATTAACCAGTATGTTATCTGGCCTTAAAGATCCATGATTTTCACCAAGCCTATGATATGATTTCAAGGCCCTCACAGCTTGACTTGCAATTCTAACCAGAGCATCCATATGAAGATAAGCTCCCTTATTCAATGTTGCTAGGGATACACCCCTAAAATTTTCATAAACAATATAATAAAGCAGGTTATCTACTGTTCTGTGTACTCCTACATCTAAAATTTTTAATATATATGGAGATCTTAAATCTTCAATAATCGTACTCTCGTCTATTAAATTAGGTATGAAATCTAAACTTATATACCTATTATTTTCTATTATTTTTATTTTAACATCTATCTTTTTTTCAGAATCATAGGCATTATATAACTTATTTTCCTCTATATAAACAGGTCTATCAGTTATTTCGTATCTATTTCCTATAAATATCATATTTACCACTACCTTCTTGGGAATACCCCCATATTTTATCTACTCTATAATATCATAATTAGATTAGCTTTTCCATCTAATTAAGAAAATATTCTCTAGAAAAAGCATTATTTTTTATGTCACCAGCTAAAAGATTGACTTCATAGGATAAATTTAATATAATTAAAGTTAATTAAGTAGGATAAATTAACATGACTAATATTAATTAATATAGAAAGGGGGAGCTTATAAAATGGCAAGCAATAAAGACAAAAGTTTTACTAAAACAATTAATTTTGCAGAAAAAAAGAAGGCATATGCCTTTAAGCAGGCTAAAAATAATCCCCCTAAGTCTCTTTCTAAAAATAAAGTAGTCTATGATATTAATAGAATGAGAGAACAAATAAACCAACAGACTAGGAATCTTAAAAACAAAAAATTAATTGCTAAGTCACGTCCTTTATGGGTATCATCCATATACATACTTCTAATAACAGGTCTTTTAATTTTAGCAGGTTCAAGAATCTACAAAACGTTCTTAAATTATAGGGCCTATAATACTATGCCAAATAAGTTCATTAGTATAGACAATACTCTTGACACTGAAACTACTATCAAATATGAACAGCTTATAAAAAGCAAAATTATTTCTAGTGTAAGACATGGTTCTGGCTTAGAAGTTATTACCTCATCAATCCACAAAAATGGTTCTACAATATATGCCAGTGGTTATTTTAGGTATCAAAATGAAAATGATAAGATCTATTTTGACTCTATAATTAGGTCAAATAAAATTCAATCACTAGAAGTAAATGGCTTCGAATTAACAAAAATAAAATAATCACAGACATTTTTCAATGTTTATGATTATTTTTTTAATCTATGTAGGATAAATAAGTAGCAACTGTAGCAAGTACTACGCTAACTATTAATAATATCCTACAAATATCATATCTTTTTTTATAAACTGTAAGTACTAAAATTCCAAATATAAAGGAAATACAGCCCATATAAAAAGCTTCTACCATACCATGCTCTGACTTAACAATAGATAAGAGAGAAAGTATCATACTGTAAACTACAGCTGTATTCCTGACAATATAATTATTAACTCCTCTCCCATTCTTGCCTATGCTAAATGAAACCACTATTAATGATAGAATTACCATAATAAGCATACCTGATTGTGACATTGTTTCCTCCTAAAAAGCAAGATTCTCCCTTAACACTTGTACTTATATGCATAAATAATTATTACTTATAAGTAAGACCAGTACATATAGAATAAATTTTATCTAAAAATTTGTCAATATTTTTTTTGTCAAAAACTTGTCCCTGAGCCATATAATCAGTACCTCCACCTCTTATATCTGCCAAATTTGCATACTCTTTAAAATATTTCCCTAATTTAAAGTTGTTTTCCTTAGCTAATTTCTTATCCACCTGAAGAAACACCTTAGGAAATTTACCTAGTCTACTTGCAAGAATCACTATAGCCCTATGATTACTTGCAATATACCTGGCAAGTGACTCTAGTAGCCAATCTTCATCGTCTAGAATTTCTTTAACAACTAATATTCCACCATTATATTCCTTCGACTTGTCTAAAAGCTGACTGGTTCTTGTAAGTAAATAATATTCTAGCAGAAACTTATTTTTATCAGAATAAGAATCCTTTTTTCTTTCTATATTTTCTACTGCATTTAGTATATTAGTTTCATTAGTATCATATTTGAATAATAGTTTACTAAAGTAATCATCCCTATTAAGAAGATAAGAAACTGCCCTATTGGCTACTAGGTATTCAAATCTAGTGTTGGACTTATGTTTATAATATTTTCTTATCTTTATTATTCTTAGCTGACTTGTATCTCTACAGTGTACCCCACAACAAGCGTTAGTATCTATATCACCTATTTTCAAAATCCTGATTTCTTTATCAGACTTTGGAAGAGGCCTTCTTGTATGTGTTGTATCAAACCTGTCCTTTTCTAATACATAATTGTCTATATCTATTTTCTGAGATATAAGATCGTTAGCATATCTTTCAACCTGCCTAACCATTTCATCATCAAATTCACCCTCAATATCAAGTTGTGACAAGTCCTTACCTATATGTAGGCCTAGGGTATTTCGCGAAAAAAGTTTATAAAATACTCCAGATAGGAGGTGTTGACCTGTATGCTGGCACATATAGTCTTGTCTATGATTCCAATCAATAAATATTTCAAATATGTCACCTTCGTTGATTTTTGATTGAAGATAATCCATAGTCATAGATTCTAAATCACCTAGATTAATTCCTATATTCGAATCTAGATCTTTATGAGAACCATCATTATATTTTTTTAATAATACTTCATGATATACTATACCTTGATCTTCATATAGACTTAATATATTAAATCTTATTCCATTTTTATCTATCAAGTAGCCCCTATCTTGAGCTTGTCCACCCCCACCTGGAAAGAAAATAGTTCTATCAAACACTAAGTATATTCTTTCATCATTAATCTTTACAGATACAAGTTTTGACTTGCATGTATTCATATAGACTTCTTCATAATATAAAGCTTCCGTTCTCTTCATAAGTAGTCTCCTTTAAATCATTTTTCATGGTTGAAGTATTTATGACCAGCAGTCTAGTCTACATACTTCTTATACTCACCGTAACCACACTCTTCCATTTTATCATACGGTATAAACTTAATAGCTGCAGAATTAATGCAGTACCTAAGACCTGTATCAGAGTCTGGATTATCATTAAATACATGGCCTAGATGACAATTTGACCCTAGAGACCTTACCTCAATCCTCTCCATACCAAATGAATAGTCACTTCTCTCTAATACAGCAGTATCTTTTATCGGTCTATCAAATGCAGGCCAACCACAACCAGAATCAAACTTATCCTTCGAACTAAACAAAGGTTTTCCATCTACAATATCAACATATATTCCCTTTTCAAACTTATCATAGTACTCATTTTCAAAAGGTAGTTCTGTCATATCATTTTGTGTAACTTCAAACTCTATATTCGTAAGACTACTTCTAAGCTTTTCTCTATTTAGATTGTTTCTATCCCAATTCGCCTTAAGAAAGTTGTACCTACCAGAATTTTTATAATAATGACTATAATGCCTTGCATTTGTCTTGCAGTAATTTTGGTGGTTTTCTTCAGCGGGATAAAATTTACTAGCCTCAATTACTTCAGTTGCAATTTGTTTACCATCATAATATAAGTCTTCAATTTTTTTCTTTGATTCTTCTGCCTCTTCTTTTTGTTTAGCGCTAGTATAAAATATTGCAGTTTTATACTGGCTACCCCTATCGGCAAATTGACCATTAGGGTCTCTTGGGTCTATCTGCTTCCAAAATATGTCTAATATCTCTTTAAAGCTTATTTTTTTATTATCAAAATATATTTGTACAGCTTCGTAGTGCCCAGTTTCACCACTGCAAACTTCTCTATAATTAGGGTTATCTTTATGACCACCTATATATCCACTTACAACTTCTTCAACGCCCGCATAACTAGTATATGGTTTTACCATACACCAAAAGCATCCTCCTGCTAAAATAGCGACTTCTTTCAACTTCAACGCCTCCTCTTATTTTGAAACCAATTATATATCTAGTAAAAGGTTATATCCTTGTTCATATTTAAATAAGTTAATTATTACTAGGTATATTTATATCCCTTTAGATAATAAATAAACTATATTTACTTGTATTTTTCTATTATTTTATATAAATTATATAAAACTTCAACAAATTATTGGTTATTTGTTTTTTTTTGATTATTTGTTATAATTAATATGCAAAGAGTTCTTTTAATTGATATACTTACGCATAAAAAATAAAGTTTAAGCTATATTATTAATTACTAGATTTTAATAACTTAAAAAAATTACTCAGTAAAAGGAGACAGTGTATGATTGATAAAAAATATTTAGATAGCCTAATTGGTATAAGTTTATTTTCGCATATGACCATGGATAATTTAGAAAAACTTTTAAACTCCTTAAATTCAAAAATTATAAACCTTGAAAAAGACGAGCTAGTTTTTAGTGAGGGTCAAAGCTACCATAATATGTGTTTTCTTTTAGACGGAGAGATTGTCCTATCTAACACTGATAAATATGGCAATAGGAATATAATTGATACTGTCAATAAGAACCAAATATTTGCAGAAGTTTTTTCTTTCACTAGCAGTAAAATAAGTCCTGTAACTGCAAGTGCCAATAAAAAATCAACCCTTCTTATAGTTAATACTGATGCTCTTCTTGTATTAGATAATCTACATGATATTGATTTGATAAGAGACAAGCAAGAAATAATATCTAAGCTTTTGCATACATTCGCTGATAAGAACCTCATACTATTATCTAAAATAGAAGTCGTTTCTAGGAGGAATATACGTGAAAAAATACTTCATTTTCTAGAATTACATAAGATGAAAAATAACTCAAATCTATTTATGATACCATATTCTAGAAAGGATATGGCAGATTTTTTAGGAGTTGATAGGTCCGCCCTATCAAGAGAACTTAGCAATTTAAAAGAGGAAGGTCTTATTGACTACGACAAAAACACCTTTAAGCTTATTAAAATATAAGCCTTATTTTCCACTAGATTGTAATTTTATGTATTCAAATATATTTTCATTCTATATTTATACATTTAAATAGCTGGCTAAAACCTATCTTAAACATCTAGGTCTGCCAGCTATTTTTTATATTTCATCCGATTACCTTATTTATAGTATTATCTTATTCATAGTATTATTTGACCCATCTTGTTTAGACTACTCATGCTTTGCTAATCTAATCCTTCCTATTAAAGAACTGGTCTATACCCTTAATCTTAAGCCTATCATTTATACTTTCAGCAACTATTGTGTAAATTACTGCAAAAAGTGGTACTCCTATAACCATACCAATTATACCAAATAGTTTGCCGACTACTAATAAGGAAAATAGTATCCAAAACGATGAAATTCCAATCGAATCTCCAAGTATCTTAGGACCTATAACATTACCGTCTAATTGTTGTATTATAAATATAATCAAAATTAACCACAAGGCCTTTACAGGATCAACAATAAGTACTAAAAGTACAGCTGGTATCGCTCCTATAAATGGACCAAAGAATGGTATAACATTGGTAACACCAATAATGAATGTAAGTAAAATCACATATGGCATCTTAACAATGGAAAGTATAATAAAGGTAAGTATTGCGATTATAATCGAATCTATAATTTTACCAATAATAAACTTACCAAAAATTTCATTAGATAGTCTAGTCACCTTTAATATATTTGTGGCATTTGCTTTAGAGAAGATTGCAAATACAAACTTTCTACATATATAAAAGAAACCTTCCTTATCAGCCAATATGTAAATGGATATGATTATACCCAAAACTAAGTTCCATATTCCTTTTAGTATATTTAAGAAAAAATTCGCAAAAAATGGTACCAAATTAGCCGCAAAGTCTATAGCTCCCTTTCCAATTTCACTAACTTTCTGATTCACCATTAGCCTAGTTTCATCTGGTAGGTTTATATTACTTACAAACTCATCAATAAAACCATATATCCTATTGACAATATGTGGAAAGTCAGTTACTAATCTTACAATACTCTCTGCAACCTGAGGGAATATGAATTTAAAGAACAAGAAAACTAGTAATGTAACAAATATATATGTAATAATCATAGATAAATATCTTATAGTTTTATTACCTAAACTTGGTAAAATATTTCTTACAAGTCTATTTTCTAAAAACATAAGTATAAAGTTCAACAAATAAGCAAGTGAAAATCCTACTATAAATGGTTTCAATATAGCTATAATCGTAGTAGTTATTTCACTAAGCTTTGAGAACTGCATTAAACTTAGGTAAAATGATATACCAAATACAACCACTATTATAGCGTAAACAGCTATAGTAGTGTATTTTCTATTCCAATCAATTTTCATATTAATTAGCACCTTCCAATTCTTCATATTGCGACATATAGATATTACTATAAAATCCATTCTTGGATAATAGTTCTTCATGACTACCCTGCTCTACAATATCACCTTCATTTAGTACCAGAATAAGATCTGCATTCCTGATAGTTGATAGTCTATGGGCAATTATAAAGCTAGTCCTGCCTTTAATCAAGTTATCCATCGCCTGCTGAATTAAAACTTCCGTCCTAGTATCAACAGAACTAGTCGCTTCATCTAATATCAGTATCTTAGGGTCTGAAAGTATAGCTCTAGCAATAGTGAGTAACTGCTTTTGCCCCTGTGATATATTCTTAGAATCCTCTCTAAGTATTGTATCATATCCATCTTTCTGAGTCATTATAAATCTATCAATGTGTGCAGCTTTTGCGGCCTTATAAACATCTTCATTGCTAGCATCGAGTTTACCATACCTTAGATTATCCATTATGCTACCACTAAATAACCACGTATCCTGTAAAACCATAGCAAAATTCTTCCTATATGTCTCTAAATCTAAAGTATTTATATCAATCCCATCTATCAGTATTTTACCTGAATTTAGATTGTAAAACCTCATCAAAAGTTTTACTATTGTGGTTTTACCAGCACCTGTAGGACCAACTATTGCAACTTTTTGCCCAGCTCTTACATCCAAGCTAAAATCTTTAATTATTATATTATCGCTATTATATCCAAACCTAACGTGTTCAAAACTTATATTCCCGTAAACATCACCTTCTAGAACCTGCTTCTTAGATAAGTCTATTTCATCCTCATCTAAAAATTCAAATATCCTATCAGCTGCTGCAGCCGTAGATTGTAGTAAGTTCATTATTTGGGCAATTTGGTTTAAGGGTTGTGTAAATGTTCTCATATACTGGATAAAGGCCTGAATATCACCAACAAGTATTCTACCATTTATCACCAAATATCCTCCCAAAATTGAAACAAGCACGTACCCTAAGTTACCGACAAAATTCATAATAGGCATCATAATGCTAGATAAAAATTGTGACTTCCACCCTGCTTCATATAATTTTCTATTAACTTTGTCAAACTCATTAATTTCAAATTGCTCACCATTATAGCCTCTTACAATATTTTGTCCAGTAAAAATCTCTTCAATTTTTCCATTCATATCTCCTAGATACTTTTGCTGTTTCTTAAAATAGACCTGAGATTTTTTTATTACTAGTGATAAAACTAGCATAGTTATCGGCAAAACTATTAAGGCTAAAAGGGTCATTGCAAAATTTATAGATACCATCATTATAAATACACCTATGACAGTTATAATTGATGTTATCATTTGCATCAAACTCTGATTCATATTTTGGCTAAGCGTATCCACATCATTAGTCACTCTTGATATTATATCACCCTTACTATTTTTATCAAAATATTCCATAGGTAACTTATTCAATTTTTGTGAAATTTCCTGTCGCAACCTATAAGATACTCTTTGGGCTACACCACTCATTATATACGATTGAGCATATGAAAATGCCGAGCTAACTATGTATAGTACTGTAAGTATGACTATAATCCTAAAAATTTTACTAAAGTCAATACCCTGACCACCATCCCTTATTTTGTCAACTAGACCAAGATATATTTCACTGGTAGCACTGCCCATTATTTTTGGACCAACTATAGTAAATACAGTTGAAATAAGAGAAAATATCAGAACTATTAAGATTTTAACCTTGTCACCACAAGTATAGTCCAAGAGTCTTTTCATCGTTTTAGAAAATTCAATATCCTTATCATTTAAGCTAAGACCTTTCCTTTTAGTCTTATCTCTTTTATCGTATTTCTTACTAGTCTTAGAGGACCTATCATCAGTTTCTTTATCTAACATTTTTCAATTCCCCCTCTGCTAACTGCGATTTTGCTATTTCACGATAAACATCACAAGTTCCCAAAAGGTCCTTATGCTTACCCCTAGCCACTATCTTTCCATCATCCAAAACAATTATTTCATCAGCGTTTATAATTGTATTTATTCTTTGAGCAATTATAATTAAAGCCTTATCTTTTAACTTGTCATGTATTTTAGATCTTAGCATTTTGTCAGTCTTAGAATCCAAGGCAGAAAAACTATCATCAAATACTATTATTTCCGGGTTTCTTGCTATAGCCCTGGCTATGGCCAATCTCTGTCTTTGACCTCCGGATAAATTTGCTCCTCCTTGTGATACTTTGCTATCTAATCCCTCTGGCTTATTATTAATAAACTCCATAGATTGCGATATTTCAGCTGCCATCTTAGCCTTTTTATAACTCCTTATAGACTTTGCATACTCTATATTTGAAATTATACTACCTGAGAATAGAACTGACTTTTGAGGAATAATAGATACCTTATCTCTTATAATAGACATTGGTATATCTCCTACTTCGACACCATCTAAATATATCTTACCACTAGTGGCTTCCAAGAATCTTGGTATCAGATTTACTATAGTTGTTTTTCCCGAACCGGTAGATCCAATTATGGCCAGTGTCTTACCCTTTTTAACTTCAAAAGAAATATCCTCTATTACATTTTCATGAGCACCTTCATACTTGAAGCTCACATTATCAAATACTAAGCTCCCTTCTTTATCAAAATTCCTGATAGTACCCTTGTTTTCTATACTAACCTGGCTCGTCAAAACATCACTTATCCTATTTGCACTTACCATAGCCCTAGGCAACATAACTGACATCATTGTTATAAATAAGAAGGATATTATTATCTGCATAGTATACTGGATAAAGGCCATCATGTCACCTACTTGAATATTACCTGAATCAATCTGTTTTGCCCCAAACCATATGATAAGTAGGGTTGTAATATCCATTACAAATATCATTAATGGCTGCATAAGTGACATAGACCTATTTATGAATAAGTTTATCCCTGTTAGCTCAGTATTAACCTTATCAAAGCGTTCTTCCTCATGCTTTCCAGTAACAAAGACCCTATTTACTTCTATTCCTGATATAAACTCTCTTGTAACTAGGTTCATCTTATCAACTACATCTTGAACAATCCTAAACTTAGGTAATGCAAATCCCATAATAACTACTATAGATAGGACCGTTACTATGATAGCTAGACCAATTATCCATAACATTGACACATCAAGTTCAAATACCCTACTAAAGGCACCTATAGCCATTAATGGCCCATAAAATAGGAATCTTAAACCAAGAATAGATGATTGTTGTATCTGTTGAATATCATTAGTGCATCTTGCTATCAAAGAGGATATAGAAAACTTATCCATTTCTGTGTTAGAAAATGATAGAACTTTAATAAATGAATCATGCCTTAAAGTCCTAGAAACACTAGTCGCTACCCTCACTGCTATAAAGCTGACCCCTATAGATAAAAAACCTGCAAATATGCTAAAGATTAACATTTTACCACCAGTTTTCCATAAGTATTTTTTTTGAATCTTACCTGTGTCAATTCCTAAATTTTTATATATTTGACTAACAAGTCTTATACTTATCTGTTTTTTCATAAAATCAGGCATCTTCTTATCAGACACCAAGTTAGTCATATACCCGATCTGAATATTAATTTTTTTTGGGTTACTTGCCATGTAAGATGCCATATTAACTAATGAATTTACCATATAATCATTTAAATCATCTTCCTTGACATTATTTTTTAAAAGGTAGTATACCTTATTACGTCTTGACTGGTTTATTAGATGTGAATTTTTATTATTTTTTTCTACTTCTTTGTCATTACTAGGAGACCATCTTTCATAAGCCCTTGCTATTTTCGACTTATGACTAAGATCTGATAGGGATAACATAGTTGCATATGTCTGTTCGTCCATTACTCTTGGTATAGAGTTTTCTATACCAGCCTGTTGTATGCCTATATTTACTATATTTGATGTATAACTTGGCAGTAAAAGTTCAAACTTAACTTCCAATCCCAATACAAGTATTAACAAGAGTATCATTGGTATATATTTAGTAAAATATGATAGTATCTTTTTCATTTATTAATCCTTTCTAAAACAACTTATACTCTTTGATTATATCACAAATAATAGACATCATATAGCCAGCTTATAATTTTATAGATGGTAAAAAAAATAAGGAGAGTTTTCCCCCCCTTATTTATCTTAAAAAATTATAAAGTCTAAAACCTCTTATATATTATTTTTCTACACCTTTTATAGTTAAGATGTCCTTGTATTTTTCTGTTAACTCTGTCATCTTAGCTAAGAAGGCTTCATTTTGTTTTTTGAATAAAAGTGACTGTTCCACATCCTTTTTACAATCTTCATACTCAAGTTGTCTAGCTTCTTTACGCTCATCAACTAAGATTAGGTGGTAACCGAATTGTGTCTTTACTGGAGAAGATACCTTCCCAATAGGCAAACTAAAAACTGCTTCCTCAAATTCTGGTACCATTTGTCCCCTTCCAAAACTGCCTAGAGAACCACCATTAGCCTTTGATGGGCAAGATGAATATTCGACAGCTGCATCCTCAAAAGATACTTCTTTTTTATTAATTTTCTTTTCTATTTCTAGGGCCAAGTCTTCACTATCTACTAATATATGCTTGGCACTAGCTGACGCATCTTCCTTGAACTCGTCCTTATGTTCTTCATAGTAGGATAGTTTTTCATCATCACTTACTTCAACAGCAGCAAGACAAGCATTGATTGCATACTGTTTCAACATATTGGCCTTAACTAGTTCCATTTCATTTACAAATATTTCATCCTGATCCATCTTATTTTCTACAGCATCTAGATAAAATAGCTCCTGATTTATCATATCAGCCAAGATTCTTTTTCTACCTTCTTCGTTATCAAATTGTTGTCTCTGGTATACATCCAGGCTGGCTACAGCAGCTTCAAGGTCTTCCTGAGTAATAACCTTATCTCCAATCTTAGCTAAAAAATTCAATTCTTCCATTTCGTCCTCCTAATGTTTTCTATTGTCTTACAAGTAGTATCATAGCATTTTTTAAGACTTATGTCCATATTTATATAATATCAAAATAAACCTTGTAAGGACTTCTATTAACAATTTTTATAAGTTGCTTTATAAATTCATAAATACAGACCTTATATGAATAGTAAAATATACTATTACATTCTGTAATTTATGCTTTTATATTTGTTTTATATTTGCTTTTTTTATTAGCTTTCATATATAGTCTCTTATGAATTATTAATACACTTATAATTTTTAATAGAAGTATGTCATAATCAAAAGTAGTATACCTGTTAAAATACCAACAACACCTATGTCATTAGATTCTTTTTTCAGTAGGTTCCAGGATATTATCATTGTAATAATTAAACTAGATATTTTAATATACAGCCATGTAATATCAATTGGCACGATTATAAAGCTATATAAAGAAATGATATACGATAAAGACATCGAAAGAGAAAATAAAAAATAACGAAAAGTTTCCCGTCTATTTACGCAAAAAACAATTATAAGCAATGAAATAAAGACAATATCAACTATCGCATACATTTCGAACAATGTATTGTTGAAATTCTCAACTGTTATTACTGTCCATTTATACCAGTAAACTGGCCAAAACAATAGACTTACCAACCTAAAGTATATTTCAATAAAGTTAAGCCCATGTTTTTTATTTTTTATTTTTTGTCTAGACATTTAAATCACATCCTCATCATATTTTGCATAGATTAGATATATAATAAGATAAATACTTAATACATAACCAAATATCTCATATCTATATATATTAATTTTATACATTTTCATAGTATCAAAATTAAGCTTATATAGTCAAGATTAATCATAAGTATCCTATACCATTATACAATTTAGTGTTGTTGAATTTCCATAATATTTATATTATAGCTTTTATTTTTCAACAATCTATGTTAAAATAATATAGTATTTTTATATATTATTTTAAGAAATTATGGAATGGAGGCTAATTATGGGCATAAGAGATAGATTTGCTGAACAATATGCAAGACAAAAAACTATGACTGGTCCTGAAAAAAAGGCAAATGATATAATCGGAAAATTAATGATGAAAAAGGCAGTACTTCCAATTGTAGCAATGGTAGTATTAGTGGCGATTTCAATTTTTGTTAATATACCTTGGTGGGCACTTTTGGGTCTAGAAATACTTGCTGCCGTTGGATCTTTCTTCTACCTTAAAAATGAAGGTAAAAAGTACCAGGAATTTACGCCATATGTTGGTAACCTAATCAACGTGGAAAAAAAGGGTAAGGATGGTCATACTGTACTAATAAAGCAGGGCAAAAAACCTATTAAGCTTGAATTAAAGTATGGCGGTGAAGACCTAGAAAAATTAAAGAAAAATACCCTTGTTCAGATAACTTATAATCCAGTTGGTAAGATAGGAATAGTTGTTACAAGGAATAATCTTAAATAAAAACTATAATTTATAGAATATTTAATATTACTATAAATTATATAAGATTTAGCGTTGGTGATAAAAATCTACCAACGCTATTTTTCTAAAAAGTTTTTCTTGCTTTTATATTAATTTTTTGTCGTAAATAGCAATATCAATTTGTACACTTATTTTGGATAAAAAACGCAGTCGAAAATTCGGCTGCGTCTTATATTATTTATTTATTTCACTCTCTCTATATTCCAAATACCGTCAGTATACTCTTGTGTAGCCCTGTCAGCTGAGAATATTCCTGCCTTAGCTATATTAACTAATGACATCTTATTCCATCTATCCTTATCTCCATATGTCAATTCAACTTCCTTCTGCTTGTTTATATAGCTATCGAAGTCAGCCAAACACATATATGGGTCATGGTTTATTAAGTAATCTACAATATTTCCAAATCCTGTTCCATCAAGATTTATTGTCCTCATGAAATCAAGTGTTTCCTTTATTTCTGGATTAGTTTCATAGTAACTTCTTGGATTATAACCCCTAGCATATAGGTCGTTTACTTCTGGAGTTTTCAAGCCAAATAAGAACATATTCTCGTCACCTACTGCATCATGAATTTCAACATTGGCCCCATCTAATGTACCCAATGTCAAGGCACCATTTAACATCAACTTCATATTACCTGTACCTGAAGCCTCCTTACCAGCCTGAGATATCTGTTCACTCACATTGGCTCCTGGTATTATTATCTCTGCTAGTGTCACCCTATAATCCTCTAAGAAGACTACCTTAATATAATCTCTTACTAGTGGATCAGCCTCTATCATATCAGATAGGGTACATATGAATTTAATTATATTTTTAGCCATCACATATCCAGATGATGCCTTGGCTGCAAAAATAAATGTTCTTGGTCTAGGCCTTAAACCGTTAAACTTTATCTGTCTATAAAGATAAACTATATGTAAGGCATTTAAAAGTTGCCTCTTGTACTCATGAAGTCTCTTAACCTGAACGTCGAATATAGAATCAATATCTACATTTATACCATTAGCATCCTTTATATATTTTGCTAACTGTTCCTTTTTTGTACGCTTGATCTTTTCTAAGTCAGATAAAACTGTCTTATCATCAGCATACTTAAGTAATTCTCCAATATTTGATAGGTCCTTTATGAAGTCCCCTCCTAATAAGCCATTTAAGTAACTTGTCAACTCTGGGTTAGCCTGTCCTAACCATCTTCTATGGGCAATACCATTTGTTACATTGTTGAACCTTCTTGGATATACCTTATTGAACTCCTTAAAAGTATCATCCTTTAGTATCTCAGTATGTAAACCAGATACTCCATTTACATTATAACTTCCAACTATAGAAAGATTCGCCATTCTTATCATGTTATTATGAATAATTGACATTGCTTCAAGGTCAGAAGCTGCACCTATTTGATTGCAGTGCTGGCAGAATCTATTATTTATCTCCCTAATTATTGTGTAAACTCTTGGCAAAATAGGGGCAAAAAGGTCAACTGACCACTTTTCTAGGGCCTCTGCCATTATTGTATGGTTTGTATAGGCAAATACCTTAGTAGTAATAGCCCATGCCTTATCCCAACTATAATCATAATCATCCATCAATATTCTCATTAACTCTGGTATACACATTGCTGGGTGAGTATCATTTATATGTACAGTAGCCTTATCAGCTAAATTATCTAAGTTGCCATATGTATTATAGTGGTTTTTTACTATTTGCTGAAGTGATGCACTTGTAAAGAAGTACTGCTGCTTGATTCTCAAGGCCTTACCCTCATAATTATCATCTGCTGGATAAAGTAATTTAGATATAGATTCTGCTATAGCCTCTGATTCAGAAGACCTAGCATACTCTCCTCTTTCAAATAACTTCATATCAAATCCTGCATTAGCCTTTGACTTCCATAATCTTAGCACATTAACCGCCTTACTCTTATAACCTGAAATCATCAGGTCATACGGTTCAGCAATCACTGAAGTATAGTCCTTATACTTGACCTCTAGTCCATTTTCAGTCCAGTGCTCTTCAGTATTTCCATAGAATTTTACCTCTATTTCTTCGTCACTCCTATGTACTAGTGCATACTGACCCATGCCTAACCAGTTATCTGGGTATTCTTGCTGCCAACCATTTGCAATTACCTGTTTGAATATACCAAATTCATACAAGATAGAAAAACCTGTAACTGGATAATCATTACTAGTCAAGGCATCTAAATAGCAAGACGCCAATCTTCCTAGTCCACCATTACCTAGACCTGGATCTGGTTCCATATCGTATATCCTATCAAGATCAAAATTATTTTTTGATAGGAAGTCTCTTACTTCTTCCTCTATACCAAGATTAAATAAGTTATTTCTCAATGTCCTTCCTACCAAGAATTCCATTGACATATAGTAGGCCTGTTTTTGGCCGCTTTCTTTTAACTTCTTAGTATAATCATACCTCTTTTTAGATAGCCTATTTCTTGTTTCAGCCATCAAAGCCTGGTATAACTGCCTCTCATTAGACTCATCAATAGAATTACCAAACTTAGTTTGTAAATACTGTTCGATATCCTTTGTCATCTGATTCATTTTCTTTCCTCCATTACTTTTGTTTTTAATTACTTACAATAATTTTTACTGTTACTACCTTTTTTATTATACCATATTAATTACCATCTTATTATATCACATTAAGTTAATTAATCAAAATCAAAAATAAAAACTTGACTTTTATAATAGTTCTTCATACATTTGCATATACTTCCTAGCAGACTTAGACCATGTCATGTCACTATTCATAGCATTTATGATTATCTTTTTCCAAGTATTTTCATCAAATTTGTATACATCCAAGGCCCTCTTAATTGAATCTAGCATATCATATACATTATATGATTCAAATGTAAATCCATTACCTGTCATCCTAGTAGGGTCGAAAGCTTCTACTGTATCTCTTAAACCACCTACCCTATTTACTACAGGTATACTTCCATACCTCATAGCAATTAACTGGGATAGTCCACATGGTTCTGATTTTGATGGCATAAGAAATATATCGCACGCAGAGTAAATTTTTGATGAAACTTCATTAGAAAACATGATAATAGACCTTACCCTGTCATGCCTCCTACGCTCTAATCTCCTTAATTCATCTTCATAAAAAAAGTCTCCTGTTCCCAAAATCACCAGCTGGACACCCATATTTAATATATGGTCAACCCCTTCGATTAGCAAGTCTAATCCCTTTTGTCCGGTCAACCTAGTAACCATACCAACCATTGGTATCTTACTATCGACTTCGAGATCCATTTCTTTTTGAAAAGCTAATTTATTTTTGATCCTGTCATCTATATTTGATAAAGAAAATTTCTGGAAAATTCTAGTATCTGATTGAGGATTAAATTTGTCATAGTCTATACCATTTATAATTCCCCTTAGTTTACCTTTTTCCACAGAAAGAATTTTATCTAAACCAAATGAAAAGTATGGGTTTAGGATCTCTTTTGCATAGTTTTCACTAACTGTACTTACCCTATCAGCTAATTGAATTGCCCCTTTTAATAGGTTGATGTCACCATCAAACTCTAATGGTGCTATATAGTCATTTCCAAGCCCAAAGAGACTGCCTAGTAGGTAGGGATTAAACTTACCTTGAAACTCTATATTATGAATTGATATTACACTCTTCATATCCATATAATAATTATAAGCTTCCTTCTTATATAGATCCAAGTAAACAATGGATAAGGCTGCATGCCAGTCATTTGCATTGATTATATTTGGCTTAAAATCAATATGAGGAAGAATGTCCAAGGCCGCTTTTGAAAAAAAAGCAAATCTCTCGCCATCATCTGCCTGTCCATATATTTGGTCCCTATTGAAGTAGTAATCATTATCTATGAAATAAAACTTAATCCCCTTATAAACTGTTTCAAAAATACCACAATACAGGTGTCTCCAACCCAGTGATATGTATATATATTTTAAAAAACGAATATTATACTTATCCCTATCTATTGCTGAATATAATGGTAAAACAACCCTAGCGTCCACACTATTTTCATGTAAGGCTTTAGGCAAACTACCAATTACATCTCCCAGACCACCAACTTTTATAAATGGATTGGCCTCTGCAGCAACGAATAAAACTTTCAATCATAACACCTCTTTCTAATTATTTTCAAAATTAATACGCCTATATGGTCTTTCTCTTTGGAACTATAAACTGACAATTTCTATCGCCTTTTAATTCCTTATTTTCAGTCACAATGACTTCCTTGTCTGTTATCACATAGTCAAGTCTAGCACCCGCCTTAATATTTGTCCTAGACATTATGATGCAGTTTTTTATTTCTACGCCATCTTCTATTATTACATCCCTGAATATAACTGAATTTTCAACCCTACCATTGATATAACATCCATCTGCCAATATAGAGTTTGATACATTTGAATTTACACCGTAAGTAGTAGGTACACTATCCCTTACCCTTGTAAGGATTTCTGTTCCAGACAGGAATATTTCCCTGCTTATATTTTCATCTAATAGGTCCATATGGAAATCATAATAACTTTCTAAACTATTTATAACCCTACAATAGCCCCTTACTTCATAAGCATATACATTTAATCTATTAAAATTTTTCGAGATATAATCCCTAACTATATCTTCCCAACCTAAGGTAATTCCTTTTTTTATAATATCATCAAGTAGGTCCTTGTGCATGATAGTTATTTTTAGTAGGGTGTTGCACTCATAGTCTGCACCATCTTTATGATATAAAGAGTCATAAGCCCTATTTTTATTATCAAGAATCATTTCAATTTCATCATTTCCAGGTTTTCTTTTAACTACTGCAACTGTTATATCTGCATTGTTTTCCTCGTGGTATCTAAGTAGGTCCTTGTAGTCAATATTACATATAATATTTGAATCTGCAAGTATACAATAATCTTGTAACCTGCCTTCCATATACTGGCTCGCATTGCTTAAAGCTTCAAATTTATTTCTTGCCAACCCAGTATCAGATATAGCAAGTGGTGGTATTATTTTAAGTCCACCATTTTTCCTATTTAAGTTCCAGTCTTTACCCCATCCTACATGATCCATTAGGGAATTATAGTTATTCGTCGTCAAGATACCAATATCGTCCACATCTGCCTTGACTAATGAAGATAATATAAAGTCTACTATCCTGTATCTTCCAGCTACTGGCAAAGATGCCAGGGACCTATTTTTAATTAAACCTTCTATATCATAATTCTTGTAATTATCTGCAAAAATTAAACAAAATCCATTCATAATATTAACCCCCTACATCTTTTTACAGATTTCATTAGCAGCTATAATATCCTTATTAGCTACTACTGTAATCATATCTTGGCCTATTTCAATATTTTCATGACCAACAAGAGCCCCTTCACCAATTACTGCATCTTCTGCTATTATAGAGTTGTATATCCTAGCATTTTTGCCTATTATTGCATTTTTCATAATCACACTATTTATCACTTGTGCGCCTTCATTTATGTATACTCCTGATGATATTATAGATTTATTTACCGATCCTTTAATTGTACTACCTTCTGATATCATTGAGTTTGAAATACTTGCATTAGGTCCAACATACTGCCCCATAGACTCAAAATGTCTGCAATATATTCTCCAAAGTGGGTCGTAAATGCAAAAATTCTCAGCATTATTTAGAAGGTCCATATTAGCCTGCCATAGACTTTCTATTGTTCCAACATCCTTCCAATAACCCTTAAAAGGGTAGGCGAATATTTTCTTACCATCATTGAGCATCATTGGTATTATATCCTTACCAAAGTCGTAGCTTGTATCTTCAAGCATTTCACACTTTTCCAAGTACAGCTTTAATTGAGACCATTTAAATATATATATACCCATAGATGCCTTTGTCGATTTTGGCATATCAGGTTTTTCCACAAATTCACTTACTGATAGGTCTGACATAGTATTTAATATACCAAATCTACTAGCTTCTTCAATAGGTACATCTATATGGGCAACTGTCAAATCAGCCCCTCTTAACTTATGAAATTTTAACATTTCATTGTAATTCATCTTATATATATGGTCTCCTGATAGAATTAAGACATACTCAGGATCGTATTGCTCTATATACTTCATATTTTGGTAAATTGCATTAGATGTACCCTTATACCAGTCTCCTGTTTCTCCACCAGTATATGGAGGTAGTATCGATAAGCCTCCATCCATCCTATCTAGGTCCCATGGTGCACCATTACCAATATAACTATTTAACTCTAGAGGCATAAATTGTGTTAAAACACCAACTGTAGATATACCTGAATTTACACAATTAGATAGGGGAAAGTCTATTATTTTATATTTTCCACCAAATGGTACTGCTGGCTTGGCCATATTTTTTGTCAGTGCCCTTAACCTTGTTCCCTGTCCACCTGCCAATAGCATTGCAACAATTTCTTTTTTTAAACTCATAGCATCAGCCCCCCTATAAAATATAAATTATTTTTCAATCAAGTATAAACTACTAAATGGTCCTATATTTACTTCTACATGGTAGTCAAATCCATTAATTCCATCCTTTTTAGAATGTATATTTCTATTAACTAAACCTTGTCCACCATATTTTTTAGCATCGGTATTTAACAAGACCTTGTAGTTTTTATCATAGCAAACTCCTATCTTGTACTTTTTCAATACTTGAGATGAAAAATTACAAATTACTAAAACTTCCTTGCCACTTGAATCATATCTTGTAAATGTATACACATTATTTCTATTGTCATCTACTGTATTCCACCTAAATCCATCCCAACTTGTATCCAATTCCCACAATGGTTTGTTTTTTAAGTATACAGTATTAAGGTCTTTAATAAATTTTTGGTGATTATAATGCAGAGGATATTGAAGTAGCCACCAGTCTAGCCCCTTTTCATCACACCACTCTATGGACTGAGCGATATCTGTGCCCATAAAGTTTAACTTCTTTCCTGGATGCCCATACATGTAGGCTAAAAATACCCTCATACTTTTAAATTTATCTTCGAAATGTACACTGGCCTTTTCTAAGATAGATTTTTTACCATGAACGACCTCATCATGTGATAGGGCAAGTACATAATTTTCACTGAAAGCATATGTTATAGAAAAAGTCATACAATTATGTATTGATGACCTGAAATATGGATCTGTACCTAGATATCTCAAAGAATCATTCATCCAGCCCATATTCCACTTAAAATCAAAACCAAGTCCACCTTCTTCAACGCTATGACTAATTTTAGGCCAGGCAGTAGATTCTTCAGCTATCATAGTTACTCCTGGAAAAGCCTCATGCACATACTTATTCAACTTTTTGAAAAATTCTATAGCTTCTAAATTTTCCTTACCGCCATAGATATTAGGTCTCCACTCGCCACCTTGCCTATAATAGTCTAGATATAGCATGGAAGATACTGCATCTACTCTTAAACCATCTATATGGAACTTATCTAACCAATAGACTGCATTTGATATTAGAAAAGAATTAACTTCATTTTTACCATAATCAAATACCCTAGTGCCCCATTCCCTGTGTTCCATTTTTAATGGGTCTGAATATTCATATACATAAGAACCATCAAATTCACATAGGCCTGACTCGTCCTTAGGAAAATGACCGGGTACCCAATCCAATATAACACCTATATTGTTTTGGTGAAGTTTGTCCACTAAATACATAAGGTCTTCTGGCAAACCGTACCTAGATGTAGGAGCAAAATAACCTGTAACCTGATAACCCCAAGACTTGTCGTAAGGGTGTTCCATCAATGGCAAAATTTCCACATGGGTATATTTCATATCCTTTATATATTCTAATAAATGGTCTGCATATTCACGATAACTAAAAAACTCGCCATTTTCCCTAGTCTTCCAAGTTCCCAAGTGTAACTCATATATATTCATAGGTCCCTGCCAAGGTATAGTTCTTGAAGACATCCAAGCCTGGTCCTTCCACTTATAATTGCTAAACTTATATACTTTGGACGAAGTACTTGGTCTTGTTTCAAAATGTCTAGCATATGGATCTGACTTGTATAATGTCCTTCCATCATGTGTTTCAAAAACATATTTATAAGAGTCAAACTGTTTTACATTTTTTACCCTACACTCATATATACCTGCGTCTGTAATACGGTTAGCTTGATGCGCAAAAGGATCCCAATTACAAAATTCACCAGTTACATAAACATTCTTAGCACCAGGAGCCCATACCCTAAAAATACACTCTTCGCCTTCTAAAAAAGAACCTAAAAAGTCGAAAGACCTGTAATTAGTTCCTTCATGAAATAAATACTTGTCTAAGTCATAATTTTTATTATTCTTCATAATTTACCACCTCCGCCATTAATTTTAATTATTTGTTTTTATTTTTTAATACGCCCTATCTATAATTGCAATATATATTTAATTAAGTACATAATACCATAAAATTAGCAATATAATACCATAAAAAAATCCAAATTTTCAAAAAAAATGATTTTCTTTATAATATAAATAATAGCTTACCTAAAAAACGTTTTTTTTATACTGGTAACTAAAATTTAAATAAAATTAATTTTTTTTATAAAAAACATAATAAAAAATATAGATTTTTGGTATATAATATAAAAAATGGTATCTTATATAAAATTCATAGATTATTTAATTTGCTATTATAAATAGCTATATGATATATGGTTTTATATATAAATCAAATCAACCAATAAAATATTGCATATAAAGGAAAATTAAGAGGATAAAATGGAAAAAATAATATATAGACAAGAAGACCATAAAAAGCCACTTGGTGGTGTTAAAAATAATGAATGCTCTGATATTAGTATATTCATTCATAAATCAGTATGTTTAGATTCCCTAGACTTTATTTATTTTAATGACCTATCACCCTACCAGCTAAATAAGCTAACTATGGAAAGGGTTAGTTCTAATGAATGTCCTAACCTGCAATCACCTACTGATGAGTACAATAAATATAATATAAAATTAGGTCCCCTAGACACTGGCCTATATTTTTATTATTTTCAGATGAACTATCCAGACGGGACTAGCAAGAATATATCAAGAATTGACTACCTACCAACAATCACTGATGATCTTATATGTTGGCAGTTGACAGTATACGATTCAGACTTTTCAACACCCGACTGGATCAAGGGCGGTATAATATATCAAATTTTTCCAGACAGGTTTAGGAAAAGTAGATCATATAGTCCTACTCGGGCAGTAAATGAAGCTGAAAGGACAATAAGACATGACTGGGGAGGTAGGCCTCAATCAGGTCTAGATACACCTAACTACTCTGCCAAGGACTTCTTCATGGGTAATCTCGATGGTATAAAGGAAAGACGATCATACCTAGAAGGATTAAAAGTAGACATGCTCTACTTAAACCCTATTGTAGAAAGTTCTGAAAACCACAGGTACTCCACTGCAGATTATAAAAATGTTGACCCTTACCTGGGAAATATAGATACTTTCAGAAGTCTATGTGATGAATTTAAGGAATCATCTATTAAACTTGTCTTAGATGGCGTCTTTAGTCATACTGGTTCTGATAGTATATACTTCAATAAATATGGTAGGTATCCTAGTCTAGGAGCCTACCAATCAAATAGGTCATCTTACTACCCTTGGTTCAAATTTATTGACTATCCTGACAAATACGCTTCTTGGTGGGGCTTTGACAACCTTCCTGAGCTTGTTAAAGAAAATGAAGACTATATAGACTACATTTGTAATCAGGATACTGGAGTCCTTAAATTTTGGCAAGACCTAGGTGCTGGTGGATGGAGATTAGACGTAGCAGATGAATTACCTGATGTGTTTATAGATAGGCTAAGAGAGTCTATTAAATCTATAGACCCGCATGCTCTCATCATAGGTGAAGTTTGGGAAGATGCCACTAATAAATTTTCTTATGGCGGTAGGAGACGTTACCTACTTGGCAGACAATTAGACTCAGTTATGAACTATCCATGGAGGACAGCTATTATTGACCTTATGAAGGGACAAGATACTAAGCTGTTTAAAAATAGGGTAATGGATCTAGTGTCAAACTATCCAGTTCCAGCACTTGACACCCTTATGAACCTCCTATCAACTCATGATACTGCCAGAATAATTACTAGCTTAGTAATAGATGTTGATAATTTTAAGCATGAAGACAAGCTATACTATAAATTGCCTGATGACCTATACAAAAAGGCCATAGAATTAGAAAAAATAGCCTCATTCATACAGTTCACCCTACCAGGTGTTCCGTCAATATACTATGGTGATGAAAATGGTATGGAAGGTTTTTCTGATCCATTTAATAGACTTTGCTTTACAGATGAAGATAGGAACCAAGATATATATGACCACTATAAGGCTTTGACTAGCTTTAGATCTAAATATAAATCTTACTTTAAAACAGGTTTTGAGTTTGGTTTTGCTAAAGATAAACTAATTTGTTACTACAGAAATGACCTTGCTTGTATTATCAATCTTGGAGATAGTCCTGTCCTAGTTGAAGAAATATCATCTGGTAAAAAAGTATTTGGCAATAAAGATGTGTACCACACAGAGTACGGTTTAGTTCTTGGCCCAAGGTCCTATAGTGCCATACTAATAGATAGATAAATAATAGGTAGTAAGTAGTAAATGGTAATTGATAAATAATTAATAGATAATAAATGATAAATAATAATTAAAAATTTTATATTAAATATATTGTTCATATGTCATATATAGTAGTTCTTATTTTGACTATACTGAATTTTATGTTAGTATATCAATTTTTATATTACTATATTAACATTTTTATATTAACTAAATTAAAAGAAAGGATCCAATGAACTTGGATAAAAGGTAAACAATATGACAAACACTAGAAAAGCTGGCGTATTATTGCCAATATTCTCCCTACCAAGTAGGTTTGGGGTTGGAAGTCTAGGTCAAAATGCCTACGATTTTGTAGACTTTTTAGTTAGGACTGGACAGTCTGTATGGCAGATATTGCCTATCACAGCCACAGCTGAATTTGATGCCTATTCACCTTACAAGTCTATATGTGCATTTTCTGGAAACTATGACTTAATCGATATAGACCTACTTGTTGAAAAAGGTCTTTTAGATTGGAATTTCATTAATTCCATAGACCAAGGACCTTACCAGGCTGATCCTAGATATGCTGACTACACTAAGGCTAGGGCATTAAAAATGATAATGTTTAGAGAGGCATACAAAAAATTCAACCCTAAAGACGACCAAGCCTATAAAGAATTCAAAAAGGCAAATGCTTTTTGGTTAGAGGATTTTGCAACTTATATGGCTCTTAAGGAGGCCAATGGTGATAAGCCTTATTGGGAGTGGCCAAATCCAATCAATGACCCTAATCCTGAAACAATTGAGTTTCATTGCTTCTTGCAGTACCTATTCTTTGACCAATGGGCGAGACTTAAAAAATATGCAAATGACAGGGGCATTGAAATATTTGGTGATATGCCTATATATGTTTCTCGTGACAGTTCAGACTTTTACTACAATAGAGATATGTTCTTGACTGACGAAAAGGGAGAACCACATAATATATCAGGAGTTCCACCAGATGAATTCTCAGCAACTGGTCAAGTATGGGGTAACCCTCTTTACAACTGGGACTACCTAAAAAAACATAAATTTGACTGGTGGATAAAGAGAATAGAAAAATCACTTGAGCTTTATGACATAGTCAGAATTGATCACTTTAGGGCCTTTGAAAGTTTTTATTGTATCGACCCTGTTACAAAAGATGCAATTAATGGTAAGTGGGTAAAGGCTCCTGGAAAAGAATTATTTGACCAGGTAAATAAAAAGATTAAAAATGCTAAAATAGTAGCCGAAGACCTTGGACTTATCACAGATGAAGTTCGTGACCTATTGGAATACACAGGCTTCCCAGGTATGAAGATTATTCAGTTTGGTTTTAGTTCAGATGCTAACAACCTTAACTTACCTCACAACTATCACAGAAACTCTGTTGCCTACACTGGTACTCATGATAATACGAGTCTAGCTCAATGGCTTAAAACTTGCTCACCAGGTGAGTTCTCATATGCAGAAGCCTATCTTAAAATGTCTGCCTATCCAAGGTATACAGAAGGTCTTATTAGGGCTGTCATGATGTCAAATTCAGATATGGCTATCATACCACTACAAGACTGGTACGACTTTGAAGGCTGGTCAAGGATAAATACTCCAGGTATAGATGAAGGAAACTGGATATTTAGAATGTTACACCATGAAATGTACAATAAGGAATTAGAAGAATACATAAGTAGGATTACTGGCCTATATGGAAGATATAAGAATAGATAAACAAATTTTGTTACTACCCTACTTATAATATTTCAAATTTATTAGCTTATATAAAAAACATAAATTAATAGTGTTACTATTATAATGTTATACTTATATCATATAAAGCGTTGATGGGAAAAATTTCTATCAACGCTTTATTTCTTATAATTTTTAATAAAAGAAAAATATATTTAAAAAAGGCTCTATGTCAAATAAAGTTGGTGATAATTTAAATCAGTAAAATATATTAAGTTATACGGCAGCACCTATACAAGTATAGGTGTTGCCTTTTTGTACCTTAAACTTTTGGTTGTATACAATCAAAAACAGCACCAAGGATATTTTTTATCCACGATGCTGCCATATATTCTAAAGAATTATTTTGATCAAATATATTTAACAAATTCTAAAAATTAATACCTATCAAAACTCCACCTTACTTAATGACTCTTTAATTCTATCCAAGCCTTGTCATATTCTTTTATATTTTCTTGTAAATCAAGAAAGGCTTCTGACTTATTAAGTAGATCTTTATTAGGATACATTGTCTTATTATTTTTCATATTATCTGGAAGCAATTTTCTTCCCTCACTTATAGGTGTTGAATAACCTATATATTCTGTGTTCTTAGCATTTACCTTTGGGTCGCATAAGAAATTTATAAATGCCTCAGCCCAATCTTCATTATCAGCTGTCCGTGGTATACATATACCATCTGTCCACTTGTTTGAGCCAGTCTTAGGTATAACATATTCTAAATTTTCATTTTCTTCCTTCATAACCTTGAAATCACCTGAATAGAAAACACCCATAGCAGCTTCCTCTGCAATCATCCTATCCTTACCATCATCATTTACATAGGCAAGTACAAGTGGTTTTTGCCTTATCAAAAGATCCTTGGCTTTTTTTATCTGGTCCTTGTCTGTAGTATTCATACTATAGCCAAGTTTCTTTAAGGCCACACCCATACTATCTCTTACAGAATCGAACATAAGTATATTTCTTGAATACTTTTTGTCCCATAAAATATCCCAAGAATCAATTTTTTCTTTTACCATCTTCTTATTGTATACTATACCAAGGGTACCCCACATATACGGAACTGAATACTCATTATTAGGGTCATACTTTGGATTTAAAAAAGACTTATCTATATACTTATGATTTGGTATATTGTTATAATTAATCTTTTTTAATAGACCTTCCCTACTCATTTTCTGAACCATATAATCAGATGAAAATATTAGGTCATACTTAGTACTACCACTTTTCACCTTTTGGTACATCATCTCATTAGTATCGTAAGTTGAATACTGAACGTCAATCCCTGTTCTCTTCTCAAATTCACCAATTAAACTTTCATCAATATAATCTCCAACATTATAGACATTCAATACCTTAGCTGAATCCTGTCCTCCACCTACACAGCCTGTTGTAGATATTAAAACTGTTGATACTACTAGGACTAAACCTAAGAGTCTAGCAATATTCTTTCTTCTAGTTTTGTTTATAAATATCTTCATTAGTTCTACCTCCTTACTAGGCCTTACCTAAGGCAGAATTTTTAATTATAGAATCCTT
The DNA here is from genome assembly GCA_963520775.1 of uncultured Peptostreptococcus sp. Lineage (GTDB taxonomy): Bacteria > Bacillota > Clostridia > Peptostreptococcales > Peptostreptococcaceae > Peptostreptococcus. Next base: position 55,761 of record CAUQSL010000004.1, read on the forward strand.
CTTATTAGCCAATATCAATAAAAGTAGAACAGTTATAAACATTAGGCTTGAAAGTGCATTTATTTCTGGTTTTATTCCACGTCTAGCCATTCCATATATCTCTATAGATAAATTACTTACTCCATTACCAGTATTAAAAAATGATATAATAAAGTCATCAATAGACATAGTAAATGCCATCAAAAAACCTGAAACTATACCTGGTTTAATCTGTGGTATTACTATCTTCCTAATAGCCATCCAAGGTGTTGCACCTAAATCTAGGGCTGCTTCTTCAACATTATCTGGTAATTGCCTTAACTTTGGCAGTACAGATAATATTACATATGGTGTACAAAACATTATATGAGATAAAAGCATCGTTTTAAAACCAAAGTTCATCTCAAAAAACGTAAATAAACTCATTATAGCTACACCCGTTACTATATCAGTATTTAGAACTGGTAGGTAATTGATATTAAGTATAGCAGCCTTGGCCTTACCCTTCATCTTGTATATACCTATTGAAGTTATTGTTCCGAATATAGTTGAAATGATTGATGCTAGCAGGGCAATACTTAGTGTATAGTATAAGGCCGTTAGTATCGTTCCATTTTTTAATAGGGCTATATACCACTTCATTGTAAATCCGTTTATTACACCCATTGATTTCGAATCGTTAAAAGAGAAAATTACAAGAGCAATTATAGGTGCATATAGGAAAATAAAGACTATTAAGAGGTAAATATTCGAGCATAGTTTCGATATTAAGTTATTCCTTTGCATTATACCTTACCTCCCTGTCTCTCATCCTTATCTACCTTGTTCATAAAGGCCATAGATATTAGTATAATAACCATCATAACAATTGATATTGACGACCCTAAATTCCAATCTCCTACTGTAGTAAACTGCTGTTCTATCAAATCACCTACTAGCATAGTCTTACCTCCACCTAATAATCTTGAAATGGCAAAAGTAGTTACGCAAGGCATAAATACCATAGTCACACCACTCATTACTCCTGGTATACTCATTGGGAAAATAACCTTCCTAAATACTGTTAGTGTATTAGCCCCTAGATCTCTTGCTGCATTTACTAAATCTTCATCTATCTTTTGAAGAGATGTGTATATTGGCAGTACCATGTATGGTAAGAAGTTGTATATCATACCTAATAGGACAGCAGAACTAGTATATAAGATAGAGTTAGGCCTTACGCCAAATGAGCCTAAAAATGAGTTCAATAATCCATTTTTTCCTAAAATTGCAATCCAGGCATATGTCCTAAGTAGAAAGTTCATCCACATAGGTAATATAAATAATAAAATTAGTGAGTCTCTCTTGCTAATCTTAACTTTTGATATAATATAAGCTGCAGGGTAACCAATAATTACACATAGTAAGGTCGCTATACCAGCAAGTAAAAATGACCTAATAAACACTTTTAAAAATAAAGGGTCAAATGCCTGTCTATAATTTTCAAGTGTAAAAAGTATACCAACATCATTAGTCTTCCTTGTAAGGGAATAATATACGATAAGAACTAGGGGTATTATTATAAATATTAGAGACCAGATGGCATATGGATAGGCTAGTCTAGTTTCCTTCTGATCAACTAGTGTATTTGTTCTATTTTTTATTTTCTTCATATTAGGCATCTCCCTTATGCATGATATGAATATCCTCAGGATTTATAATCATACCCAACTCAGTACCTATAGGAGCCGTCTTTGTATTTTGTAGTAGCCACAACCTGCCACTTTCTTCTACTTCCAACTCATAGTGGACTCCCTTAAATACAGATGACCTTACAATACCCCTTAACATTCCCTTTTCAGCACTGGTCATAACAATATCTTCCGGCCTGACAACTACATCAACCTCTTCTCCCTTTTTAAACCCCTTGTCAACACATACAAAATGTCTTGAGGAAAATTCAACGTCAAAGTCATCGTGCATAATACCATCGATTATATTAGATTCACCAATAAAATTTGCTACAAAGGCATTTTCTGGCTCATTATAAATATCTATAGGGCTTCCAATCTGTTGAATTACACCCTTATCTAGAACTACGATTGTATCACTCATACTAAGGGCTTCTTCCTGGTCGTGGGTAACAAATATAAAGGTGATTCCTAATTTTTTTTGAATTTTTTTAAGCTCTACCTGCATTTCCTGTCTTAGCTTTAAGTCTAAGGCTCCTAGAGGTTCATCTAGTAATAGGACCTTGGGTTCATTTACCAAGGCTCTAGCAATGGCAACCCTCTGTTGCTGACCACCAGATAGTGAAGAAATTTTCCTGTGTTCAAATCCCTGTAAAGAAACTAGAGCCAACATATTTTTTACCTTTTCCTCTATTGTAATGGGATCCATTTTTTTGATTTTTAGACCAAATGCAATATTCTCAAATACATCCATATGAGGAAATAAGGCATACTTTTGAAAAACAGTGTTTATATTTCTCTGGTAGGCTGGCACACTATTTACCCTATATCCACCAAAAAACACATCTCCTTCATCTGCAAATTCAAAACCTGCTATAATCCTTAAAAGTGTAGTTTTTCCACAACCACTTGGACCTAAGAGGGTTAAAAATTCATTTTCATTTACGGTCAGGTTAAACCTATCTAATATCGTATTATCATTAAATTTTTTTGATATATTATTTAACTGAATTAATTTATTTTCCAAAAAATACACCCCCTATAATTTTTCTTCCTTACATATTGCACATGATTTTTTCTTTATTACATCTTCACCTTATTTTTTCTTTATTACATCTTTCACCTTATTTTTTATATTAAGCTTATAATATTAATATCCCATAATGGACTCAAATATTGTGTTATAGCCACCTATCAAATAATTAGTCCTATTTTGTGTAAGTTCCATATTATCCTTAGATATAGAATTTTTCTTTACAAGTAGTAAATTTTTACCACCACTATTTAGAAGATTTACAGCACTTAAGGCATCTGGAAAGCTGCTTCCATTAGCCAATATATTTTCATTATACTTCAATAATTGGGCAACCTGGTTAGAAGTAGCCTCCCTATCTGAACCAAATACCCTATATAGCTTATCTCCCTTTATAAGTCTTAACTTATTTGAAATATCAAGACCTACGGAATTTTTACCACCTATTATATATATATCTTTGTATGTATTAACATTATTAGGTATCTTATTAACGGCATTTACTAGTAATATTGGTGAATTTAGTTTTTTTGCAAGCGGTGTTGCTGATAGGGCATCTGCAAACTTCCTACCATCAGTCAGGATAAGATGTGTTGATTGCCCGAATTCTTTCACTAATTTCGCTGAAGTCTCATACCTATCGTTACCTGATATTCGTCTTATATTCAAGCCATTTAGCTGCCTTAGTATACTATTTGGAACAGAATTCACACCACCAACTATTATAACATTCCTTGTACCCAGTTCTCTTATCAATTTAACAGCATCAGCCTTTAGACCATCCTTGTCTGAAAAGATTATTGGGGCATTATACTTCATAGCTAGAGGTCCTGCTGCCAAAGGATCAGCAAAACTATTTCCAGAAGCAACTACTACTGTATCACTCGACACAAAAGATTGCCTTACTGATGCTAAATTTGTAGCAAACCTATCACTTCCACTAATTCTCCTATTGTCATTTATATGTTGTTGTTCATCTTGCTGGTTAGATTCTCCATAAGTCGCATTTATAAAATAACTCTTATTAACAATTTTACCATCTGACTCTCTTAAAGAATAGTAAACACATATAGCTAGGTGATTTCCAGGCTTAAGATTAGAAGTATTAATACTTAAAGCAAAACTTCCATCTTGAGTATTAACCGTATATTTTGAGTTTGAAATTAAGGCATCCGTAGTAGGTACAAACTTCTTATCCACAAACTCTTTGTCAGTAAGACCATACACAGATACTCCTATACCTCTTAACAATCTACCAGTGATTAGGGTTTGACCCTTACTTATTCTAGTAGTTAATTCAATTGGAACCTTAGCATCAGCTTCAATTTTAGATCTTACATCTGACAAATTTTCTAATTGAACTGATGCATTAGCTACCGAATCCCTATGATCCTTTGGTAAACTTGAACTAACGTCTTCTTTCTTAATATTGTCTTTTGATAGTATTTCTTCTGCAGCTAGCCTAGATTCAATTAAGCCCACACTATTATCCGCAAAAGTCCTACTTGCTGTATATGCAATTATATTTACTAACATTGATATAGAAAGTGCTATACTTAGCTTTCTTTTCATTTGAATTCCTCCTTATTACTAGAGTATTTTTACTTATTATAAGTATATCCCCCTAATTATTAAAATAATCTTGATTGTTTGTGGGATCTTAAATTAAACTACATTCTTTATATAATAACATATCTTACTAAAAAAATGCAAATTTACTCGTATACATTTATAAATATACAGCCTACATTCATATATAGGCCACATACTTTTATATACAGATAACTTATTTTTATATATAGATAACCTATCTTAATACATAGATAACCTACTTTTATGTATAGATTACCTATTTTTATACATAGTTAACCTATTTTTATATATAGTTAACCTATTTTTATAAAAAACTGAACAAATAGTTGATAATTGTATATATATTTATATGATTGGCTATAATTATAGTAATTATAAATAAAATCAAATTATAATATGAAAACACAATACATATTTATACTTTTATGTTATACTTACAATGTTAAAATACTAGCTAAATGGAGGTGATAAATTGAAAAATAGACTTGAAGATCAAGAATATAAAAAACAAACCATTAAACTTGCCTTATTTTTAGGCGAATTACTAGTAAAAAATGGTGCTGAAACATACAGGGTTGAAGATAGTGTCCTTAGGATATGTAAATCTAGAGGGTATAATCATATAAACTGTTTTAGTACTCCAACTGTAATCATAATATCTGATGATAAGTTTGATGGCCTGTGCTTTATGAAAACAATCGACAGTAGGGGAATAAATCTGCATAAGGTTTCCCTATTGAATAATTTTTCTAGAGAGTTTGTGAATATGGTAGACCCTGACATTGAAGAAGAAATCTATAAATTACATGAAATAGACAAATTAAAAACATATCCTAAATGGATCTACTTATTTGCTACCGGTATTGGTTCTGCTTGTTGTGCAGCAGTATTAGGAGGTAATCAAATAACGACTTTTATACTAACTGTATTGACCTCTATACTAGCAACTTTTATATTTGATAGCAGCTTAAAATATAGTTCTATAAGTATGTTTGCTACTATGTTAGCGTCTTCTGTCATTACAATTTGTGGTGTCATACTTCATAAACTTGGTATTATACCAGATGCATCATCCCTTATTGTTGGCTCCATAATGCCTCTACTACCCGGTGTTGCCTTTATTAAGTGTATGAGGGACCTAATATCCGGTAGTTTAATGTCTGGAGCAGCTAGAATTTTTGAGGTGTTTATAATACTCGCTGCCATAGCCTCTGGTGTGGCCCTTGTAATAGGAATAGGAGGTGTATAGGATGTTAACACAGATACCCTTATGGCAACACTTTATTTTTGCCGCATTTGCAACTTGTGGTTTTGCCATATTTTTTAATGTTCAGCCAAGACTTTTATTTCCATCTGCCCTAGTTGGTGCTTTTGGATGGTTAGTATATGTATTAGGTATATTAAACTATGAGAACCCCATGATATATTCTTTTTTGGCGGCAGCAGTAATTTCTTTATTTTCGGAAATACTTGCTAGAAAAATGAGACAGCCTGCTATATTATTTATAATACCTGGTATACTACCCCTAGTTCCTGGTGTAGGACTTTACCAAACCGTTTACTTATTCATTTTTAAAAAATATCAATTGGCAGCTGCTACAGGTACTAAATCTGTTATAGTTAGTATTGGCATTGCACTTGGAATACTAGTAATAGCCTCTTTATCAAGAGTCTTTAATCTTTACCAATTAAAAAGATCTTTTTCTAGGAATGAATCTTCAAGGTATGTCCACTGGGTCAACTTCGGAAAAAATAGGACTGGTAACCAATTTGTCCTTGATAGAGATGAACTAAATGAAAACCTTAATAGTTTGAATATAGACACAGAATCATATAAGAAAACAAATATTGATAAGATGGAAAAAAATAATTCTCAGGACCTTGTCCTAGATTCCTATCAAGACCGTCTACTAGATTCTAAGGAAAAAAACATTACAACTAACCATAAACTTTAGTCAAAAAGACCTATGATCAAAATCATCATAGGTCTTTTCTAACTAGTCCTAACTAAAACTAGGCGCTCTTTTTAATTTTTTTATTGTATAGTTTGTCAACAAATACTGCAATAGCATTATCGCCTGATACGTTAGCAGCTGTACCGAAACTATCCTGAGTAAGGTATAGGGTAATCATTAACTGCTGCATTACCTGTGATGTAATACCAACCATTGGTAAGAATGGTAGGGCTGACATTATAGCACCACCTGGAGCTCCTGGAGCTGCAACCATTGCTACACCTAACATAGCTATGAAACCAAATACAGTTGAAAAACTAAATGGTATACCATTCATCAATAGTACTGCAACACTGCAAGATGTTATAGTTATCATAGAACCTGCTAAATGGATTGTTGCGCATAGAGGCACTACAAAGTTTCTTATATCTTCAGATACTCCATTTTTCTTAGCACACTCAAGATTTACTGGTATAGTAGCTGCTGATGACTGAGTACCAATAGCAGTTAAATAACCATTTACCTGGTTTCTCATAAGTCTAAATGGATTCTTACCAGCATATGTACCTGAAACAATGAAAAGTGCTCCTATGTATAGTATATGTAATACTATTACTATTAAAAATACCTTCCAGAATATTGAAAGAACACTTACAACTGATCCTGTATATGCCATATTAGCGAAATTACCACATATGAACATTGGTAATAGAGGTATGATGATAGTACTTAAAACTCTAGAAATAATTGCTTCAAAATCATCAAATGCTTCGTATAAAACTTTTCCTCTTCCCTTAGATCTTAACCAAGATATACTTAGACCCATGATGAATGCAAAAACAACTGCACTTGTTACATCAAGCATTGGCTTAAGGTTAATCTTGAAATATGTTTCAAGCGCTGGAACATCACCCTTAACCTTTTCAATTAAGTCAGCAGTGATGAATGTTGGGAAAAAGTTGCTAGCTACTATAAATGCTATTGTACCAGCTACAAGAGTTGAACAATATGCTGTTGCAGCAGTTATTCCCAGCAATTTACCAGCTCCGTCTGACAACTCTGCTATACCTTTAACAACGAATCCTATTATCATCAATGGTATAATAAAGCCTAAGAACTCGCCAAATAAGCTTGCTAGTGTTATTAAAATTCTTAATACACCCGCAGGTATAAAACTTGCACTACCAAGCCCAATACCAATTATAATGGCAATGATAAGTTTGGAAACTAAACCTAGTTTAAATTTTTTTTCTTTCATTTTTTCCTCCTACTTTACTCCTTATAGTTTTTGTGATTTTAGGAAATCGAAATCACAGCAATATTTTAACATATCTTAAAAACAATATCAATACATTTAATATACTTATTTTTTTATAGAAAAAAGGAACATTTCTATTAATTCAGTAAAATGAATAGTTAAAATACTTTATTTCATTTTTTTGATTTTTCTTTTCATATTAACACTCATAGACTTTGAAATATACTCAAATTTAGTGGTTTTTATATTTATATTATAAAAACTATTTCTTATAATGAACAAGATATTTTATAATATTCGTTAGCTTCTAATTTACATAATAAAATTTTTGTAAAAAATATAGCGTCAAGAGTAATTATTACCTTTTTAGCAATACCACTTTGAACTTAGCAATATCGCTTGAAGATACTTTTATTACTCTTGACGCCAAAAATATTTAATCAAAAATATATTTTTCTTATTATATCACTTATCTTATATTAGACTCTGGCAAGCTGTAATAATACTTAGCTTATATACATCTTCCTCATTGCATCCCCTTGATAGGTCTGTAATTGGTTTGTTTAAGCCTTGTATAATTGGTCCTAAGGCTTCAAATCCACCTAATCTTTGAGCTATCTTATATCCTATATTGCCCGCATCTAATGATGGGAACACAAATACATTTGCTGAACCAGCAACATTTGAACCAGGTGCTTTCTGCTTAGCTACAGTATCAACAATTGCTGCATCAAACTGCAATTCTCCATCAATCGTTAGTTCTGGAGCTAAGTTTTGAGCTAACTTTGTTGCCTCTTGTACCTTAGTAACTAAGTCATGTTTAGCAGAACCCTTTGTTGATAAACTTAGCATAGCAACCTTAGGATCAATTCCAAACATCTTTGCTGTCCTAGCTGATTCTACTGCTACTCCTGCTAGACCTTCAGCATCTAATTCAATATTTATTGCACAATCTGCAAATATATACCTAGTATCTCCCTTTAACATTAGGAATGAACCGCTAGTTCTTGATACACCAGGTCTAGTCTTTACTATCTGTAAAGCTGGTCTTACAGTATCAGCTGTTGAGTGAACAGCACCACTTACCATGCCATCAACTTTACCCATATATGTTAGCATAGTTCCAAAGTAATTTTCATCCTTCAAAATTTCTCTAGCTTCTTCTTCGCTAACCTTACCCTTTCTTCTCTCAACAAATGTTGCTACCATTTCATCAAAGCCAGGATAATTATTAACATCCAATATTTCAATTCCATCTATATCCATTTTATTTTCAATGGCAATTGACTTAATTTTTTCTGGTTGACCAACCAATACAGGTACTAGTATACCTTCCTTTTGCAATCTTGCTGCTGCACCTATTATTCTTGGTTCTGTTCCTTCAGGTAAAACAATACTAATATTTTTACCCTTAATTTGTTCTTTTAATTCTTCAATTAGTTGCATTTTTCCACCTCTTATTCCTTATCATTTTTATATGCTATCACAAGTAGTATCTACTTGGTATGCACTTATATCTATTACTACTCTGGTTACAGTTGGCATATATTTTCTGCTAGCTCTAAATTTACCTTCTCTAGACCTTATAAAGAAATATGCTAGGCCTGTAAATACAAAACCTATCAAGGCACTCGATACTTCTAAGCCTTTGATTATACCAACTGCTTCTAGAATATAATAAGATCCTACAGCTCCTACTAGAAGCCCTATTAAAGGTATTCCGTAAAGTATTCCTAAGGCCCGCATAATATCTATTTGGTCCATACTTACCTCTACTTGGTCTCCTATTTTTGCCCCTATAGTATTGTCTACTTCTACTGTTATTTCTTGAGATTCAGAAGAAGAAGAACCTATACACTTACCACAAGATGCACAAGCTGAATTTCTCTGCATCTTCATCATTGCAGTTCTATCATCTATTATTTCTACTATTTTACCTCTTTGATCCATTTCAACAGCTCCTTTACTTGGAGTATCTCACCATTAGTTCAATCACTTCATCAATCAATTCTTGCTTGTCATCTTCATTTTTTTCAACTGCGTCTTTTACACAGCCCCTAATATGATTTTCAAGAATCATATTACCAACGGCATTGATAGCTGACTTAGCTGCAGATACTTGTGTCAAGATATCAACACAATACCTATCATTTTCAATCATTCCTTGAATCCCCTTAATTTGACCCTCAATCCTTCTTAATCTCTTTAATAGGAGTTGCTTATCATTATTGGGATTTAAGTGTCTATCATCATGATTATTTACTGAATCAATACTCATATTTATTCCTTATCTTCTATTGCCACCCTTATACTTAATTCTTTTAGTTGTTCGTCTTCTGCTGTACTTGGAGCATTTGTCATAGGACAAACAGCATTTTGATTTTTAGGAAAAGCAATTACTTCCCTAATATTGTCAGCCCCAGCTAATAGCATTACCAGTCTATCTAGACCAAAGGCTATACCTCCATGAGGTGGTGTTCCAAACTTAAATGCATCTATCAAAAAGCCAAACTTGTTATAGGCTTCTTCGTCTGTAAAACCTAAAGCCTTAAACATCTTCTTCTGAACTTCTGCATTAGATATTCTGATTGAGCCTCCACCTACTTCATATCCGTTTAATACAATATCGTAGGCCTTTGCCCTTAATTCCAATTTGTTTTCTGATGATTCTAACTTGTCAAGGTCTTCATCCATTGGTGAAGTAAATGGATGATGCTTAGCTACATACCTTCCATTTTCTTCGTCTTCCTCAAATATAGGAAATTCAGTAACCCATAATAGATTAAACTGGTTAGGTTCTGCTAGACCTAGCTTGTCTGCGACTGATATTCTCACCTGACCCAAGGCATCATATACAACAGAGTCCTTGTCGGCTACAAATAAGAGTAAGTCACCTAGCTTGGCATCCATAGCCCCTGTTATCTTGGCTAGTTCTTCTTCTGTAAAGAACTTTGCTATTGGTGATGTAATACCTTCATCAGTTATCTTCATCCAAGCTAGCCCTTTGGCCCTATATGTCTTTGCATGGTCTTCTAAGTGGCTTATAGCCTTTCTAGTAAAGTGGTCTGCTCCACCTACTACATTTATACCTCTTACTGAACTACCCGGCTTAGTAGCATCGGCAAATACCTTAAAACCACAATCTGCTACTATATTTGATATATTTACAAATTCTAAGCCATACCTAGTATCTGGCTTGTCAGACCCATACTTATCCATAGCGTCAGCATAAGTCATCCTAGGAAAAGGTGTAACTATATCTCTGTCAAGTACTTTCTTAAATATATCCTTTACTAGACCTTCCATTATAGTCATTACATCTTCTTCTTCCACAAATGACATTTCACAGTCTATCTGAGTGAATTCAGGTTGCCTATCAGCCCTTAGGTCTTCATCCCTAAAACACTTTACTATTTGGAAGTACCTATCCATACCAGATACCATTAATAGCTGCTTGTATAGCTGTGGTGACTGTGGAAGGGCGTAGAACTTACCTTCATTAACCCTTGATGGTACAAGGTAATCTCTTGCTCCCTCTGGAGTCGGCTTTACCAAGAAAGGAGTTTCTATTTCACAGAAGTTATTGTCTGAAAGGTAGTTTCTAACTATGTTAGCAACCTTGTGTCTTAGCATTAAGTTCTTTTGCATTTTTGGCTTTCTAAGATCTAGGTACCTGTACTTTAACCTTAGAGCCTCGCTTACTTCATCATCATCCTTTATATAGATAGGTGGAGTCTGTGACTCATTTAGTACTCTTAGTTCTTCGGCGAATACTTCTATATCACCAGTAGGCATATTAGGGTTTTTGGACTGTCTTTCACATACCCTACCCCTCACACAGATCACATATTCACTGCCTAGTTTTTCTGCCTTTTCAAAAGCTTCCTTACTTACATCTGTGTCAAATACAATCTGGGAAATTCCTCCTCTATCTCTCAAGTCAACAAAGACTACTCCACCTAGATTTCTCTTCTTCTGGACCCATCCCATCAATACTACTTCTTTACCTATATCAGAAGATCTCAAGTCCCCTGCGTAACAAGTTCTCTTCATTCCCTTTAAATTATCCAATGCCTCTACCTCCAAATTATAGTACAGTTCTTAGCTCATTAACTAATTCACTGATTTTTATCAATTTCTGGTCACCTGTTTCCATATTTTTCAGCGTGGCCTCATCCTTGTCTAGCTCGTCATCCCCAATTACAATAGTATACTTAGCATTTATCTTATTCGAATACTTGAACTGGGCCTTAAGACTCCTGTCTAGGTGATCCTTGTCAGCTGATATATGATTTCCTCTTAGGTCCTTTATGATACTAAATGACTTTAACTTAGCCTTATCTCCTATAGTCACCACAAATATATCTGTATGGTTAGGGTTGCCAATTTCAACCCCATTGGCTTCAAGTGTTAACAAGAATCTTTCAGCTCCTAGTCCAAATCCTATACCACTATAGCCACTTGGACCACCTATTTGTTCAACTAAACCGTCATACCTACCTCCACCACATACTGTAGATTGGGCGCCTAGATCATTTGATATTATTTCAAAGGCTGTCCTCTTATAGTAGTCTAAACCTCTTACAATCTTCTTATCAACAACATACTTGATATTCATCTCATCTAGGTATGACTTTAACTGGTCGAAGTGGTCCCTGCAATTGTCACATAAGTGGTCTGCCATCAATGGTATATCCACTATATTAGCCTGGCAAGTTTCATTCTTACAGTCTATTACCCTCATAGGGTTCTTATCTCTTCTATCATTACACAGGTTACATAGGACATGGGCCTTGGCTGCAAGATAGTCCTTTAATAGGCTGTTGTAGTTTTCCCTACAAACTGGACATCCAACTGAGTTGATAGATACTGTCAGGTCTTTTAGACCAGCCTCTCCCAAGAACTGCATAGCCAAGGAAATTACCTCTGCATCTAAAGAAGGTGTATCACTACCAATAGCCTCTACACCAAACTGGTGAAACTGCCTCTGTCTACCTGACTGGGGTCTTTCATACCTAAAGCAAGGTGTGATATAGAAAAGTTTAGTAGGCTGGGTCTCAGCATACATCTTATTTTCGATGAAAGCCCTTATTACACCAGCTGTACCTTCAGGCTTTAAGGTAAGGTCTCTCTCTCCCCTATCCTTGAAGGTATACATTTCCTTTTGAACTATATCAGTAGTATCACCTACCCCTCTCTTGAAGAGTTCTGTGTGTTCAAATATAGGTGTCCTAATTTCTTCATATCCGTATAATCTACACAAATTCCTGAACTTTTCTTCTAAATAATTCCATTTATAGGCTTCTTTTGGTATTATATCCTTAGTTCCCCTCGGTGCTTTTGTTAACATTTTTAGCTACCTCCTTATATTTTTTATCTATCATTTCATCGATCCTAGCTAGATAGTGGTCTAAGTTTTTCACATCATCAACCCTTTCAATGCGATTTTCATCTAGGTAGACAAATTTAGATACTGCGCCTGCCCCTATCGCATAGTTCGACTGTTTTTCTTCCATAATCTGCATATTATATAGACACTCATAGCCAGCTTTTGCATAACCAATATTTTCTAAGTTGCCCAGCATATGTTTTTGCCTATACATATAGTACGGCTTATACCCACTCTTGTCCATATATCTTTTAGAAATATCTATCATTTTAACCATATTTTTATAATTAGTTAAGTCATCTTTATGGTCTTTTATGTTAATATTCAAGTCAGATGCCCTCTTGAGTGCCAAGGTATGAACCGTAACGCTTTCAGGGTCTAGTTCTACAATTTTTTTCATAGTAGCTTCGACCATTGCTGGACTTTCACCTGGTAAACCTAATATTAAATCCATATTAATATTATCAAACCCCAAATCTCTTGCCATATGATAACAGTTAACTATATCTTCGACACTATGCCTCCTACCAATCCTATCTAGGCTCGTCTGGTTCATAGTCTGAGGGTTTATACTAATCCTAGTCACACCATGTTTTTTAAGCACTTCCAACTTTTCTCTAGTTATAGTATCAGGTCTTCCAGCTTCAACAGTAAATTCCTTTATCCTACTTAAGTCTAGACAGGCAAATAAATTAGATATTAAGTAATCCATATCCTCAGCCTCTAGACTAGTTGGAGTACCACCACCAATATATAAAGTTTCTATTTCTTTTCCAAAATCTTCTATAATCGACTTGATTCCCCTAGCCTCTTTTAGTAGAGTATCCACATAATCCAACCTATGCTGACCATACCTATCAAGACTGTGTGATGGAAAAGAACAATATAGACACCTAGTTGGACAAAATGGTATGCTAACATATAAGGAAATCTTATCCTCTGAAAGTGGATATATAAAGGGTCTTTCCCTCCTAGCTATATCCATCATTAGGTCAAGTTTTTCCTGAGATATAAGGTATTCCTCCTTCATAAAGTTATTTATTTCTTCATAACTTTTACCCTGATCTATCAAGCTATGAATCAACTTCACAGGTCTAATCCCTGTAAGAATACCCCATGGAACATAAGCATCGTACTTTTCATTCAAATAGTCAAACATTGATCTTTGAATTAATCTCTTTGATATTGTCTTAATATCATTATCTATTTTTTTCTGTTTTTTTGCAAATTTTTTTTCATAATCTACTAGGTATATCTCTTGAGATAGTTCCTTTTCATACAAAACTTTCTCGTCCTGCAGTACATATGTTTTAGTAAATATACTAACCCTATCAGAACTATAGTCTACTTTTAAATTATTAACCAAAAGTTCACTCTCTCTATTAACGCCAAAATCTTCTGAGCATTCTATAAAAGAAAACTCAGAAGAAAAAAGCTTTAAAAATTCGGATATTTCGTACCTATAATCATGCCCCTGCAATAATATATACATCTATACCACCAATTTCATATAATAATTTTCTTGTTTTTCAATACCTATGGTACTTGATGGACCATGCCCCGGATAAATGACCAAGTCATTTTCCATCTTGCTTAATTTTTTTATGGACTTCAATATTACCTTGTAGTCTCCACCATAAAAATCTGTCCTACCTATCGACCCTGCAAATAGGGTATCACCTGTAAACATTTCCATACCTAGCCTTATACACATACCCCCCTTAGTATGACCAGGAGTAGCTATAAAGCTAAAAGTGTGATCACCTACTCTTAGTTTTTCTCTATCGCTAACATATACGTCTGCTTCAAATTCGATTCTTGATTGAAATAACTGATTACTCATATTTATATTTGCATCGTTAAGCATTTCTTTTTCATCTTGGTGGGCCAAAACCTTAGCTCCAGTCATCTTTTTTAGTTCAAGAACATCTCCAATATGATCAGCGTGTCCATGAGTTAATATAATGTATTTAAGATTTAAATTTTTATTTTTTATTAGATTTTTTTCTTCATATATATTAAGTGAAGGGTCTATTATCACTGCTTCTAATGTATTTTCATCATAGCAAAGATATGTATTTTGTCCCATCATACTATCTGTTATCACTTCAATCTTCATTATATACAATCCCTTCCTAGAAATTTTTCTTTGAATCAATTAACATAGTTACCGGCCCATCATTTACTAGTTCTACCATCATATGGGACCTAAACTTACCTGTATGGGTATCCACCCCCATCAAACGTGATTTATCAACGAACTTTTGATACAAGTCATCTGCTATTTCTGGTATAGCAGCATCACTAAAACCAGGTCTTCTTCCCTTTCTACAATCACCAAATAAAGTAAATTGGCTAACTACTAATAGTTGTCCACCTACGTCTAAAAGCGATAAATTCATCTTGTCATCCTGGTCTTCAAATATCCTAAGATTAAGTATTTTATCTACCATATAATCCAAGTCTTTTTGATCATCATCATTACCAACACCTAAAAGTACTAATAAACCCTTATCTATCTGACCTACTGTCTGATTATCTACATCTACCTTTGATCTTATGACCCTTTGAACAACTGCTCTCATAATTATCTCCTATCTAGCCTCTACTCTATAGGCCTCCTCTACACCTGGTATAGTTTTCATTTTTTTGATAAGGTGGTTTAACTCTTCCATGCCAATAACTTCAACTATAAGGTCAATTGTTACGCCTATATCGCTACCTTTTCTAGCATATATACCAACCAAACCAACTTTTTCGTTAGATATAACATGGGTAACTTCATTTATGATACCCCTTCTATCATTGGCCTTTATCTGCAACTCAGCTTCAAACTTAGACTTGATATCATCTATCCACGATACATTTACAGTTCGCGGTTTACTATCAAGGCTCGTTCTAAGCACATTTGCACAGTCAGCCCTATGTACGGTTACGCCCCTACCCCTTGTAATATAACCAACTATTTCATCACCTGGAAGTGGACTACAACACTTTGCAAACCTGACATATATACCATCTAGACCATCAACCTGGACTCCAGTATGTCTCTTCTCAGTTTTTTTAGAAGTATACTTACTCTTTTCTGGGTCAACTATATTATGTGACACAACCTCTTCTTCTAGGTTGGCTTTTTGCTCTTTTTCTAACTTTCTTTCTTCCTTAGTAACTTCTTCTTTAACCTTATTTGCTATATGGTTTCCTATAATACCACCATAACCAATAGTAGCCAAGAAGTCCTCATAGTCAGGCTGATTAAATCTGACCGCTATTTCCTTTATAGCCGCCATAACCTTACTATCATTCCTACTTAAGTTGTTTTTTGAAAGTTCCTTGTCTAAAATAGCAAGACCTCTCTCTATATTTTCTTCTCGTCTTTCCTTTTTAAAGAACTGTTTTATCTTATTTTTAGCATTTGGTGTTTTAACTAGATTCATCCAGTCCCTGCTAGGGCCTAATGAGTTTGAAGATGTTAATATCTCAACTATCTGCCCATTTTTTAACCTATATTCTAGTGGTACTATCCTACCATTAACTTTGGCCCCTACACACTTATTTCCCACATTAGAATGTATCCTATAGGCAAAGTCTATTGGAGTAGCACCATTTGGTAACTCTAGGACATCCCCCTGTGGAGTGAAAACATATACCTGGGCATTGAAAACATCTTCTTTCAAGGCATCTAAAAATTCATATGGGTCAGTTACGTCCTTTTCCCATTCCATCATCTGTCTTAACCATTGAAGTCTCCTATCGACATTACTAAGACTATTATCAGTTATACCTTCCTTATACTTCCAGTGGGCAGCAATACCAAACTCAGCCACATTATGCATTTCAAATGTCCTTATTTGGATTTCTACCGGCTCTCCATCTGAACCTATAACAGTAGTGTGCAAAGACTGGTACATATTAGGCTTAGGCATAGCTATATAATCCTTAAATCTACCTGGTATAGGCTTCCACAAGGTATGAACCTCACCTAACACTGCATAACAATCCCTATCTGTATCAACTAAGACTCTTACAGCAGTCAAATCATAGATTTCATCAAAACTCTTATTCTTTTTCTTCATTTTCTTGTAAATACTATAAAAATGCTTTGGACGTCCGTATACATCACAATCTACACCCTTATCGTCCATATCCCTTTTTATAATAGCCACTATTTCATCTATATATGCTTCTCTTTGTTCTCTTCTCTTATTAACCTTATTAACTAGTTCATAGTATTCATCAGGATATAAGAACCTAAAAGACAAGTCTTCAAGTTCCCACTTAATTGTGGATATACCTAACCTATGAGCAATACCTGCATATATGTCTAAAGTTTCTTGAGCCTTGTATCTTACCTTTTCGCTATCCATATACTCTAGGGTTCTCATATTATGGAGCCTATCAGATAGTTTAATCAGCATTACTCTCATATCCTTAGCCATCGCCATAAACATCTTCCTAAGATTGATAGCCTGCGACTCTTCCTTAGTCATATATTTTATCTTACCAAGTTTTGTAACACCATCTACAAGAACAGCCACGTCCTTGCCAAAAAGTTCTTCTATATCTTCATACTCGTAGTCTGTATCCTCAACCACATCATGTAATAATCCACCGCAAATTGTATCTATATCTAACTCCATATCCGCTAATATATTAGCTACTGCAACTGGATGTATTATATAAGGTTCTCCTGATTTTCTAGACTGATCCTTATGAGCTTCCTTAGCCAAATTATAGGCACTTACCACCTTCTCAATATCAGCATTAGGTGCATATACTTTTATTTTTTCTATCAAATTTTTTATTCTATCATCGTACATAAACTCACCTCACATACTAATATTTTATAAGTTAACAAAATCTATTCTTACAAACAGATATCTCTTCATATAGCTTACTTTTATACATATTGAATACTTCTTATATATAGGCTGTAAAAAAATATTCCAATTAGATTTTTATATCATTTTATTTTATTCACTCTCATACTGAACTAGTGTTTTAACATCATATCCTTTTAACTTTTCCCTACCATTTAAAAAAGTTAACTCAATCAAAAATTCAAGACTTACAACTTGTCCGCCCAACTTTTCAATAAGCTTTGTAGCAGCTGCAGTTGTTCCTCCTGTAGCTAGTAGATCGTCCACTATAGCAACTCTCTGGCCTGGCTTAATAGCGTCCTTGTGTATTTCCAACTTATCAGTACCATATTCCAAATCGTATTCAATACACTCAACCTGACCTGGTAGCTTGCCTGGCTTTCTAATAGGTACAAAACCAACTCCTAAGGCATATGCAACTGGTGTACCAAAGATAAAGCCCCTTGCTTCTGGACCAACTATAAGGTCAACCTTTTTTTCCCTAAGATAATCTGCCATCCTATCAACAGCTACACGAAAAGCTTCTCCATCTCCTATCAAGGTAGTTATATCCTTAAATCCAATTCCCTCTTTAGGAAAGTCTTGTATATTTCTGATTTTTTCTTCTAAATTCATATAATCCTCCCGCTACATATCCTTATAAATCGTATGTATCAACAAATTTCTTGTAGCTTAAATTTATACTTTTTATAATTTTATTTTTTTCTAAATCAAGCTTATTGTTTGGTCTTGGTAATATTTCAATGTCAACTTGGTCCATATCTAGGTCCAGACTATATTTTAAAAGACCTTCACTAGCTAAGACCCTAAGAATTAGGTCTACTTTTATAGGGTAAAGACCAACCAGTCCAATTAAATAGCTATATTTTATTCTTCTGTTCTTAATACCCAGTATATTTTTATATACAACAACAAATTCAGACCTATCAAACTTAAGCATATTAAACTTATTTTTCAAGTACATAAAATCTGACTTGCTATAATTAATAACTAGGTCAGAATCCTCCAAACTTTCGATTAATTTAATATATTGACTATAATTGTCAAAGTAGTCATATACAATAATTTTATTATATACTCTTAAGTCAATTTTATCAATATTTCTTAAAAATATAAGGTCTATTTTATAGTCATAGTACAAATTTTTATCTGATAGGGCTTTAAAATATCCCTCGCTAGTATTAACTACCAGTAGATTAGAACCATTAGGCTCAAAGCAAGACTCATTAGACGCCTTATTAATATCTAAATTAATATCGAAAAAATCTTGAATATTCTTATAGGCACCGATATTCTTAAAATCATACGCACCTGTCTTATTATCCCCATCAGTATTATTTATACCAAAATCACTATCATAATTTCCGTTCAAACCTTCTTCAGTATATGGAAGTATCAATGCTAATAATTCGCCAAAGTATCTTCCTGGATATATGTTTTTAGGCATAGATAAACGAATATCCTTTAAAAGTAATTGAAGGCTGGTCTTATTATTAAAGGTGTTTGAATCAACTTGGAATACTAGGTCAACGGTATCACCTTCTTGATAAGCATCTCTCATATACGCCATACCAAAACCTATAACATCAAATTCTTCTTCTTTTTCTATTAATAACTTTAAGTGAGTTTTATCCTTACCTATAGCCATTATTCTCTTCAAGTTACAATTTCTCAACATAAAGTAGGGTGTTGGATTTTTTATGCCAAAAGGTTCTAAAAGATGTAGTTGATCCACTAGGTCTAAATTAAGACTAGATATCCCTATTTCATATTCCACCCTGATAGTTTCTACTAGGTCTTCTTTTTCCAACTCGTAGTTTGCTATCTTGTTTATTTTTTCTCTTAGACTTGGAATATTATCTACCTTCATGCTCATGCCAGCAGCTTGCTCATGGCCTCCAAATTTAGTCATTAAGTCCTTGCATTCAAATAAGGCAGAAAACATATCAAACCCCTTTATTGACCTAGCTGAACCTACAGCCATATCCCCCTCTTCACAAAGAAGAACGCAAGGCTTATAGTATTTTTCAGTAACCTTAGATGCCACTATGCCTATTATGCCGTGATGCCATTTTTTACCTGACACTACTAGGACCTTATCATCCCTATAAGTGGTATCCTTAGTAATTATATCTTCAACTTCCATATGAATCCTAGCCTCTATTTCCTGCCTTTGACTATTATTTGCATCCATCATATTAGCTAAAATCCTTGCTTCTTCTGGACTATCAGTAGTAAACAAATCTACCCCGAGTTTGGAAAATCCTAGTCTACCAGATGCATTAATTCTAGGTCCAATCGCAAATCCAAGATGCGAACTTTTAATTTTAGTTCCATCTAAACCACATACTTCTAAAAGGGCTTTCATGCCTAAATTATTACCCTGACCCAATATATCCATTCCATTTTTAACTATAATCCTATTTTCATCTAAAATTGGCATTATATCGCAAATAGTGGCAAGAGAAACAATTTCCAAATATCTATTAATATTATTATAAAATACCTCATTTCCTGATAGGGCATGAATTAATTTAAAAGCCACACCACATCCGCAAATACCCTTAAATGGATACGGACAATCTTCCCTCTTTGGGTCAACAACTGCATAGGCCTCAGGCAATTTTTCTTGGCACTCATGGTGGTCTGTAATTATCACATCTATACCTAGACTTTTAGCATAGTCGACTTCCTTCACAGATGTTATACCACAGTCAACGCTTATAATTAAGTTTCCACCTTTGCTAGCTATATAGTCAATGGCATCTAAGTTAAGACCATAACCCTCTTCCAACCTATTTGGTATATAATAGTCAACCGGATAACCTATTGACTTGAAATACAAGACCAGTATAGATGTTGAGGACACTCCATCCACATCATAATCACCAAAAATCCATATATTTTCTTTTTTTGTTATAGAGCTTTTAATTCTATCAACTGCCCTATCCATATCCTCGAGCAAAAAAGGATCTCTAAGATAGGCTAAGGATGGGTTTGTGAACATGATTACCTGGTCCTTAGTTTCAATAGACCTGTTAAGTAATATTTGGCCTATATCATCTGATATTCCCATCGATTCCATAACCTGATTCCTACCAGGTGCCTTCTTATGCAATATATTCCAATTTTTCATCAAACCCTCCTTATATTATATTAATAACTTCCCAAGGTTTTATATATCTTATTTTCTAATACCTACTTAAGACTTACATATTCTATTAGACTTACATATTCTATTAGACTTACATATTCTATTAAACTTGCATATTCTAATGTACTTGTATATTCTAATGTACTTGTATATTCTAACATACTTACATATTCTAACATACTTACATATTCTATTATACTTACATATTCTATTATACTTACAACTTCTAATATACTTACATATTCTATTATACTTACAACTTCTAATATACTTACATATTCCAATGTACTTGCATATTCTAATATACTTACATATTTTTTATTTCCTCAAATCGCCATTATTTTATACCATTGAGTTTACTTTTTTTTGATAGTATCAAGTCTTCCATATGTATTTTAATTAGATTTAATCTTCACCTGTAAATGTCAATTCTTATCGTTATAATTATTCCTAAATATTAAAAATACAAGTACTATACCAATTACAAAAGAAACTATAAAGCCAGCTATACTAACATACTTAATCATTATACTATTTTGTATATTTGAAGATGCTAATATCAAAGAAGAACCAACTATACAAGCTGCTAACATTATACTCATTGACATTTGAGTAGTAAACTTTTTTATACTCCTATCTAAACTAGGCGACTTCAAATCCCCTAGTTCTAACTTCATACTATTTTTTTCTAGTATTGACAAGATTGTCTTTAACTGGCCAGGTACACTAGCCCACTCATAGTAGTATTCACCCAGTTCGGACTTGAACCTACCTAGATTCTTTTTTAAGTCTATCTTTTCCTCACCATAATATTTTAGATATGAGTTAGCAATGCTTTCAAGACTAAAATCACTACAGATGCCCCTTGCTGTCCCTTCTAAAATAATTGCAGTCTTAGCCAATATTATTAATTGTGAAGGAAGATTAATCTTATGATTTCTCATGAATCTAAAGACTTCATCCAGTATTTCAGTTATAGTCAAGCTATCAAAAGGTATATCATAATAATAATGAATTAAATAAAGAAGGTCTCGTCTCAAATTTTCTGTATTTACCTCAGCTGACATTGCATCCATATCGGTCAAAATACGAATTATCTTATCTATATTTTTATTAGAAGAGGCTATTAGCAATTGGTTTAAACTTCTTAGTGTCTTGTCATCTACTAGACCAACCATACCAAAATCAATATAGGCTAAACGGCCATCTTCTAATATGTATAAATTCCCCGGATGTGGGTCTGCATGGAAAAATCCACAGGTCATAACCTGCCTAAAAAATGACCTCAAACCCATATCGATTATCCTATTTCTTTCATTTTCATCAAGGTCCTTCCAGTCTAGCTTGCTCAGGCATAGACCTTCTACCTTTTCCATAACTAAAATCCTCTTGCTCGTATAGTTACCAAATATTTTTGGTATAAATATCTCTTTACTGTTTTCAAATATTCTTCCCAGTTTAATAGCATTTACAGATTCAAACTTATAGTCTAACTCTCTTAATAGTTGTATTTCTATTTCCTTGATAAATTCTTCAACATCTAGGTTAAACTCCTCTTGAAGTTTGTTAAGACTAGAACCTATATTTTTTAATATACTCAGGTCTGACCTTATAGTTGATTCTAGATCAGGTCTTTGTATTTTTACAACAACATTAGTCCCATCCAAAAGTTTACCGCCGTATACCTGTCCTATAGAACCCGCTGCAATTGGTTCCTTAGTAACATAAGAAAATACCTGGTCTATCGGTACCTTTAATTCCTGGCGTAAGATATCCATAGCAAGCCTGTTATCGAATGCTTCAACCCTATCCCTCAACTTAGCCAACTCACCTATTATTTCTTCATCAAGTATATCCTTCCTAGTACTCAAAATTTGACCCATCTTAATGTATGTCGGCCCTAACTCTTCTAAGGCACATCTCAGTCTTTGACCTGTAGTCATCGTTTTTGTCTTAATAGTAGGTCCATGACCCACTAACTTTGCAGTCATAGAATCCTTATTGAGCCTATCTACAACAAAACCAAATCCATACTTAATTAAGATTGATCCTATTTCTTTATATCTAGCTAGATGTTTATAACTTATCCTCATATATTATTCACCTTCAGTCAGTAATTTTGCCTGAATCATAATGGCACACTCCGTCCTCTTTTTTTGCATTTCACATCCCAAATCATACGGTTTTTTTATATCATTATTAAAATTTATAGCATTAGCATGGCAACCACCAGAACAATAAAACTTATTCCAACAAGTTTGACATGTTTCCTTATTATATATGTGGGCATCCCTAAACATAGACTTTACATTTTCTGGTATAGTAATGTTTGTATCATTTATATTTCCTAGTATATACTCATCCTTGCCAACAAATTGATGACATGGATATATATCACCATTTGGAACAACCGAGATATACTCATTACCTGCTCCACAACCAGTTATTCTCTTAATTACACATGGCCCCTGATTAAGATCTACCATAAAATGGAAGAACTTCATCTTATCTCCCCTTAACTGCCTGTCTGCTAATTCATCTGCAAACTTTTCATATTCTTCAAAAATCTTTGGTAGATCCTCTTTTCTAAGGGCAAATGGGTTAGATTCATCATCTACCACAGGCTCTATAGATGTTAGGTCAAAACCTAGGTCAGCAAAATGTTTGACATCTTCTGAAAAATCAAGATTATCTCTAGTAAAAGTCCCCCTTACATAGTAATACTTGTCCTTAGGTCTTTGTTTTACTAACTTTTGAAACTTAGGCACTATTATGTCATAACTACCCTTGTCGTTTACTGTAGGTCTCATACCATCATTTACATTTTTTCTTCCATCAAGAGATAAAACTACATTATGCATATGTTCATTTATAAAATCTATCTTTTCATCATCCAAAAGAACTCCATTTGTAGTTATAGTGAACCTTATGTTCTTACCTAGAGGCTTTTCTACCTTCCTACCATACTTAACTAATTCCTTAACAACAGGCCAGTTCATTAATGGTTCACCACCAAAAAAGTCTATTTCTAAATTTCTCCTATTACCTGAATTGGCAATTAGGTAGTCTATAGCCTTTTTCCCTACCTCTAGTGGCATAAGTTCTGCCTTACCGCCAAAATCCCCTTGTTTTGCAAAACAGTACTTACACTTAAGGTTGCAATCATGTGCTACATTCAAACAGAGAGCCTTGACCACTGGTTTTCTATCAACAAAACTAGGGTGGGTCTTATATTCATCTTTAGAATATAAAAGTCCCTCCTCTTCCAAATTTTCTATCTCAGCATAAGCCTCTCTTATTTTTTCAATCTCAAACTCAGACTTTAATTCCTCAACTATCATATCCAAGTTTTTTTCCTTATAAAAATCTAGTACCCTATATGTCACATCATCTATGACATGAACAGCACCGCCATTCACATCTATCACGATATTGTATCCATTTAAACTATACTTGTGTATTAATTCCACCTTATTTCCTCCTAATATAAAATTCCTTTAATCTTTATTATACCACAATACAAAAAAACCAACTCATATGAGTTGGTTTTTAAAAACTAATTCTTATAAAAAGCTGCCTTAAAGGCTTCGACAAATATTGCTCTAGCCTCCGATATTTGACTATCCTGAATTGGACTATCTCCCTCTAGATCATTAAACATCTGGACTGCAACTGACTCAAGCTTACTCTCACTTCCACCACTTTGTTTAAAACTAGCACCTGCATTAGAACCCGCATTTTTAATTTCGCTCTTTAAACTATTATTTAAACTTGAAACCCTAGGTACGAAGGCTTGATCAGGATTTGATTCCCTCTTATTAGACTGAGAAGAATTTGAAGATTTTCTATCCTTATCAGAAGATTTTTCTTCCTTATCCTTTTTATCAGACTTCTTGTCAGACGCCTCATCATCCCCGCCCTTCTTATTTAACTGCTCATCTTTATTTTTTTTGTCAGTCTCTTCTGTCACTAACTGCTCATCAGTAGCTTTAATATGCTTGCCTCTTACCTTCTCAATATCCTGCCTAACCTTATCCATTTTCATCTTAAAGTCTTTAAAAAGTAGGTCATACTCGCTTAGCACAGTCTTGTACTTGTTAGGCTTGGTAAGTACATATTCAGCCATATCAAGTGACTTGACATACATCTTGTTTAGTACTTCCTTGGCCTCATTTAAAGGCTTGTACTTGGTATCTGTACTCGCAAGAAGTGTTTGACCATTTTTTAATAGGTCCTTAGCTGATAGCAAGTCGCTTTCAAAGTCCGGATTCTTGCTAGCATCACTTATTGTCTTCAAGTTATTCTTTAAGTCGTTATAATATGACAAGATTTCCTTGTACTCAATAACCACTTCTTCAACATTATCCTTGGTAATTTCTGTAATATATTCAGTTTTTTGATTTTTATCACTACTAGTAGTATTGATTTTTTTATTGCTACCACATCCAACAGTCATAGTTACTGCAAGGACTAATCCGGCAACAAGCGTCTTTTTTAATAATTTCAAAAAAACCACCTCCATCATCACTTAAGGCTATTATATCATACTTTTTCATAATTAACAAAATTATAATAAAATCTTCATTTCATTGAAAAAAAAGTAATCCAATTGTTGTAAAAAGTAATCAATACTAGGATTATTTGAATTGTCAAATAATATTGTAAATTTACAAAATAAGACTTGATATATCTTTATAAAAGTGTTATATTTTACTTATAGTTTGGTATATTCATTAACAAAGAAATTTTAAAAAATTATTCTTAAAGTATATAAATACACCTATTTTATAGGTTGAATTTGTATAATAGTATGAATATCCGCTATTTTTTTAACATTATTTGATTTTTTTTTATCAATATTTTAAGGAGGAATTTATTATGAAAGGTTATGCAATGCTTAAAATCGGTGAATCTGGATGGATAGAAAAAGATCGTCCTGCTTGTGGTCCTTTAGATGCAATCTGTAAGCCACTTGCTCTTGCTATCTGTACTTCTGACGTTCACACTCTATGGGAAGGTGCTATAGGTGAAAGACACAATATGATTCTTGGTCATGAAGGATGTGCTGAAGTTGTAGAAGTTGGTTCATTAGTAAAAGATTTCAAGCCAGGAGATAGAGTTTTAATACCTGCTATCACACCAGACTGGAACTCTTTAGAAGCACAGGCTGGATATTCAATGCACTCAGGTGGAATGCTAGCCGGTTGGAAGTTCTCAAACTTCAAAGATGGTGTTTTCTCTGAATACTTCCACGTAAACGATGCTGATGGTAACTTAGCTCTATTACCTGATAATATCAGTACAGTAGATGCATGTATGCTATCTGACATGGTTCCTACTGGTTTCCATGGAGTTGAATTAGCTGATGTACAATTCGGTGATACAGTATTAGTTGTTGGTATAGGACCTGTAGGTCTTATGTCAGTTGCAGGAGCAAACTTAAGAGGTGCTTCTAGAATAATCGCAGTAGGTACTAGACCAGTATGTGTAGAAGCTGCTAAGGGTTATGGCGCTACTGATTTTGTTAGTTACAAGAACGGTGCAATCAGTGAACAAGTTCTAGCTATGACTGATGGAAAGGGTGTTGATAAGGCTATAATCGCTGGTGGCGGTGTAGAAACTTTTTCTGAAATAGTTAAGTGCTTAAAGCCAGGTGGTAAGATTGGTAACGTTAATTACCTAGGTTCAGGTGAATATATAGATATTCCTCGTGTTGAATGGGGTGTTGGTATGGGTCATAAGCAGATCAACGGTGGTCTTACTCCAGGTGGTAGACTTCGTATGGAAAAATTAGCTGCTCTAGTATCTTCAGGAAAATTAGACCTAGCTCCACTATCTACACATGTATTTGATGGATTTGAACACATTGAAGAAGCTCTATTCTTAATGAGAGACAAGCCAGCAGACTTAATCAAGCCAGTTGTTAAGCTAGCTGACTAGTGAAAGTTTTAATAATTTCAGGTTTTTTGGGAGCAGGAAAGACAACTTTTATAAAAGAACTATCAAAAAGAACTAAAAGGGAAATTGCCATACTTGAAAATGAATACGCTCATGTGGGTATAGATGGTGATACTTTAAAGAATGAACTGGACAATAAAGAAATCAACATATGGGAGCTTACGGAGGGTTGTATCTGTTGCTCCACAAAGAAGGATTTCGCTTCTTCTGTTTTAACTATTGCCAATTCAGTTGACCCTGAGTTCTTAGTCGTTGAACCAACAGGAGTTGCAAAACTGGGCAACATTATGGAAAACATAAAACAACTGGAATATGAAAGAATTTCCATCTTGCCACCTATCACTATTGTTGATGGACATAGTTTTGATAAATATTTAAACGAATACCCTGCTACTTTTAAGAACCAACTATTAAATGCTAATAGTATTATAGTATCAAAATTCGAACAGGCTAGTTCAGTTGAAAAATCAGTCTTGGAAAATAAAATCAAGAAGGTGAATGATTCATCTAACATCTACCTAGACCACTACTCTAATTTTGATTTAGATTGGTGGAATAGTCTACTAAGAACGCCTAGTGAAGAACAAGAAATTATTAATAATACCAGTGACCAAGAAGAATTACCTGAAAATCTTAGTTTAGAAGATATTAGCATCAAAAGTCTCGGAAAATTGATAATCACATTAGAGTCCTTAATTAGGGGTGAATATGGTGATATAATCAGATCTAAGGGAAGCTTTTGTATATCAGGTGTGAATATTCAGTTTGACGTCGCTGATGGCAAGTATTCAGTCCTAGTCGACGCACCTGCTGCTAGTGATAATGTGATATTTATAGGTAAGGATATAAAAAGGCACAAACTGAGAAAAATATTCTTTTCTAAGTCCGGGCGTATTATACTTAGTTAAAATAAATAGGACTAAATTATCTTAGCTCTAAATAAAATACACGCCACATTTTGTATGTGAGCGTGTATTTTTATATCTAGAATTAATTCTATACATAGATTATATATATATTATCTATGATTTTTTCCTTAATAAATCAAGTCCCATTAAAGTAACTTGTATTAGAACTATATCAACGAAAATAAATCGTTAAGTGCCTCTGCCATTGTAGGGTGTGTGAATACCTGATTAGCTAGCATAGTATATGGTTGCTTCATCATCATTGTTGATGCTATTATATTAATTACTTCATGAGATTCTTCACCGAATAATACTGCTCCTAATATCAAATCAGTATCTGCGTCCACAATCGCCTTATATATACCTCTTTGGTTTCCTAATACCTTAGCCTTTGGAATTGCACTTACTGGTAATGATGCAACCTTTACATTGTATCCAGCCTTTTTAGCCTCTACTTCACTCAAACCAATCCTTGAGAATGTTGGATGTAAAAATGCAGAAAAAGCTACAGGCTGTCTATCATCTAAACTATAACTACCCTTATCTCCTAAGTAGCTTTTAACTATCCTATAATCATCAAGAGATATGTATGTAAACTGTAGCCCACCATTAATATCACCCATTGCAAAAATATGGTCTTTATTAGTTTGTAAATGTTTATTAACCTTTATAAAACCTATTTCTGAAACTTCAACACCAGCATTGGCTAGGTTTAATTCTTCAACATTTGGTCTTCTACCAGTTGCTACTAAGAAGGCGTCTGTAGATATTTCTACTTCTTTTCCATCTACTGTGTAATATACTTTAAGAGCTTCTTCACCATCTACAAGTTTTTTGATACTAGCATTAAATATAAAATCTACACCTAAAGATTTGTATGATTCAAATACTACTTCTGATACATCACTATCCTCTCTCGGAAGGAGTTTTTCACCCATATCAATAATCGTTACCTTAGTACCAAATTTTGCATATGTTGCAGCAAATTCTAGTCCTATAAAACCACTACCTAATATTATTAAAGACTCAGGCAATTTTTCTAAATTCATCAAAGTTTCGCTCGTATGTATCCTATTTTTAATTTCTAGGCCATCAATAGGTGGAATAAATGGTCTAGCACCTGTATTGATAAATATTTTGTCTGCATACACCTCGTATTCTTCCCCGTCTGTCTTTATGATTATTGTGTGATCATCCTTAAATGATGCAAGTCCATCAACTACTTCTACATTAGGATTAGCATCGACCTTATCGTAATTGGCCTTGTTTAACTTTGCTATTAGGTCCTTCTTAGCTATAACTGACTTTTTATAGTATTCATCCATGCTTTCACTAGTGTAGGCCTTTCTATCAGCGCAAGTAGCCAAGAACTTAGATGGTATACACCCAACATTGATGCATGTACCACCATACATCAAAGAAGATTTTTCTACTAGGATAGTCTTTTCTCCCTTCTTCCCTAAATAAGCAGCTAGAGTCTTTCCAGCCTTACCAAAACCAATAATAATACTATCTACTTTCTTATTCATACCTGTAATTCTCCTTTAATTTTAATATTTAAATAAAATTTCAAAACAACTTTTAGTGAATACCTACTATTTACGACTAATAATATAAATAGTACTCAAAATAATAAAAAATTAGATATTCCTAAAAATCGAAAAATAAATTATATACCATAATTAAAATTATATTTCATTAATATTAATTTTACCATAACCGACTAGCTATTAGAAAATTAAAATTAAAAGGGATGACTGATTTTTAAAAGTAATCTGTCATCCCTAATAAATTTATTCGGTTGTTATTTTTATACCTTCACCCGATTAGAATATCAGAAAATTCATTTATTGCCTATTATTAAGCATCAAGCTAAATACTCTCTATTGTTAATAAAGTTAATTATAAATCTTCTTCCTACTCTTCTTCATCTTTTTTCTTCTTCTTGAAAAGCATACCTGCTCCAGCTATAGAAGTAATTAACCCTACTAAAGCTGATGAAGCACCTGTTTCACTACCTGTTTTAGCTAGTCTATTCTTACTAACATAGTTCTTATCAACTAGCACCTTCCTCTTTTCCTTTACTTTTTCTTTGTCATGAGTAATAGGTTTTTCAGGATGTTTAGGTAATTCGACATCATTTATGACATTAGGTTTAATATTTGGTGTACCTGGTTTGTCTGGTGTGCCTGGTTTGTCTGGCGTACCTGGTCTATCTGGAGTACCTGGTCTGCTAGGTATATTTGAAAGTTCGTATTCAGGTTTGTCAACCGTTGGTGTTCCACCTAAGAAAATATGGATAATCTTGTTACCAATAAGATGCGTTTCTAACCAAACATAGTTTTCGATACGTCCTTTTTCAAAGATACCTTTAGTTTCTGGTTTCAAGACATTGCCTTCTACATCAATCCACTCTGTTGTTCCTTCAAAGGCAGATGAATATGATATATTCGGCACAACTGAAACAATCTTACTTAATTTGTACTTATGTTTCGTTTGTGTATCTACATTTGTTTTTGGTTGAATTTCTCCACTCGGAATAGACACAACTCCTGTTTTTGGATTTAGCGTTATCTCTACGCCTTCTGGTTTCTTTTCAAATACCCAATCACCATTTTCATTTTTCTTCGTGATGATTTCCTTCTTAGGATCAGTTGAAGTCTTACCTTTTTCTGTGTACTTAATATATAAAGTATCAGCATCTTTGTTTGGTACTCCAACTTCTACAGTATTGTTACCACCTCTACGCTCCACAATTTCTGGTGTTGGCGGTAATACATTGATGTTACGTAATTTCACAGTAAAGACTTGTGATGGTTCTTTACCTTCTTCATCTTTCGTGTTATCAAATGTTGGTTTGTCTTTTAGTGGATTTTCTCCTACTAATTCGTAATCACCATTTGTGGTTGGATCTCCCGTTAATGTCTTCAATGTTTCATCAAAGGCATTTGTAGGAATTTTATCTCCCGACTTACCTGTAGCTGAAATTCTATAAGATTCTATTTCACGCTCTTTTCCATCTTCTCCTACAACTACAAACTTAATGACTGCTTTTTGTTTAGGAGTTTCTGGAGTTGTTGGGTCAGGTTTAGTATTTGGTTTTCCATCTTTCACATACGTGATTGGAATATCCTTAGAAGGATCTGTTGGAATATTTGGTACTTCATAGCCTCCGTTTGGACTTGGATCTAACGGCTTCAATGGGTTCGTATTAGGATCCACTGGTTTTGTTGGATCTGTTGGAATCATTGGTGTATATCCTGGGATAGTCGGTACTTTTGGCTTATCTGTTCCTGGTTTCGTTGGATCTGTCGGATCATTTGGATACGGTTTTGGAGTCATATCCGTTCCTTCTGGCGGTGTTACACCTTCTGGCAATTTAGGAATCCATGAACCAAGTTTCTTATAAACTACTTGGATGATTTCATCTTTAGTAGTTTCAGATACACCAGTTTTCTCAGCTACTTCTTTTTGAGTAGAATCTTTTAGGATATAACCTGGTACTATTGGTGACGTTACTTTATCAAAAGTATTATCTCCATCAACAGCTTTCCATTCACTATAAGTTACCTCTCCTGTTACCTCGTTAATCTTCGCTTCACGAGTAAATGTTACTGTATCAATAACTGGTAATGTTGTGTTTTTACCATCTTTTGTATAAGTTAGACGATTACCGTCTTCATCTACATATTGAATTGTACGAGTAACAACCTTCTTCGTTTCTAGTTTGTTGATTAACTCATTCGTCCATTTTGGTCCCTCTGGATTCTTAGGATCAATTGGTTGACCTGGTTCCGGTTTTGGATTATCCGGATTTCCAGGTTGAGTTGGATCAAATGGTTTCACCGGTTCAACATGTGGTGTTACTTTTACTGTGTAGTATTGATCTACCTTAGGATCATTATCAAATGTGCCATTAGGCGGATAAGTATTTTCAACTACATCATACCCTTTTGCTTTTAGTTCAGATATTTTCTTAGCTACATCACCATCTTTTGTAAATGGTTTATTTGAATCACCTTCATCAACAACTGGTGGAGCAATTGGAGTATTATTGTTACTTCCATCAACAAAGTTAGTAATCGCACGTTGTTTACCTTCTTTTACATACTCAATCGGTGTATCTTGACCTGGCTTTGTTGGCACTGGTGGTACCTTATATCCTTTCGAAGGATCTTTTGGATCCACCGGTGTTAACGGTTCTAGTGGGTTTTCTGGACTCACTGGTTTTGTTGGGTCTTTTGGTAATACCGGAGTATATCCTGGTACATATGGAATCACTGGTACATTTGGTGTATTAGGATCCGTTGGATCTCCAGGCTTAGTTGGATTTGTTGGATGATTTGGATATGGTTTTGGTGTCATATCCGTTCCTTCTGGTGGTTTTACACCTTCTG